>DASXYX010000028.1:0-187735 GCA_036502245.1 Verrucomicrobiia bacterium
GAATCCATGGGCTTGCCGCTCCACCAATCCAGGCATGTCCTCTCGCTGTTCCTTCTCCTGGAGGAGAAGGTTAGGATGAGGTCGGGCTTTAAAAACGTTCTTCCTTTCAAATCCAATCTGCTTCCAGTCCCTCTCTGTTCCAGGCCTTTCTTGGCCGCCGCCACGGGGCAGTGTCAAGATGCGCCCGCGAGACTCCGTCGATCCCTGTTTAGAATCATTCTCCTCCTCATGCTCCTCCTCATCCTCATTTTTGTTGGCCATCCTCAACCCTCCATCCTCCATTCTCGTTTTTGTCCCTCCGCGTCTTTGCGTTAATTTTCCGACGCTCTTATTCCACCCCGACGCGATAAAAATACGGCCCGGCATTCGTCGCCGACGTATCCGTGAAACTCGTCGTCCCCGCCTGCCCGAGAAGATTGCTTTGGATCGTATAAAACGCGGGCAAATTTGTGCTCTGCTGCAAATCGTAAGCGACATTCGTAACGCTCTGCCAGGTCACGACAATGCCTGATGCATTATTGGTCGGCTGCATTGGCGACATCGCCAGGACCGATGCCGCGTTCGTTGGGTTCAATCCCGCGATCGCCTTCTCCCAATTTGGCATCCCGATACCGTCCGAATCCGCATAATCTGCCGAACCATCCGTCGGCAATCCATACTCCTGCGCCCAGGCGTAGGACAGGATGGACGGCGGATTCTGATATTCAAAAGCCCCCATATCCACCCTCCCGCCGGAAATGCGCGGGTTGCCATCCAGATCATTGGTCAACGAGACGTAAAGATTATCGCCCGAATTGATGCACGGTGAATCGGATTGCAGATGATAATCGATGGTCGCAAGATTTACGAACGCCGGATCGTTGGTGATATTTCCCGCGCCGGATGGCAGAGGAGTCGTATCGCAATCGACGAGGGAAGCGCCGGAAAGCCAATTGGTCACCGCCGGGTTTGAGCTTGAAACCGAATTGTCATAGATGATGCAGTCGTATGCCGTGCCCCCATTGATCCCCCCTCCCGCCATTGCGCTGTTGCCGGCCACCGTGCAGTTGTAAAGCGCGCTTAAAGTGCCGCCCCCGCCAAATGCCGACGCTTTATTTCCCGCAATCACACAATCATAAACCGCGCTTTGGAACACGCCTCCCCCCGTCGATATAGCCGTGTTATTGGATATGACACAATCATACAAAACACCCTCGAAGGCGCCGCCTCCACTGCCATTCGTATTCCCTGAAATGATGCATCCATAGTTGGTGCATTGAAGGACGCCCCCGCCCTGGTTCCGCGTGATTGTGCAATTGTAAAGCGCGCTCAGTTCAGCGCCAGAAAAGTTGTTGGAGATAAGGCAATCATAGAGCGTGCTCTGTTCGGCGCCAATGCCCGCATTCTTAACAATCGCGCAATTGGAAGCGGTGCAGAGATCAACACCGCCGAATGCCTTGCTCCCGCTGCTGGCGTTGTTGGTGACCAAACAATTGATCAGGTTGGCTTTGGCCGCGCCTCCACCGCTCGGGGCGGTGTTGTTCACCAGGGTGCTGTTATAAATCGTCCCTCCATAGACGCCACCGCCAGCAACGTATGCGGTACTGCCGTCGTTGGAATCACTGCCATTGACATAATTCGTTCCGCCAACAACACAATTCGATATCACGCCGCTGCTCTCGCACCATGCCCCGCCGCCGCTTTCGTCCTCGATCGGGTCGCCTGAATTTTCCGCCGTCCCGCTGGCCAGCGTGAAACCGCTCAGCATTGAGTTGCTGCCTACGTAAGCGCAACGCATTTGCGACCCAAATACCCCATACACACTGCCAACAATCACCGTCGTTTGGGGGCCGTTAATTCCTAACAGAGTGACCCCGTTGGTTAAAGCCACCCGATTGGTCCAGCCATAAACGATGGCGCTTTCATTCTTGTAAACACCGCTGCCCACGATCACCAGTCCTCCGGCGGGCGCCGCCGCAATGGCGTCCTGGATATTCGTCGCCGCCGTGGCCCAGCTCGCGTACGGAGGCGTGGCATTTGTGCCGCTCACACTCACAAAAAGCACTTCATTCGTGTTTTGGTTCTCGTAACAACCCATGTCCACCGCCGCGCCGACAATGCGCGGGTTCCCGTCCAGGTCCGTCGCATTGGTCACATAAAGGTTATTTCCGGCATCAACGCATGGCGAGCCGGTCTGAAGATGATAATCGCCCGCCGACGCATTCACAAAATCCGGCGCGTTGCTGAAACTATTGTTGGGAAAAGAACTGCCGGGTCCCAACGTCGTGCAGCAATTCGTCAGGAGGCATTGATAACAGTCGGGATAGTTGCCGTTGGTATTGCCATAAATGATGCTGTTGACCAGTGTCGATCCCTGTGCCGCGCCCAATCCCTGGGAGGAATTTCCCGAAATAGTGCAATTGTATAGTGTGCTGAAGTACACCGGACTGCCACTGTTCGTAGTGCCATTGCCGGCCACCAGGCTGTTATGCACCACACATTCGCTGACTCCGCTGCCGGTGGGGGCAAAATTGTTCTTGATGACGCAGTTGACCACCAATGGGATTCCTTGTTTGTACGAATCACATCCTCCTCCCTGATCCTCCGCGGCATTGCCCACGATCACGCAATTCGTGACCGTCGCGTTGGGTTGCAAAAACGCTCCGCCACCCTGTCCTTCAGACGATTGCGTCGCCCCGTTCGTCAACGTAAAGCCCGACACTGTGGCAAACGGAGATAGATACACACAGCGCAACGCATCATTCGCGTTCGTGGTAACCGGGTCCCAATATCCTTTGATGGTCGTATAAGCAGGCCCATTTAAACTCTGCAACAACACTCCCTGGGCAAGATATACCCGATTCGAACCGTTGAACGACGCGCCGCCATACTGATAAACTCCGTTCGTCACCCAAATCGTGTCGCCACTCACGGCCAGATTCGCCGCATCCTGGATATTCGTCGCTGCTGTGCTCCAATCGGCATACGGAGGGAGAGGATTCGTCCCATTCGCAGCCACATAATACGTCGCCGCTCCAACCCGGAAGACACCACTTGCCATCAGAAATGAAAGCACCAATAACATTGCCATCGTTTTCATACGCCTTGGTTGAGTAACAATCATACTAGCTGCCTTCAATCATCCAGTCAATTTCAAAACAGTTATTCACCCCTTTGTAACATGAATTTGGAGAGCGCAGGCATCTCGCCTGTCCCTTCGGCGTCCCGCAGAAAATCCTTGTTCTGCCTTCGTTCCCTTTGTTTTCTTCTGTAAAATAATTAGCGTGAATTGGTGTTTAAAATCCGTGTTTATCCGTATCCATCCGTGGTTAAAATCATCACTTCCTCAACAACCACATCAGCAAACTCAAAATCACACTGATCAAAAGGCACGTCACAATCGGAAAATGGAAACTCACATTGTCCTTTGAATAATTCACGTCTCCCGGCAACCGCCCCAGCCACCCCCGCCCAAATCCCAACCACAACAGCGCTCCAATCCCCGCAATCAGCAGGCCCGTCACCACCAGCATTTTGCCTAAGTCAGACATGCCTCCATTTAAGGCCACCACAGTCTGTAATCAAGCCCAACCATTTCGATATTGGATATTGGATATTGGATATTGGATATTCGATATTGGATATTGGATGTTCGATGTTGAATGTTGAACGTTGAATGTTCCCCCGGCGTATCTCCTTGCCTCTCCTCCTCAAATCCTTTAGTTTTCCACCCGTTGGACAAGAGCGCACAGGCAATGACTCTGAAACTCCCAACGAATGACCCCGCCGCTGTCGCTGAGGAAGTGCAGGCGGTATATCTATTGATGTTCCCCGATGGGGACGCGCAGTTCATCCCCAAATCTTTCCAATGGACCACCGATGTCTTCACCGGCCGCTACCCCGGCTATCAGGCCGTTGATGCGCACTACCACGACCTCGAACACACCCTCCAGGGCACGCTCTGCATGGCCCGGATCTTGCGCGGGCGCTTCCTCGCCAAACCGTCCCTCACCCTGCCCAGACGCGTCGTTGAACTCGGCATCCTCGCCATCCTTTTGCATGACACCGGCTATCTGAAAAAAACCGGCGATGCCGGGGGAACTGGAGCCAAATACACCGCTGTCCACGTTGCGCGCAGCGCGGACTTTGCCGCTGAACTCCTCGGTGAAAATAAATTTGATGCCCGGGAGATTGCCAGCGTCCAAAACATGATCTGCTGCACCGGTGTGGATGCCCTGCTCAAAGTCATCCCCTTCCAAAGCGACGCCGAACGCATCATCGGTCTCTGCCTGGGTGCTGCCGATCTCCTCGGCCAGATGGCCGCCGACGACTATATCGAAAAACTGCCCGTCCTTTACTCTGAATTCTCCGAGGCCATCCGCAGTTCGATCCAAAAAAATAATGTCGTCAGCATGTTCTCCAGCGCCCGGGACCTTCTCAACAAGACCCCCGATTTCTGGGAACATTACGTCAAAACCAAACTCGACCGCGACTTTGGCGGGCAACATCGCTATCTCAACGATCCCTTTCCCGCCGGGCCGAACCTCTACATGGAAAAAATCGAAGCCAACGTCCGCAAACTCCGCATCCTCATCGCTTCCGAAGCCGACACCACCCAATTTCTCAAACGCTACCGATACGTTTGATCAATTTCGGAAGAACGAGTTACACGAGTCCATTAATCTATTCCATCCTCAATCTTCCACCCTCGTTTTTTGCGTCTTTTCTTCACTCTTCATTCTTACTTCTTCCTTCCCCCTACTGCACTCCCACTCGATAAAAATACGGGCCGCCATTCGTTGCCGTCACATCCAGGTAACTCGTCGTCCCCGCCTGGCCCATGATATTGCTTTGGATCGGATAAAACGCCGGTTGCGCGCTCAAGTTTGTGCTCTGCTCCACAAAATAAACTATGTCAGTCACACTCTGCCACGTCACCGTCGTTCCCGATCCGTCGCTCATTGGCGTGGGCGCCGACGCTGCCAATACCGATGCCGGGTTCGTCGGATTCAACCCCGCCTTCCATTTCTCCCAGTTGGGCATCCCCGTCCCGTCCAAATCCTTAAAGTCCGCCGAGCCATCATTCGTCAATCCGTATTGGAACAGCCACCAGTTCGGGATGATGGATGGCGGCGTTTTTTCATACGCCCCCATATCAACTGAATACCCCGCGATGCGCGGGTTGCCGTCCAAATCGGTCGCGGTTGATACCAAAAAATTGGTGCCCGCATTGATACAAGGCGAAGTGTATTGCAGATGAAAATCTCCCGCCGCCGGATTCACAAACACCGGATCATTGGTAATATCGTGGCCATTATAAGTAACTGGCGTCGGTACCATACAGCTATAGAAAACATTCTCCCCTCCGAACACGTTTTGGACCACCCCGGTCACGGTATTGAACATGATGATGCAATTATTGGCTATGCCAATGCCATAGGCGCCGCCGCCCCCGCCACTGGCTGAATTGCTCACCACCGTGCAATTGTAAAGCGAAGCTCCATAAGTGCCTCCGCCTAATCCGTAAAACGTGATCGAATTGCTCGTCACATTGAATGCCAGCAGGCAATTGTACAGAGCACCGCCATCCGCGCCTCCGCCGTAATTGGAAGCAAAATTATTCGAAAGGACGCAATCATAATTCGTGCTCTGATACGTTCCACCGCCATAGGTCGTGGAATTTCCAATGATAAAACAATTGAAATTGGTCCCCAAAAAACTCGCGCCGCCTTCTCCGGTCGAAGCAATGTTTCCTTTCATTGTGCAGTTGTATGCCACGCAATTACTCATCGCCCCACCCATGCCTGAATTACCATTATATGCCGCCAGATTGTTGCTCAAGAGACAACCATTCAGAATTGATAGGCAGGCTCCGCCGCCGCCATTCGCCACATTATTGGTAAAAATACAATTCCATACGCTTGCGCCGCCTCCTACGCCACCACCTGATCCCGCAGTGTTCCATGCCAACGTGCAATTGGAAATCATTCCTCCATAAATACCGCCACCCGAACCGCCGCTGTATGTCCCCGGAAAATTGGCAGAATTGCTGATCACCAAACAGTTCGCCACCAGGCCGCCCGGCTGGCACAAAATTCCTCCGCCAGTCAAATTCTGCGCGCGCCCATTTGTGATGGTAAATCCACTCAACACTGAATTGCTGCCCACGTAAGCGCAACGGGTCAGGATCCCGCCTTTAATGATCGTCGATTGCCGGCCATACACTCCCAGCAACGTGATGCCATTGGTCAGCGCCACCACATTGGTCTCATTTCCCGAAATCACCACCCCGGCATTTGTATAAACACCCGCGTCCACTGCCACAATGTTCCCGGCCTGCGCCACCGCCACCGCATCCTGGATATTTGTCGCCGCGGTCAGCCAATTCGTGTACGGCGCCACCGGATTCGTGCTGCTCAAGCTCGCGTAATGCACCGGGTTGGTGTTTTGGTTCTCGTAACACCCCATATCAACAACTCCATTGGCTATGCGCGGGTTCCCATCCAGATCCGTGCCCATCACGTACGAATTGGTGCCGGCATCAATGCCGGAAGAACCGATCTGCAAATGATAATCACCGGCGGACGGATTCAAAAAAATCGGCGCATTGCTGATGCTGTTGTTGGGCAAGGAAGTATTGCCCGGCCCCACCGTCGTGCAGCAGTTGGTCAAAACGCATTGGTAACAATCCGCGTACACTCCGTTCGTGTTATTGTAAATGATGCAATTGACCAGCGTGGAAGAATTCGCTCCGCCAATGCTGTTTGGACCGTTGTCATTGTTTCCCACAATCGTGCAATTGTATAACGTCCCCCCATAAGCCGCGCTGCCGTTATTGTTGCCGGTCAACAGGCAGTTATACACCAGGCAACCATCCACCCCGCTGCCGTACGGCCCGTAATTCTGTTTGATGACGCAGTTGATGACCGTGCAATTGCCCGGGTTGCTGTCATGGTTCCCCCAGCATCCTCCGCCGCCGGCCTGGCCATAGTTGCCAACCATCACGCAATTGGTGACTGTAGCACCCGGCTCCACAAATACCCCGCCTCCCTCCGCTGCCGCATTCCCTCCCTCGCCATTGGTCAGCGTAAATCCCGACAACGTCGCGCCCGCGCCCAAATAAACACAGCGGATCTGCCCGGTAAAAGAACCCACGATCGTCGTGACGTCCGGCCCATTGACACTCCGCAAAAGCGCGTGATAACCCACGAAAACGCGGTGGTAACCCTGTGAATTATTTCCCGTGCTGCCGTACTGGTACACTCCATTGGTCACCAAAATCGTGTCACCGGTTGTTGCATATACCGCCGCGTCCTGGATATTTGTCGCCGCCGTGCTCCAAAGGGAATAAGGCGCAACAGGGTTTGTTCCGCCGGCATCCACATAATAAGTCGTGGCCTTGAGGTTAAACGTAAGGACACTCGCAAGAAAAAACACAACGACCAGCCAGGCACTTGTCTTCATGATAAATTTTGGGGTCGTCTTGCTTAAGCAAAGCTTGTGCCAGCCATATTTTCTTCAAGAAACCTTAATACTCAGGATCGCGGCGCGCTTTTTAGCGTGAATTTCACGCATCGTGAGAAATTTTTCACGCATTGCCTTTGGAACCGTTACCCATGTTCTGAACCTGATGTGTTACCTATGTTCTGACTGCACCTTCTGACTGCATCCAGACCGTTACTGCGTCTGCTCAAATCCTCCTCAAGAATCCATGTCCATTCGTGTTCACCCGTGGTTTCAGCTCTGTTATCCCTGTTTCCCTCTGTAAAAATGTCATTCTTTCACAGCTTTTCCCTTCGTTCCTTTGTTCCTTCGTTGTTGATTTGCTCTCAACCGCTGCCTCAAACTTAACCGGACTAAACCGGACTAAACCACTCTTTTTCCAAAACGAATTGTTTCCCGGAAACAAAAAACCTGAAAATCCCTGATTTTTTGTGACGTCAATGGACGCCTCCTGACGCGAATTGACGTGAAACCGGCGTGTGCGCTCCCCATCAAAATTCTCTGTAAAATGCCCAAAAAATCCACTATCCTCGCGCGAATGAGCAAGTTGTTGCTGATCGATGATGAAGAGGATGTGCGGTATTCGTTCCAGCGAATTTTCAGTTCGCCGGAAATCGAACTGGCCACGGCGTCCTCGGGCGAGGAAGGCCTGAAGGTGATCCCAAAGTTCAAGCCAGACCTGGTGTTGATGGATGTACGCATGGGTGGGATGAACGGCCTGGAGACGTTGCGCAAAATCCGCGCGAATGATCCCAGGCAACTCGTCATCCTCATGACCGCCTACGGCACCACGCAGATGGCCATCGAGGCGATGAAACTGGGCGCTTATGATTATCTGCTCAAGCCGTTCGACGCGGTGAAGATCAAGGAAATCGTTGGCAATGCGCTCAAGGCCGCGCGCGACATGAAGCAAGTCGTGTCGTACCAGCCGTTGCTGGAGTCGGAGGACTATGAACTGGGCATCATCGGGCGCAGTAACGCGATGCAACAAGTGTTCAAACTCATCGGCCAGGTGGCCGCGAGCGATGCCACCGCGCTCATCACCGGCGAAAGCGGCACGGGCAAGGAGTTGGCGGCGCGCGCCATTTATCATCACAGCGACCGCAGCAAGCAACCGTTCCTGGCGGTCAATTGCGCAGCCATCCCCGAACAGCTTTTGGAGAGCGAACTTTTCGGCCATGAGCGCGGGGCGTTCACGGGCGCGACAAACCAGCGCATCGGCAAGTTTGAGCAATGCAACAAGGGAACGATTTTCCTGGATGAGATCGGTGATATGACGCCCGCCACGCAAACGAAAATTCTGCGCGTGCTCCAGAGCGGCACGTTCGAGCGCGTCGGCGGCAACCAACCCATCCAGGTGGATGTCCGCGTCATCGCCGCGACGAACAAGCATTTAGAGCAGGCGGTCGCCACGAAACAATTCCGCGAGGACCTTTTTTATCGTCTCAACGTCGTGCGCATCCCCATGCCGCCGTTACGCGAGCGACCCGACGACATTCCCCTGCTGGTGAATTATTTTCTGAAAAAAATCGCGCGCGAACAAGGCCGATCGCCCAAGTCAGTTGCGTCGAGCGTTGTCAAGACGCTGGAGAAATATCATTGGCCGGGCAACGTGCGTGAACTGGAGAACGCCCTTCGCCGTGCCCATGTCATGACCAAGAGCGATGCGATTTTGCTGAGCGATTTGCCTCCGGAAATCTCCGGGCAGAGTCCCAGCGCGGTGATTTCATCTGCTCCCAGTGAAGCCGGGGTGAGCGATGCCGCGGCCATCGCGCGGCAACTATTCCAGTGGGCCAGGAAAGATCCGAAATTGAAGGTCATTCCCGCCGTGGAACGAGAACTGGTGATCCAAGCGCTCAAGGAAACCGGCGATAACCAGGTGGCGGCGGCGAAGCTGCTGGGCATCACGCGCGCCACGTTGCGTAAAAGGATCGAGAAGTTTGGGATACAGCGCGAGTTGAATGTGAAGTGAAATCAGTTTTTAACTCGTCCTCACCCAAACCCTCTCCCCCCAGGAGAGGGCTTTCATCAAGTCTGCTGCTTGAATTTTGAAACGCTGACTCAGTCGGAAAGTCCTTCCAAGAAAAAAGGAATGTTCATGTGCTGTTCCTTCTCCTGGAGGAGAAGGTCAGGATGAGGTCGAGCTTTAAAAACGCTCTTCTTTTCAAATCCAGGCTGCAAATAATAATCGGGAAAAGCCTATCCTCCCAACTTCACCAGTTCCTCCTGGATCTGGCCGATGCGCAGGACGTGAAAATTCTCCGGCATGTCGCGCATGGGACCGGCGTCCGGCTCTATCGTCCCCGGTTCGGCGATGACCAGCACGATCACGGGCAAATCCAGCACACGCAGTTTTCTCACAAAATTTTGCCGCGCCTCGTCCCAGGACTGCAGCACACAGATCACGCCGCTCACGGCGGAGACATGGTTGAGCACCAGGTTTTCCAACATCGAGAACGGTTTATCAGTGCTGGCCTGGACCGCGGCAAGGATTTCGAGCATCTGGTCGGCATGCGCCACTCCGCGCCCCGCGGTAAAGCAGTAGGTCTGTGAGCCGACGAACAACAAGTCCAACAGCGATTCCTGCGTGATCATGGTACAGGCAAATGACGCGGCCACGGAAATGCCCTCCTCCAGCCGCTCGCTGTGCGGTTCGTCGGTGAAGGTGTCCAGCACCAGCGCGTGCCGCACAAAAAATTCGTCTTCAAATTCCTTCACGATGGGTTTGCCCGCTTTGGCCCAACTGCGCCAGTGGATGTGCCGCAACGGATCGCCGCGGCGATATTCGCGCAGGGAGACAAATTCCTCGCTGCGTCCGATGTTTGCCGCCAGAGCCACGCCGTTTTCCTGGTACTTCAACAGGCCGGGCAGCGGGACGGACGCCAGACGATAACGCTTCGGCAAAATCAACATCGTGTCGTTCACGGGCACTCTCACGAATGAGCGGAACAATCCGAACGGATCCGTTCGGGCCAGCATCATGCCGGTGAAACGCACCACACCGCGGCGCAACGGCATTATTTCCACGCGCGCTTCCGCCTCGCCCCGCGGGGCCAGAGGCGGCACTTCCGCCACTTTGATCTCCGCGAGACGAAAAGGATTCGGCCGCCGGTCGCTGACTTTGAACGGCGCCACCCGCCGGTTTTCAGCCTGCTGGAAGGCGAGCCATTCGTCAAAGGTGGGGCGCGGGTCGGTGGAATTTTCCAGCAGGCTCAAACCCTTTTGCGCTTCGGCAGTCAGGTTTTTAACCGTCACGCTGTACGACAGCGACTGTCCCACGGTCCCAAAGCGCGGCACGTTCCGGCTCACTGAAAATTTGGCGCGAAAGAGCCAGCAGCAGGCAAACGACAGGAATATCACCATGACCAGCAAGGCAAAGATCTGGTAGGTGACGGTATTTTCGGCATCAGCCCCGACCGACATGGAAACCATAGCGCTGCCCACAACGCACAGTCCCGCCGCCGTGAACCGCCGCCGCAGCCAATATAACAACGACGAAGTCTGGCGATAAGACCGGTATAATACTCTGTAGATCGGCCTCACAATTCAAAGGAAGAAGGAAGAATGTAGAATGAAGAATCATGCACCAGGCCGGCTTGCGCAGAGAAAAGCGACTTCTTCATTCTTACTTCATACTTCTACATTCCAGGTCACGCCGGCACTTTCAATTTTTTGACGATTTCGTCGACCACACTGCGTGTAGTGACGCCGGAAAAACGCGCCTGCGGCTCCAGAATGACCCGGTGCGCGATCACCGGCACGGCCAGCGATTGGATCTGTTCCGGCGTGACGAAATCGAATCCATCGAACAAGGCGGTCGCCTGCGCAATTTTCATGAGGGCGATGGAGGCGCGCGCGCTGGCGCCGAGCTGCACGCCTTTGGCCGTGCGCGTTGCCGCCACAATGTCCACGGCGTAACGCTTCAGTTCGTCGCTGATGCGAATGTCTTCCACCGCGCGTTTGAGCGCCAGCACGTCATTGATCGTCACGCACGGCTGCAACGTTTCGAGCGGATGGTTGTGTTCCTGGGCGGTGAGGATGGCCACCTCTTCTTCCGCCGGCACGTAACCCAGGGTGAATTGCAGCGCGAACCGGTCCATCTGCGCTTCGGGCAGCGGATAGGTGCCGCGAAATTCCACCGGATTTTCCGTGGCGATGACAAAAAACATTTTTGAGAGCTCGCGTTGTTCACCTTCCACGCTGACCTGGTTCTCACCCATCGCTTCGAGCAACGCCGATTGCGTGCGCGGCGACGCGCGGTTGATCTCGTCCGCCAGCAAAATATCGGTGAAGATCGGCCCTTCATGGAACTGGAATTGCTGGTCGCGCTGGCTGAAGACCGAGACACCCAGGATATCCGAAGGCAACAGGTCGGGCGTGAACTGAATGCGTTTGAAGCGCGCGTCAATGGAACGGGCCAGCGCCTTGGCCAGCGTCGTCTTGCCGGTGCCGGGAAAATCTTCGAGCAGGACGTGCCCTCCGGCGGCCATCGAGGCGAGAAGATTTCGGGTGGAGGCCGCCTGCCCGCGCATGATCCTCGAAATGTTCTCCGAGATTTTGCGATACGTCTCGCGGGCAGTTTCAGCGGCGGAAACGCGGCGCTGGACGGGTTCGGCTTCCAGAGTGTTCATTGCTCTATTAAACAACCACTACAGGTAAAGTTCCACAACTGAATCATTTTATCCTGCGGAAAATTTATAAATGCACGTTTGCCGGTAGGTTTCTCCCGGTCGCACAATGGTGGAGGGAAACCGGGGCTGGTTGACGGAATCGGGAAAATGCTGTGTTTCCAGGCAAAAACCGGCGAATTTCTCGTATTTAGCGCCACCACGGCCAGCGATGCCCTTGAAATGGTTCGCCGTGTAGAGCTGCACCCCCGGCTGGGTTGTCCATGTCTCCATGCCGCGCCCGGACTTCGGGTCCCGCGCGCGCGCCGCCAGCACCGTGCCCCGTCCGCCGCCGTTGATGGCAAAATTCATATCATAACCGCCGGCGGCCTCCGGAAATTGTTTCATCTGTGAACCGATTATTTTCGGCGTGGTAAAATCCATCGAAGTTCCTTTGACAGATTTTAATTCGCCGGTTGGGATCAGCTTCGCATCCGTCGGCGTATAAAAATCCGCCGCCAACATCAACTCGTGGTCCAATATGCTGCCGCTGCCGGCCAGATTGAAATATCCGTGGCTCGTCAGGTTCACCGGCGTGGGCTTGTCGGTCGTGGCGGTATAATCGAGGCGCAACTCGTTGGCGTCGGTCAAGGTCACGAGCGTCTTGACCTCCAGGTTCCCAGGAAAACCTTCTTCGCCATCGCGGCTCAGATACGAAAATTCCACGCCGCCCCCCTTCTCCACCACACGCCAAACCGCTTTGTCGAAACCCTTTTTGCCGCCATGCAACTGGTTCTCGCCTTCGTTCGCAGTCAATTTATACGTCACACCGTCGAGCGTGAATTTCGCGCCGCCGATGCGATTGGCCACGCGACCGCAAACGGGAGCGAAGTGGCCATTGCGTAGGTACGTGTCTAAATCATCGAACCCCAAAAGGACGTCGGCCACCCTGCCTTTAGCGTCAGGAACTTTGATCGAGGTGAGCCGGACACCGTAATTGATCACTTCGCAAACCATGCCGGTCGCATTGGTGAAAGTGAAATGTTCGACGGGCGTGCCGTCGGGCATTTTTCCGTAGGGACGTTTTTCGAGTTTCATGCTTTGCGTAATAATTCGGCGATCAAACCGTCGGTGGTGTGTTCTTTGGCTTCGACGGCGGGTTCGAGCTTTAGCGCGCGGACGGCTTTGGCGGTCTCCGGACCGATCACCGCGAGCTTCATCCCGGGAAATTTCTTCATCAAGCCGGGCAAATCGAACCGTTGGTGGAAAAATTCCACCGTCGAACCGCTCGTGAACGTAATCCAATCCGCGCCATGTTCCAGAAAATTCTTCGCCGCACCGAGAAAATCCTCCGTCTCGGGAATGGTTTTGTAGAGGGCGACGTCGTCCACGATCGCGCCAAACTCCTCGAGCGCCCGCGGCAGGTCAACGTTCGCGTTTTGCGCGCGCAACAGGCAGACCTTGGAATTCTCAATACTCCCATCCCTGGCCATCGCCTCGGCTACTTTTTTGCCGATGTAATCTTTAGGCATGGCATCCACTTGCAGATGGAGTTCGCGCAACTTCGCAGCCGTGGCCGGACCCACGGCGGCGATCTTTGCGCCGCCCAGGTCGCGCAAATCCTTGAATCGCCGGAAAAACAATTCGAAGAACACGTGGACACCGTTCGGACTGGTGAACACCAGCCAATCATAAGAATTCAACGAGAGCAACGCGTCAATGAAATCGTTCTTGTTATCGGGATCCACCCCTTTGATCGCCGGAATCTCCAAAACATCCGCGCCCAACTCGGCGAGCTTTTTAGCAAACTTCTGCATCTGCATGCGCGACCGTGTGAGGACGATACGCTTGCCGGACAACGGGCGGTTTTCCGCCCAGTTCAGCTTCGCGCGCAATTTGACGACGTCGCCCAAAACGACCAGCGCGGGCGGCGATATTTTTTTCTCTTTGGCCAGCGCCGCAATCGTCGCCAGTGTTCCCGAAACGGATTTTTGTTTCCCCAACGTGCCGTGTTGCACGACCGCCACCGGTGTCTCTGCCGGCATTCCTTGCGCGATGAGTGATTTGGTCCAGGCATCCAGTTTCTCCGTGCCCATGAGCACCACCCTGGTGCCGGGGATTTTGGAGATCTGCTCGTAGCGCAGTTCGGTTTTGGCGTCATCCGGATCTTCATGACCCGTGAACACTGTGAAGCTGGAGCAAAAATCCCGGTGCGTCAGCGGAATGCCCGCGTAATTCGGCACGGCTACTATGGAAGAAACGCCCGGCACGACCTCAAACGGGACCTTGGCCGCCACCAGTGCCTGAGCTTCCTCGCCACCCCGACCAAATATATATGGATCGCCGCCCTTGAGGCGCACCACCGTTTTCCCCGTCTGCGCCTTTGAGATCATCATCTCATTGATCTTGTCCTGCGAGACTTCCGTCCGTTTGCCGCGAGAAATGAGTTCCGCATCCGGGCGCGCAAGCTGCAGCAACGCTGGATTGGCCAACAGATCATAGATGACAACATCCGCGCGCCGGAGCAATTCCGCGCCGCGCAACGTCAGCAATTCCGCGTCGCCAGGCCCTGCCCCGACGAGATAAACCATGCCTTTCAATTTCATTTTCCGCAGATGTTAGCGAAGAACGACGGCGGCGGAAAGCTGTTTGAAACCGGAATAAAATATAGAGGTGGAGGATGGGAACATGTACGATCAGGAACAAGAAAGGGCTGGCCACCTTTCTAATCCATCTCATTAAGCCGAAACAAGCCGCGGATTTTTTCACGGATTTGCCGCCGCCGTTCCAGGGTCACCTTGCCGCGTTTACCAAATAGTTTTTCGGAAGGAACAAGAAAAATGGTTGAACAGTTACAGAAAGTTTCCCATTCAAAGCCATCCGCACCGTTAAGCATCACTTCGTAAGGATATGGTTTACGACCCTGCCGCTGGCTGGTGCAGTAAAGCACATTCACCATTTTACCTTTATCGCAAATGTCCGGGTGTGAAATCAAGATCACGGAATGCTCGCCGCGCTCGGGAAAATCAAAACGCCAGATATCAAACTGGGCTTTCATTCCGGCAATTCCAGCGAACTCCCCTTTGCCAACACTTCAATCTCACGATTGAATTTCGGGGTCAGATATTTCGACAAACTCCCCGGCGGAAACGGCTCTTGCGCCTCTGCGCGGACGACCGTCAAAATAAGCCGTCCATTGCCCTGATTTTCATAAGCGAAGATTTGCTTTGGTTTTGCGTCCGGCAACCGAATGCGCTTATGAGCATCCACAGTCAACGTTTTCATAGTGGGAATTTCCCACAGGGTCGAGGAAAGACAAGAATAAAATTTTTGGTTTTAAAAGGTTGCTTTGAACTCGCAACTCGCCCCGTTGCCGCGTATAAATTTTGTGTGTCACAGTCCGGCCAACCCCAAATCAATGCCGCCACGCGTCTTTGCGCGGTGTATGGTTTTCCCATAGCGCATTCGGCCTCGCCGGCCATGCACAATGCCGCGTTCGCGAAGCTGGAATTGAACTGGCGTTACCTCGCGTTCGAAGTGGATCCAAAAAATCTTCGCGCAGCCATCGAAGGCGCCCGGGCGATGAACTTTGCCGGGCTTAACCTAACGGTACCGCACAAGTTGCTGGCCGTGGACATGATGGATGCGCTGGATACCTCGGCAAAAAAATTCGGAGCGGTCAATACCATCAAGTTTGAGGTCCGTGGCAAAAAATGCCGCGCCATCGGGTACAACACAGACGCCGATGCCATCGTCACCGCCCTGGCCGAAGATCTGGGCATCAAACTACGCGGAGCAAAGGTTTTATTACTCGGTGCGGGCGGCGCGGGACGCACCGCGGCACTCCGGCTGGCCATGGCGAATGTCGTGGAGCTTTTTCTCGTGAACCGCACCCGCAGCAAGGCGGAAACCGTCGCGCGCGAGATCAAAAAGCGCTGTCCTTCGGTCAAAGTTTCCATCGGTTATCCAAATACAAAAATCGATCTTGTCCTGAACGCAACGTCGCTGGGATTGAAGCCAGGTGACCCCTCGCCGCTCAATGAGAAACAATTTTCCCTGAAGCAAACCCGCGCGGTTTATGACATGATCTATCGTCCGGCAGAAACGAAGCTGCTCATCGCCGCAAAAAAATCGGGGTGCAAAACCGCGAATGGCCTCGGTATGCTGTTATATCAGGGTGCGAAAGCGTTCGAGATATGGACGGGTAAACGCGCGCCGATCACCGTTATGCGCCGCGCCCTCAAAACAGAAGTTTACAAGTCGGCACTCAACGGTCACAAGTCCACAGTCCACAGTCCACAGTCATCGCGGTCGAAAATCAAAGGCTAAATATGAGCAGCATCCAGAAGTTCGAAGACGTACTAGCCTGGCAAAAGGCACGAGAATTGGCAAAGGCAGTTTATTCCAGCACCAAAGCCAGCCCATTTGCAAAGGACTTCGGACTCAAAGACCAGATTCAACGCGCTGCGGTTTCGGTCATGGGAAATATTGCCGAAGGATTTGAACGAGGTGGTGATAAAGAGTTTGCTCAGTTCCTTTCGTTCTCAAAAGGCTCTTGCGGTGAAATCAAATCACACCTGTATGTTGCATTGGACCAGCAATACATCGATTCCAGCAGATTCAACGAATTATACGCTTCAACTGATGAAGTCGGAAAGTTGATTGCCGGATTTACAACATATTTGAGACAATCCGACCTGCGCGGCAGAAAATTCAAATGATTCTGAACCTTACATCGTTGGCGACTGTGGACTGTGGACTGTGGACAGGTAGCCCAACATTCGCGACTGTGGACTGCGGACTGTGGACGGGCAGTCCAATATTAGCGACCGTGGTATTGAAGCCATGGGACGCAAACTGGGCGGCAGTTCCCTTTGGATTTTGGACATGTTGCTTTTTCGCGCTGGGTTGCATCGTGGGCAGTTTCCTGAACGTGTGCATCCACCGGATGCCGCTGGGGCTGAGCGTCGTCACACCGCCATCGCATTGTCCGCACTGCAAGTATTCCATCCCCTGGTATTTGAACATCCCGCTGGTGACCTGGCTGACGTTGCGCGGGCGTTGCAAAAATTGCAGCGCGCCGATTTCACCGCGCTATTTCATCGTCGAACTGCTCACCGGGCTGACCTTTCTGGGTTGCTGGCTGAGATTTGGCAGTCACGACTTTCCGCTTCCTTCGATTCCGCTGGCGCTCGTTTATGCCGTGTTTTTTGCGGGACTGATCTGCGCGACGTTCATTGATATCGAACATTACATCATTCCCGACGAGATCACGCTTGGCGGGGCTGTCGTGGGCCTGATCGCCTCGCTCTGCCTGCCAAAAATGCATGACACGACTTCCAACCTCCAGAGCATTGGGTTCAGCCTGTTGGGTGTTGTTGTAGGCGCCGGCATCGTTTATGGGATCCTTCGGCTGGGGAAATTATTGTTCGGGCGGCACAAGTTAAAACTGCCGGCAGCCACGAAAATTTTCTTCACTGAAACAGCCCTTCATTTCGACGGCAAAGAGATCGGCTATGAGGAGCTTTTTTACCGGAAATCCGACGTAGTGGTGCTGCACGCGCAAACGGTGGAACTGGTGGACCGCTGTTACAAAGACGCGCTGGTGCGGCTTTCGCCCGCGGCGCTGGAGATCGGCGGCGAGAAGATCGATCCGGATACCGTTCCGTGCATGGAATGTGTGACCGCGGAAATCGTTTTGCCGCGCGAAGCGATGGGCTTTGGCGATGTGAAATTCATGGGGGCCATCGGCGCGTTCATCGGCTGGCAGGGAACGATTTTTTCGCTGGCAGCCAGTTCTTTGATCGGCGCTACGGCGGGGATTACGTTGATTCTGATGGGACGCCGGGAATGGTCGTCACGGATGCCCTACGGTCCCTACATTGCGCTGGCGGCGGCGATATGGGTGCTGGCGCATAATAGTATGTTCCCCTGGCTCCATTGAGAGGCGTCATCGAATTAGAGGAATGATTCGACTCTTTCGAGACCTCTGCAAAAGAGGTAGCGCAGGTTTCCTAACCTGCTGTATCGCCGACTTCAAAGTCGGCAGAGCGTGGAAACATCGGAAAACCAGCGGATTTGGAAATCCGCGATACAGCAGACTTGGAAGTCTGCGCTACAATAAGGCTTTTCGCAGAGATTTCCGAGGGCGCATCTCAGTTTTTAGCATACGGGGGACCGAATCTGGAGTCCCGTAGGGACTTTTTGAGAATAGCCCGGCGTTTCAACGCCGGGGAACGGGAGCCACACGTTTCCAGTCCCGGAGGGACGACTGGATTTTCAGCCGTCCCTCCGGGACTTTTCTCATTCCATCACTGTACCCGCAGTTGAAGGGCGTGTTGCCCAAATCCATTTCGGAGGGACGAGTTATACGAGTCCCTGACTTAAACTCGTGTTTTCTGTGGAAAAACGGGGATTCGTATAACTCGTCCTTCCAAAAATACGACGCGATCTCGTTTGGGCAACACGCCCTGAAACTGCGGGCTATTATCAAATGTTCCTGCGGAACATAAGCCTTGGCAATCAGAAGCGCTCAAAAATTGAGATGCGCCCAACTTCCGTTGGGGGTTGAGATTTAGAATGTCGCGGAGAGAGAACTAGCCAGACGCCTATTCGTCGGCCAGTTTTTACGTGCTTTATTCAAACTGGAGATAAGCCCTGCTGCCGTTCTTTTGCAGGCCTGATCCCGTGCCTTTTTTGATGAAGAGGCGGGAAGGCTGCACTTTGCCGGTGTTGGTGAGATATAGTTCAATCGCCCGGGCGCGGCTCGCCGCCAGGTCTTCGTATCTGCCTTCATCCACCGGAATCATTGCCAGCAAAACCGCTTCCGCCGGGTCGGGTGTCGGAACCAGTTTGGTGTGGTACACGTGAGCGGTTAAATTCGTTTTGCCGAGATTCATCAAGAGGGTCGCGCCTTTCTGGGGTTCTTTGGGCCAGGTCGTAGCGATATAGGCGGAGAGATTCGTATCCGCAGTGATGAGTTGCGGCGTGATTTTGCCGTCGGCGATGGCCTGCCGGTAAAGTTTGTCGATCCATGATTTGCGTTCGCCCGGGGTAAGAACGATCTGGGCAGGCGAATTCGTGGCCTGGCTGGATTGCGCCAGATTGTTCCAGACCAATTGGCGGATCTGTTTGTCGAGCGCGGCGCGTTGCAAACCCTGAAGGTCGCCGTCGGGATCGATGCTCCCGCTGATCTCCAGTTGCAGGCCGGGACGGTTGTAGAGCGCGTTGGTCATCACGTTCAACTTCTTTATGGCCCCGGGCGTCAATTGCGCGCTGCCGGCGAGAAAATCTTCGTAGCTCAATTCCTCGCCGCCGCCGAACATTGCCCCCAGCAGGGAGAACGGCGACGTGGCCGCTTTGACGAGAATATTCATTACGACACGCTGTATGACCTGGCTGATGCGGAATTGCGGATCATCCAGGCTGCCCTGGATGGGCACATTCAAGACAATCTTTCCATCACGGTCTTTGAGAAGCGCCACACCGAGGCGCACCGGGAGATGAGTGGCGTCTGGGCTTTGCACCGGATCGCCAAAAGTGAACTGGTCAAGCACCAGATGATTGGTGCAATCCAATTTCCTTCCGGCGATCTGGCAGTCGAGTTCCAGGTTCAGTTTGCCCTCGGCGATGCTGTAGCCAGCATATTTGCCGGAATACGGGCTGAGCGCCGTGAGGTCCACGTCTTTGATCGAGACGCGTATATGATTGGTGGCAGTATTGCTGAAGGGATAAACCCTGCCGGTGATGTGGGCGGTGCCAATGTCTTCGATCGTGGCGGTGAAGTTGATGTCGGCAGGTTGCAACGGCGCAAGCCCTGAAATAGTTCCGTTCACCTGCTCGATGCCAAAATTCACATTAGGGTCGATAGAACGATCGGTAAAGCGGCCGACTTCGTTGGTGATGACAATCTCCCCGATGGAAATGGGCGGCAAGGCGGCAGCGGCGGAGGCGGCTCCGGTAGGGGCGGCGTTTGTGCTGGTGACGCGTTTGCCCACCACAACCGATGGCTGGGCGTTCGTGGCCGGTAAAAGCGGACTGGCCAGATGCAACACATTATAGACATTGATGGTCCGATTCGTTTCAACGATGACACGCTCGTAGGGACTGTTGACAACGAGTTTGTCCAATCTTACGGATTCGGGATTCAAGGTCACGTCAATGCCCTGGTACGAGATCGAACTCCAGGCGACCAGATCCTGGTCCATCACGCCATCCACGGTATTGAAGCCGTCGAGCAGGATGTCCCCGTGAAATTCGACCTGGGGCAATTCTTTCGGCGGCGAACTCATGCGCACCTCACCCTGTATGCCGACCCGGCTGCTGAGAATGTACAGGTCCAGCATGGATTCCAGGTAAGGAGTGACCGTGCCCAGATCGAGTTCGTTCAGGCCGAATTGCATGTCCAGGGCCGCCGGTTGCAGCGTTGCGGTGGTGTTCATGGTGATGGAACCGTTCGTGTTCCAGCGCAACGATAACTGCGCCATTATGTTCGTGCCGGGAAGATTGGAGAGATTTTTCGCCACGAAATTGATTTGGGTCAGGTCCAATTTCGCCGGGTGCGCATTCCCGAAATCCTGGAAATGCACCGCGCCGTTCGTGATCACCAGGTCTTCGAGCGCGCCCGCAAATTGGTTGGTGCTGCCGACCAACTGCGCGAACACATTGGTCACGGCCTGCAGGATCAACATGTTTGGCGCGAGCGACGGCGCGACGATGTTCTCCGAAACTTTGGTCGGTTTAGCAGACGCATTGCCGATGTAGGACTGCCGGTTCACGAAATCCACATCGGCGTCTTTGACCCGTATTTTTTCGAACACCACCGCCAACGGTTTTGATTTGGCATGGGGTTTGGCCACCGGAGCGTTGGTCGGGAAATGGTTGACAATGTCCGAAAAACTGAACGTCCCATCCCGGTTCCGGGCCACTTGCAGACGCGGCTGTGATACGCTGATCTCCTGGATGACCCAGGTCTTTTCAAAGAGCGACCAAAACTTAAAATTTACGTAAACCTCCTGCCATGAAACGAACGGCTGCCCATTGGTTTCTTTGATGGCGAAGCCCCGGACCATCGCCGAAAACGCATAGGGATTGACCATCACCTGTTTGATGGACACCGGCCGGCCCAATTGCCGGGACAGTTCCTTGACCGCAACAATACGGACGATGGGAGGTACGACCACAAACCCGACGAAGGTGTAAATGGCGACCAGCGCAAAGATCCAGACGATGATTTTGCGGCGCAACGGAACTGATTTCTTTGGATTCAATGGAATAGCCTGAACTCACAAATCATCGGCAGAAACCGCGCCCATCGTCAATCTTTAAGCCAATCTGAACAGACATTTGGGCACACCTTGACACTGCCCCCATTCCGATACGGCGTGAGAGAGCGCGTTGACACCGCCTCTCCCTGCGGTTAACGCATAATTCATTTTGAAAGATTTGGCTTTTTCGTGCGTATTGGTAGGTGTAAATATGCACTGTTGCGCCAGCCGGTTGGCGGCGCGGCTGTTTCTATGTAACACAAAAACTCATAATCATTTGCGTAGCTTTGGCTACGGTCTGACTCGAAACCGCCAGTTTCCATTATCTACAGACCGACCAAGCGCGCCCCCATCGGGCGCGGCTTGGCGTGTTCTGTGGAGGGCGCTTAGCGGTGCCTGCAGCCAGGGCGTGTTGAGTTCGCGCCCCTAATTTTTAGGCCCCGGCTGGACTAAGCAATTAACAGAAAGGGAAGATGAAAAACTTAAATAGATCGGCAGCAATTTTTGCCTTAATCGCTGCCTCAATCAGTCAAGGCTTCACCCAAAACACGTTACAATTCACCGGCGTAAACTCCACGTCCGACAACCATATCCAGTTGCATTGGGCCAGCAATTCAAATGAAGTTTACGAGATAGACTACGCCGACGTTTTGGCCGGGAACTCAGACGGTAGCACGGCTTGGAATCCACTCTATGAGGATTACCCCTCGCATGGCACAAATAGTTTTATCACCGATGCGGGTAATTATGATTTGACTCCGAAATTCCATATCCGGGCATCAACCCGACGAGGTTTTACCGCGTCATGCTGGTAGAGGACAATTCATCGCCGACAAATCCGACAGTAGCTATCACTTCACCGTCCAATGGTGATTCATTATCGGGAGACGTGACAATGCAAGTTTCGGCCAGCAGCCCCGAAATCCTTGCGGACGTTAAACTGTATGTGGACGGTGAGGAACAATGGGAAAGCATGGACAGCAGCAATTTCGATATTAACACAACTGAATGGGCGAACGGCACGCACACCATTTTCGCAACGGCCAAGTCGCAATCAGGTTTTGAAGGCGTGGCTAATGGCGGTGTCATCACTGATGGCCGCACCGTTTCGTCGTATGTAACCGTGACGTTTAGCAACCTGATTTCTCGCTTCAACTTCTCACAACCCTTTTTTGAACCGGCTCTAGGCCAGGCACAAGCCGTCACCGCCGCCTTTGGGGCAAATTGCAACTGGACGCTGCAAATCGCGGACGTGAATAGCAATATCGTCCGCACCGTTACCTGCAGCGGCGACTCAATGGAGTTTGATTGGGATGGAACCGGCGACGGGGAAACGAACATCCCCGACGGCGTTTACACCTACTACCTGTCAGCGGCGACCAATGGCGCAGCAGACGAAGTGATTAGCGGCGGTTCTGGCGGCGGTGGCGGATCACCCCCGTCCCCTGACTTTGCAATGGCTGGCGGCTCTGCGGAACTTTGGGCGGCCACCTCAGATGATTCGGACGTTGTACCTTTGGCAATTTATCCTCCCGGATTTGACACGAACGGCCTGACTATTTTCTCGGCCACGCCCGCCCAAGTGGCCGCAGCCAGGTCGCCCTCTGTAAGTTCTAGTTCTCTCAGAACAACCTCGTTCTCGTCCGATGATGCCAGCCCGGCCTATTCAGGCGCGACATCGCAATCAACATCCGGTCCCAAACGGAAGCCGAGGACTGGCGTAAAAGGCGAAGTCGGAACCTTTGGCATTTGCTACAAAACCTATGGCACTAACGGCTTTAGCAGCACTCACCCCCTGACGGGCTGGCCTTATCCGTTGCCCACGGAAGTTGCCATTGATGGGCAGACGCGCACCGCGACAACGGTTGATTATCGTGTTCAAAACTTTGTGAATATGTCGGACGGGTTTTCCTCCGTGATGAAAAAAGCAGGATGGAAGGCCGCTTTTATCAAAAGAGATAGCCAATGGGGCGATTCGGATGTTAAAAAACCATCCCTCGGCGGCAATTCGATCTTCAACACTTGTAATTTCGGTGTGTTGATGACGCACGGCTCCTACGGCAATTCAGGCACGACCGGCCAAGAAGACAACAATGTGAATTACACCTATTGCTGGCTTGGCGGCAACGACTACGTCCGGTTGTCGGACATGGATTTCGGCAGCGCCGGAACCAACGGCCTTCGCTGGATGACAATTTTCGCCTGCAACATTCTTCGCCCGGAAAATTACAACAGCATGAATAATGCGGGTTTGATACCCGTGAACGAGAATCTGCATTTGCTCTTGGGATTCAGCAGTACAGGATATGCGTCAGTCCATTTAGGGCGGGATTATGCCAATTACATGGTAAACACAAATCAAACCATCGTCAATTCGCTGGCGGACGCAATCGCTGATTCCTACACCGAAAATCAGACAGGAATTACCAACATCGTAACCATTGGCATTTCGGGTTGGAACTCTTGTTTGCAGGATACAGTGTCGCTTTATAGCGATCCTGACCTAAATGGCGTTCAATATAGCGAACGGACGGCCTTCATATCATTTTGATGAAAACCTTCTGGGCGATTATTTTTACTTGTATCAGTTTTTCCTCTCCAGCCGATTCAACGTGGCTGGAGGGGGAAACCTTTCATCCGTCAACAAATACAGAAGTCATTTGGGAAGCAACCAACGACCTGCCTAATGGCCTGTGGGTTTATAAAGTGATACCAGAAGCATTTTCAGCGGCAGTTGTTTCAAATGCCATGCGGATTGGCAATTTCACGATGAAAAACTATTCCAAAACTAGCGAATCTATTTTTCAGGACAAGCATTTGCTTTATTTTTTCGACTGGAATAACGCATCCAATCATGTGCGTCGCTTTCTGTATATCGCGCCGACCCTCGGCGCGATGCAATATTCTTCCGGGCGCGACTACAACGCCCGTGTTGAAGCTGTTCCCACCGCCGACGAGGCGCAAAAGATGGCGGAAGATGTTTTGTTTCAACTCGGCATAGACCGGGAATTATACTATCACCCGCTGACTGGTTACGATGAAACCAGCATACAATTTAAATATGATAGGCAGACCCACCAGCTAATCCAGCCCGGCACAACAAACGTCACTCTGCGTGGAGTCGCTTTTGCGCGCCGAATTGATGGGGTGCGCGAATCTCGCGGGTGGTGTTTCATGATTCATTTCCGTAGCCACGGCGAGATAGAGGATTTTTCCCTATATTGGCGAAACCTGCTGCCGCTGGTGTCACACCCCACTCTTACGCCAAGCCAAATAGTCAAAGCGATAAAGGATGGGCAAGCCATGCTTCCCCCTCAATTCGACGACGTTGCCGGTATTGCCGATGCAAAGGCATTTACCGTTACCAAAATCACCCCGCGCTATTTCAACGGGACGGGGAAAGAACAGATGGATTTTTTGAAGCCCTATGCCGAATTGGAAATGCGGGCAGACTTCGCAACGAACTCCGCCACCTTTTTTTTAACGTGTCCGATTCTCTCCACAAATGCCATTACGGCAAATAAGTAGCGATTTCACCCGAACCGATCAGAGGCAATTCCCCCTGTTGGGAGTCGCTTTTCAAGTGATACGTCCGCACAAAGGCAAGGCGCCTGAGATTTCGTCAGACGCGGTTCACCGACGTTTTCCATTCAACAGAAGTCCATTCGCCGTGGTTCGATCCCTTGTTTCCGGAATTTCCAACGATCCATCCTCGTCGCGTCGGCTCGGCTCGCCATAGCGTCTGGCGGCGGAGGCTTCAGCGCAAATGAATCCGATTTTGTTTCCGGGCAACATTACGCTATCCCTATTTCCTGCTTCAATCGCCTCATATGAACGCGAGGACATATCGTTTGGGGAGCGCGACCGTCCCGGTCGCAGTTTCGAGCGCCTCGCTCGAAAACACCACTCCTTCGACTTGCCATCGGCCAATCTTTTACTCCCATCCGTGCTAATTCCCATCAAAAACCCCTCTTTTATTGGCAAATCCACCCGTTCTTTCGTATTCCCCTTATTTTACTCATGTTTATCCATCTTTACTCATGTTTACTCTCAAAATTAAAAACTTATCCCTTCAACCAAATCCCATGGTAGGGCGGCGCTGCCGCGCCGCCACCTCTCAACCCATTTGCCAGACCCAAGACCCCATCCGCCAGAACCGATTCAATCCCTCCAATCCGACCCAATCCAAGTCAATCCAACCCAATCCAACCTAATCACCAAAAGGTTTAAAATGGTTAATGATATACAAATGAAAGGAATTACTCCCTCTCCTCCATCACCGATGGAGGAGAGGGCTTGGGGAGAGGAGGTATTTAGACTCTCAACCCCTTGTCGCGACGAAGTAAAACGGAGGCGGATCAACTCAATATCCTCTCAACTATCCCTCCAGTCCGACCGGATCAAACCCAATCCAAGTCAATCCGACCCAATCAAACCACCAGGGTTTCTCCTGACAGTGGTAGGGCGGCGCTGCCGCGCCGCCACCTCTCAACCCATTTGCCAGAACCGAGACCCCATCCGCCAGAACCGGCTCAATCCGACCGGATCAAAGTCAATCCGACCGAATCCAACCCAGTCAAACCATTCGGAGGGCGGAGCTTCCGCGACGCCCTGAATCTATTAAAACCCAAAAATGAGAAAACGAAGCCAAGCTTTTTTCGGCAAAAATCGGGCACAACTTGCTTGTCAATAACCACTAACAAAACTCACACCCTCAAAATGTCCTCGCAAAAACGAAGCCAAGACAAACCCAAATCGGGAAAGGCAAAAGGAAGAGGGGCGGAATGAAGAAAAACAAAGCCCTGTTATCAAAAGGCTGCTCCAAACATTTTCACTTTTGAAAAATCACTAAAAATCGTAGAGAATAGGACAGATGATCCAATCCCGGTCCATGATGTCCGCATGAAAACGCCTCCCCTGCTTTTGGGCGCGGCCCTGGTGTTCTGGGGCTGGCAATCGGGCCTGCCGTGGATGGGGGCGGTGATGGCCGTTGCCATCGAAGGCGCGCGACTGGTCCCCACCCGGTGGGAATTTTCCGAAGCGGATTTTCGCCGCACCGCAATGTTTTGCACGCTGCTGTCTTTGACACTGGCGATCTATGCGTTTACGTCCAGTGAAGAAGGCGGGTCGCTGGAAGGATTGATCCACGGTCCCGGCGCCGTCCGCAACACTGCCATCACCACCATCCATACAGCCACGTCCTGGCTCCGCTGGTTGCCCATCATTTTGTTCCTGTTCGTCGCCGCGCAGATCTACAGCACGCGCGAGGCAGTGCCGTTGACAATGTTTTCCATGTACTGGCGCTGGCGGGTACGGCAGGAAAAAAGAAACGGGCGCGATCTCGCCGTCCCCAACATCAACGTCTCCTACCCGTATTTCATCGTCTGCCTCTTTTCATCGAGCATCCACCCCAGCGATGGGACCAATTCGTTCTTTTGGGGGGTATGCATTCTGATCGGATGGGCATTGTGGCCGGTCCGTTCGATGCGCTATGGCATGGCCATTTGGGGACTGGCGCTGGCAACGGCGATGACTGCAAGTTTTTGGGGGCAATACGGCATCGGCCTGCTTCAGCAGGATGTGGAACGCTATAATATGCGCTGGATGATGCGCTTTTTGCATTCGTCCACAGATCCAAAGGAGGCGTACACAGCCATCGGCCAGATCGGCTACCTGGAGTTGTCCGACAGCATTGTCATCCGTTTAAAGACGCAAAACAGCGAACCTCCGCCATCATATCTGCGCGAAGCCAGTTATCGCATTTATGAATCAAAAAGCCGCGTCTGGCTTGCGGGCAGCCAAAGAAATAATTTCGAGAACGTCATCGCTCTCTCTAATCAGGTGACCTGGGTGTTGTTGCCGGGAAAATCCGTTCCTTTTTCCGTGAACATCGCGTGTTATCTTGGTGACCGATCGACCGACGGCAACCCGCTAGGACTGCTCCCGCTCCCGACCGGAACCGGAGAACTCGATGATTTCAATGCCTACCTTCTCCAAAAAAATCCATTGGGTGACGTCAAAGCAGAAGGACCCGGCCTGGTCATCTTTGATTCTCTCTATGGCCCGGGCGTCACCCTGGATGCACCGCCGAACACAAACCGGGATTGTTTCGTGCCGACCAATGAAATCCCTGCCCTCAAGCAGGTCATCGCCGAGATGAATTTCACCAACCGTGACGAGTCGAAAACACTCAATGCCATCTCGGGATTTTTCCACCAGAAGTTTACGTACAGTATCTGGCAGGGCCCGGACAAACTCGCGACGACGAATGAAACACCGATGACGCGTTTTCTGCTTCACAGCCGCAGCGGACATTGCGAGTATTTCGCCACCGCCACCGTCCTGCTGTTGCGCGAACTGCAAATACCCGCGCGTTATGCCGTGGGTTATTATGTCCATGAAGCTGCCCACGGCGGGTATATCGTGCGCGAACGCGACGCCCACGCCTGGTGCCTGGTCTGGAACGCAAAACAAAAAATCTGGCAGGATTTTGACACCACACCCGAAGCCTGGGTCGGGATTGAAGGCGCTCGGATGTCGCGGCTGCATGGCTTTTGGGATTTCTGGTCGTGGGTCAGGTTCCAGATCGCCAAATTCCGTTGGGGACAGGGAAATGTGCGCGATTATATCCTGTGGGGATTGATCCCGGTCCTGGCAGGATTGATGGCCCGCATCATATTCTCGCGCCGCAAAAGGCAAAATAAATCGGCGCGGAAAACAGAACCTGCCGCTTTCTGGCCGGGCCTCGATTCAGAATTTTACGCTTTGGAACGAAAGCTGGCGCAACGCGGCATCCCCCGCCCTCCCAACGAACCGCTCGCCGATTGGCTCAGTCATGAGCTGGAAAATCCGGCGTTGTACGATTTGCGGGAGCCGCTGAAGGAATTGCTGCGCCTGCACTATCGCTACCGTTTCGATCCCCGCGGCTTGAACGACAACGAACGCACGTTGCTAACCCGCAAGGCCAAAGCTTGCCTGGATGCCCTGGCCCAGGCCGAAAATGCCGGCGCAAAAGTTTGACCTGCGCGCACGAGACTGTTAATCCTTTGGGGATGCTTCGCGCGCTTCTATCTTTATGACCACGCCCAAAAAACCCAAATTTTCCCGTGTCCTGCTCAAGTTGAGCGGCGAGTCGTTGGGCGATGCGCAGGGCGTCGGCATCTCGCCGGAAGCCGTGCATCACATGGCCGGGCAGATCCAGGAAGTCAAACAATTGGGCGTGCAGACCGTCGTGGTGGTTGGTGGCGGAAATATTTTTCGGGGCCTGAGCGGCAGCGAACGGGGCATTGAACGCGCCACCGGCGATTACATGGGCATGCTCGCCACCGTCATCAATGCGCTCGCGCTCCAGGATGCGCTCGAAAAACTCGGCTGCCCCACGCGAGTACAAAGCGCCATTGCCATGTCACAGGTCGCCGAGCCGTTCATCCGCCGCCGCGCCGTGCGCCATCTCGAAAAAGGACGCGTCGTCATTTTCGGCGGCGGCACGGGCAACCCGTATTTTTCCACCGACACCGCCGCCGCGTTGCGCGGCACCGAACTCGGCGCGGAAGTGATCCTTAAAGCCACCAAAGTGGACGGCATTTACGATTGCGATCCCAAGAAAAACGCCAGGGCGAAAAAATTTGACGAGATCTCCTATCTCGACGCTCTCCAACGACAGCTGAAGGTCATGGATTCGACCGCGTTCTCGCTCTGCATGGACAACAAAATGCCCATCATCGTCTTCGACTTTTTCAAGCCGCACAACTTGAAGCGCGTCGTCATGGGCGAGAAGGTCGGAACGCTGGTGAGTTGATTTTATCTCATCTGTTGCGCGAATCAGAAAAATCCGCCAACTAACTCCCATGCCCGAACTGCCAGAAGTCGAAATCCTCGCGCGTCATTTGCGTCCATTGTTGCGCGGCAAAACTATCCGCGGGGTGGAAGTTCGCCGCATGCGCGCATCGCGTCCCACTACGCCAAAAGATCTCCAAAAGGCCGTCTCCGGCGCAACATTCAACCGCCTCTTGCGGCGCGGAAAATACCTGGTGTTTGAGCTAAGTCCCCCTCCTCAATCAAAGACGAGGATGAGAAGGACGATGAGGATGATCCCCCTGACCCTGCTCGGCCATCTCGGCATGACGGGCCGGATGTTTCTGGCTTTGAAGAAGGAACCTCTGCCGAAACACGCCGCCATCGTTTTTGACCTGGGATGCTGGAATTTTGTTTATGAAGACTTCCGATATTTTGGGCGGATGACTTTGGATCTCTCATCGCTTGAAAATCTCGGTCCGGAACCACTGGGCAAATCATTCTCGCCACAAATGCTGGTAACAGCCCTTAAAAACTCACGCCAATCCATCAAAGTGAAATTGCTCGACCAGGCGGTCGTCGCCGGCATCGGCAATATTTACGCCAGCGAAGCGCTGTTTCGCGCCCGCGTCTCGCCAAAGCTTCCAGCAAATGAGTTATCGTTGGGCCAGAGCACTAAACTTTGCCGTGCTATCCGTGACGTCCTAAATGAAGCGATCAAATATGGCAGCACGATTCACCTAAAAACCATGAGTGGAAAATCGGACGCGCTTTTTTATTTTTCTGACGATGGCGAAGGTTTTTATGAGACGCGTTTGCGGGTTTATGACCGCGCCGGGAAACCCTGCCTGAATTGTGGCACAGCCATAAAGCGAATCACTCAGGCCGCGCGCAGCACCTTTTTTTGCCCCCGCTGTCAAAAAGCGTGATTCCGGAACTCAATCGTTCAACCACATCCAGTCTGGCCAGAACGCCTTATGCGCTATTTAAAATCATTACGTGCTGCCGGCAGAACTACTCCCACACTATTGGTCGGAGAAGGTGAAGAAGCCTTTTGCTGTTTCAATTTGATGACCTGGTCGATATTTGATTGTAAGCCGGCGTCATTGGGCACCAGGCTTAGCGCGGTTTGAAGCGCGCGAAGGGCGGCATCCAGTTGACCGGTTTGGGCGAGAGCACAGCCGAGCATGTTGAAGTTCTCTGCATTATTGGTTTGGATAGCGCAGAGACTTTTCGTGACTGGAATGGCATCGGCAAACCGTTGTTGTTGCATTAATATCTGGGCCAGTGGCACTGCATAAGCAATGTTGTTTGGCTCAAGGACGTAGGCCATTTCGAAATGAAAAATGGCCTCTTTGACGTTTCCTGTATAAAAATATCCAACCCCCACATTCCATTGCGGGCGCGGATCATCTGTGTTCTGGGTCCATGCAATGCGAGAATGTTCAATCGCCTCCTCGTAACGCTTGTGTCCAATGAGACAGGCTCCCAGTTCCCGCTGGGCCTCAACGAAGTCAGGATTGATTGCCACGGCTTTCTCATAACAATCCAAAGCCCGATCAGGATCAGTTGACTTAAAAGTCACGCCGAGATTGGCATACGCCGTCCAATTGTCCTTGGTCACAGCCGTCACCCTGACCCATCGTGTAACGCTATCCTGCCAATAGCCAATATCATGCCGCGTCACCGCGATAAAAAGGATAGCCGCGATCGAGGCCGGCGCCCACAAAAGTGCTGGCCGTATCCGCAAGGATTCTGCCACGTCTTTAGCTCCCCACACCACAATCAACAAAATCCCAACCATCGGCACGTAACTATAACGATCCGCCATCGTCGGAGAACCGATCTGCTCAATAATGCCATTCACCGGAACGAGGGTTCCTATGAACCAAAGCCAGCCGATGAGAAAATATGGCCGGCGTTTGTATAACACGAGCGCAAGCGCTGAAAGCGCCACAAGAATGGCAATGGCCAGCCACAACTCACCCACGGGCCAGGATTTCGGATACGGGTAATTGGAAGAAAGATTTTCCGGCCAAAACATGTATCCCAAATAACGCATATAGGAGATCAAAGCCGTTTGCAGGCGCATCATCAGTGGCGGATGCAGCAGGATCGAGTTCCCGGCTTGTTCCGCCATTTTGGCCACGATGCTCGTGGGAATGATGAGCAGGAAGAATGGAATTTTTTCAGTGAACAGATGGAGCGCTGTCCGGTCCAGTTTGAAATTTGAGATCCGGCCTAGCGGCCAGTAATCCAACAACAGCAACAGGCACGGGAACGTCACCAGGGTTGCCTTGCTCATCAAACTGAGAACGAAGAGCAGGAGTGTCAGCAGATAAAAACGATGCGGCTTACCGGAGACTTTTCGCATTTCTTCGGCATAGCGAACATAGGCGAGAAATCCCAGCATCCCGAAAAAGAAGCTCAAAACGTCTTTGCGTTCTGAGATCCAGGTCACGGACTCAACCCGCAACGGATGTATGGCAAACAAGGCGGCAACGACGAAACTTCGGCCTACAGAGCCGGTCATCCTGCGGAACAGGAGAAAGAGCAACGACACATTGGCGGCATGGATGAGGATATTGGTGAGGTGATGCCCCCAGGGATTGCCTCCATAAATTTGAAAATCCATCATATGGGTCAACCACGTCAGAGGAACCCAATTGGACTTATCCAGGGCGGTGAAGGCCCAGCACACGCCCTTCCACGTCAGACCGTGATTGATTCTGGTATTGGCCAACAGATAGTCATTTTCATCGTAAATTTGGAACAGGCAATGCACCGACGGCCAGAACGTCCCAACTACCAGCACAGACAACAAACCACAAAGAAGAAGCAAACCGCCGACAGACCGGAAAAAAGGTTTTGAAGAGACGGAAGGATTGGGAATGTCCTTTTTCTTTTTCGCCGCGGGGGAAAACCCGGATTTCTTCTTCGCCATGCGTCCATCTTGTCAAAGTGCTTTTCCTTGTCAAAATTTATATCCGGATGACTACGGCTGCGAAGGCAGTGACGTGGCTGGTCAGGTCAGAAAAACTGGCTCCAGAGGTAGGGCTCGAACCTACAACCACACGGTTAATCCCGACGGGTCGGGACTCTGCCATTGAGCAGATGTTCGCGGATCCAGCGAGACGATTTCATTTGTTTGATTTGCCGCTCGCGTTTTATTGCAGCAGGACGTGTTGAATGTTCCTCGGACCAAACCAAAACCCAGGGTCCATTCTTGCGGGTATAATGACCAGCGGTTTTATCGGTGCGATTATGATTTGCAAGCCGGACGGCAAGATTGTCAGTGTGGCCAATGTAAAATCGACCGACCGGATTTTGAAGGATGTAAACCCAATACATGGCCGTAAAAAATGGCTCCAGAGGTAGGGCTCGAACCTACAACCACACGGTTAACAGCCGCGTGCTCTACCATTGAGCTACTCTGGAACTCAAAATTTCGATCTGCTCCAGAAAGGCGACCTTTCTTTTGCCGCCACACGGTTAATCCCGACGTGTCGGGACTCACCATTGAGCTACTCTGGAACTCAAAAACGAGCGGACAAATTACATGTCACGGGACACGGCGTCAATTTCATTCATCAAGCATTTTGGCAGGACGATAGAAAAAAGCGGCAACGATGTTTGGCCTAACGATTCAAGGAGTGATTGGCGTCGTTTTGCGCGCGATCTCTGGAGCCAGTGTTCTGGCCATGTATGGGGTTTATATCCTTTTAAATCCCAAGGACCAATTCTGCACTGAGGTCAGCAATAGCAACAACGCAAAGACAAAATGAACCTTTTAATAAAACTGATTTTTTTGGACGCAGTTCACTGCCAGGCCACCCAATTGATGAGCAAGTTTTGACCCCAGCCGCCGGATGAATCCAACCGCATGACACTGACTCGGAAAGCCGTGGTCGAATTGCTGGAAACGCAGAGGGCATACATATCGACTACACCTTGTGTTCCGAAGGCGATGGTGGCGGTAATTTTTGGCGCGCTGCTGAACGCATGTGGAAAGGTGATCAGAAAATTGGTTTCGTTGAGGGTTGAAGAGGGCATCTGGGCCTGGCCGGCCTGGACCTCGTTGAAGACGGTTCCACTGGTGCCGCCGAGACTGGCTGAGTTCACGACGTTGCTCAGGCCGCTGCCATTGCCGTTAAACGTTCCACCCAAAGTCACCCCGGTTTCATTATCCGTCACCAACGAGCCGGGCAGGTTTGCCAGGGAAACCGTGCCGGAGGTGATGTTTGCCGCATTCAGACCGGTCAGGCCGTAACCGTTGCCGGTAAAGGAGCCGTTGAACCAGCCGCTGAAATGGCCATCGAAATCGTTTGCGTAGTCGGTGAAGGATTCCGCATTGGTCGCTGCCACCACTTGTGAGGAACTCATAAGCACCGTCACCGTTTTATTGTTGTCAAAATTACTGTTATTTCGGTCATCTCTATTCGCAAAAATAAAATCAGGTTTGCCGTCACCATTGATATCTGCTGTCACGAGCGAGCCGGGGAAGGCGCCTGCCGGGATCGTGGCGTTGAAACCAAAGCCGCCGCTGCCGTTGTTGGTCAGCACCGTCAGAGTTTCATCAATATGATTCGCGCAAATCAAATCCGGTTTGCCATCGCCGTTGACATCCGCGACCGCGATGGAATCCGGGCCGTTGCCGACGTTAAGCGTGGCACTGAGAGCAAAGTTGCCGAAGCCGTCATTGGTCTCCACTGTCAACGTGTCAGCAACATAGTTGGCGGTGATTAAGGCCATGAGGCCATGGCCATCCAGATTGGTCACCGCCACGACATAGTCGGCTCCGCTGCCTGGCTCGCTTTCGTAGAGGTAGGGAGATTTGTAGCTGAAGACGTCTTGGCCGTTATTCGTGAAGATCTGCAATGTGCCGCCAGTGTAATTCGCGCAAATCAAATCCGGTTTGCCGTCGCCGTTGATGTCCGCCGTTGTGACCCAGACGTCGCCACCCGCGTTGAGCGCGGCACTGGAGTGTAAGACGCCGCTGCCGTTATTGGTCAGCACCGTCAGCGATCCAACCTTCGCATTCAAGGCGACCAAATCCGATTTGCCATTGCCGTTGAGATCCACCGCCACGACGCAGGTCGGGCCATTGCCAACGGTGAGCGTGGCATTAAGGCCAAAGCCGCCGCTGCCGTTGTTCGTGAATACCGTCAGTGAGTCATAGGCGCTGTCTACCGCGATCAAATCAGGTTTGCCATCGCCGTTGATGTCCGCCGCCACTACGCAATCGGCCTCGGTATTTATTCCGCCTGGCAACGTAAGCGTGGCATTCGAGCTGAAGACGCCATTACCATTGTTGGTCAGCACCGTCAGCGTAGCCAGACTGCCATCTTCGGGATAGGTCGAGACAATCAAATCGGGTATGCCATCGCCGTTGACATCCGCCACCGCGATGGAATACGGCCAATTGAAGCCGGTGAGTGTGAACGGGGGCGCAAAGTAATCCGCCAGCAGATTAAAGGTGCCCGCCGGGCCAACGGCGGAAAGCTGGAGATTGGTCAATCCGCCCGCATTGCCAGCAAATGAGCCGGTCAAATTCACACTCGCGCTATTATTGGTGACCACCGCCGCCGGCAATTGGTTCAAGGGAATCGTCCCGCTAATCTGTCCCGCCGAAACCGTGCCGCTGAGGTTGCTGGCCATGTTCGCAAATATGGCATAGGGCACGGATGTCAATTGCTGGCGCGGCGAAAGCGTTGTAAAACCGCTGCCATTATTCGTTTGTACGGCGATTTCCAGCCAGTTGCTCGCGCCAGTGAACACATTCGGCCCAAAATCAATCATCGTGGTGAACAATCCGTTGCTTACCGCAATCGCGGTGTTCGTCACCGGTCCGGCGATGGCGACACCCCCGGCGTTGATGGCGTAAAGCGTGAACAGCATGTCGTAGCCGCCGCTGGCAAGGCTGCCGCCGGAATTCAACCGGCCCTGATACGTGAACGCCGTTCCCTGGGCGAATCCGGAGGACGCCAGATCAATGGTCAGGAACAGTCCAAGAGCAGCCGCCAGACGTGGCACATATCTCATAAAATTTGATAATGTTGGGACTTATCTCCCCGATTTATAATGTTTGTCTCAAAACACTGTCCTTGTGTCAAAATTAATACGCCAGTTCTTTTGGAATGCAAGTTTTCCGCATTGCTAAATGCCAGATATTAGCCGAAGGGGAAAAGTCATTTCTATGGAATGATCAAGAAAGTCAATTTTCCCGGTCATGCATTGGGCTTATACTCTCCAAGATCAAATCTGTCAGGACGTCGCATCACCAAATAAAGCATATATATCACCATGTGAAAAATAACGGCGATCAACCCGCCATAAATCAGTGGCACGAGACAAGGAAATGGATGCCATTGCAGGAAATCATCATTGGGGTCCAGTTTGGTCAGGCAGTACAAAAGCAACTCAAGGCAAAGCAGGACCAGCGCCCTGAACCATCGTAAGCGAATCGGAAAGCAAAATGCCCCAGCGGCAACCGCAATAAATCCCACCGTGGCGATGAAGGCGGGTGACGAATAGTTCTCGTCGTTGCCACCGAACGCAAAAACGGCAGCAAAGGCGCTGGCGAATGCCACAAAACCGGCCAACGCGTATCGCAATGTGATCTTTAGGGCGGTTGGCATATTTGGCGGCTCAGCGAATGTTTACAGGAAACGTCCCCGACGGCAACACCCCGATGATGCCTTTGAGCCGCCGGCCGATCTCCTGCGCCATTGAAATCATTTCCTGCGCTTCGGTTTTTCCCAGGTATGCAGAACAATTAAAGCGCCACAATTGCAGCCAGGCGTCAAAGTGGCTGGCATCGATGCCCAGATTCAGATGTTTCGCGGGCATCTGGCCGGAATATTCCGATGGCCCGCCGGTGAGACGCGCCCAAAATCCTGCGATCGTTTCCAGGTGCGCCGGCCAATCATGGATCTGCCCGTTAAAGACCGGGCCCAGCAGCGTGTGCTGGCGCACGTCCGAATAAAAATGCTTCAAAAGGAGGTCCAGGCCGGCTTTGCCGCCAATCCGTTCGTAAAGATTCTGTTTCGTATCCATTCAAACGACAAGGTATCACGTTAAGCGCAGTTTCCGCAATGACGCAAAGAACATTCGAGTGGAGCGGGTAGTGAATTTGGCTTGCACACGACCCGAACGCCGCCACAACCTGGATTGAAGGACTGTCGCCGGGTGATTTCCAGACGCAGGCGGCCCGGGAATTGTTAGCCGCTTCGAATGGGCAGATCCCGTAAACACAGGCCTTTGCCTTGTTGAACACAAAAAGACTGGACAACTTTCGCCCGCTGCCGCGTCATATCTGGAAACAATGAATCACGACGCGGCAAAAAACCGGCGCGCGTTCACCCTGATCGAACTGCTCGTCGTCATCGCCATCATCGGCATCCTGTCAGCGCTATTGCTGCCGGTCCTGTCCCGCGCCCGGGACCGCGCGGTGCAGGCGCAATGTCTCTCCAATTTCAAACAGGATGGGGTGGCATTGCAGATGTTTGTGGATGAGCACGAAGACCAGTTGCCGCCGTCCGGAACCAATTCCCTGCTGCTCACGGAACGCCCCATGTACACCAGCACCAGCATCCGGTTATTGGGATACTATTTGGCGCCCTATCTCAGTCTTCCCGCGCCCCAAAATCTGGGCGCACAAACCAATGTGGCCAAAACGTTGTTGTGCCCGGCGTATGTCCGAACTCTTCCGGGCAATACGCAGGCGGGTTACGATGGTTATTCAGATAATTTCGCGCGCGCGTATTGCTTCGCCTTATCGCGCCAGGTCGGTATCGTTGATTCCGATACACCCCTGGCCCCATTGCATGCTTATCCTTTCGGGTCACAAAAATTGGGCGAGCCGTCTTTAAAAATTTCTCAACTTTCCCAAAACATGCCGTTGAGCGAGGTCTGGGCGGTGGCCGATCTCGACCAGGAGGCGATCGCCGATCCCACCTCGCTCGGAGATGGCGTGCAGGAATATGTCGCCCTGGCGCCACCTCATAAGACCTTGCGGAATTTTTTGTACTTCGACATGCATGCCGCCTCGAAGCCAGTCACCGATTGGCAGGATTATTGATGGGGATTCACAAACTGGGCAACGAGTTGGTGACGTCTTCGCCAAATTCCCAGTCTTCCGGCTGCACATGACCGTCGGCGAAAGTCACATCACCCTTGCCATCATGCCGGTTGGTCAACGGATCGGGAAATGACGGCTGCCATCGTCCGTCGTTGATGACCGCGCTGGTGCTCGGATTATCCGCAGTTGATCCAGGTTCTTCGGCGAGCATGATTTTGCCTGAAGCATTGCGGATAGCCGATTGCGCAAAGGGATACGACTGGGCGCCGTCCGGGCTAAAAATGGAGGACATGCCATAATTCATGGAGCCGTTCAAACCAGGACCGCCCCCTTCAAGGGTTGTTCCATAACCGGTCAGGCTGTAGCTGTACATGTAGGGGCCATTGACCGAATCACTGTCACCTTCGGCAAAACGATCGCTGTTGTCTCTGTCCAATGGGCAACGAAGCAGATTGGTGTTCGCATTCGAAGTGGCAACAATGATCGGGCTTTTGTCCACTGTCGGATACATTGCCGAATTCGTGCGCCAGTAAATCCAATCCGCCGTTTGAAAACCGTTATGCTCGGAGGCCATGCCGGGAAACATGCCGTGATTGTCGTCGATATACATCATCATCCCGGTGCCCAATTGCTTGAGATTGTTCATGCAGGTGGCCTGGGCCGCGCGTCGTTTGGCGGCGGCCAATGCCGGCAGCAACAATGCCGCCAGTATCCCGATGATGGCGATGACCACCAATAGTTCAATCAATGTGAATGCGCCGTTGCGATTTGTTGTGCCCGACTTCATGAATCTGCCCTAATCTCGCGCCAGAAAACCGAATTTGTCCAGAGTTAATTTGCTTTTCGGACTTAAATCGTTGCCACCATGTTATGCCTGATCCTCAATGGATTTCCCCGTCAAATTTCCATTCACCGCCGCTCTTCTTCATTGTCACATACCCATTGCCAAGACGCGTCGAACGCACGTATAGGACCACGGTGTCATCAGATAGAATTTCCTCGGTGATGATCTGAAAAGCTACAACTTCAGCCGCATCATGTTTGAGACGCGTGGCAATTTGATTTTGAGCTTTTCCTCTCGCCCCACTGCTTCGCAGGAAACGCTTTTGATAATCTGGAGTAAGGGATGCCAGATACTTCTTCACATCTCCCGTACTCATGGCCTCCAGGCCGGATTGGAAGGCTGCTTCCGGAGTGCCATAACCAGCCGATGTCCAGGCATTCTCCCGCAATGGCGGTTCCACTTGATGTTCCTCCTCATATTCCACCACTAACACCGTGATGGGCATGTTGGTGGGCGTCAGTTCAAGGCCGAGTTGCTCACGCATGGCGTTCTCGATGGCTTTTGTCCGATCGTCCCCCGCAAGTTTTCCGTTCCATTGGACATCAATGTCGTAAGAATTTGTCAAACCGGTCTCATCTATTACCGGAACACCCAAATAGTATCCTCCCAGCACATTCACAACGGAATCGTCCAGGTTCGTCTTTACTACAACGGTTCTGGAACCTTTTTCTTCAAAGGCTTTCTCCAGTCCTGACATCGCAAAATCGACGAGTGTAAGCTTTCCATCTGCCACATCGATGCCATGATCAGTGCTGCCGCTTGCATTGATTTTAAGGGATGGCGCATTTGGATTGATGACTTTCAAGACAAAAACGTTCCTCGGTTGGACCTCAGTGTGCGCAATCAGCCCAAACTGCTTTTTAATCTCTTCCCGCAATGCTCCTTTCGGATCATTGAGGACGGCGGATAGAAAATCGAATCTTCCCACTGGAAAGTTCGGCAGCAATATCATCCGTTCCGGACCAATGTCATAAGCGACTGAGATGACCCAGTCCAGCGGCTGGCTCAGTTCCACAAATCGTTCCGAGGCGACGCTAAAAGGAGGACCGTGCATATGGTTAAGCTTGCTTCCCGCTGTTGGATAGCGGGCAGGCCGCAGGATCACAACCGGCGGCGCTTTTGCCAGATGATCATCGTCAGGGTGCGTGAAAACATCTTCGGCAGAAAACGGAGTAAATTTTTTGACCGTGATGGTAGTAGCTCCCACCGCCAGCAAAACACATGCGCTGACAAGGATTGCCGTTTTTACCTTGGTCCATGCCATAATTTTCAATGCTCCTTTGATGAGGGTTGAGGTTGAAGCGGAAGCCGGCGCGCCTTTGCTCAGAGCCACAGCCGTCGCTGTTTTGGCCAGCGTCAATGGAGCGATCAGGACTGAGTTGGCTAAAATCGCCTCCCCCAGGATTGCGGTCGTGGATTGAACGCCGTGTTTGGCAAAATAATGCTGCATTTTTTCCAGCGCGCGGCTCACCCGTTTTTTGGCCGCATCTTCATTCGCCCCCAGACCGATGCCGACTTCTTTCATGGTTTTGCCGTAAAAAAACCGCAGCACCAGGGCGCGGCGGTCGGTTTCGTTCAACATCGCCAGGGCCGCATCCAGCAGCGGGGCGACCTGCGGCCAGACATCGGGTTCATTCGTCTCGCTCAGAATTTTTTGCATGTACGCCTCCTGTTCACGCCGGGCGCGGCGGACTTCCCCGCGGATGAAAGCCGCCGAGGTCAGCCGCGCGGTTTTGTAGAGCCAGCTATAAAGAATGACACCCCGCCCCAACTGGTGTGATTTCCGGGCCAGGATGACAAAGACGGCCTGGGTGATCTCCTCGGCCTGATGCGGGTTGCCGGTAAGGCGCAATGCGACCGAATAGACCTTGTTCACGTGGCGCTCTACGAGCGTGGCGAAGGCCTCTTCGGAATTGCGCCGGACGTATTCCTGCAACAATCCATTGTCATCCAGTTCCTGCATCTATACTTAAATACCGCCGATCAACCAAAGGGGACATCTTTTTAGCGATTCCAGCTTGCAGTGAACTGCGATGTGGAACAGGTTTGAAACATCAATATAGTCGAGTAATATGTAAACCATGCATTCAGGCAAACAATCCTCAGTGAGAATCGCATCTACTTTCTTCGTCTCTTTCGGACTCGCTCTAATATTGGTTTCAATATTTTGTTTTATTGCTTGCTCCACTGGTTGGTTGTTTAGCGGCATTTCTGTGATTTTTGTTACGCTCGTCACTATAGCGATTTGTATGGCAGCCACGCTGGGCACTGCCCTAGTCTTCAAACGAAAACAAAAATGTTTTACCCCGCGCGTACTACTCATTGAAATTTTGTTGATTACATTCGTGGGGTTTGGGGTTTTATCCTGGACTGACACACAAAATAATTTACGAATTATTATGACTCCGTTTCCAGTACCCAACGGGTTACGGGTTCATCACGGACGTAATACTCTTTTCGGAGGTTATGTAAATTTCACCGGCCCACCGAGTGTAATTTCAGCTTTGCTCCACTCAAAGGGTTTGGTTGAAGTCAGCACAAACTTACCGGATTCATCAGATATCGGCGGTTTTGTCGAAAAAGCTACGACAACAAATTCGTGGGACTGGTGGCAACCGAACACAATGCCAAATCCAAGATTCTATTATCGACACCACGATAGCAACGCTGCTCAAGGATGGAGCGAAGGATGGTGGGTAAATGACGCAACAAATGAAGTATATGCTTTCATCGGAGGCTAACGTAATGTGGGTTTCTACAATTGTCTGAAATACGCCATCCCGCTTCCCTGATTCCTCTGAAGCCAGCCTTCGGATAAACATCCGATGCATTTCTTGCATATCCGTGTTAAAATAAGGAATTCCAATAATCATGCGCCTTCAATTTTACTCTGCCCGCATCATTGCCGTCTTATTCGTTCTGGGAATTTGCGCAACCAGCCGGGCGCAGACCACCGCCACCTGGACTGGCCCAGCCAGTGGAGGTGAATGGAATACCGCCGTCGACTGGAGCACCGCCCGCGTGCCCGGCGCGGCTACCAATGTCGTCATCGGCCCCAATACTAATGTGAGTTATAATTTGCCGATGGCCGCGTCCACTTTTGGCATACTTACCAACAAGGGCGTGTTGAACGTCAACACCAGCGGCTTCAATAATACAGGCATCATCATGTTGAATCCCGGTGGAACCGGGCAGTTCAATGTCAACGCCAGCGGCGCAGCCACTGTCACCGGTAACCTCGCCTTTTGCTCCAATTCGATCGTGACGATGGCCGCTGGAAGTTCGCTCACCGTTAATGGGTCGTTATGGGTCGGCTCCGGAACGAACGGCGGATCAAGCAGCGCCGGGCCCGGAAGTTTTGGGACCATGACCAATAATGGCGGCACATTGCGCGCTAACAGCACGGGAATAAATCCCGGCAACGGCAGCGTGTCCACGAGCGCCCTTCTCGTCATCAACGGCGGCACGAACAACCTCGGCACCGTCTCCGTCAAACGCAGCAGCGGTACTTCTGCCTTTCCCAACCCGGGCCTGGATGGATTGGCCATCTACGGCGGCATCGTCACCATGACCAATTTGAACGTCGGCGGCTCGGGAGGAAATTCATATCTCTCCACTCTCATCGCCGGTGGCACCGTGACCAATATCGGCAACGTCCTGGTCAACCAGGTCACCGGAGGCCGCGGCTCGCGCCTGTTGCAGACCGGCGGCCTCTTCGTGATACCAGACCCCGCCATCATCAATCCCAATCCTTCGGCGTCAGGTTCGTTGAACATCGTCTCCATCACGGGTGGAACGAATATCACGGGCGGGTTGATTTTCGGTTCCGGTTCGGGCGCGGGCTCGGTGTATTTCACCAACCAGGCGAGTGTCTATGTCGGCAGCCAGGGCATCTCCTCAAACGGTGTGGTTGCGCTTTCCGCCAGCTTGAACAACGGCGGATTGTTCGGCGCAACGGCGAACTGGACCGGTTCGGCGGCGATGATCCTCTCCGGCGGCACATTCACGTTCAGCCCGGTCGATCTTAACGGCAATCCGCATACGATCACGCTGACCGGCGCATTAAGCGGCAGCGGCGGTTTGCTGGTCATCAACGGCGGCACTCTCGCGCTGGATGCTGCCAATTCGTATGCCGGGAATACAACCGTGGCCCAGGGCTTACTGGTCCTCGGTAATTCCAGCGGATTGCCCACAGGTGGCAGTCTCACCATCGGTGGTAGTGGCACGGTCGGAACGTTCGACCTGGCGGGTTTCAGTCCGCAACTTGGCGCGCTGGCAACCGCTGGAACCGCGGCGAATCAAATCATCACCAACAGTAGTGCAGCGAACGCAGCCACGCTCATCTTCAGCAATAGCGCAATGGCTTCGACCTTTGGTGGCATCATCGCCGGCGGAAGTCGACCCATTACTATATCGGTCCTTGGCGGCAACCTCATGTTGAACGCGCAAAACAATTACGCAGGAAATCTTCTCATCAGTGGCGGCACCCTGGCCTTGAGCGGAGCAGGTTCCACTTTCACCGGCCCGGCAATTGTCCTGAGCAATTCTGCTTCCGTCCTCGATCTCACGGGCATGAACAATTTCGCGCTTGGCTCCGGCCAATCTCTTTCCGGTTATGGCTCTGTGACCGGGAACGTTTCCGCCGCCAATTGCCAGATCACCCCCGGGTCAAGCAGCAGCGGCGGTACTCTAACCATCACCGGCAATCTCTCGCTCAACGGTGGCGCGACGAACCTGTTCAATTTACAGTTCAATCCCAACACCGCCGGTAGCGGCCAGATCATCGTGATCGGCGCTCTAAATCTCAGCGGCCTGAACACGCTCATCATCAATCCGTTGAACAACACGCTTTCAGCGGGCACATATCAGCTCATCCAATCCGGCTCAGTCGGCAGCGGCAGCGCGGCCAATTTCCAGGTCGTGATTCCTTCAGGACTCGGCCTGCAAGCCGTCGTGAACGTGACCGCTACGGGAGTGGACCTCGTCATCACCCAGGTCGCTGAACAAATCACCTGGAAAGGTGATGGAGCCGCAAATCTCTGGGACCAGGTTTCCAGCAATTGGCTCAGCGGCAGCACGCCGACGGCGTTCGCGAACGGCGATGATGTCACCTTCGACGATGCCTCCACCAACATCACAGTAAATCTCTCCGGCATTGTCCAACCGGCATTTGTCACAGTGAACAGCGCCACAAATTATACGTTCGCCGGAAACGGTTCGCTCTCCGGCACCGTTACCCTCACCAAAACCAATTCAGGCATTTTGATCGTGTTGACCACCAATACATTTAACGGAGCCGCGACCATCGGCGCAGGAACACTCCAACTCGGCAATGGCGTTGCTTCCGGCACGATGGGCACCGCTTTGATCGTTGATAATAGCCAATTGCTGACGTGGTTACCGGACGGCAGCGTCTTGAGCAACGCCGTCAGCGGCACCGGCTCGCTCATTCAAGCAAGCTCCGGCACACTAACACTTGTCGGCAACAATTCTTATTCCGGCAACACTGTCATCAGCAACGGAACATTGCAGGTCGGCAACGGCGGAAGCGTCGGGACCGGCAATGTCATCGACGATACGGCGTTGGTCTTTGACGATGCCACGACCACAAATGTGGTGGAGGGAGCCATCTCCGGCGGTGGTTCGTTGACAATCCTCGGCGGCACCGTAGCGCTCACCGGCAACAGCACTTACAGTGGCGGAACCATCGTAAGCAACAGCACATTGCTCGTGGATAATACGACTGGAAGCGGCACAGGTTCGGGTGCGGTGACCGTTCTTAACGGCGGCACGCTCGGCGGAACTGGAATCATCGGCAACTCGGTCATTGTGCAAAACGGCGGCGCCCTTTCTCCGGGCAACGGAACGGGCACGCTGGCGATCAACGGCGACCTCATCGCCAACAGCGGCTCGCTGTTGAACTTTTCTCTGGGAGCAAGCAGCGATGAAGCCACCGTCAGCGGCAATCTCACCTTGAATGGCAGCTTGAATATCGCCAATGCCGGCGGACTCGGAAATGGCACGTACACTCTATTCACTTACGGCGGCATCCTCTCCGGCGTGCCTGCCCTTGGCTCCGCGCCCTCGCTCGGCAAAGTATATTTGATCAGCACCAATACGCCCGGCCAGGTCAACCTCGTTGTGACCAATATTCCCGGCATCGGCGCCGGCCCGACCGTTTCCCTCACCGATAGCGCCAACACAGTCACGTTGAGCAACGGCATCGTTTCCATCGTTATCTCCAAAACCGATGCGCACATTCCCTCCATGATCTATAACGGCTTTAATATGCTTGCCGGTGGAAGCAGTGGCGGCGAGTTCTACTGGAGCTGGAACCAGCCCAATTTTCAAAATCCGGTCGTGACCCAGTATTCCGTCGTGCAAAACCCGACCAACAACGGCGGGACCGTCGCGGAAGTGGATCTGTTCTGCCAATGGAACGGAAGCGGCAGCGACGCCGCGCTCGATGTGGACATCCACTACTTCCTCGTCCAGGGCTCGCCCGGTTTTTACGCCAGCGCCATCATTTCGCATCCCGCCAGTTATCCCGACAATCCGGGCGGCGAGTTCCGGATGGTCGGTTACCTCAACCCCACTTTCAACTGGTTGAGCGTGGATAATTATCGCAGCCGCCTGATGCCGCTGGCTTCGACCGCCTCGGTGGCCGTCACCGGCGCGCCGAAAGAGTTCCAGCTTTGGACCGCGGGCATTCAACAGGGACAATACGATTGCAAATACGGTTACAGCGCCGATCTTTGTGATGAAAATGCCTGGGGTTGGAGCAGCACTGCGAACAACATTGGCCTTTGGATGACCGTCCCCAGCCGCGAATATTACAACGGCGGCCCGATGAAACGCGAATTGATGTGCCATGACGACCAGGGCGGCGTCGGCCCCGTGCTCCTGCAAATGGTCAACGGCACGCATTACACCATGGGCAGCGATACCGACATCAAAGCCGGCGAAACTTTTTCCAAAACCTTCGGCCCCTGGCTCATCTACGCCAATAGCGTCGCCGCCGGCACCACTAACGCGCCCGCCGCGCTCTTCGCCGATGCCCAGGCGCGCGGCCAATACGAACAATCTCTCTGGCCTTACGCATGGTGGACCAATGTCGCTTACATTCCGAAAGCGGGTCGCGGCACAGTGACCGGCGCCATCAAGATCAATGACATTGATAATCCCGATGCATTGCCCGCGGGTTTATGGGTCGGCGTGGCGCAGGCCCCGCCCTCGAGCGAAAACAGCGCCGACTTCCAATACTGGGAGAAGAATCTCCAGTTCTGGATCAAGACCGATGCCAACGGAAATTTCACTATCCCCAACATCATCGCTGGCACAAATTACACTCTCTTTGCCTTCGGCCCGGGCGCGATCGGAACCTTCCAATCGCAGTCGCTGACCGGAACCTCGCTGACTACGTTGAGCATTCCTTCGTCGCCGTTCAACGTCACTGTTGTCGGGGGCGTCACTACTAATCTGGGCACCATCACCTGGACGCCGCCGCGCACCGGTCCCACCGTTTGGGAGATTGGCGTGCCGGATCGCTCCGCGCATGAATTCCTGCACGGCACCGGTTACGAAACGAACGGTTGGTGGTACGGCGATATTGGTTCCAGTCCCACGCAGCCCAGCCCGAACTGGATGAAGAGTTTCGATTTCGCCAACGATTTCCCGAGCGGCCTCACCTATAACGTCGGCCAAAGCCAGTGGTCGAACGATTGGAATTTTGCGCACACCGCTCTCGGCACCAACGCCGCCAGCGCGGAGACCTGGAAAGTTTTCTTCAACCTGCCCCAGGCTCCGGCCAACGGCGCAACCGCTTTGCTTTACCTGGGTTTTGCCGCAGATTTCCAGGGTCCCGTCAAAGTGCTCCTCAACGGCAATACCGTCACTTCGGGCATCACCCCGCCCAGCGGTTCGGATGACACCATGATCCGCCTGGGCATCCACGGCGTGTTCTCTGACGACCGCCTGTCTGTTCCCATCAGCGACCTTCATGCCGGGCAAAATGAAATGGATTTCACGATGACCGCAACCGGTTCGACCGAGAAAAGTGCCATGTACGATTATGTGCGACTGGAACTTTCAAGCTACCTCCCACCCGCGCCCGCAGGCGTGTCCGCCGCGGTCACCAACTCGCAGGTCTCCCTGGATTGGGCCACCGCTTCCGGCGCAACCAGCTATACCGTCGAGCGTGCGACCAGTTTGAATGGAACCTATACCATCATTGCCACGAATGTCTTCGCTCCGGTCGTCGGCGGCGCCATCACGAACGGCGCTTATCTGGATGCCGCCGCTCCGTTCGGCACGAATTATTATATTGTCGCCTCCGTCAATCCCAACGGCAGCACCAACTCTTCACCGGTCAACGCCGTGGTGGTCGCACCCAGCCAGCCGCAGATCAGCAATATCCAATTCGTGAACGGTAATTTCGTCATCAGCGGCGGCAACGGAAGCGCGGGCCGGCCATATTATATCCTGACTTCATCGAACCTCACATTGCCGGTCTCGCAATGGACGCCGCTCCTGACGAATTATTTCGATAACAACGGCAATTTTGCGGGCACCAACGCCATTCCACCGGGCGCGCCACAAAGCTTTTATCTCATTCAGGTTCCTTAGCCGGGCGGCTGTTCGGCCCCATTTAAACCGTAGAATTATCCAGTATTAATTCAATGCGATTGGGGGTTTGGCTCGGGTATATTTTTTCTTCACAGCATCATGAAAAAATATCTCATCGCGTTGGTCATCATTTTTGTCTCCGCCATCGCAGCCATCCCTGCTCTTGCCCAGGGCCATTACCAAAGTTTCATCGTCTCCACTTATGCCACGCAAGGGACTGTGCAGCGTCTCATCACCGGCGATATGGACCCGGCCGAGTCATGGTCCAACCTCACGCGCCATCTCAAGGTCGATAAAATCTATATCGAGGTGATGCGCAATCACACTCTCGTGGATGAAGCGGGTCTGGAAAAACTTATCAAGTTCTACCAATCCCAAGGCGTGGAAGTCTGCGGCGGCCTGGCCTTCAGCGTCAGTGAAGCCAACGGCTACCAGGGTTTTGATTATGCCGACCCGGAAAATCGCGAGTTTGCCAAAAAGGCCGTCGCTATGGCCGCCCGCCATTTCAACGAGATCCTTCTCGACGATTATTTCTTCTTCGACCGCAAGACCGATTACGACACCAAAGCCAAAGGCAGCCGCTCCTGGACCCAATATCGCCTCGATACCATGCGCGAAGTCACTCGCGACCTCATCGTTGGCACCGTCAAAAAGGTGAATCCCAAATGCAAAGTCATCATCAAGATGGCCAACTGGTACGACCAATACGCCGGCATGGGCAATGACACGGAAAAAGTGCCGCTCATCGCCGACGGCATGTTCTCCGGCACCGAATCGCGCCTTTGGGTCGGGCAAGAGCAACATCTGCAACCCTACCTCAGCTACGACATCATGCGGTTCATGGACAATCTGCACCCGGGCGTGAACAAAGGCGGTTGGGTGGACCAGGGCGGCGCTTTTCCCATTGACCGCTATTCCGAACAACTTCTGGACACTGTTTTCTCGCGTTGCCCCGAGATGTGCTGCTTCAACTACGCAGGCATGTTGTTCCCCATCCAAATGACGGCCCTCACAAATCGCGCGTGGGCGGATCAACCAACGACCCTGAACACCGCCGACTTTTTGAAAATGCTTGGCTCAGACGATGCCAGCCCCACGTTCGCTGACGTGGCCGGCTACACATTGGCCGCAGCGGACAAAGTGCTGGCCAACGTCGGCCATCCAACCGGCATCAAATGTTATACGCCCTATCACGCCACCGGCGACGAATTCCTGCACGATTACCTGGGCATGATCGGTTTGCCCATGGATATCTATCCAAAATTTCCAACGGATGCGGACATGATCCTGCTGACGGAGCAGGCAAAATCCGACCCGCATATCATCGAAAAGATCAAAGCCCAACTCGAAGCCGGGAAATCAGTCTGCATCACCTCTGGCTTTGTGCGCGCCATGCAGGGCAAAGGCATCGAAGATATTTGTGAGATTGAAGCGACCGGAAACAGCATACCCATCGAGCGTTTTACTTTTGCCAGCGGCCCGGGTTCGCCGTTTCGCGCCCGACGCACTCCCCCTGGAGCCGCGCAGCCTGACCAAAGTATTTTGAACGATCCGCTCAAAGCGCCGCGCGATATTTTCATTCCTGAAATCAAATACTTCAACATCCTCACGCACGATGCCTGGGGCGACATCCTCGGCGTTTCACCCGGCGGTACAACCTATCCCATCCTGCTTTCCTGCAATTATTCCAAAGGCAAACTGTATGTATTGACCACCCCGAATGATCCTGCCGATCTCTATGCTTTTCCACCGACCGTGCTTTCTATCATCCGCAGCACATTGGGCGCGAACGAACCAGTGCGCCTGGACAACTCCCCCGCTCAGGTCGCTCTCTTCCGCTACGACAACAATTCGTTCATCGTGCAAAACTATTTGCCTACGGCAACGAACGTGATGGTCTCTGTTGCCGGCACTGCGACCGGACTCCATGATTTGATTTCGGGCAATGAGATCGCCCCTGCCACACCCTCTGATTCAGGATCGGGGGGAGGCTTCGGCGGATTTGGCGGGTTTCGCGGATTCAGCAATGGCCTTCGCGCCCAGGCGGGCCGCACCTATTTTTCATTCACCGTGCTGCCGCATTCGTATATGGCATTTACGGCCAAATAGGTTGTAGAACGCTCTGGCATTATTCTTCATTCTTTCGGCGGTTTTTTGATGACTTGCCCGCACCTGTTCGGGCAACATTTTGCGTTGCCAGCATCCTGAGATGGAACGTATCACCGCAACCTACTTCGTTGAAACTCCGCTCGCTGTGGATAAAGCCGCCGCCGTGCTCGCCGGCGAGCAATCGTCGGGCACGTTCGTCGCCGTGCCGGGTGAAACCGCGGAACTAAAACAACGCTTCGCCGCCCGTGTCGAAAAGATCACACCGCTCGAAACCGTCGATGCGCCGTCCCTGCCCGGCTCCCGCAGCGCCAGCGGCAAATTCCAGCGCGCTGAAATCATCGTGTCCTGGTCGCTGGAAAACATGGGCTTCAACCTGCCCACGCTCGTCTCCACCATCCAGGGAAACCTCTATGAACTGTCGCAGTTTTCCGGTTTGAAATTGATGGACCTGGAGTTGCCGCCGTCCTTCGCCAAACATTTTCGCGGCCCGAAATTCGGCGTCCCCGGCTGTCGCCAACTCACTGGCGCGCAAAACCGCCCGCTCATTGGCACCATCATCAAGCCCAGCATCGGCCTCACCCCGCAACAGACCGCCGACCTGGTAAAAACTCTCGCCGAGGCCGGAATTGATTTCATCAAGGACGACGAACTGATGGCTGACCCGCCGCATTCGCCGTTCGATGCGCGCGTGGACGCCGTCATGCGCGTCATCAACGCCCACGCCGAACGCACCGGCAAAAAAGTGATGTACGCGTTCAATATCAGCGACGAACTCGATGCCATGCAGCGGCATTATGAGAAGATCGTCGCCTCGGGAGGCACCTGCGCAATGCTTTCTCTCAATAGTGTTGGCCTGGCTGCTGCAAAAAAAATTTGCGACATCGGCGCGCTCGCCATCCACGGCCATCGCAATGGCTGGGGAGCATTGAACCGTCACCCGCTGCTTGGGATCGAATTTCCCGCATACCAAAAAATCTGGCGGCTGGCCGGTGTGGACCAGATCCACGTCAACGGCATCGCCAATAAATTCTGGGAGAGCGACGATTCCGTTGTCCGCTCCATTGATGCCTGTTTGAAACCCCTGCTGGGCGGCATGTCCGTATTGCCTGTGGTTTCCTCCGGGCAGTGGGGTGGCCAGGCTTGTGAAACCTATCGCCGCACACACACCGTTGACCTTCTTTACATGGCGGGCGGCGGCATCATGGCTCATCCCCATGGCGCGGCCGCCGGGGTCCGCTCCCTGCAAAAATGGTGGGCAGCCGCGGTCGAAGGACTGACGCAGGAACAGGCAGCGGCCAAATATCCTGAACTAAAGATCTCCGTGGAAAAGTTCGGCAAATCCAAATGAGCAGGCTTCGTCTGACATTCTACGGTGACGATTTCACCGGCTCTACCGACGCGCTCGAGCAGCTCACACTCGCCGGCATCCGCGCGGCGTTGTTCATCGAGCCGCCATCCAAAGAGCAACTCGCGCGTTTCAAAGGTTTACAGGCGGTTGGCGTGGCCGGCATGACACGCTCAATGCCTCCGCGCAAGATGGAAACCGAATTGCGCCCTGCCCTGCTGAAATTAAAAAAACTCGGCGCGCCGCACGTTCATTACAAAGTCTGCTCCACCTTCGATTCTTCGCCGCAAATCGGCAACATTGGCCGGGTCATCGAACTGGCCAAAAAAATCTTTCCCGCGCCATTCGTGCCGTTACTGGCAGCCGCCCCTGCCCTCGGGCGTTTCACTGTTTTTGGAAATCACTTCGCGCGTTTTGGCATCGGCAGCGCCGGCGCGATCCATCGCCTCGATCACCATCCATCCATCAGCCGCCATCCGGTCACACCCATGACCGAGGCAGACCTTCGGCTGCATCTCGCAAAACAAACGAAAATAAAAATCGCGCTCTTCGACATTTTAAAGCTTTCCCTGCCGGAACAGGAAATGCGGCTCGCCTTGCGGACAATTCTTTCAGAGAAACCCGGCGCGGTTTTGTTCGATACATTGGATATGGAACATTTGGCTCGTGTCGGGGCTATTCTCGAAAACTTTGCCTCTCCCAAACGCCCCTTGTTTTCTATCGGCTCCTCAGGTATCGAAGCGGCGTTAGCCACTGAATGGAGATCGAAGCCGATTGCAAATAAGCTCGCCTCTCCTGCTAAACAAATCCTCATTGGCTCGGGCAGTTGCTCGCCGGTGACTGAAAACCAGATCAAATGGGCATTGAAAAATGGTTTTGCCGAAGTCCCGCTCGATGCGAAACGACTCGCCGTGAAAAATCTCGAAGCGGAGGTCCATCGTGCCACACTTGCTGCAATAAAACTTCTAGGGTCCGGACGCAGCGTGATCGTTCACACGACAAAGAATGGCCCGGATAAGCTCATCCGCGCCAAATTAAAAGACCGCTCTGCTAAAACACTTGGCACAGCCCTGGGCCGGGTTTTGCGCGAGGCTCTCGCCCAGACAAAAGTCCGCCGCCTTTGCATCGCCGGCGGCGATACCTCCAGTTTCGCGGCGCGCGCCCTCGGCATTGAGGCGTTGGAAATGATCGCTCCACTCACTCCGGGCGCGCCCTTGTGCCGTATCCATGCGCCGGGTTCACCTGCCGACGGGCTGGAAGCAGTCTTCAAAGGCGGACAGGTCGGTGCGATAAATTATTTCAGCACCGTGCTAAACGGTGTTCATAAACGACCTTCATCAAATCTATGAAAAAGAAGAAACTCGGATTGGTCCACACCTCCGCCACGCTCGTGCCGGTATTCGCCCAGCTTTGCAAAGATAAACTGCCCGGCGTGGAGACGTTCAACATCGCGGACGATTCGCTGGTAAAAGGCATCCGCGAGGCCGGCTCATTGACGGCGACAATTTCACGCCGCGTCGCCGGTTACCTCGAATCCGCGGAACTCGCAGGCGCTGATTATATCCTGGTCACCTGCTCTTCCATCGGTCCAGCCGTGGAGGCAGGCGCAAAATTGGCAGGCGTTCCCGTATTGCGCGTGGACCAACCGATGGCTGACAAAGCTGTTGCCACCGGCAAAAGAATCGGCGTCGTCGCCACCCTTTCAACAACTCTCGAACCGACAGCTGACCTGGTACGCCGTCGCGCCGCCGCCGCCGGAAAGCAGATCGAACTTACATCGAAACTTTGCGAGGGCGCGTTTGAAGCCCTGATGAGCGGTGATGCCGCCGGGCATGACGCCAGAGTCGCCGCCGCCCTGAAAGAACTCGCGCAGCAGGCCGATGTGATCGTGCTCGCGCAGGCCTCAATGGCGCGGGTCGTTGACGCACTCAAGCCGGAAGATAAGCGTGTGCCTATCCTCGCCAGCCCGGCGATCGCCATCGATTATCTTGCCACAGTCTTGAAATGAGCCTTTGGCAACCCATCCTGGTCCTTGCCACCATCGCGCTCGCGGTCGGCTTGCGCTTCACCAAAAATTTTCGCGGTTACCAGTTCACCGCCTGGATCATCGTGGCCGTGGCCGCAGCCATGGTCTATCCGGAGAAGTTTCTCCACCTCGGCAATTTCGACCTGCGGAGCAAATGGCTCATCCTGGCCGTTGTCCAGCTCGTGATGTTCGGGATGGGCACACAGATGAGCCTGAGTGATTTCGCCGGCGTCATCCGGTCGCCGCGCGGCGTATTCGTGGGTGTCGTCTGCCGGTTCACCGTCATGCCGCTTATCGGATGGGTGCTGATACAAATTTTCCACTTTGAGCCGGAGATCGCCGCTGGGGTCATCCTTATTGGCTCGTGCTCCAGCGGCCTGGCCTCAAACGTCATGGCCTATCTCGCCAAAGCCAACATCGCCCTCTCAGTCACCATCACCGCCGTTACCACTGTGCTCGCCGTGGTCCTCACACCCTTGTGGATGAAACTCTTGGCCGGCACGCTCGTGGAAGTGAAACTTGGGGATATGATGCTGGAGATCACCAAAATCACGCTCGTCCCCATCGGCGCAGCCTTGTTGCATGACTATTTAAAACACGCTTCTCCCCGTGGGCGAAAAGTCGTTTTGGTAGTAGCACTCATCGGTGCCATCTGGATTGGCTTTTTGGCGCTTGGGGGATGGGACCGGATTTCATCCGGCGCCAGCCAGTCAGGGGCCACAGCAGCGAACCTCTCGGGATTTGTGTTGGGCGCGATTTTGTTCGGATTCGGTTATCACCAGTTCACGCGTGTGTTCAAAGGATTGGACGCCCGCATTCCCCTGCTCTCCATGGCGGGCATCGTTTATTTCACCGCCGTCACCACCGCGGCCGGGCGCGATAACCTGTTGAGTGTCGGCGCGCTCTTGTTCCTGGTGGCTGCGATACACAACACAGCGGGTTATACCCTCGGCTATTGGATCGCGCGCGCGACCGGTTTGGACAAAAATTCCGCGCGTTCCATCGCGTTTGAGGTCGGCATCCAAAACGGCGGCATGGCTTCGGGCATCGCCGGCGCTGCCGGCAAACTCGGCACGATGGGCCTGGCCGCCGCCATCTTTAGCCCCTGGATGAATGTCTCCGGCTCGGTCCTGGCCAATCATTGGCGCAAACGGCCTTGTGCGATGCCTCCTTGCGCGCCGTCCGAAGCTGTTTCCTTCTCCCCTCAACGGGGAGAAGGATCAAGGATGAGGGGTGAGACAACAGAATGACTTTGCCCACCCTGACGGTTACCGCATCGAAGCCGTCCTCAGCGCCGCCGCTTGATACAACGGCAGACCGCAAACATTTGACGCAACTGGTTTCGAGACCATCGCCATTCCCGCCGTCGGGACCACCTCTTCGAAGAAGAGTGTTTCCGACAACACCAACAGTTGCCTGACCCCTTTGGGCAGCTCCCGGAAGTCCGGATATGTTATCACAATCGATTTCATTTTTTCTGTCACAGGATTGGACGCAGCCTTGTACGCGAAGGATACAAAATGAAATGAATTTTGCTGCGCAAAGTTTTGTCCATGAGGCATGCAATAATTGCGCACACATCCTGCTCAAAGTTGAAAACAAAAAAACCGCCGCAGGAGTTGCGGCGGTTTGAGGATAAACACTTATTTATTTACGCCGACACAGGCCAATCAAAGCGGTAGCACCCAAACCGACGAGAACGAGTGTTCCCGGTTCGGGAACGGTATATTGGTCCAGGATGGTTTCATTGTCCTGGAAGGTACTACTGAAGGTGCCGCTTTGAACGGGGGATTGATTCGCCAGCGAGTCGTAAGCGGTTTGAGTGCCGCTGGTGCCTGTACTAAGAAGATCGAAATCAATGACTGTTCCTAGTGTAAGAGACAGATTGTCCGAGAAATCAACAAATGGGACAGTGATGGTGATCTCATTTGGGATGGCGGTCGAGGGTTGGTCGGACAACGGCTCACCACTGGAAACGGTATTGATTTTCGTCCAGACGCCCGCAGGGGAAGTGGAACCAGGTGTTCCATAAACGTAATCGTTAAACCCATAGCTGGTATAGGGACTGACGCCAGATCCGGCACCGCCTGCCCCGAAGATGCCGATAAAATCCGTCATGCCGCCGAAAGAGGTATCAAAAGAGATGTCACGGCCATAAGCGTTGCCATGGGTGGAACTGGCGGATGTGTCACCTCCAGCGGTGGGACTGCCGGTGGTAATGCCAATGATATAATTAAAGGCGCCGCCCGTTGCCAGATTACCACCCGGGTTAATGCCCAAGGTGAATATGAAACTGGTCCCGGTATTGTTGACGGTCAGAAAAGAGACGTCGCGCAGAAGGTTGGCGCTTCCCTGGCCATCGCCAAGCACATCGGTGTAAGTGGTTCCAGGTCCACCCGATTGGTTGATCGTTTGTCCTGATGCCGCGCAAACGGCCAAGGCCAATATTCCAAGTCCGACCAGACAGGATGAGGATTCTTTTCTAATTTTCATAGCGTTACAAATGTTTGACTTCAACTATTTCAGTTGTCGGGATTTGCACCTATTTTACGCAGATTCGATGGAATCTGCCCACCCCCCAAAAGTTGGGGGGATGCAGAGAGAGGATGGGAGCTTGACCGGCAGTGGCCGGTCAGTTTTTAGCGGACAAAAGCTCAACGCCGGCCAACATCACCGGGCCGCGGCCATGGGTATCGTCATCGGGACGACGGCGATTGATGTAAAAATCGAGGGTGGTGCCGATACTGGTGCCTTCGCAGGTGCCGTTGACGCCGCCGTTCGCGTCCACGTTTTTAGCCACGGCCGCAAAAGCGCGGCGCGCCACAAGCATGTTCTCTTGCGGGATCCAACCTTGATTGACCGCTTTGGCGATGCCGTAAGCGAACATGGCCGTGCAACTGGTTTCCTCCCACAGTTCCGGATGATCCAGAACCTGATGCCACATGCCGTCAGGCGCCTGGACTTTTTCCAGGCCGCTGATCTGTTTCTTTAAAATGTCCATCAACGGCGCACGGAGCGGGTCACCCTTGGGCATGGCGGAGAGTGTGTCCACCGTGGTCATCACGACCCAACCGTTTCCACGACCCCATTTGAACGGCGCGTGTTGTTTCCGGGACACAAAATATCCGTGATACCAGAGGCCATCGCTGTCCTGCTCAAGCGCCGCCTGGTGGATGATCTGTACCGCAGTATCATCGATCAATTTTTGGTCATGGGTGTAATTGCCATACTGGACCTGGAAGAAGCCACCCATATATATATCATCCGGCCAAACGGTGCCGCCCATGGCTTCCGGACGCCACAATGTGCCATCGGGCAGGCGGCCCTGCCCATGAAGGACCCAATCCGCAACGCGCGCAATGACTTCCTTTTCCCCGGGCGAGGCTTGATCCGGGTGGCGCGACATGCTTTCAATCATCTGGCTGCCCATCGCGCCGCAATAATCCAGTTTGCCGAGAGTCATGAACTGGCCGAGCGCTGTATGGTCAGCGAAATTAGCGGCGTCGGCCCCGTATTGTTTCTCCAGTCCGGCCAGCCAATGGTAATAGCGTCCGCAGATCGAATTGTATTGCACGACAAATTGATCGGCGTTCGCGTCGCCAACGGTTTTGTCCACACGTTCCATGCCCAGGAGCGCGACGCCCCATTGATAATTCCAGGTGATGCCTTCAGGAGCTTTGGCTGACTCAGCATCGGCCAGATTTGTGGGGTAATCGCCATCGCTCAACGGATGGATCTGGTGGTTCGCAACGCGAAGGACGACCTCGCGGATCTGGCTGTTGGAGATGCCGCCGGAATTGTCGCCACTACCGTAAGTCCTGCAACCGGTAAGCGCGGCGAGAAATAAAGCCGGGAACAAAAATTTCCCTTTTGGAAAAATCATCAGGAGATTTTGCCTGTGGACGAAGATTTTGGCAAACCCGGAAAATCCAAACACCGATGAATCCTGTAATCTCTGTTCACCGATGCCCGTCCGTAGCGGATCCGTTGCCGCTTATGGAATCTTCAGGATATAGAATGACTGGCTGTTGGCCGGGGCGCTATTGGTCAACGAGAAGCTCCCGTTGGAGTTGAAACTGCCGCTCAACACGACCGTCCAATTGGCCAACGGCAGCGTGACATTCGTTGAACTGAGCAGATGATACGTGCCGCTGGATCCGGCGTTGTTCGTGCCGCTCACCACGATCTGTCCGCCGCTGAAACTCAACCTGCTGATGGTCGGCGATACGATTGGCGCGGTGTTGATGCTCAAATCAATGCTGCCGACGTTGTCCACCAGGCTGCCCGAGTAGCCCAACGGCAGCGTGAGCGAAAGGCCGGCATACGGATCGCTACCGGTATAATTGATGAAATGAACCGTCGTTGGCCCAGTGACATTAGCCACGGAGCTGATCGCGATGGTCGCGCCGCTGGCTGAAATGGCGGCTACATTAACATTTGCCGCAGGCGCGCTTCCGTTCACAGCCAATTCCAGCGTCGCATTGGTCACGGTCAAAGACGCCAGTCGCGCCGCCGATGTGCCCACAAAGTTCGATACGATCAGCGTGCCTCCGTTAAGATTCACCGCGCTATTGCCCCCGCCGGCAGTGATGCTGCCCTGCACGATACCACTGTTATTGATGTTCAGGATTCCAAACACATCTGATGCGTTTCCGCCCGCGGCTATTTGAGCCAGGACAATGTTGGTGCTGATGAGTGTCGCAGTGCCGTTGACGTTCATCGTGCCGATGTTTGTGGCTGTGTTCGCGGCCCGTTGAACGCCGTTCGTCAGGTTATTGATCACCATGGTGCCGCCGCTGAACGTCAATGTCCCCTGTTGAAGCCCTGAGTCGCTCACAGACGTTTCACCACGGCCCAGGACCATGCCATTGATCAAGGCATCCACTTTGCCGCCGCTGAAATCCACGTTCGCCTGCGCATAATCCGGCACTGTCGCCTCGGTATCCGCGTCGCCAATAGACCAGAAGGTGACATAACTGGAAGGACCGTTGGTATCGCGGATCAGGATCGCGGGGGTCGTGATATTCGTGAACGACGGATTGAAACAGATCAAATTGTTCGTCGCCTTCTGTTTGCCGAAACGGAGATTGTCGGTGTAGAGGGAATTGGTGATGCCGAAATACAGCGCGCTGCCCGGCAGGGTAAACGCGCCGCCGCTGCTATCGCCCACTTCAAATATGCCCGCATTCCCCGGACGGATACAATAGATGATATTGGTCCGCGCCAGGAACGCGCAACCGCTGACGTTGGTCTGGTTGGCTCCTGAACCGCCCTGGGCCACATAAAACTTGCCAACTACTGCGTTCAAAGTGCCAAGACCGGACATATCCAGCGTCACTAGCCGGGCCGGGCAATTCACCGCGTCCTGCCGCACCTGGAAGTTGAGCGAATTGATCTGTCCGCTGCCTAATTGGTTACCTTCGATCAGAAGTGTTCCGTTCTGGCCCGTGATGATGTTCGTGACGGGCTTGCTGAAGGCGTTGTCCACGCCGTTGCCCGCGCCGCCCACCATCAGCGCCTGGATGCCGGTCGCTGTCGTATTATTGGAAACCGTGAGTGTCACACCATCCTGGATCCACGTCGTGTGATAGCCACTGTTGTTCGTCTCGTAGTTCAACTGCAAAATAGTCACGTTTTGCGCCACGATATTATTGGTGGTGGGAGCCGTCGTTGCACCCACGCTGGCGAACGATGCGCTGAATCCCGGTCCGGGCGTCTGGCCGGTCCAGTTGACGGCATCGGCCCAAAACATATCGTTCGCACCGCCGACGCCGGACCAAAGGCCGCTGCCGACCACGCCCCCGCTCGTGCCGGTGACAAAACTCCATGAATTGGTCACGTTCGTGCCGGTGCTGTCGGTAAAGATCAATGTCACCGAATTGGTATAATTCGAAGGCAGATTGTTCGTCGGCGTCCACGTGATCGTTGCGCCTGCCGCATTGCTGGTCAACAACAGGCGGCTCGTCACGTTGGTGGTGTTCAGGAACAATTGGATCGAATTGGTGACGATGGAAGTCTGCCGGTTTGCCACAGCCAGGGTAATGCTCGAGTTCAATCCCACGCCGGTGGCGTTGGGTGCGGGCGAGCCTGTGGCGATGTAGGGTCGCAGCGTCGTTGAGCCGGGAATGGCCACGATCGCAAAATACTCCAGGTTATAAACGCGGCTCGCCAGTGAAGTCTCGCGCAACGTGTTCGTCCCCGATAGCGGCATGACCACGGTATTGCCGTAAAAATCCGTCACCGGCGACAATTGGCCGCTATAGACAAGGCTTCCGCCCGTGTTCTGGACGTTCACCCGTCCCAGCGCAATGAGCGGCTGGTTAGTCGTTGCGGCTGTGGGATTTGCCAGCCGTTCCACCTCAAATTGCCCGCCGGACGTGCTCGCCGCCCGCGCATAAATGCTGTAATTGGCCGCCGGGAAAACGCGGGTATAATCCTCCCAATTGCCTAAATCCGTAAATCCGACATTGTAAGCCGTATGGCCGTTCGCTCGCAAACCTGCGTGGTCAATCGGATCGCCCGTCGCATCCGTCGGTAGCGCAAGAGTTTCAACCAAATCTCCCGGCCGATACCCCGCTGTGTTATTGGTTCCTGCCAGGTCAGCGATTTGATAATCAATGGAATTGGAGCCAAGCAATCCGGCATACGCATTGATGGGAGTGTTGGTGTTGAGGAATTGGCCGCTGTTGTAATTGTAATCGTAAGCGTCAAGATAGATGTCCGAGGAGAGGAATGTGTCGAACGTGTACACATTGCTCACGGTGTTTCCGTAGGCATCAGTCGCGACAATGACATTGGTGTAATAGGTGTCCGGCAAAATCGTCGGTGAATAATTCACCTGAAGCGCAGTCGTTGGCGAGACGGTATTGAAATGCAAACCGCCCTGTTGAACGCCATTCAAATACACCGCCACCGTGCTACTGGAGACAGTTGAATTAAAGGAATCGACTTCGAACGATGGACTGACACTGCCGGTTAAAAGATAGATTGAACCATCCGGAGGTTGAAGATTGGAGATCGTCGGCGGTATGTTGGTCGAAGTCATGATTTGCATGTGGTTGTACACCTGGTCGCCGGTGGTCTCGTAACAGAACAATGCCGCGCTATCGATAGTCTGGCCAGGACTGATAAAAATACTGTTCGTTTCAAACAAGACTTCGTTCTCGACACAATCTTTCAATACCAGATGATAGGAAACACCATCAGAGGCGGGTGTGATTTCCGCTTCGATGGCGTTGGTAATATTATTGCGCCCCAAATTACTGAATGAAGTCCCCGGCACGGACCATACTGAATTGCCGTCCCAGACATAAAGCGTGGAGGGCGAATTGCCATCCAAAAAATAGAGGTACATCATCGTGCCGGTCTGGAAATCCGAAGCAGAGTTGGTGGCGTTGCCGTTGCGCAATGAAAACCCGCACCATCCATGCACCGTACCGTTATTAGTCGTGCTTGAGCTGCCCGCCCCGCGCGACCCCCATTGCAGCTTGAAGGTGTTCGTGCTTAACGAATTCGTAAAACCGCGAAAGGCAGTCGTCGTGTTGGCGGCTGTAGGACCGTTGGCAAAAATGCCCCACACGCAAGTATAGTTCGTGCTCAAAACATTGGTGACCGACGCAATGACAAACGCAGGATTGTTCGCCGTGGTGATATAGTTGCCGTGAAAATCGGGCCCATTGGTCAAGATGACCCACGGCTCGAATCCAAAACCCTGGTTCGCGCCGTTGGTCCAATTGGCAGTCGTCAAGTACTCGCCGGCATCGTCGTAAGCGATTTGTTGCGCGGAGACACATCGGGTCAATAGTACTGTCGCCAAAACAATGGCCATCCGGAAAAGCGACTTGGACAATTTCATATTATTTCGAGGGTAGATCAGTTGGTAATGTAACCAAAAATGACAGGTCCAACCAGCCCCCAAAAACGGTGGTCATGTGCTTCAGTCATGTCCTGTTCGGCAGGGGCGGCGCGGAGTCCACGGGCATCGCAGACCCTGCCATTTTTTCATGGCAACTGTCCTACCCGCGTTTCATAATATAGTTGTGCATCCCGCCGCCAAACGCGCTGTTCTGCTGCTGATGCTGTTCGTGTGCATCCTGCCGGCTTTCGCCACCGTCGAGGACCAGGCGAATTTCAGCCGCGACTACGTTGTCAAAGTCTGGGGTCCGGATGACGGTCTCGCTGAGGACTCGGTCACAGACATCGCTCAAACGCCTGAAGGGTATCTCTGGGTCGGCACTCTTTTCGGCAGCGTGTTGCGATTCGATGGCACGCGGTTCGTCAGTTACAATTCCGCAAACACTCCGCAATTCTCCCTGAAGTGGGGTGTGCCCCGGCTCATGGTCGGTCGCGAAGGCACGCTCTGGATCAGCATGTATGACGGCGGGTTGACGGCATGGGACAAAAACGGATTTCACTCCATTCTTGCCAGCACCAATCGGCCGGATGATTTGTTATGGTCGGCGCCCGGCAAAGTCATTTTTGTTTACGGCGGGACTAATTTGATGGCGGGCCAAAAAATCAATGAGCACTGGACCTGGCAAACAATAACACCTCCCGATGTCCTGCCACAACCCCGGTTCTGCGCCGATGCCGCGGGCAATATCTGGTACCTGTGCGATAGCAATCAGGCCGGCATTTGGAATGGCACTGCTTCCCGCAAAGTTAGGATGGATGGCCAAACCATCAATACGCTGGCCGCCGATTTACAAGGCCGCATTTGGATTGGCACCGGTGAGGAGTTGGCCGTGTGGCAGACGGATCATTTTGAGATCATGACGCCCACCAATGGCGAACCAGCCCTCAACGTGCAACGGATCATTCCTGCCGGGGCGAGCAATCTCTGGGTAGAGGCCAACGGCAGGATGCGGCGCTGCATTGACCGCCAATGGCTCGCTGAATCTGAAACCTGGAACCGTGAAATGAGCGCGCGCATACCGCTCTCTTTCCTGCTCGGCGACCGCGACGGCGGATTTTGGACCAGCGCCGGTGATCTGGGCCTGATCCATGTCGCCGCCAACGGCGATTTTTCCCAATTGACCACACGCGATGGATTGCCCAGCAACACAATCCGTTTTGCCTACGAAGACCAGGACGGCAATATTTGGACGGGTTACGATCGCGGCGGCCTGGTGCGGATACGACGGCGGCTCTTCGAAAATATCGGTCGTGAAGAAGGTTTGAGCGATAGTCTTATCAATACCGTGAGTGAGGACACCCATGGCGCGGTGTGGATCGGCACTCACAGCGGCGCGGTGGCCTGTTATAAAAACGGCGTCTGCACCAACCTCGAATTGCCCGAACTGGCGCATGCGCAGGACAGTTGTGTGGCGCCTGACGCCAACGGACGGATTTGGATCGGCGCGCTGGGCGTCGGTTTGTTGAATTACCAGGGCGGCCTCGCCCAAACTGTTGCCACGGAAAAACAATTGCAGGGGTATCCACGCCTGCTGTTGCCGGCGCGCGACGGACGCGTTTGGGTGGGCACCCTCTGGTCGATCATCTGTGTTTCCAATGGAAATCTTGTTTTTGAATATACTTCGCCCGCCGAAGACGTTGGCGGCCACCCCACCGCCCTCGCTGAAGCGGCGGACGGCACTATTTGGGCGGGCACTCTTGATGGAACTCTTTTACACTGGAACGGGTCGCAATTCGTTCCGCTGACGCCACCGGACAAGAATTCTTTGGGCCGCATTTGGGCTTTGTGGCCGGCGAACGATGGCAGCTTATGGGCAGGCACAGAGCAAGGCGGCCTCTTGCATTGGGTTGATGGAAAATTCTTTCGCTACACCATGCGGAATGGCCTGCCTTCCGATAGCATCGAAGAAGTGATGGCGGACACATGGGGAAATTTGTGGCTGGGCACGCGCGCCGGGATTGCCCGCATCCCCGGCCATGCCTTTGTCCTGGCAGAACGCGACGAACTATTGCAATTGCCGGTCAATATATATGGATTGACCGATGGATTATTGACCATCGGCAGCGCCATCATTTACCAGCCTAACTGCTGGCGCGGACCCGATGGCACTCTGTTCTTCGCCATGGCCAACAGCATCACTTCGATCGATCCCGGCAATATCCGGCCCAACACCGCGCCGCCGGAAGTTGCCCTGGAACGCATGTCGGCGGATGGCAAAGAACTTTTTCCAGTGAGCAACGGCGCTATTCTTACGACCGCGCCGATGGACAACCCCGAACCACCGGTGATCACCCTTGCGCCGGGACGCGGCGACCTGGAGTTCGACTATACCGGCCTGAGCTTTCGTTCTCCTTCGCGCATCCGGTTCAAATACCGGTTGGATGGTTTGGAAAATTCCTGGAACGACGCGGGTTCGGAACGCAAAGCGGTCTATCGGCACGTGCCGCCAGGCCAGTATGTTTTTCACGTGATGGCCTGCAACAGCGACTCCATCTGGAGCGGCGACGAAGCATTGCTCGCGGTATCGATCACGCCATTCATTTATCAGACTGTCTGGTTTCGTGGCGGCATGGTTTTAATAACGGTCATGGTCCTGTCATGTGCCGCTGCCGTCGGCATGCGCGCGCGGATGCGGCGACGGGTGCAACAATTGGAACGGCAGCGTGAAGTTGAACGCGAGCGCGCCAGGATCGCCCAGGATTTGCACGATGACCTCGGCGCCGGACTGACCGAAATCGGCCTCCTTGGCGGTTTGCTTCAGGATGTGAAGGCGGCGGCTTCGCGCAAGCAGGAGGCCCTGGACCGCATTGTCCAGCGCTGTCACGACCTGGTCACCGGCCTGGATGAGATTGTATGGGCCGTCAATCCGCGAAACGATTCGGTCAATTCTCTCGGCAGTTACCTCTGCCGCTATGCGCAGCGATTCCTCGAACCCACCATGCGTTGCCGCCTCGAAATGTACATCGCCGATCATGACTATCCGTTGAATTCCGAACAGCGGCACAACTTGTTTCTCGCGTTCAAAGAGGCGTTGACGAACGTGGCCAAACATTCCCATGCCACCGAAGCCTTTATCAAAATTTCAATCAAAGATGCGCGTCTGCTGGTCGAAGTGGAAGACGATGGGCGCGGCCTGCCGGAAGTCGTTCACCCGGGTGGCAACGGCCTCACCAATTTGCGCAATCGGATGTCTCATATCGGCGGAGAATGTGAGATTGTTGGCCGGCCGCCTCATGGCACGTCCGTTCGCTTAAGCTTGACTCTGAGTGCGCAACGAAAATAAACATTGGATATGATTACTGTTGCTATTGTCGAAGATGATGCGGGTATCCGCGACGGCCTTGAATGGCTTGTCAAATCGGCGCCGGAATTTTCCTGCGTCGCTGCCTGCAAAAATGCCGAAGAAGCCATGCGCCTTTTGCCAAAAGCCGCCCCGCAAGTGATCCTGATGGATATCAATCTCCCCGACCGCTCCGGCATTGAATGCACCGCCCAGATCAAAGAACTACTGCCCTCCACCCAGGTCGTGATAATCACCGTCTATGACGACGATGAAAAAGTTTTCAACGCCCTGCGGGCCGGCGCCAGCGGATACGTTCTCAAGCGCACCCCTCCCAAAAAAATCCTCCAGGCAATCCGCGAGGTCCATGCCGGCGGCGTTCCGATGTCCAGTGAGATCGCGCGCAAACTGCTTGGCGTCTTTCGCGAACCGGCTCCAGCCCCGGCTCCTGAACAAAACCTTTCGCCGCGCGAACAGGAAGTGCTGGAACTGCTCTCGCAGGGTTGCTCGAATAAAGAGATCGCCGAAAAACTCTCCCTGAGCATCGAGACGGTGACCTGGCATCTCAAGCATATCTACAGCAAATTGCATGTCCGTTCGCGCACGCAGGCGGCTTTGAAATTTTTGAGCCGCCAAAAAAATTCCTAACCGCATCATTACCACAAGTTTTGGGGGCTGGCGGCTGCCCATTCCGGACGCATAATTCATGTAATGAATCCGCGTCCGCAGAAGCGCTGCCGTCCTCGTGTGCCCGGCGCTTTTACCTTGATCGAGCTGCTGGTCGTCATCGCCATCATTGCCATCCTGGCAGCGATGTTGTTGCCCGCGTTGGCCAAGGCAAAAATCAAGGCCCAGGAGACCGCCTGCCTTTCCAATCAAAAACAATTGATCGATGCCTGGCTTCTCTACGCGGACGATTATAATAACAAGGTCGTCATCAATGCCAATAACGTCGCCCAGGCCGCGGGGGTCGTCGGCTGGGTGGATGACATCATGCAATGGGATTTTCCACCGGCTGCCAGTTGGCCGCAAAATTACGATCCCAGTTATCTGACCAAAGCGCTTCTGGCGCCTTATTGCTCCAAAATAACCGGTATCTATCACTGTCCCGGAGACATCTACAATGCCATTAAAGGCCCGCGTGTGCGCAGCTACTCCATGAACAGCCAGATGGGCAGCGCGGTGGTGGCCACTGTGAGCGGCCAGGCTACCGTCGTCAACCAGTACGGTGCCGGGCAAAACTGGAGAATTTTTACCAAGGAATCCGACATCATTGCGCCGATGCCGGTGAACGCCTGGGTTTTTATCGATGAACATCCCGATTCCATCAATGACGGATTGTTCCGCTTAAACCTGCAAGGCGTCGCCGCCGATTATACCGGCGGCACCTATGTCTGGAGTGATTATCCGGCCAATAACCATGATGGCATGGGCGTCCTTTCTTTTGCCGATGGCCACGCCACCGCCCATAAGTGGACAGATCCCGCGCTCGTTCCCGGGCGGGTGACCCGCGTCAAAAACACCAACCTGGCCGCGACCGGGCCCTATTATTCGGATCTGATCTGGCTTCGGCAGGCGACAAGCTCTTTGCAATAAATCACAAACAATAATATATATATTCTGGGTTAAAAATAATTTCTTCCGATAACAATAATTCAAGCAATGATAGACAGATTTCTTAACAATTTTGGCCGTCTGCTTCTGGCTGCTGTTCCACTGGCATTGGCGACGGGGATGGGTGAAGCCTCCACCATTCGGGTATCCATCCCTGATAGTGGCTTGACCGTAAAAATGGATTCCAAAAGCGGGGATTACCAGATCGCCTCTCAAAATCCGCGATGGGTTTTCAGCGGCAGCCTGGATCTGCCGTTAAAAAATGTCCTCCCCGGGCGTGGCAGCGATGACCTCGGCGATTACCGGCAGATTTCTTTCGATTGGCAGACCGGTGCTCTGCCGATGAGCGGCTCCATCCGTATTTACGAAAACAAACGGCTGGCGCTGCTCTCCCAGACGTGCGACGCGGCCTCCGAACTGCCTCCCGCGGCCTTCCCGGCATTCACCAAACTGCCGAAGTCACTGCATGTTTTCAGTTACGGCGATATCAATTTCGCCCCGCCGGAATTTGCCGCCACGGACACCTCCACACCCTGGCTCCTGTTCGACGACCATGCCAACGCGTTAATTATTTCACCAGCCTCGCATTATATGGTCGCCAGCATGTTGGGTGACGGCCATACCAACATCGCCAGTGGCTTTAACCCAAAGCTCAAAGACCTGCCCGCCGGTTTCACCCAGCAAACCCTCGTCGCTTTTGGAAACGGCATCAACCAGACCTGGGATGCGTGGGGAAAGGCGCTATTGAGCCTCGAACACGCTCAACGTCCCGGCTACGATGCCGACACCGTCTTGAAATATCTCGGCTATTGGACCGATAACGGCGCGTTTTATTACTATAATTATGACCCGCAACGGGGTTATTCCGGCACGCTCCAGGAACTCGTGGACCGTTACAAGCAGGAACAGATTCCCATCCGTTATTTGCAATTGGATTCATGGTGGTATTACAAAACGACGACCGGAGCCGACGGAACGCCCGGGCCGGACCGCAAGTCAGGCAAGCTGCCCCTCGGCGAATGGAATCGTTACGGCGGCTTGCTCGAATATAAAGCCCATCCCTATGTTTTTCCTGATGGCCTTGAGAGCTTCCAAAAATCCATCGGCATTCCGTTGATCACTCACAACCGCTGGATTGATCCGGCCAGCCCCTATCACGAGCATTATCAAATCTCTGGTATCGCGGCTGTGGACCCTAAATGGTGGAGCGATATCGCCGATTATCTAAAAAGTTCAGGCATCACCACGTACGAACAGGATTGGCTCAATTATATATATAATTATTCGCCCGCCTTCAGCAGCAACGTCGATACCGGCGCCGCGTTCCTCGATGATATGTCCGCCGCCTGCCGGCAAAACGGGATCACCATGCAATATTGCATGGCCCTGCCCTGCTATTTTCTCCAGGGCAGTCACTACGAAAATCTCACCACCATTCGCACCAGTGGAGACCGCTTTAACCGGGCAAAATGGGATAATTTCCTTTATACTTCGCGCCTGGCCGATTCGCTCGGCATCTGGCCCTGGGCAGATGTCTATATGAGCCGCGAAACAAATAATATTTTGCTTTCCACCCTTTCCGCAGGACCCGTCGGCACCGGAGACGCCATGGGCACAGAGGATACGGCGAACCTTTTCCGCGCAGTCCGTGCCGACGGCGTTATTGTCAAACCCGATGCGCCGATTGTTCCCCTCGACCAAAGCTATCTTGCCGACGCAACCGGTCAGCCCTCGCCGCTCACCGCCGGCACGTATACCGATGATAATGGCATCAAGACTGAATATATTTTCGCCGCCAACCGGCCGAGAACACCGGCGGATGAAGTCCAATTTTCCCGAACCGATCTTGGCCTGAACGGCCCGGCTTACGTTTATGATTATTTTTCCGGCACCGGCACCTTGCTCAAGGGAGACAAGTTCTCCGCCCCGCTTCCCGCCAACTCCGCTGCGTTTTATGTCGTAGCGCCCGTTGGCAAAAGCGGCATCGCCTTCCTGGGTGATAAAAACAAATTTGTCGGCACCGGCAAGCAACGCATCACCTCCCTCGATGACCAGGCCGGCAAATTGACCGTCGGCATTGCGCTGGCGGCGAACGAATCATCGGTCACTCTCCACGGCTTCGCCTCGACCGCGCCAAAAGTCTCCGTGATTTCCGGGGCCGATGACGACGTCCAATTCGATCCCGCAACTCATTATTTCTCCGTCAAAATCAACGGCGACACCAATGCGCCGCTGGATAAGTCCGCCGCCGACCCCATCCGTCAAATGACGGTTGTCTTGGAAACGCAGCCCAAATGATGCGATAATGATTTGTTCATGAAGCTGTTCCTGTTTTCAATCCTGTTGGCAATTTTATTTTTTGCGCGCCCCGTCACCGCGCAAATCTATGCGTATGACGACGCGGGCAATGGCGTCACCTGGACAAACAATCCGTTGGGGGTTGCATCCCAAACCTGGACCAATGGCATGAACACCGGCTATGGCTGGCTCTCGCCCTGGATTTTGTTGCAGACCGTGCGAAACAATTCGCAGGGAAATTTCGCCGGCTTTTATGGCTCCAACGGCAGTTTTATTGCCACCACCAATAACAGTTCCTGGGGGATGTTCGCCAACGGGAACGGCGTGGGCGGCACAAACAAAGCCGTCGCCTGCCGGCAATTTCCCTCGCTGACCACGAGCCAGGTTTTCGAGATTCAATGGCAGTCGAAGGGCATTGCTTCCGGCGGTACTTCCGCCAATCGCGGTGGTTTCGCTTTACGCAATGGAATGTCCACCAACAGTTATTTGAACTATGACACCGGCAGCCGCTTCGATTTTACCTACGAAGCCGGTGGCAGCAGTTTTCTGATCCTGGACGGCTCCGGCACGCTCGCCACTGGAATTCCATTCACCACCAACGGTTTTAACTGTGAGTTCACCCTCGAGGCGAACAACACCTACCGTTTCGTCATCCGCAATGCGACCAACGACGCGGTGCTGTACGTCACTAACGGACGCTCGCTCGCCGGCTCCGGCACCATCGACAGCGTGGCGTGCTATGACATCCAATGCCAGGACGGCGACCAGAATTTCAACCGCATGCAAATCATCTCCACTGCATCGTCCCTGCCGTTGATCATCAATGTCCAGCCCACCAACCACGCATTTTTTGTTAATCCTAATACCAACGTCTCGTTTGAAGTGGATTCGCAGGCTTCAACAATTGATGCCACGAACGTGACATTATTCCTCAATGGCATTCCCCAAACACTGGCGTTCAACACCACCAGTCCCACGAGCCAATTGCTCGTGACCAATACGACCCCGATGGGCACGAATGTTATCTACAGCGCCGTTATCCTCGCCAGCGATGCCAATGGAAATACAATCACGAACACCTTCGGCTTCAATACCGTCCAGACCAATTCACTATGGGTGGATGCCAAAAAATACGGAGCCACGGGCAATGGGACCACCAAGGATACCGCGGCCATTCAGGCAGCCATCAACGCCTGTCCAGCAAACGGGTATATCTGGCTGCACAACGGCACGTTCCTTTCCGGCACCATTATCCTGACCAATAATATAACGCTGTACATCGATCCCACCGCCACGTTGCTGGGCAGCGGTTCGGCGAGCGATTATCCCACGCTTAACCCGCCGGCCAATAACAGCCAGCAAAGCAATTGTGACATGGCCCTGGTCTATGCCCAAAGCTCCACCAATGTGACTATCGATGGCGGCGGCACCATTAATGGAAACGGTCGGAACAATTTCACGTCCGGCGTCGAGTCCACACGACCCATCGCCATCTGGACCGCTCTTTGCAATCATGTGAACATCCAGAACATCAATGTCGTGGACGCCGCCATGTGGACCATCGTCAACATGCAATCGGATAACCTCACTATCAGCAACGTGACCGTCAATGACGACGGCCTGAACGGCAACCGCGACGGCTGCGACGTGGTGGACTGCTGGCATGTCCGCATCATGGGCATGACGATCGATTCCGGCGACGATTCCATCTGCCTCAAGAGCGGCAATTCGCGCGGCATCAACGATCTGATAGTGACCAATTGCACGATCACACGGTCGCAATCGAACGGCCTGAAGTTCGGCACGGCCAGCACCGGCCCTTTCTCCAATATCACTTTCGAAAATTGCTCAGTAAACAATACTGCCCATTCCGCGATGGCCGTGGAGTCGGTGGACGGTGGTTCCATCAGCGGGGTCACTTATCAAAACATCGTCTTCTCGGGTTGCCAGAATGCCATCTTCATTGTGCTCGGCACACGCGATAATGTGTCGCCGGGCAGTATCAATGGCGTCACTTTTCGCAACATCACGGGCTCCAACATGAGCGACACTCGCGGCTGCCCCATCACTGGCTGCTTCACCAACGGCCTTTATTACCGGCTCTCCAATCTGGTGTTCGACAACGTGAACATCGGCTTTGAAGGAGGTATCACTTCTATCCCGGTCACGCAGCCAGTGGAATATTCCGGCCAATATCCGGAGAATACGATTTGGACGAACCTGCCCGCGTACGGTTTTTACGTCCGCCACGCCGTCAATGTGACCTTTACCAACTGCGATGCTACTGTCTGGCCGGCCGATGCGCGGCCTTATCTTGCCACGAACGACATATTCAATATGAATATTTACGGACCGACCGTCAGCCCCTCCTTGAGTCCCAATGGGCTGGTCCTGCAATGGCCGGCCAATTTTGTTCTGCAATCGTCAACAAATCTCAGCGGTACGTTCCAGGATGTCCCCGGCGCGCCCAATCCCTACACCAATTCGTTCCCGGACTCGCTACGGTTCTTCCGGTTGCGGCAATAGTCATCGCAAAGTTTTTCAGGCTCCGAGCCGCCTTTACGCAGCCGCTGTTTGCTTCTAACATAGCGGCGATTTAAATGAAACTCGGCCTCGGACTATATCGCCATCAACTCGACCGCGAGCACTTTCAATTCGCCAAGCAATGCGGTTGCACGCACCTGGTCATTCATCTCGTGGATTATTTCCGCTCCTCTCATAGCAATCGTCCTGGCGACCAACCTGTGGGCGATGATACCGGCTGGGGATTGGCTGGTGACCCGGACAAGATCTGGACTTATGAAGAACTGGCCGCTCTCAAAAAAGAGATTAACAGCGCGGGGCTGCAACTCGAAGCCATTGAAAATTTTGATCCCGCACATTGGCACGATATTTTGCTCGATGGACCAAAGAAGAAACAACAGATTGAAAACCTGAAAAAATTGGTCCGGGACATTGGCCGCGCCGGCATCCCCATTTTCGGTTACAATTTTTCCATTGCCGGTGTTGCCGGACGCGTGAAAGGAAAATTTGCGCGTGGCGACGCCGAAGCGGTGGGCATGGATGGACCTCTCGACAAACCCCTCCCAAACGGCATGGCCTGGAACATGGTCTATGACAAAAATGCCCCGCCCGGCGCCGTCCCGACGGCGACTTCCGAACAACTTTGGGCGCGTTTGAAATACTTTCTCGATGAACTCGTTCCCGTTGCTGAGGAAGCCGGTGTCACGTTGGCCGCGCATCCCGATGATCCTCCCCTGCCCTCCGTCCGCGCCCAGCCGAGATTGGTCTGGCAACCACAACTCTACCAAAAGTTGATCGACCTGAAACCCAGTCCGCGCAATGCGCTCGAATTTTGTGTCGGCACCATCGCGGAAATGGTGGATGGCAATGTTTATGAAGCCGTGGAGACTTACAGCCGCCAGCAGAAGCTGGCCTACGTTCATTTGCGCAATGTCCGGGACAAAGTCCCGCATTACAAAGAGACCTTCATCGATGATGGCGCGGTGGATGTGCTGCGGGTGCTGCGGATATTGAAGAAGAACAACTTTAATGGCGTCATCATTCCCGACCACGCGCCACAGATGAATTGTGCCGCCCCCTGGCATGCGGGGATGGCCTACGCCCTCGGCTTTTTGCAGGCCGGTTTAAAAGTTGTTGCCGGAGACTAGACCATTTTAGACTGAATCCGTATTGGATCTAAAATCACTTATGAAAAGCATTCCCGCTGGCTTCCTCCCTCTCCCCTCAACGGGGAGAGGGATTGAGGGTGAGGGGTGAGGCAAACAGATAGACGCACTCTCCGCTATCTCATTCAATTCTTGAACAGCTTCAGATCAATAGCGTTCGCCATTACCTGGTAGCCGTTCTCGTCCGGATGCAGATGATCACCGTCGTCGTCCGCCGGCAGAAGATGCGTCGGCTTTTGCGGATCACGCACCACCGCATCAAAATCGATCACTCCGTCATACGCGCCGCTGGTGCGGATCCAATTATTGACCGTATCGCGCGCAGCTTCATGAGCAGGACTGTCATAGAACGAACCGCCGAACGGCGTTATCGTGGCGCCATAAACCTTCAGATGATGCGCATGGGCCTGGCCGATGAATTTTTGAAATGCGGCGATCAGGTTCGTTGCTACCGACGCATCGTGGCTTCCCCCGATATCATTGACGCCTTCAAAGATGATCAACCAGCGCGCATCGCTTTGCGAAAGGACATCCCGGTCAAAACGCGAAATCGCCGTCGGCCCAAGTCCATTGCGGAGCACGCAATTCCCGCCGATGCCTTCATTCAATACCGCGATATTCGCCATGCTGCTGTCCGCCTGCAAACGATGTGTCAGGTTGTCCGGCCAGCGGTCGTTCTTATCCGTGTCCGACCCGTGGCCATCCGTGATGGAATCGCCTAGCGCGACAATCGCGCCGCCGGGATTGTTCGCCTGCACGTCGATGCCGGTCAGAAAATACCAATGGGCCGTGGATGCCGCTCCCGGCAAATCCGCCGCTGATACCGCCTCGCCAGTCTGGATGTAAGACGTGGAGCGAGACCCCGGGTGCCCCGTGACATGCTCGGTTACATTTTCCAAATGAATCGTCACCGCGATGTCTGCCATGGGAGCCAGATTGAAATCAAACGGATCGGACCATACAGCTTCGCCCGCCGGAATGGTGACGGACGGATTGCCATGGAACGTCAAAGGCGTGTCGCTATTTGTCTGGATTGCGGCTGCGCCCGCCGATAATGCGATGTGCGCTGCGGTCAACGTTACCGCGTTTGTGCCAAAAACGTTCGAAAACTGCACGCGCAGTTTATTGCCACCGATGGAAACCTGAACCACCTGCCGCAGCGTATTGCTGTCCAACCCCGGCGGCGGCGGCATATTGCGATATTCCGTCAATTGCGGCGAGCAACCCCACGTTCCCACCCAATCCGCACCCTGCGCGCGGCAAAAGGTGGCCAAGAAAACTGCGACACAGATAAAAAGGAAGTATCGGCTTTTTTCACGGTCCAATCTGAATCTCATAATATTGGTTGGCATTGGTAGCATTCAGGTCAGTGAATGTAAATGGTGTTGCAGGAGAATTCGTCGTGAAGATCGACTGCCAGTTCACCAGGTCGGTTGACATCAACAACGTATAGTCCGGCCCCTGCGGCCCATTGACCGACATGCTGAATTGTCCTTGATTGAATGAAGCGTTGCCGCCGCCGCTTCCTGCGTTCATCACTGGATTAGTGATAGTATTGACGATCACGCTGAACAAATTGGTGGCGCTCAATCCTGCGGAATCGCTATCCAGCGCCTGGACCTCGATTTGATTGGTCGAGTTCGCCTGGCTTACCGACGGCCGCCAACTGAATACTCCGCTGGTCGGATCAAGTGTCGCGCCGGATGGCAATGCGCTCGCCGCGCCGTACGTCAATGAATAGGGCGGCACGTCCGCAGCCGTGGCGACATTGGTCACCAGCACGGTCACGCCTGGATTCACAGATAAATTGGAAACCACGGTGAAAACCGGCGGTGAATTGGTGACACCCTGTCCGACAAAGGTCACAATGCTCTGGGCCGGCACATCGTATGTGAATGAGCCGTTGGTGACGGTGACCGATGATTGCGGCGTCAGATTAAGTGTCGCAGATGTGACCCACGGCGTCACGGAAGTGGCCGTGAAATTAGTCAGGTTGAACGTCTGGATGACATCCGACAAGGAATTGGTATTGACGACCACAATGGCGAAAGCGGGCGAGGCCGAATCCTTATAAGCGCTCACCAGCGCAGGGGTCTGAGATTTTGTGGCATCAATGCGATTAAAATTCGGGCGCACAAATCGGCTGTATTGACCGAAGGCAAACAGACGTTTGGTGATATTGCCGCTGTTGTCCAGCAGTCCTTCGTTGCCTGAAGTGGAAGACCCGGAGACAAGCCACCAATAATGATAAGCATTCGCCTGCGCCTGCGTCATATACTGGTAAATCCGCTGGGCATAATAGACGCCGTTGGCAATGCTGCTGTCGCTGCCCGAAAGCAACGCTACTTCGGTTTCCCACAGTGCTTTTCCTGACGTGGATAACTGCGCGGGCGTTGACTGGTCACCAACCCCATTGTTGGCCACATAATCGTGGTCGGCGACAATACTCACCGCCGATGCGGTATTTGGGTCGTTCAAAGTCGGCGTAAAAAGAGCCGTATCGCCGGACCAGCTTTCGCTTTCGGGAATAATGATCTTCGTGGAACTCACGCCATGGGCTGAAAGAGCCAGCGAGAGATTTGTCACAAAGTCGTGGATCTGCGATCCATTCCATTGGCATGCTTCATAAGTATTCACCTGGGCGTCCGGCTCGTTTTGGACAGAAATGGCATAAAGATTGATGCCGTTATTTTTCATGCTGGCCACATAGTTTGCGAGTTGGTTGGCATAATTCACGTTTGTGACATTGCCCCCGCTGCCCAGATAACTGCCTCCGTTGACAGTGTTGGTGATCGGCAGGGAATCATAGGTATCGTTGGTGCTTTTAAACCCGACTGCCGGCGTCCACGGAGTGCTCCATACGTGCGCCCCATAACCCTGCGCCTGCTGCATGAGACTTACTTCGCCAGTGGTTGGTGTGGCACTGGCGGAAGTTGTGTTGGCAAATACGATATGATTGCGCAGCAGGGAAAGACCAACACCATTGCATACGTTCGTAGCCGTAGAGGTTTTATAGGTGATGTTATTGTTCGTCGAGAAGAGCAATGTCCCTTCCGCAGCCGAAAGGCTCAACCACGCGGATGAAGCGCCAAAACCATCAATGCGCTGGTGAACATTGTTCCAATCCACCGTTGACGTGCCGTTGACCGGTCCCGGCAGACCCTGCCCGGTCAACTCGACGTCATCAAGATACATTTTAGATGTTCCCGTCAATGAGTCGCTATAGGTTTGGAGTTCCACCTGGATCCCATAGATGCCCGAGCTTGTGCTCACCGGCACGGAATAAAAGACCCAACCCGTATTCCCCGCTGTCTGATGGTAATAGGTACTGCTGTTGGGAAGTTGCATAGACGTGGAATCATTGGCGCTCGTCACCACATAAAACTCGATTGTTCCATACGAATCAGTCGTGGAATTGGTTGGAGAACTGGGATCAAAACGGATGTAACAGGAAAGATTGGTGACCAATGCGCCGGCGATCGGAGCATTGAATGCCCCGCTCCAGCAATAGCTTTGCTGGCTGGCGCCTGTGAATGTGCTGGTGATAAGCAACGAACCGGATGTCAGGCTGTTATTCACATCGCTGGAATTCCATTGGGCACTGACAAATTGACCGGTCCCATTCGGCCAAACACCCCATCCCGGGGCTGAAGCGTCAAAGGTGTAATTGGTGTAAAGGATTTGTGCCTGTCCAGCGCTGCAGAATACTGCAAGCATTAAAAAGAACCCTCCGATGCCCCAAAAATCTTTCACATAACTTGATCCTGTTTTGCATTTCATGGGTATTAAGAATGTACCCCATCTTTCAAAAAGCAGGAGCCAAATTGCATGGATAATCCGATGATAATACGCAGAATAACCAAAAAGACCGCCCGAACTGCATCAGTCCGGGCGGTTTTTATTGTTTGAAAGGATTCTAAATTTTAACGGAATATCTCGATGGCGTTGATCTGGGGGTTTTCAATGTTGCTGGTAAAATCAATCTTGAAAACTCCCTTCGTCACCTCAATGGGAACAGTGACTGTATAGGCGCGATTTGGACCGCCGGCCCTGGCCCAGACATCAAAATCCTTATATTCGTGACCCTGGACATTGAACGAAAAGACCCGTTGGCCGGTGCCACTGATTCCATCATAAGTTTCCGCAAAAAATAACCGGGCGATGTATTTTCCATTGGGCAACTTCCAGGAAAATGAGTCCATCCCGTAATGCTCCGACAAAAACATCGCCGGGTCTTTGGTTCCGGTGACCACGGGGCCGGGGTCGCGCTCGACCACATCTCCACCGTCAAACCCCTCCTCCGCCGACTGCCACACATTGCTGTCGGAATCGATAAACGGTGTCGTCAAACCTGCTTTCAGCCGCAGAACGACGTTGGTCGCATCCCAGTCGGAGAGTTCGGCACCTTCGCCGCTGGAGGCGGTATTTGTGGCACTTGATCCGGTTACCGGAGGTAGGGTGGTTGTAGCCGGGCTGGAAGCCGGAGTTGGAGCCGCCGCCGGTGTGCTCTGGTCTCCCGCAGGAGCAGTGGCCGTGCTCATGATCTGTTCGAGTTGCGGCGAGCACTGCCCTTTCAACTTCAGAACGACAATGCTATCTGGCGGCATGTTGTAAGTGAAAGACGACTTGATCCCCCGCACCGTATCCGTGACCGGCGCAATTTTTTTCGGATTATCGATCGTGTTATAATCATCCGGATTTCCCGTCAACGTAATAGCCATGGCTTTATGTCCCAGGTTCTTGACTCCATTGATTTGGACATTCAATACCTCTGCCGTTGCCTGTGGATTTACCAGTTTCAAAAAGATTTCACCCGCCTTGCTGTCGCAGGTCGCGGAGCCTTGCACCGCCGTGTCCTGCGATGCAGTGCCAAGAATCTCGTCACCGAGATTGCGGTTGAACATCTGGATCGCGTAATAACTCGGCGAGCCATAAACCGAGAGGCCGTCGTAGCCGATCAGGTTTGGCCGCCACTGCCGCGCACCCGGATTCACATTCACCAGCATCGGGGCATAGCATTGCATCTTGATAAGATCGGCGTTCCGCTCCATCGCCGCCATGAATACGGCATCGCCGATGGCCGCTTTGAAATCCGGTGTCGGCTGCAACCCCTTCGAACGCCCGTCCCACGGCGGGAAAGAAGTCTCATACGACGCCCATTCGCCCACAAAAATTTCCGGGCCGCTGCGATCATAGTTACGCGCATAATCGGGCGACGTCTGGACAAAAGTGTCCACCGAGCGATAGTAATGTTCATCGGTCACATCGGGCTTGCGGCTCTTGACGTGAGCGGAATCAGGCTGATCGTTGCCGATCGTGGAAATCAATTTGAGCTGGGGATATTGCGCTTTGATGGCGTCGTAAAATTGCGCATAGCGCGCATCATAACTGCCCGTGTGGTCGAACCAGTCTTCGTTGCCGATCTCGACATAATGCAATGGAAAAGGCGCGGGATGACCGTCCTTTGCGCGTTGCGCGCCCCACGGCGTATCAGTGCTTCCGGTCACGTATTGGATCTCATCGAGCGCATCCTGGACATACGGTTCCAAACCCGGGCCGGAATCCACGTGCGTGTGATTGAGCGAGTAACCGGCATAAACCGCCAGAAGAGGCTCGGCTTTCATGTCTTCGCACCATTCCAGAAATTCCAAAAGGCCCATCCCATCGGTCGAGCGATAGCCCCACGGAGAGGGATGACCGTGGCGGTCCTCAATGGGACCGATCGTTTTTTTCCAATCGAAATGGTTCGGGATTGAATCTCCCTCAACATAATTGCCGCCCGGGAAACGAAGGAATTGCGGATCCATATCCACCAGCATCTGCATCAGATCCTTGCGAAAACCATTCGGCTGATCATGCCAGGTGGGAGGAAACAATGAAACCATCGCGAACCAGACAGTCCCCGGAGAATCGAGAGTGATTGCCAGGTGCGCCTGGGTTGTTGGCGTTACCCTGCCGGTATGCAAGGTCACTTCAAATTTTTTCCAATCCGCCGGGAGCCTCGAAACATGTCCTTTCGCGTAAACGGTCTTTCCATCATCGCTGACAATGGACACGGTAAGCGGACCGGAAAAGTCTGCCCCTGCCCTGGCAATGATTGTCGCCGCATATCGCGTGTGCGGCGTCACCGGAATGCCCCAATAGCCATCATTGGCCACTCCGGCCAGATGGTCCTTGGTGGCGCCGGTCACCATAAGCCGCAAGCTCGTGGTCAAGGCGCTGTTGTATGGATCCGATTGGTCGAGCGCGATTTGGGCAGAGGAAGCGCCATCATTCACGACCGACCAATGTACCGGATCTGTGGCATTATCCAGGAACGCACGATTCTGTACCAATTCTGCGTAAAGACCTCCATCATAACTATGGTTGATTTCCTCGGTCATCAGCCCATGAAACATCGGGCTGACGTTTCCGGTGGTATGGCCGGCATCCACCGTAAAGGTTGGATCCGCCTGACAATGGGCCACTGCGATTGTGCAAACCAAAGCTATAGCGAGTTGTTTCATAGGGTATCAGGTGTTGTTGGTGTTGTTTTAATCGAAACAGTTCCGGCCTTCAAGCCAACAGCTTCAGCCGTCACAGTAATTTTGCCTGGGTGTCCCGGTAGGCCCCGAACGATCACAAGACAAAGCCCGTTAAAAGCATTGCGATCATGCGATGGGAATGGCTCGAAACTGGCTGGGTCACCGTTGTCCGTAGCCACGATTTCACCCGGTCCCTGGATCTGGAAATGGATACGATTGTCCGCGCGAGGAGCCATTACCCCGTGCTTGTCTGCCACTGTTACAGTCACAAAAGATAAATCCTTTCCATTTGCGCTGATTTCGTGACGGTCCGGTTGCAACTCAAGTTTTGTTGGATCGCCAGCCGTTTTCACTTCATCAGTCGCCCACATTTTTCCATTTTTGTACGTGACCACTTTCAGCGTGCCGGGCTGATAGACCACATCATCCCAGCGGAGACGATATTCATAAGGCCCCTTTTTCTTTCGGCCAAGCGACTTGCCATTCAGAAACAATTCCCCTTCGTCACCGGAAGTGAACACATGAACCGGGGTCACCTGACCCACTCGTTCCGGCCACGTCCAATGCGGCAGGATATGCGCCATCGGATAATCCGGCCGCCAATGAGCCTGATACAAATAGAACCGGTCTTTCTTGAAGCCCGCCAGGTCAATGATTCCAGAATAAGAACTCCGCGATGAATCGAATGGCGTCGGTTCGCCAAGATAATCCCATCCCGTCCAGACAAATTCGCCGCCGACAAACGGATGTTCGTCTTGCGAAGCAAAAACCTTGTCTGCCGCGGACCCGAATGGCGCCGCATACAATTCATAAGCGCTGACCTGGTGATGCGCCGCGTCCTCGCCGGAATACCGCCCTACCGCCGCGTTGTTCGATGGCGTCACCGGAAAAATATAATCGCCCCGGGTGCTCAACGCCGATGCCGTCTCGCTCCCAAAAATAAATTTGCCCGGAAACGCCTCGTGAAAGGCCGGATACCGTCCCGGCGAACCACGGATGCCGGCGCCCTGGTAATTCAAACCGATGAGGTCTACCACTCCCGGAAGCGGATCATAGAAATGCGCCCAATTCATCGCGCTCGTCGTCGGACGCGTCGGGTCCTCGTCATGCGCAATATCGCACAGTTGTCGCGCCAGCGCCGCGCCATTGATCCCGGTGAATTGTTCGCCGACTTCATTGCCGACGCTCCACATGATGACCGATGGCGAATTGCGATCCCGCCGGATTTGCGCCCGCATGTCCTGTTCATGCCAGTCGTTGAAAAGCAGATGATAATCGTTCGGCGTCTTTTGCCGCTGCCAGCAATCAAAAGACTCATCCATCACCATGATCCCCATTTTATCGGTAAGCTCCAATAATTCCGGCGCGGGCGGATTATGGCTGGTGCGGATGGCGTTGCATCCCATGTCCACAAGCATTTCGATCTGGCGCTGCAATGCGCGGTAATTCACAGCCGCGCCCAGCGCCCCCAAATCATGATGGTCGCAGACGCCATTTAACAAGATATGCTCGCCATTGATAAAAAACCCTTCGTCCGGGTCGAATCGGATTGTCCTTATTCCGAACGGCGTGTCATAAACATCCAGCACCTTATCTCCCTCTGACACGATTGTTTCCGCCAAATAACGATTTGGACGCTGTTGCGGCGGAGGACCCCAAAGTTTTGGGTTCGTGACAGTTGCACAGCCTTCGGCAACTGCGTTCGAGCCAGCGGGAACAGTACAATTTATCGAAGCGATAATGGCCACGGCAGGGCCAGTTTTTCGATCATTTGCATCCAATGGAAAAATCTGAGTGGATGCTGTGACATTTTCATCCTGGCCCGAATCATTATCTACTGTCACTTTTAAATCTACCGTCGCCGATGAGGAAGTAACTGCCGGAGTCGTGAGATGCGTCCCCCAATGCGCAACATGCACCGGAGCCGTTTTCACCAGCCATACATTCCGGTAAATTCCCGCGCCCGGATACCAGCGTGACGAATCCGGTAAACTGTCCAGGCGGATCGCCAATTCATTCGTCCCGCCAAATTTTATATAAGGCGTCAAATCCACCTGCCATGAGGCATAACCATACGGCCACCCACCCACCAACTGGCCGTTCAACCAAACGACGGCGTAAGACATCGCCCCATCCATGTCCAAAAAAATGGACCTGCCGGAATCCGATGCCGGAATGTCTAACTCTTTTCGATACCAGCCCACGCCCGCCGTCGGCAATCGACCCATGCCGCCGCCACCGGAATGAGTGAACGGCCCCGCAATGGCCCAATCATGCGGCAGATTAATTTGTTGCCATGCGGCGTCATTGAAATCCGGTTGCGCATATGCGATGCCGTCACCGATATTCCCTTGTGGCCGGGTATATCTCTGTGCCGAGTCTTTGATGAAATCATTGCCAGTGGGCAATACCCAGGACTTGAGGGCTACCAGAGAATTGGTTGCCGGCGTATTGGTCGGCACGTCATAAACGAGCGTCACCGGACAACCCGAAGGATCGCCTTTCATAAACTGCCAGTTGTCATCAAGGGAAATTCGTTCGCGCAGAGAACCTGAAGCCAGTGCCAATCCGGGAGAGATGACGAAAAGAAAAATCAAACTGGAAAACCGGACCCACCCGGCAAAAACTGCGAGCACCGGCTCGTTTGACGAAAATAAACGATATTGAAAACTAGATTTCCGTCTGGCGCTCATGATTTCTTAATTAAGTTAAATAATTATGTAAGAAAAAGACAGAGGAATCCTATGGACGATTTTATGCCCGGATCGCGAGGTTCGATCACAGCTCACCACGGTTTCGCATTGACAGTGCTTAGCGGCCAATCATCCGTCCTGAAAGGCGCCGCAGGCAAACCCACCCCATTGTATAGCGTTGCCTGGGGATTCGCCTGCCACGCGTAACGAACCGCTGCCGGGTCAGTTACTTCCGACGACGAAACCAGGACCGTATCACCATCAATGACCGCATCCGCCCAATGCCACTGGTGATCAGGTCCGGCAATCGAAAACTCTCCCAGTTTCTCTCCCTTCACAATCAATCCCCCATCGGTGTGGGTAAAGTGGATCTTTATCGCGCCGGAAACTTTTTTGAACGATTTGTATGTCGGCCCCGCATACGGGATTTTTTTCCCGTAGGTGTTTGCCAGCGCGCAATACGCCAGCCGGTCGCCAACAATCTCTTTGTCTTTGGGATGGATGTTATCGGCGTCGCCAGTGTCCACGGTCACGGCCAGGCCAGAATTTTTAACCGTGCGCGCCGTCAAAGCCTGCGCCTCGCGCAATTCCGCCCAGGCATCGTCGCCCGGCTGCTCCTTGCGCTGCATGAATTCCGGCAGGCTCACAATGTAGAATGGAAAATCACCCTGCCCGAACGCCTGACGCCAATCATCAATCATGTCCGGGAGCAGCGTGCGATATTGCCAGGCGCGCAGAAAATTCGCCTCTCCCTGATACCAAATAGCCCCGCGAATGGCCAGCGGCGCCACCGGATCGATCATGCCCAGATACAACACCTCCGGCATCGTCGGATAATTTTCCATGGTCAAAGGCATGGGATGTGGCGGACGCGCGTCGCAACTCAACGCCCCCTTCCACCGGCCCGCCAACGAAATTTCTGTTTTGTTTCCGAGAACAATTTTCAAATCTTCTGGCTTCCCGATAAACCCTCCATCCGGTTTTGTTTTGAACACTCGAATTGCGATCTCATTGACCCCGGGTTTTAAAACTCCCTCATTGATATCATAAGCGCGAGGATTCTCGACCCACGAACTGGCGCCGACCCATTGGCCGTTGAGGTAGGTCGTGTCCATCTTTTCGATGGAGCCAAGATGAATGCTCGCTTTACCCGGTGGCAATGGGTCCGGCAATGTGACTTCTCTCCGGAACCAGCAGATCGCCGGCACGTTGCCCACCCCTAATTCCGCAAAGCCACCCGGTATCTGGACCGTTTTCCAACTCGAGTCATCGAAATTGGTTGCGTTCCAGAGATTATTGCCGGTGTCATATTCATCCAGCCAGTGCATCAGGAAGCTGCCGTACTGCGGGCCGCCTTTGGTGTGAAGACGCGCAATCTCATCGAGCGGCGCGTCAAAAGTTTTTAATTTCCGGAGCGTGCCCGGAGCCATCCAACTCTCCGCCGGCGTCCCGCCCCAGCAATCCTCTACCAATCCGATGGGCACGTGGATTTCGTCCTGCAATTTTTTCCCGAAGAAATAGCCCACCGCCGAAAACCCGCTCCATCCTCCTGTCGCCACCGTGTCCGGCGAACAGACGTTCCATGACCCAACCAATAAGTTCGTCGACGCATACGCTACTTGTTTGTTGACGATGAAAAGCCGGATCTGCGGATTGTTCGCGGCTTTGACCGCATCCGCTCCGTTTCGCGCCATCGTCAGGCCAAATTCCATATTTGATTGCCCGCCACAAAGCCAGACATCTCCGACGAGAACATTTTGAAATTCTACACTTTGATCGGCATCAGAAACTTTCAAAGTGTACGGGCCGCCCACGGATGGCGGCTGGATTTTCACCTGCCAGCATCCACCAGCATCGGCGATCGCAGCCACCGAATGACCGGCAATTTCCACCGTTATAGTTTCTCCAGGTTTGGCCCAGCCCCAGACGGCGTTCAACTTGCCGCGTTGAAACACCATGTTGTTCCCAAACATTGGGCTGACCAAAGGAGACGTCTGAACATCCGCTAAGGTTGTGTCGGCACAAGCCAATAAAAGCAGCAATAGAGCACAAAAGATTTTTTGCCTCATAATCTTCATTTGTTCAAAGACGCTCTCAGGGAGAAATGAGTATTTCATAAAACGCGCCGGCATTGGTCGCCACGGGAACGGTGAAAGTATAGTTATTGCTTCCAGTGTTTGTGGCTGAACCCGCCACAGTCCAATCGGCCAGAGGCAGGGAGAGATTCGTCGTCGTCAGGACCGTGTACTGGAGAGGCGCGCTGCCGGCGAAGGAAAACTGAAACGTGCCGTTGGTCCACAACGTATTCACCAGGGCCGGGGAAGATGCGGAAACAAACGTGGTCGTGCTTCCGGCCGGCAGGGTAGCGGTAAAATTACCGCTGGTGACCGGAATACTTGCCTGCTGGACCATGCTCAGGTTGGATGAGGTAACCGTGGGGATCATGAACGGCACCGTCATGCCTGAAATAGAGAACGCTTGCGAGACAGACACGCTGTTCGTATTCACAGCCACCACCACCAGGGTGTTGCTCCCGGTATAAGCAGTGACATAGACATTCGGAGAAGGATTAAAAGTGGAGCCTACCATCACATAACCGGGCCGGATGAAATTGGCGAATTGGGCCACCATATAACCGGTCACGATGGGTGTGGTGCCATTGATCAAATCGTCAATTGCCAGCGCCGGGTGGTAGGCCCTCCACCAGATGTAAGCGCTCATCTCCTCATTCATACATTGGCTGATCTCCCACGCGGTATGCACAGCGGTCGCCGCATTCGTGGTCGGCTCATTATAATGTTCGGTCATCCAAACATGTTTTCCGTGGTTGAGGGCGTTCTCATAGGGGCCGGACAAGGGGAATACGCCATAAATGTGTCCGGCAACTATTGTCACATTGCTTGCGGCCGTGCTGTTGTTGAGCGTGGGATCGGAATAGGCAGTATTGAAAGACTCCGATTCCGGCATCACGATGGGTCTTCCCACCGCCGGCGCATTGCTGGCGCACCAGGCCTCCATCGTCGAACCTGTCCAGAAACAGGATTCGTAGGTAACATTCGCGTCAGGCTCGTTCTGCATCGAAACATAATCCAGCCCCATGCTGTTCGCCGCCAGGTTGAGATAGGACGCATAGGCTCCATACTGGCTGGTGTTAAGCGTCCCACCAATGGTGCTGTTGTTGCTTTTCATGGAGGCCGGCGGCGTCCAGGGCGTACCCAGCACCAGGGCCCCGTATTGATGGGCAAAAGCCGCATTCGTTGTCTCTGTGGACCATGCCTCAGTGGGGTCAATCCGGACGCGCCACAGCGAAAGCCCGATCTGTCCGTTGTTCCTCCCAAACAAGGTGGCGGCCTGGGCACTGCTCATCGCCACAGGATCTGCGAACGCGCTACTCGCGCCAAAACCGTCTATCGTCTGATAGGTCGAGCTGGTATTGATAGCGCAGGTTTGCGCCAGAACGCTGGTTGAGGCAACAAGAACAAATAATGAAAAAACCATCAAAGTGGCTCTTCGAGGATGAAATCCAACTTTGCTCAACATGGGTCTTTGAATCTACCCCATTTTTCGAAAACCGTGAGTTGAATTGCATGGATAATCCCATGAAGTTTGAGACTCATCCACGATTTCAAAGCCGATGCAAAACAATTAGATGCAAAAGGCAAGCATCCGCAAAACAAAAAGCCGGAGGACATTATATTCTGTCCTCCGGCCATGTTTAGATGTTTTTTACCAGAGCTTCTCTCTGGGCCGTCTTACGGCCAGGTGATCCGATAATAAGCCCTATTTGTTGTAGTCGTGTCAGTGAAGCTCGTCAGATCACCACCGGACGGCAGGCCGTTTGTCAAGGTAACCCAAGCAGAGGGATTCAAGTTGTACGTGCGTTGAACCGAGTAAGTATTGGTCTGGAACAATGAGCCGAGCGAGTTCCAGTTGATGGTCACGCCACTGCCGTTGACCACGACCGAGTTCAGGTCAAACAACCTGGGAATAGTGGAATTGAATCCACCCGAAGTGATATACATGTCATCCAACAGGAGCATGTTGTTGGTTTCAAAGAAGGCAGCCGTGGAAGCAAGGTTATCGTTTACCATCCCGAACCACAATTTGTTCAAGATCGGTTGCGGATTGTCACTGGCAGTGTCGCCGATGTAACTTCGGGTGCCCATGTAATTCGAGAACAGGAGGGTGCGGGTGGCATCGCCCTGGGCCTGCAACCAGACCGTGAAGGTTGGGTCGTTCGTGGTGAAACCATTTGGGAAGGTAGCATTGGTCGCACCCATGGTGTTGAAGTTCGAGACGTCCATCCAGATCATATAGTTCACATTGGTGGCCAAGCCGTTCGGATCCACCGAGCTGATATATGAATAGGTATTCGTCACGGAAGCACCACTATAGTCCTGAGCATGCAGGTCAAAAGGCTCAGCCGCATAATTGCCACTGGGATCATCGCGAGTGATCTCGATGTTGGGGCCGAGGGTTCCTTCTCCGGCCGGAGATGCTATGCCCAAACTGTTTGTAGCCGAGCCCAGCGGGCCGGTGGCGAAACCATAATCGCTTAAGCCGGCCGCGAAGTCCATCGCACTATAGGCAGCCAGACTGGTGGCAAAACTTCCCGGATCATGAAGTGAAAACCGGAAGAACATTGTGCTGTTTTGGTTCGGAGCAATGCTCAAATGTCCCAATTGCGCGTAGGCCAGTGCGCCTGCAGGATCGGAGCCAACAGAGGATTGTGAGTCAGGCACATAGCCGCTCTTGGGCGAAAGCGCCTCGTTGCCGTTGACCGTCACCACATTAAACCGGTCCATGGTTCCGCCGAAGTAGGAATCAAGGCCAATCCAACCATTCGTGGAGGAGATGCCCTGGGTGGTGTTCTGAAATACTTTATCGAACCTTTGGATTAGATTCCAGCCCGAGGCCGAGGGCACTCCGCCGAAAGTATAAACGGAGGCAGTGGCGGTCTGGTCGGCGACGATACCATTATGCGCGCTCAAGATGAACGTGTAGGTTTGGTTTTGGCTAAGGGTCACGGTAGCCGAACCGACAGGAGTAGCACTTACATCACCCACGCCGCTGATGACGATGCCCCCCGGGCTGGAGCTCGCGCCGGTGACATTCCAACTCAACTGCACGGTATCTCCGACGCCGGCCTCATGCAAGTCGGTGGCGAAGGTGTTGATCACCAATAGATTCGTGTTGAGTTGTATGGCGGAGAAATCGCCAGAGTTGGTCATAAGATATTGCATTTCATTAGTGGACAGGACGCGATCCCAGATGCCGATATCGCTTACTTCTTCATTAAGGCCGGCAGAGATCGCGTTGTTGCGGTCAAAACCACCGAATACGGTTGTGCCACCGGTATTCAAGTGAGGAACAACCCATTTCACATATCCGTTCGGCGGAGGATTGGACACACCGGCTGATGGATAAATATTGGTGGTGTAATAAGCGTTGGTGACCCAAAGTGATTTGAGAATGACAGGATTACCATAAGTATCGTTGCCTCCATTGCCGCCCTGGCCGTTATCCAACTGGCCGTCAATGTAAGGATAAACGTTCGCATTCGAATCGATGACCAACGTGAACATGTGCCAGTTGCCGTCAAAAAGAGCGTTGGTGGTATAATTTCCCTGTTGTGTCCAAAAATTTCCGCCACCCGCGTTCATCAACGGAAGCTCATAGGTGCCATCGGGCATTTGCATCGTCGTAACCCCGTTAGGGTCCGTGGTGGTCGTATCATCACGGAGAAAAAAGTGCGCATAAGCATCGATGCCGGAATTCTTGGAACTTATCGAGAGGAAAGGGCTGCTTTGTCCGTCCGAGGCGCATTCGCCCCATTCCCGCACTTCGCCGCCAACATTCGCGTTCGTTGGATTGCCTTTAAACCAAACGTTCATCGTCGCATTTCGCTGATTGATAAAAGGCAGGGTATCGAAGAAGCCGCTCAATGGATTTTGCCCTTTTGAAATGTAGAGAAGGATCGTGGCGGAAGCACCACCATTTTGATTCAAGTTAATGACCTTGGCTCCATCAATGCCGCCATGGGAGTCATTTATGAAGTTGGCCGCCCCAGACATGCCAATCATGGTAAAATCGCGCCGGCCAATGAAGTCGGGCGTAGTATTAGTGCTGCCAGGCGTAGTTGATTGGAGTGGATAGTAGTCTTCCAGACCATTGGTCACTGACGTAAAGGTGACCTGGGCCTGGCTGGTGCTCACAAAAGCGGCCAGTGCCGCGAATAACACTGCCAGCATGACAGCGAAGGGATGTTTTTGAGTTGGATTTTTCATTGTTTTTTTTGGTTTGGGTTTTAGTGAAATGGGTCAAATTGGATCAGACATCATTAATAGAAAAAATATGCTGGTGGTGTCCCGGTTATCTCATACACACAGCAGATCTGGGACAGATTATGTTCTCCCACGTGCCCGTCGGCGAACGCCAAATTGATGCCCGCAAGTTTTCCGTTATAGAAATGGCCCGTAGTGGGAGAGATGCTCGCTGACGAGACCGTCGAACTGGTAATGGCCGACATCAGGCCATTGCCTTGCCCCGAGCCACACGTGCAACTCATAAACGGCACGTTCGCACACGCCTTGCTGGTGATCAGGTCTGGCCAGCCATAATAGAGGCAAGACGGCTGCTGGGTCTTAATAAATCCCGGCTGTTCGATAGGTGTTTCCTTGGAATAATCCGCAGGGTAAAGTTGTGTCCCGTTTAAGCGCTGCACCCACCAATCATAGTTTAAAATGCACTCCCCCTGGTAGTTGTGGCTCAAATAGGCCGTCAAATCGGCCAAAGTAGCAACCTGATGGCCAAGGTTGGCTGGCAGCATTGCCCAATTATTCGCCGCCTGAAAGTCTTGCGGACGCACCGGATCGAACCACATGGGTACGGTCAATCCATACGGGCCCAGAGCGGCGGCCATGTTCGTGCCCACGTCCCAGCCATACCCACCGCCAGCGATAGGAGCCCAATTCGGAAGCTTTTCCTTGTTGTCCGGAGCGTACATGTTTATGACCGTGCACCATTGTTTTAGGTTTGAGGTGCAATTCACACATTGGGCGCGGAACTTGGCGGCGGCCAGCGCCGGCAAAAGCATCGCCGCCAGGATGGCGATAATGGCAATGACCACCAGCAGCTCGATCAAGGTAAAGCCACGACGCGCTGAACGGGCAAAGCCCGTCTTACCACTTTCGGCAAGTGTCGTTGAAATAGCATTCGGCCGGATCATATCGCTGGGGTTAGAATTAGTGTCGACTATAGCATCGCCAGCCTTTTTGGGAATGGACAAAGCTATGTTTGGCATGGATAAAGCTATGATTTTCATGTCTTTTTTTATTCAGGATTTAGCTGTTTTTGGATCAAGGGTTGATTGCTTTTTAAGTTTCTTCTGGTGCGGCAATTGGAAGCGAAATTAGCCTGCGTGCATGATGTGGCAAAAGACAATTCACTATATTGCATTGCCGCACTAATAGTTTCATACTTCGTCATTTGTGTAATTGGGTTTGGGCTGGAATGGATGCCATGTCCTGCCCGTTGTAATGATTGCGCCCATTATTTTGACTTAACTGACTATAAGCCATCGATTGGCCCTCACGGATGGCCGGGCTGGCCTCAAAAAACGATAACGGTTTGATGACACGCCCGTTCAGAGGCTCCACCGCCTTCGCTTTTCCATTTCGCCGCCGGTATTCCGTCGGCGCCACGCGATGCACAGACTTGAACACCCGGGAAAAATAAAATTGGTCATGGTACCCCACCTCCGCCGCGATTTCCTTGACGCTGGAGGTCGTCGAATCCAACAACTCGCGCGCATGGTCCATGCGCAACCGGATGAAAAAGTCTATCGGCGGCCTCCCGATCTGCCGCTTGAACAGGGCAAAATAGTGCGAGGGCGAGACGTTGGCCTGCGCCGCCAGCGCCGAGATCTGCAGCGGTTCGTCCAGGTGCTCGGCCATGTAAAGAATGCTGCGGCGGATCCGGTCGGCAATCTCCGAAACCAGCCCGTTGCGGCGCTCCTCGGAAAACGCGCCGACCACAAGCTTGAGCTCCACCAACGTATTGTTTTTCATAGTCAAATTCATTTATTTCAAAATCTAATCAATTAGTTCGCAGTCCGAACAAAATAATTAAAAATGATGTTCGTGGTTTTCATCCAATGACCGGCGCTCCAAAATGTTTTTGCAATACCAAAGCAATGATCCCCCGCAACCGCGGTTGCGGCGCCGGGCCGCTGGCATAGATCCGCGTTGTGGCATGGGTAAAGGAACGGCGCTTGACCACCTCGTTTATGATCGGCTCGATCCGGTCCCAGGCGCGGGTGACTTCCCCCACTACTACAATCGCATCGGGCGCCAGTCCGGTGACCAGCATGGCAATGCCCGTGCCCAGGTAATGCGCCATCCGGTCCAGGGCCGCCAGCGCTTGCAGGTCGCCGCGCTCGGCCCCTTCCAGCACGTCTTCAAAAGTATTTGCGCCGTTTGAACCGTTCTTTCCATTCAAGTGGAGTTTGCCGTTCTTCACATGAGGACGGCCCTTGCCATTGCGCCCCGCGGCAACGGCGTCATTGTAATATCGCACCGCCGCGGAATTGGAGGCGTACACCTCCCAGCATCCCGTATTGCCACACCCGCATTTAGGACCCTCCTCGCTCAGCGCCACATGGCCAAATTCACCGGCCAACCCGGAAGGTCCGCGAACAAGCTGGCCGTTCAAAACCATGCCGATGCCGATGCCTTCAGAGACCGCCACGGCGATCAAATTGCGCGCGCCATCGGAATGATGCCCGAACCAGAATTCAGACAAGGCGCAGGCATTCGCCTCGTTCTCCAGGTCCACCGGCAAACCGGTCGCCTGCTCCAGCCGCTCTTTTAAATCCTCTTCCCGCCAGTTCAGGTTTGGCGCAAAAATAAATTTCTGGGAGGACAGATCCACGCGACCAGGCAGACTCACCCCGATGCCTTCATACGCCATCTGGGGAAATTCCAGCTTTAAACTCCTTATCCGCTGGCCGATTTGGTCCACAAATTGGCTCGCGCTCGAGGGCGTCGGCATGGATTCCTGGGCAAGAAAATCGCCGGTCAAATTGGCCAGGGCCATATTGGTGGTGAAAGGACGCACATTGATGCCGAAGAAACCGGCGCGGTCTTCATTCAGATGCAGGAAAGTCGGACGGCGTCCGCGCAGCGATTGTCCCATGTCTCCCTCCCGCAACCAGCGTTCCGAGATCAATTGTTCTGTGATGACCGAAACGGTGCTGCGTTGAAGTCCCGAATACCGCGTCAAGTCCGCGCGAGAAATGGGCTGATGCTTCCGCACGAGGTTCAACATGATCCGACTGTTGATATCGCGGGCGGTCTCGCTCGTCGCTACCTGAAAGTTGTTCAAATCGATTTTACGCATGGGCGCGGAAACACATCAGACTTAACTCAGGGATTTGTTCGTGACTCGAACTTTATCTTAAAAGCCGGATATGTGTCAAGGGGAAATTTCCCACTTTTTTACAAAATTTTAAAAATACTTATCCCCAATCCTGCGCTTTCGTCAGGGTTCAATTGTTTTAATAAAGAAACGTGTTGAATCAGAGTATTTTCTATTTAATTCATAATATCCTCTATTCCGTAATAACCATATATCAAGTTAAGTATTCGTTTAACGGGCATTATCGCCGATTTCAACGGTAATCGCGGCAGAATCCATGGCCAAGCCAGCCGCCAGAACCCGGAGAATCGCAGGTTTTATACATTATTGAACAATCTTTTCTAATGATGCGAAAAATGAATACGAGTCCCGAATGCGCATTCAAGATCTCGCAGGATTATCCATGTGCGCAGCCTTTTGTTTCCGGCCCGAACAATCCACTTTCAATTTCCATCGTATCGAACTCAATAAATATCCAGGGCGGCGCAAAACAAAATTGACAGCAGCACTCTTTAAGCGCATCACAGTGATCAACCAATCGACAATAATGAAAGCCAAAGCCTCTCGTCTTTTATTTTTCATTCCAACCGCCCTGGCCGCAGTTGCTATTTGCGGCTGCAAGACGCAGCCTCCACCGCCTCCTATGAACTGGACCGCCGAGCAGGACCACCAGAACATGCTGGACCAGCTTGGCATCAAATCCTTGAGACCCGGTGCGGATGGAAATAATGCGAGTGCGTCCAATTACCGGAACACCGATGAATCCAAGGCAAACCCCTACCCCAATCTTCCCGATCCGTTGACGTTGAATAACGGACAAAAAGTCACCACGCCAGAACAATGGTGGACAGAGCGACGCCCGCAGATCGTCGAGGATTTTGATCGCGAAGTTTATGGTCGCGTCCCGAATAATGTCCCCGCTGTGACCTGGAAAGTGACCAGCGTGGAACACACAAACAATGGCGCCATCTCCGTCATCACCAAACATCTCGACGGTCACGTGGACAATTCCTCGTATCCGCTCATCAATGTGGACATCGATCTCACTCTCACCACCCCTGCCAATGCCACCGGCCCCGTGCCGGTGATGATTGATTATGGTTTCAACTTTGCCGCATTTGGCCGTGGTCGTGGCGGCTTCGGCGGCGGAGGCACCAATCGCGCTGCCGGTCCCGGCGGCACGAACCGCGCTCGCGCTTTTGGCGGATTCGGCAACTTCAATGCCTGGCAACAACAGGTTCTTTCGAATGGCTGGGGTTATGCCGTTCTCGTCCCGACCAGCTACCAGGCCGACAACGGCGCTGGCCTGACCAAAGGCATCATCGGGCTGTGCAATAAAGGCCAGGCGCGCAAGCCCGACGACTGGGGCGCGTTGCGCGCATGGGCATGGGGCGCGAGCCGTGCTTTTGATTATCTTAAAACCGACCCCGCCGTGGATATAAACCACGTCGGCATCGAGGGGCTTTCGCGATACGGCAAGGCCACGATTGTCACGCTGGCGTATGACCAGCGTTTCTATATGGGACTGGTCGGATCTTCGGGTGAAGGCGGCGCTAAACTTTCCCGCCGCTGGTACGGCGAACTGGTCGAGAACCTCACTGGCACCGGTGAATATCATTGGATGGCCGGCAATTTTCTCAAATACGGCGGCCCGTTGAACCCGGGCGATCTGCCGGTAGACGCGCATGAACTGATCGCTCTTTGCGCGCCGCGACTGACGTTTATCAGCGACGGCGCCACCGGGGGCAAGCCGGGCGCGGAAGGCCCGTGGATAGATCAGCACGGCAGCTACATGGCCACCATCGCCGCCCAACCGGTGTTCCGCTTGCTTGGGGTGCAAGACCTCGGCGTCACCAATAATTACCTGACCGCCCCCATGCCGCCGCTCAATATGGCCATCACCAATGGCGTCCTCGCCTGGCGGCAACACGATGGCGGCCATACCGATGCGCCGAATTGGCCGACCTTCCTCGAATGGGCTGACCGCTACATCGCCTCCGGTTACATGCCAAAAACGATGTAATATGCGCGTCCCCTGCTCCTCTGCAGTAAACGACTCCGAACAGCCCGTTTTCATCGCGACGAGAAATGGGTGGCGCGACCGTCCCGGTCGCAATGTCTGGCGTCTCGCCGGACATTCTTTCCGCTTCATCTTTCTGAAAATCGTCGCTGCCACTTTCATTTTGCTGACCGTATTCTTGCTGACTGGTCGCAATTGTTTTGCCCTCGGACAAATTCAATACGTTGATACCAGTTCCAGCGCCGGTGCTTTTCCGGTTGTTCAAAACCAGGCCGCCGCAAACCTGTTGGTGGATACCAACGATTTTACGGGCGTCCTCATCGCCGCCGGCAACTTGCAGATGGATATTTCGCGCGTCAGCAGTGTCATGCCGCAAACGGTGCATGACTCCGCCAGCGCCGGGCCGAACGCCATTATTATCGGCTCCATCGGACACAGCGCGCTCATCGATCAGTTGATCCAGAGCGGAAAAATTGACGTTTCGGGCATCAGCAACAAATGGGAATCGTTCTTCCTGCAAACCGTGTCGAACCCCCTCCCCGGCATCCAAAACGCCCTCGTCATCTGCGGCAGCGACAAGCGTGGAACCATCTACGGTATCTACGATCTTTCCGAGGAAATTGGCGTTTCGCCCTGGTATTTCTGGACCGATACCGCGCCCAAACACCATGACGCCCTTTTTGTTCGAGCCGGGAAATATCTCCAGGGACCGCCCGCAGTGAAATATCGCGGCATCTTCCTCAACGACGAAGCCCCCGACCTGACCGGCTGGGTCAACGAAAAGTATGGTGGCTACAATCACGGGTTTTACACGAACGTTTTCGAAGTGCTCCTGCGTCTCAAAGCGAACTACCTCTGGCCCGCCATGTGGAACAACGCCTTCGGCGAGGACGACCCGTTGAATGCCAAACTCGCCAACGATTACGGCATAGTCATGGGCACCTCGCACGTGGAACCCATGATGCGCGCCGACAAGGAATGGAGCCGCGCCGGTTTTGCGGCCAACGAATGGAATTTCCTCACCCACTCCAACGACCTCAAGACCTTTTGGCGCGAAGGACTGGAGCGCAATAAAGATTATGAAAGTATCATCACCGATGCCATGCGCGGGAAAATTGATACGCCGATGACAGCGACGGCCAACGTCGCTTTGCTCGAGGAGATCGTCGCTTCCCAGCGCGAGATCATCGGTGATGTGATGCACACCAACGTGGCGGATGTGCCCCAGCTTTGGGCGCTCTACAAGGAAGTGCTGCAATATTACGAACTGGGCATGCGTGTGCCCGATGATATTACCCTGCTCTGGTGCGATGACAACTGGGGCGACATCCGGCGGTTGCCGACCGGCGACGTTCAAAACCGCAGCGGCGGCTCGGGCATCTATTATCATTTCGACTACGTCGGCGGCCCGCGAAATTACAAATGGATCAACGCCGTCCAGAACGAGAAGACCTGGGAACAGATGGACCTGGCGCACAACTACGCTGCCAACCAGATCTGGATCGTCAACGTCGGCCATTTCCAGCACGTCACCTTCCCCACGGAATTTTTCCTCTCGATGGCCTGGAACCCGGATCGCTGGGGCAAAGACCATGTTTCTGAATTCACCAAACTCTGGGCGCAACGAGAGTTTGGCGATGAATACGCCGCACAGATCGCCGATGTGATGGAGCGCTATACCAAGTACGCCGCGCGCCGGAAACCGGAACTGCTCGCGCCGGACACTTACAGCATCGTTGACTATTCGGAAGCCGACAACGTCCTGAATGATTGGAAGAAGCTCCGCGCGGATGCCGAGGCCATCTCGAATAAGCTTCCCGCCGACGAACGTGATTCGTTTTTCGAGACCGTCCTGTACCCCGTCAAGGCCAGTGCCATCGTTAATGAAATGTATATCGATGCCGCGAAAAACCACCTGTATTCCGCGCAAGGCCGCGCCAGCGCCAATGATTATGCCGATCACGTCGCAAAATTGTTCCAGGCGGATGCCGACCTGTCCGGGTATTACAACAACACGCTGCACGACGGCAAATGGAGCCACATGATGGACCAGACGCACATCGGCTACTATTCCTGGCAGCAGCCGCAGGAAAATACCATACCCGAAGTCACGACGAATGCCATCCCCACCAATGCTGTCATGGGCATCGCGCTCTCCGGCTCGGAGGACACATGGCCGGGCGCTTCCAATGCGCCGGTCCTGAACCTGGACAAGTTCAGCGAGAGTTGGGTCGTTGCTCCGCCCTACATTGACATCTTCAACAAAGGCCGGACACCATTCAAGTTCACGGCCAAAAGCAGCGCTCCGTGGCTCCTGCTTTTGACCAATGGCAGCAGCCTGGAGAGTTCCGCGGAGGGCATGGTCAGCAAAGATCTCCGGCTCTGGGTCAATGTCAATCAACTGATTGCACCGGCTGGCGCAACCAATGAAACCATCACTATTTCCAACGGCACCAATACCAACAACACCATTTCCGTGCGGGTGAACATTTTCAATCCTGTAATACCTTCGCGCAATCTTTACACAGGATTTGTTGAGGCCGACGGCTACGTTTCGATGGAGGCCGACCATTTCACGACGAATGTTCCCGCCGACAACGCGCATTGGGATGTCATCCCCAATCTGGGCCGCACCGGCTCGGCGATGAGCATCTTTCCAGTCACTGCATCGAGCGTGACGCCGCCGGAAGGTTCTCCGCATCTGGATTACGAGATGTATTTGTTCGACACCGGAACAATTCACGTGGAGACCCTTATCTCGCCGACGCTGAACTTTGTCTCGGGTCGCGGCCTGCGTTTTGCGCTCTCGCTGGATGATGGCGCGCCCCAGATCGTCACAGCCGTTCCGGCAAACTATTCCGTCGGCGACGGCAACCATGATTGGGAAGAAACCGCGCGCGACAACGTCCGCAAGATCACCACGGACCTCAAGACCACCTATGCCGGAAAACATACGTTGAAAGTATGGATGGTGGATCCGGGCGTGGTTCTGCAAAAAATTGTCGTGAACTGCGGCGGCGAGAAGGAGAGTTATTTGGGGCCGCCGGAAAGTTACCGACAGTAAAGGCTGAAGGAAGAATGCAGAATGAAGAAAATTTGGTTTGGTTTGATTCACTTGGATTTGGTCGGATTGGGTTGGATTCGGTCGGACTGGCCACTTTTTAACGCAAAGATGCAAAGGCGCAGAGTTTTACGCGAATTTACACTAATTGTTGGTGGAACAGGCGTCTCGCCAAATATGCGTTGATTCTTCATTCTGCATTCTGACTTCTTCCTTTCACCCTGTCTTGGGTTCGTTTTTCAAAGCGACTTTTTGACCCACAAGTTTGATAAGTTGTTGATTTAGAGTATTTTGGATATTGAAAATGGGCCAAAAATCTTGGGTTCGTTTTCTCATTTTTAGGGTTTAATGGAATGCCCTTACAGGGCGATGAAAATTATTGGCTTTCCTCCCGAGGGCGATGCCCTCGGCTACTATAGAGGCGGCTTTCAGCCGGGTCCTGCCGGTTAGCACTTGATTTACATCCGTTATTTTTTTCATGAATTGCAAGTGAAACAGAAAAGCATGGAGGTGTAATGTTGCCCGGAAACAAATTCGAAGGAATGGATTTGACCACGAAACACACCAAAAACACGAAAAGAAACAGATTCAACAGAAGGTAACGGAGGAAACGAAGGCTGACTGTGGTAGGGCGCGAAGCGACACCGGATATTAGCCAGCCACAAAGGTAGGGATGCCGCGCTGCGGCGTCCGGTCATCGCAACGCGATGACCCTACCTCATATTGCACCGCCTCATGTCTCCGGATTCAATACCGCTGTTTCTCCGGTAAACCCGAATTTTTGTTTGAGCCACAATGCAAATGATTCCGCGCGGGCCTGGTTCAGGTTGATCAGGTTTTGGAGGGAACCGTCCTTCATCTGAAGCGTGACCATGTAGGTGTAGGACACGCCGCTCCGGTTTTGATGCCGTATTTTCTTGAGCGCCACCGCCTGAATCTCCGAGAACGATACCGGCGATTGCGTGCGACGCTTATACGTCAGCGGCAAGAGAATGGTCTGCACGCCTTCATCAATCACCAGGTCCTGGCTGCCCGAATGGATCCTCGAAAACTGCCAGCCATACGCCGCAGCCCCGCCCAACACTACGCAGAGCAATAACCATCCGCCCATCGTCAATGGCGGACCGGTCAAAACTCCGGTAGCCATCAAAATGCCTCCGATGAACGACAGCCCGCAAAGCACCGGCAATCCCAACAAGAACGGCCCGAAACGCGGCAGTCGCACCCGCGTGACCATCATTTCAGTGATCACCTTCACACCGCCGGCCTCCGATGAACCGCCCCAACCCGCATTTTGAGCGGCATTGGCCATCACCCACAGCATGAACAAAGAAAGCGGCGTGAATAAAAACAGATCATAAATATCCCGCGCATCCACCAGTGGCGACAACACGGATTCCGCAGGGTCCTGCGGATTGTAATAAACCTCGACCACCGAACCAGCGGGATGAGCCGCGACCACGCCGCGTACTTCATTCGCATCGCCCGGATGCCCGTCATAGCGATAGCAACCCCCGCGATAGCCGTGTCCATTCACCAGATAACTGTACGTGATGTACACATGGTAGTGGATACTGCCCTTGGAACCGTGAGTTATGGTCACTTCGCTGGATTCTACCTGTCCCGGGGTGTGCGAGAATGATTCCGCCTGGTGCTGTCGCCACAACACCTCAACGTTGCGCACACAAAACAACCAAACCATGCCTATGAACACCGCGCCCATGATAATGACAACGAGATATTTCATGATGGTGGTTTTTGTTTTGGCAACTGAATCAGCATTGCGACTAAGATTTATGATGAAATCACGGGTGTCATTGCAATTATAATTTTAAGTGTTTTCTGTAACCCTTGCAGAATTTTCAAAATGGGGACTCGTGTAACTCGTCCCTCCGAAAAAACGGCTCGCAACAAAGTGCGCGCCCTACCCGGCTCGCGGGTACGCTCGCCCACAAGGCAGTCCGCCGTCCTTCCAGGACGGAATCATTTTTTGGGCATTACCAGCCACGTTGTGGCTGGCTACATTCCGGTCGTCGCTTCGCGACTCACGGCGCGCAACGGAGTGCGTCCAAGAGACTAACAGGAGATAACGGAGGGGAACATTCAACATTCAACGCCCAACGTCGAAGGGTGAGAAGTCCCGCCCACAGTCCACAGTCATTAATCAGGGACTCGTGGAACTCGTCCCTCCGAGAAAAGCGGCGCGCAACGGACCAGCCTTCGCCAAGGCTACGGCGCGGCAGGCGCTCGCCCCACCAAACAGCAAGTCCCGAGTCCACAGTCCACGGTCATTAATCAGGGCTCGACGGAGTCTCGCCCCACCGCCATGTACTCATTTTTGATGACGGGCAGGAAGTTTTTCATGGTTGTTTGTAGAATTGTCCATGTAATTAAAATTGAAATATGCCGCGCCATTTCAGACCGTATACCATTCAAAGTTGCCATTACGCATGAAGAAGCAAGCTGTCGCCGCGACCCCGGCTTACAAGAATCGGAATCTGCCCGCTGAGAAGCGCGTTCGCGATCTGCTTTCCCGCATGTCCCTGGAGGAAAAAGCCGCGCAGATGATGTGTGTGTGGCAGGAAAAAAGCGCCAAACTCCTCGATGCGGCAGGGAATTTCGACGCGGCAAAGGCGAAGGCCAGTTTCAAGAAGGGCCACGGCATCGGGCAAGTCGGCAGGCCGAGCGACGCGGGCGCGCCGGCCACGGAACCGTGGCGCGGTAAAACGGCGCGCGGCATGGCCGAGCTGACCAACGCCATCCAGAAATTTTTCATCGAACATTCGCGGCTGGGCATCCCGGTTTTTTTCCACGAGGAATGCCTGCACGGCCATGCGGCGCATGAGGGCACGAGTTTTCCCCAGCCGATCGGCCTGGGCGCGACGTTCAATCCGGACCTGATCGAAAAATTATACACGATGACGGCGGAGGAGACGCGCACGCGCGGCGGGCACCAGGCGTTGACGCCGGTGGTGGACGTGGCGCGCGACCCGCGCTGGGGACGCGTAGAGGAAACCTACGGCGAAGACCCGTACCTGGTCTCGCGCCTGGGCATCGCGGCGGTCCGCGGCTTCCAGGGCGACGCGCAGTTCAAGAACAAGAACCGCGTGATCGCGACGTTGAAACATTTTGCGGCGCACGGCCAGCCGGAGTCGGGCATGAACTGCGCGCCGGTGAACGTGTCTGAGCGCGTCCTGCGCGAGACGTTCCTGTTCACCTTCAAGGAAGCCATCCAAAAAGCGGGCGCGATCAGCGTGATGGCGAGCTACAATGAGATCGACGGCGTGCCGTCCCATGCGAGCACGTGGCTTTTGCGCGACGTGCTGCGCAAGGAATGGGCGTTCAAAGGTTTCGTGGTCTCGGATTATTATTCCATCTGGGAGCTGAACAATCGCCCGGACACACACGGCCATTTTGTGGCGGCGGACAAAGCCGAAGCGTGTGCGCTCTCGGTGAAAGCAGGTGTGAATATCGAGTTCCCCGAGCCGGACTGCTACCTGCACCTCGTGGAACTGATCCGCAAGAAGGTACTGAAGGAATCGGAATTGGATGATCTGGTCGCGCCGATGTTGCTGTGGAAATTCAAGATGGGCCTGTTCGATGATCCGTACGTGGACCCGAACGTGGCGGCACGCGTCGTGGGCAGCGAGGCGAACCGCAAGTTGGCCCGCCAGGCCGCGCGCGAAACCATCACGCTCCTAAAAAACGACGGTAACCTCGCGCCGCTGGACCTGAATAAATTTAAGACCATCGCCGTCGTCGGCCCGAATGCGAACCGCAGTTTGCTGGGCGGTTACAGCGGCGCGCCGAAGCATGACGTGACGGTGCTCGAAGGCATCAAGGCCCGGGTGGGCAATCGCGCCAAAGTCGTTTACAGCGAGGGCTGCAAGATCACCAGGGCCGGTTCGTGGCAGCAGGACGAAGTCCTGGCGAGCGATCCCGTGGAGGACCGCAAGCAGATCGCCGAAGCGTTTGAAGTGGCCCACGATGCGGATGTCATCGTCATGGCCATCGGCGGCAACGAGCAGACGTCGCGCGAGGCGTGGAACCTGAAGCACATGGGCGACCGCACGAGCCTGGACCTGATCGGGCGGCAGGATGAATTGGTGGCGGCGATGCTGGCGACCGGCAAACCGGTGGTCGTGCTGCTGTTCAACGGGCGTCCGCTCTCCATCAACGAGGTCGCCAAGAATGTCCCGACGATTTTCGAATGCTGGTACCTGGGCCAGGAATGCGGCCATGCGGTGGCGGACGTGTTGTTCGGCGATTTCAATCCGGGCGGCAAGCTCCCTATCACCATCCCCCGCTCCGCCGGGCATCTGCCGGCGTTCTACAATTACAAGCCGTCGGCGCGGCGCGGTTATCTGTTCGCGGATGTCACGCCGTTGTTCCCCTTCGGCTACGGCTTGAGCTACACGACTTTCAATCTCAAAAATGTTCGGCTGAAAAATAAAAAGATCCGCGCGAACGGTTCCACGCAGGCGCTGGTGGAGGTCACGAACACCGGCAAACGCGCAGGCACCGAGACCGTGCAGATGTATATCCGCGACCTGGCCAGTTCGGTGACGCGGCCGATCAAGGAATTGAAAGGGTTTGCGAAGATCGAATTGCGGCCGGGCGAGACCAAAACCGTGGCGCTGGACATCACGCCCGAATCGCTCGCGTTCTACGACATCAATATGAAGTACGTCGTGGAGCCAGGCGGGTTCGAGATCATGGTGGGCAATTCGTCGCGCGATGAAGATTTGCAGAAAGTCGTTTTGACCGTCACCCAATAACAACCCAAAAAACCTATGGCTGCATCCAACGAGAAATTGTCGTTCATCGAAAAGGCCGGTTATAGCGCGGGCGATTCCGCCGCGAATTTCGTCTTCATGACGATGGTGCTGTTCCAGACGAATTTTTACACGGATGCGATGGGACTTTCGGCGAGTGCGGCGGCGGCGATCCTGCTGTGGCCCCGGTTGTGGGACGCGGTGGCGGACCCGATTGTGGGCATCCTGGCCGACCGCACGAAATCGCGTTGGGGCCGGTTCCGTCCATGGGTCATTTTCACCGCGGTGCCGTGGTGCGTGGTGATGATTGCGGCGTACCACACGCCGCACGGCTTGAGCACGACCGCACTGATCGCGTACGCGGCCATCACGAACACGCTGCTCATGTCCATCTACTCGATGAACAACATGCCGTACGCGGCGCTGGGCGGCGTCATGACCGGCGACCTGAACGAGCGCGCAAAACTGAATTCGTACCGGTTCATCGCCGTGAACGTGGCGCAATTCATCGTCGGCGGGTTCACCCTGCCGCTGATCGCGAAATTTGCCGCCAGTCACGCGGCAGGCGGAACCGTTGGAGTCGCGGACAGGCAATATGGCTGGCAGATGACGATGACGATTTGGGCGGCGTTGTGCCTCGTTTTGTTCGTGATCACTTTTTTCACGACCAAAGAACGCGTCAACCCCATCAACAAAGTGCAGTCCTCACCGCTCCAGGATTTCACCGACCTGCTTAAGAACAATCCCTGGAAGGTCATGTGGTGCTGGACGATGGTGCATTTCGGCATTCTCGTGTTCCGCGGCGGCGCTCTTTACAATTATTATCATCACTACACGGACAAGAAGGCGATGTATGATTGGTTGAACAGCATCGGCCTGGTCGCGCCGTCCGGCTCAGCGCCCGGCCATGGAATTCTGGAATTCCTCGGTTACATCGTCCACGGCGACCCATCCAATCTGGCAAACTCCAACGTAGCGGACGTTTTCAACAGCATCATCAATATGATGGGCACTGGCATCACGATCTTCGTCATCCTCGGCTCAACGTCGCTGGCGAAACGGTTTGGCAAGAAAGCGGTTTCCACCACCTGCTTCGCGCTGTCGGCGGTCGGTTCGCTGGCCTATTCTTTTCTCGCGCCGACAAACGTGTGGGGCATGATCGGCGTCACGTTCTTCGTCTCCATCGCCTACGCGCCGTCGATCCCGCTGAACTGGGCCATCTTCGCCGACGTGGCGGATTATTCGGAATGGAAAGTGGGCCGCCGCTTCACCGGCATGGTGTTTGCCACGATCGGGTTCTCTTTGAAATCGGGACTGGCACTGGGTGGCGCTTCATTCCTTTGGATCATGTCCGGATGCTTCAATTACGATACGAGCCTGCCGGATGCCCCATCAGCCATCAGGGGATACTGCGTGTGCAGCGGAATCATTGTGGGAATCCTGTTCGCCATTTGCACGGTGTTGCTGGCCATTTATCCGTTGAACAAGCGACTCACTATCCAGATGGCCGATGAATTGGCCGAGCGCCGGAGAGCAGCAGCATAAATATGAAACATCCATATATTATATTTGCGGTGGCAGCGGCGATGCTGGCCGGTTGCGCCACTCCCCCGCCCTGCAACAAAGCCACGACGCTCAAGGACGCTTTCAAAAACGATTTCATGGTCGGCGCGGCATTGAACGAATCTGAGTATGAAGGCACTGATACGAAGGCAGTGGCTATTGTGCAGCAACAGTACAATTCCATCAGCCCGGAGAATTGCCTGAAGTGGGAAAAAGTGCATCCGCAACCGGATAAATATGATTTCAGCGACGCGGACCAGTACGTGGCTTTTGGCGAGACGAACCACATGTTCATCATCGGGCACAATTTGATCTGGCATCAGCAGACGCCCGATTGGGTCTTCCAGGACGCGAACAGCAACGCCCTTTCCCGCGATGCGTTGATCGCCCGGATGCGCGACCATATATATACCGTGGTGGGCCGTTATCAAGGCCGGATTGGCGGCTGGGACGTGGTGAACGAGGCGTTGAATGAAGATGGGTCATGGCGGACATCCAGGTGGGAGAAGATCATTGGCGATGATTATATCACGCTGGCGTTCCGATTCGCGCACGAGGCCGATCCGAACGCGCAATTGTATTACAACGATTACTCGCTGGAGAACAAACCGAAGCGCAAGGGCGCAATCGCTTTGATTAAGAAATTGCAAGCGGCGGGAGTTCCGATTTATGCTGTGGGTTTGCAAGGCCATTACAAGATGGATTGGCCGACAACCGGTCAATTGGATAAAACGATCAAACAATTTGCGGCCCTGGGCGTTAAAGTGAGCATTACTGAACTCGACGTGGATCTGTTGCCCCAGGCTCCGAACTCGCAAAGCGCGGAGGTGTCGAAGAATTACAAGTACCAGGCGAAGATGAATCCGTATGCCAATGGCCTGCCGGATGCGAAGCAGCGCGCGCTGGCGAAACGCTATGCGCAATTGTTCAAAGTGTTCGTGGCCGACAAGCAGGACATGGAACGTGTCACGTTTTGGGGCGTGACGGATTCGCAATCCTGGCTGAATAACTGGCCGATTTCCGGGCGCAAATCGTATCCGCTCCTTTTCGGGCGCGATTATTTGCCCAAACCGGCCTTTGCGGCCGTCCTTAACACAGCTAACTGAAACATTTATGAGTAAAAAAATTATCATCAAGAATAAAGCCGGCAAGAACGGCATCGGAGCCGGCGTCTGGAATCTGGGGGCGGGACGCGATCCGTTCGGCGGGCCGACGCGTGAAGAAATTCCCGTCCTGGACCGTATCGAATTGCTGGCTGGCGCAGGCATCACTTACATCGAAGCGCACGACGTGGAAATCTCCTCGCGCGACGTTCCGAAGGCCAAAGTGTTGATGAAGAAATACGGCGTCAAGATGGGCATGTACACGCCGTCGTTCTTCGCCGATGCCATTTTCAAAGACGGCGCGATGACCAGCAACGATCCTGCCGTGCGCAAGCTCGCGCTCGCGAACGCGTTGAAGGCAGTGGATGTGACCGTGGCCCTCGGCGCGGAAGTCATGGTGTTCTGGAACGGGCGCGAAGGTTTTGATTTCATGCTCGCCAAGAACGGGCAGGATTCGTTCCGCCGGATGGTCGAAGGCTTCACTGCGGTAGGCCAGTATGCGTTACGAAAATACGGCAAGCGTTCGCCGAAATTCGCGATCGAGCCGAAACCGAACGAGCCGCGCGCCAATATGTATTTGGGCAACGTCGGCGAGGCTCTGTATCTCATCAGCCGCCTTGATCCCAGGGTGCAGCATCTGTTCGGCCTCAACCCGGAGACGGCGCACAGTCGCATGGCCGGTTTGGATTATTTGTGGGATGTCGAGTTGTGCCTGGAGGCCGGTAAGCTGTTCCATATCCATCTCAATTCGCAGGACACGACGCGATACGACCAGGATTTGCCGTTCGGTTATACGGAGCCGTTGAAAGATTTGGCGTTGTGCGTGGCGTTGCAGGACGCCAGGTGGCCGGGTATTTTGGCGTTCGACGTGAAAGCGCCGCGCACCGACCGGCAGGAGGACATTGCGGACATCTTGCACACGAGCGCATCGAACCTGGAGCGGCTCTGGAACCGGGCGTCGAAAGTGAACCGCAAAAAGATTCTTGAATTTCGCAAGACGGGGCGTTACACAGCTCTGGCCGGTTACCTGGCAGAATGTCTCTACTAAAGCGATGATCTATCTCGGAATTGACTGCGGCACGCAAGGAACCAAAACGGTGGCGCTCGACGGCGACACGGGCAAATTCATGGCCTCCGCGTCGCAGAGCTATGATGTCCTGCCCGGTTTGCCCGCCGGCAACATGGAGCAAAATCCCGCCACCTGGACCGACGCGGTGGATGCCACCGTCAGCCAGGTCCTGGAAAAGCTCGGCCCGCGCCGCAAAGAAGTGCGGGCCATCGGCGTCTCCGGCCAGCAACACGGGTTCGTTCCGCTGGACAAAGAAGGCCAGGTCATTCGCCCGGCCAAATTGTGGTGCGACACCTCCACTGCCGAAGAATGCGACCTGATGCGCAAAAATTTCGGCGGCTCGGCTTTTTTCATCGATCGCGTCGGCATGGACATGCTGCCGGGATTTACCGCGCCGAAAATTTATTGGCTCAAACGGCATGAGCCGGACAATTTCAAGAAGCTCGCCACCGTCCTTCTGCCGCACGATTACCTGAATTATTACCTGACGGGTACGCCCCGGATGGAATACGGCGACGCTTCGGGCACGGCGCTGTTGAACGTCCACCTGCGCACGTGGGAACAAGGCATCCTGGAATTCATCGACCCGGCGTTGCCGGAGAAAATGCCCGCGCTCGAATCCTCGCGCAAGCCGGTCGGCACACTGAAAGCGGAACTGGCCAAACGCTGGAACCTGTCGCCTGACGTCATCATCAGCGCGGGTGGCGGCGACAACATGATGGGAGCGATCGGCACGGCGAATGTCATTCCCGGGCGGGTCACGGCCAGCATCGGCACGTCCGGCACCATTTACGCCTACAGCGATAAACCGGTCATCGATCCGTTCGGTGAGATCGCCGGTTTTTGTGATAGCACGGATGCATGGCTTCCCCTGCTCTGCACCATGAACGTGACCGTGGCCACTGAAGCCTTCCGAAATATGTTTGGATGGTCGGTCGCCCAATTGAATGAAGCCATCGCCGGCGCGCCGGCGGGCGCGGGAGGTCTTCTCTTTCTGCCGTACCTGAACGGCGAACGCACTCCCAATCTGCCGTACGCCACCGGCGTGTTGCACGGCATGACCACGCAAAATATGAAGCCGGCCCTGATGGCCCGCGCCATCATGGAAGGTGTCACGCTCGGCCTCGCTTACGGCCTGGACCGGATGCGCCAGCTCGGGATCGTCCCGAAGGAGATCCGGCTGACCGGCGGCGGCAGCAAGAGTGCTGTCTGGCGGCAGATGTGCGCCGATATTTTCAATTGCCGGGTCGTGACCCTGGCCGAGGCCGAAGGCGCCGCCCTTGGCGCGGCCATCCAGGCTTTTGCCGCCGTTGAAACCAAAAAATCCGTCACGGAATTGGCCATCAATTGCGCCACTGTGAAAGCGGATGAAGCCGCCGAGCCGGATGCCCAACGCGCCCATGATTATCTCGTCGTGCGCAAAAAATACGTGGCGCTCACGCAGACCCTGGCGCGGTATAAATTCATTTAGTGTTGGGTCACAGACATCTCTTTCCAGCGGCTGGCAACGGTGAGGTTTGCAAACACCGGCTGACATCCGAACGCTGTTCCCTCTCCGTTCCCATTCTGATGGGAGGGGAGAGGGTTAGGGTGAGGTGAGGGCTTTGATTTTGGCTCATGGTAAAACGTTCGTTGAAACAAGAGATTATCGAGAAATACTTATGAGACTGATCTATTACACTGCCATCGGACTATTTTGTCTGCTCTCAAACGTCGCCGCGTTGGCCGATGAGACCTGCGTCTCGTGCGATAAACAGATCACCGTCACCGGCCAGTTCCAGCACCGGCGCGCGTTCGGCGTGGCGACCATCCAGGGCGAGCTTTCGCGCTGGGGCGATGCGTTCCGCGAGGAGATTTACGGCACGAACTTCACCATCACCATCGCCAACCTGCCGGCGGGAAGTTATACGGCATACATCGGATTTGCGGAAGTGGATTACACCAACACGGGTGACCGCGTGTTCGACATCACGGGCAATGGCCAACCCATCGCCACCAATTTTGACATCGTCGCCGCGGCAGGTGGTTCGGGCAAAGTGTATTTCATCACTAACCAAATTGATTTTGCAGGAGAATCAATCGGCGGACCGATGACGTTCAATTTTGCGGGCCGCGTTGGCGACGCCAAAATGAATTCGTTCGAGCTGCGCGATGCCAGCAAGCAATCGATTGTGTTTATCCGCGCGGCGGATCTGCTGGACGTCGGCGACAAAGCCGCGCTGGCGCCGCCCGTGGTGAACGGGCCGGAGATATGGAAAGACCCGGCGCAGCCCGTTGACGCGCGCGTGCAGGACCTGATCAGCCGCATGTCGCTCGCCGAAAAAGTGCAGCAGATGCGCAATAATGCCCCGTCCATCCCGCGACTTGGCGTGCCGGCTTACAATTATTGGAGCGAATGCCTGCACGGCGTGGCGCGTTCGGGCGTGGCCACGGTGTTTCCCCAGGCCATCGGCATGGCCGCTACGTGGGACACCCCGCTCATCCATCAGGAGGCGCATGTCATTGCCGTGGAAGCGCGCGCGAAGAACAATGATTATCGCGCCAAACACGACGGCAATACTGTCCAGTACTACGGCCTGCATTTCTGGACGCCGAACATCAACATTTTCCGCGACCCGCGTTGGGGCCGCGGCCAGGAAACCTACGGTGAAGATCCGTTCCTGACCGGGCAACTGGGCGTCTCGTTCATCCAGGGTTTGCAAGGCGACGACCCGAAATATCTCGAAGCCTACGCGTGCGCGAAACATTACGCCGTCCACAGCGGACCGGAACCGCTCCGTCATGAATTTGATGTCTCTCCGCCTGAGCGCGATCTTTACGAGACCTACCTGCCCCAGTTCGAAGCGGCGGTGCGCGAAGGCCATGTCGGCGGCGTGATGGGAGCCTACAATGCGGTCGAAGGCAAACCCGCCTGCGCGAGTCCGTTTTTGCTGACCGACCTATTGCGCAATCAATGGGGATTTGACGGTTACGTCACTTCCGATTGCGGCGCGATCTTCGATATCTGGGCTAATCATAAATTTGTCAACTCACCCGAAGAAGCCGCCGCCGTGGCAGTGAAGGCGGGCGACGACCTTTGCTGCGGCACGGATTACGATGCGCTGGCGCGCGCCGTACAGGAAGGCCTCATCACGCAACAGGAGATCGATACCGCCCTTGCGTGGTTGCTCAAGACGCGCTTCCGCCTCGGCATGTTCGACCCACCCTCAATGGTTCCTTACGACCAGATTCCGGCATCGGAGAATAATACGCCCGCGCACCAGGAACTGGCGCTACAGGTCGCGCGGGAATCGATGGTCTTGCTAAAAAACAATGGCCTGTTGCCGCTCAACCGCAACAAAATCAAACGCATCGCTGTCATCGGCATCAATGCCGATTCCACGAACGTGTTGCTCGGCAATTACAACGGCACGCCGTCAAACCCGATCAGAATTCTCGATGGCATTCGCGCCGTCGCCGGTGTAGACGTCCAGGTGGATTATGTGCGCGGCTGTCCTTTGGCCACGCATACCAATGAGACCTATCAGCCGGACGACGATTTCACCAATGCCGTCAACGCTGCCGCTCAAGCCGACGTAGTCATTTATGTGGGCGGCATTGACGCCCATCTGGAAGGCGAAGAGATGCGTGTTTATCTGGACGGATTTAACGGCGGTGACCGCACGCGCATCGAATTGCCCACGTCACAGGAAACGCTGTTGAAAGCGTTGCAGGCGACCGGCAAACCGGTGGTCTATGTCAATTGCAGCGGCAGCGCCATGGCCATGCCGTGGGAAAAGAAATTTCTTCCCGCCATTTTGCAAGCGTGGTATCCCGGCGAGGAAGGCGGACGCGCCGTGGCCGAGACCTTGTTCGGCGATTACAATCCTGCCGGACGTTTGCCGGTAACATTTTACCAGTCCACTGCCGATCTGCCGGATTTTGAAAACTATTCCATGAGCAACCGCACCTACCGTTATTTCACCGGCAAACCGCTCTTCGCCTTCGGCCATGGATTGAGCTATACGAAGTTCGCTTATCGCCATGCCAAGTTGGCGGACAAAACAATCAGCTCAAACGGCACACTCACGGTAACGTTTGACGTCAAGAATACTGGCAACCGCGACGGTGATGAAGTGGCGCAAGTTTATTTCCGCCATGTGAATTCTGCCGTGCCGCAACCCCTGGAGGCGCTATGCGGCTTCCAACGCGTCCACCTGGCCGCTGGCCAAAGCCAGACGGTCACCAACGAAATCCCCGTCGAACGATTCCGTTATTGGGACACAACGAAACAACAATACGTTGTTGAGCCGGGCAAATACCAGTTGCTCGTGGGAGCAGCGTCCGATGATATCCGGGAACGGTTGGCGTTTAGTGTGGCAGGGCAATGATCCAACCCTTTCAGGGTCGAAAATCATGCGGACAATTAACCCAGCGTAGGCGCGAGCGCCAACGCTGGGCTATATGATTTCAACCCCGTTGGGGTTGAAAGGCGACTTTAACCAAAACTTCTACTTAATTTCCAAATACTCAAACATGAAGTAGCGAAACGTATTAAACCTTTGGCAATCCCAAAGGGATTGCAATAATATAGCCCGGCGTTGCGAGGAACGAGCTACGCCGGGTTACGTCCAAAGCAAATATTCAACCCTGAAAGGGTTGAATCAAAGTTTATGCCGCAGTCCTTATCAAATATTTTGGTGCATGCCGTATTTTCCACCAAAGATCGGCGTCCGTTTATCCGGGATAAAGGCTTACGCGGTGAATTGCACAAATACATCGGCGGCATTTTGAATCATCTCGATTGTTATCCACTCATCGTTAGCGGTGTTGAAGATCACGTGCATCTGCTCTCCACCCTCTCCCGTACTTGTGAACCGGCAGAAATGGTCAAAGAGGTCAAACGTGGCTCATCGTTATGGATTAAGCAAAGGGATGTAAAGCTGCAGGATTTTGCATGGCAAAGTGGTTACGGGATCTTTTCCATCGGGGTTTCCCAAATTGAACCAGTCAGTAATTATATTGCGGGGCAGGAAGAACATCACCGGACAGTTTCATTTCAGGATGAATTGCGGAAATTATTGCGCGAACACAAAATCGAATTTGATGAACGGTATGTCTGGGACTGATTCAACCCTTTCAGGGTTGAATTTATTCGCAACCTGAACCCAGCGTAGGCGCAAACGCCAACGCTGGGCTTTATTATTTCAACCCCGTTGGGGTTGACGACCGTCCGTTTCACAATTTACTACCCCAAAAAATCCGCGCCTTTTTCTTCGACATAGCGCAGGCCGTGGATCTTGCGTTTGCCGATGATGAGGATGGCAAAGCCGATCCAGGAGGTCGCGGCCAGGATGAAGGCCACGGGCAGCATGGTGTGGGAATCGAAGATGCCCACCGCGGCCGAGGCCAGGACCGAGATGCCGATCTGCAGGAAGCCCAGCATGGCCGAAGCGCTCCCGATGTTCTGCGAAAAAGGCACGAGCGAGAGCGCCGCCGCATTCGGAAAAGCCAGTCCCAGGCTGGACAGGATGATGAACAGGAGCGCGAACGTTTCCGCCAGGTTAAACCAGCCAAGCCATGTCCCGATGAGCAAGAGCGTGACCATGGGACAATTCACAAGCATGGTCACGCGGTAGATCTGTTCACTGGTGAATTTGCGGAGCAGGAAGACGTTCACCTGGTTGCTGCCAACGAATCCCACCGCCAGCATCGCAAAGATAGCGCTAAACTCTTTGGGACTGACATGGAAGGCTTCCATAAAGATGATGGGCGAACTGGCAACGTACGCCAGCAGGCCGGAAAAAGAGAACGCGCCGGACAATGCATAGACGAGGAACTGCGGTTCGCGCAGCACGGCAGCGTAATTGCGCAAAATGGGCACTGGCCGGAGGGAAATACTGCGGTCAGGCTGATGCCCGGTGGGGAGTTTCCAGATGGAAATGACCAGCATCAACAGGGCGAATGCCGCCAGCACGATGAACACCGCCTGCCAGCCAAGATGTTTCGCCACAAAAAGCCCGGCACTGGGCGCCAGAAATGGCGACACGCTCAGGATGAGGATGAGCAGCGAGATGATCTTGGCGGTCTCGTCCACGTGAAAAAAATCGCGCACCATGGCCATAGCAGCGACCTGCGCGGCGCACCCACCCATCGCCTGCAGGATGCGGCAGACAATCAGCCACTCCACCGAACGCGAACACAGACAGAGGATGGAGGCGATCATGAACATTACCATGCCCACATATAACGGCGGTTTGCGCCCGAACCGGTCCAGCAACGGCCCGTAGCAGAGTTGTCCCACGGCCAGTCCGCCAAAATAACTGGAGATCGACAGCGAAAGATGGGTCGTCGTCGTGTTCAGCGCGGCGGCCACTTCCGGAAACGCCGGCAAATACATGTCGATGGCGAACGGGCTGATGGTGGACAGCCCGCCCAAAATCAAGATGATCAGGTTTCGGTTGCGTGATTGGGACATATCTTGCGTTCCAAGGGCACGCAAAATGGCAGCAAAAGAAAAAATAGACAGAAAAAAATTACCGCCGGCGCTCTTATGGGCGCATCTCACTTTTTTGCAACTGTTATGCCTGAATCCTGAAAGGATTCCCATCATTCAGCCCAGCGTAGGCTCGCAGACTCGCCAACGCTGGGTTTGGTGGAGAAAAAGATCAACCCCAACGGGGTTGTATCGCCAATGGGCACGAATGGATTCAACCCTTTCAGAGACCTCTGCAAAAGGGGTAGCGCAGGTTTCCTAACCTGCTGTATCGCCGACTTCCAAGTCGGCAGAGCGTGGAAACATTGGGAAACCAGCGGATTGGGAAATCCGCGATACAAGTCTGCGCTACAATAAGGTGTTTTGCAGAGGTTTCTTTCAGGGTTGAATTCATGGCGTCATCACCCCAGGGCAGCTCGTTCCTCGCAACCTTTGGGCTGAATGATTCAATCCCGTTGGGATTGCTGAACAGGCAAGAACTGCAAGAAACTGAGATGCGCCCCGCTCTTACTCTCCATCGCCATCTCATTGCCCGCCCTCGCCATCCCCACGCCTTCTGCTAATCTCAATACGTGACCGAAGTCAAACCCGGCCAATCGCGAAAGTTGAGCGCCCGCCTCAAACGGGCCGGCAGCATTATTTTGGCCGTTGGCATCCTCGCTGCCGGAACCGTTTATTGGATCGGCACTCGCAATAATAGCCTGGATGACGATCCGTCGATGCAGGGCTTCAATCGCGCCGAACAACGCCAAATGGGCCAGCTCTATGGCAATTCCGGCGAAATGATTGATGATTGGACGAACGATTTGAAACAGCCCGGCACTCAGGCAGTTTTGATCCTCATCGTAACTGGCGTGGCCGCTGCGGGCTGCTTGTACTTTGCGCGTCTGGTCACGATTGATGAAGAATCGTCCGGGCCATAGCCCTTTATTGCATTTTACAAAAAGTCTCGTGCGAAATGCCACGATGCGCCGACATCGCAGCTAGAAAATCTTAATAAATCGCGTCTTTCCCCTGCTGGCATAGCAAACGCTAATGAGGACGCACATGAAACAACTGATTTCGGTGATGGGGATACTAGGGATGTCAGTTTCTATCGCGTGTGCCCAGGACATGAGCACCAATCAGGTGTCATCTCAAATGCCACCGTTGCCGTTGAACGATTTTGCGCACAGCCTGAGCGCGGGGTTGATGGTGGGAGAACCGACGGGGCCAACGGTCAAATATTTTCTCACGGATGTGCTTGCGGTGGATGGGGCCTTCGGGTGGTCGCCGTTCCCGCATGCAGACATGGAATTCCATGCGGACATCCTGTACCACGACTTCAACCTGATCCATGTGGATGAAGGGAGACTGCCGGTCTATGTCGGGGCCGGTGCCTTTGTAAGATTCCGGCATAACGCCGACAACCAGGGCGGCATCCGGATACCATTTGGCATCTCGTACATGTTCCAGGACATCCCGGTGGACATTTTTGCGGAAGTTGGTCCGGCCATCGTGCTCACGCCGGATGTGCGGGGCGAAATCGTAGGCGGTATTGGCGCGCGCTATCGATTTTAGGTTGGTTTAGAATTTTTCGCCAAGGAACGAAGAAACGAGAAAAGGGCGCGGACATCTTTGTCCGCGCTCTTTCATTTTTCACTAGAGCGTTTTAAAAAATAGTGTGGCCGTTCGGAGCGAGGATTTTTGGTGTTTTGGCGAGGCTTTGGCGAAGGAGCATGTTTGAAAACCCTGTGACTGAGCCGAAACGAAGCCAAAACCCAAAAAGACCGCTTCCTCTCCTCCTCCCCCGAATGGCTACAATATTTTTTAAAACGCTCTAAAACCTCTGGCGTCCGCGCGCAATATTTCGTTTCCTTGCGCGGTGATCGCCAATGCCATTTTCGCCGCGCTCGCTCTCCTGAGCTGCGCCCTGCTCTTTTGGCAATGGCGGGCAGCCATGAGATTCCCCCTGCATCAGCGCATCACCTTACCGGATTTTGCGCCGGCCCTGACTCTCCTCAAGCCTTTAAAGGGCTGCGACGATTCAACCGTCGCCTCTCTGGACTCCTGGCTCGCGCAGAATTACACAGGCCAAACGCAGATCCTCTTCGGAGTGGCTGACGCGTCCGACCCAATCTGCAAACTTGTTGAAGACCTACTCAAAAAACACCCGGCAACCGACGCACGACTGGTGATCTGCAGCCAATCACTCGGCGCCAACGCCAAAGTCTCCACGCTCGCCCAATTGGAGCCACTGGCAAAACATGACCTGATCCTTATCAGCGATGCCGATGTGCGCGTGCCACCGGATTTCCTGGCAAATGTTGTCGCGCCGTTGCGTGATGAGAAAGTAGCCCTCGCGAATAGTTTCTATCGCCTGGCCAATCCTTCGACCGTCGCAATGCAGTGGGAGGCGATCGCCATCAACGCCGATTTCTGGAGCCAGGTGCTACAATCGCAAACACTCAAGCCTCTCGATTTCGCGATGGGTGCCACGATTTTAGTGCGCCGCAAATCGCTCGAAAGCATCGGAGGGTTCAGGTCTTTGTTAGATTGTCTCGCCGACGATTTCCAGATCGGAAATCGCATCGCCAAAAAGAGCGGGCGTATCGCGCTGTGTCCCGTGGTGGTCGAATGCTGGGACTCGCCGAAGGGTTGGGAAGCAGTCTGGAAGCATCAATTGCGCTGGGCGCGGACCATTCGCGTCTGCCAGCCCCTGCCCTATTTTTTCAGCATCCTCTCCAATGCCACGCTTTGGCCGCTGCTATGGCTCGTCATCGCGATCATAACGACAAAAACACTTTGCGCGCCACTGACCGCAGTTGCCCTCATACTAATAAGAATTTGTCTCGCTCAAAACCTGCAACGCCGCTTCACGCCGGATCGCAAACTGATCTCGCCCTTCTGGCTGGTGCCGGTGAAGGACCTGCTCCAGGCCGCGATCTGGTTCTGCGCTTTTGCCGGAAACACCGTGGAATGGCGCGGGCAAAAAATGAAATTGCGCGGGGACGGAACTTTGATTGCGAAACCCGCCGCCGACTGATAATGTATCAGCCGGTCAGGCGCTTAGCGCAGCGGTAGCGCAGCAGCTTTACACGCTGTTGGTCGGGGGTTCGAATCCCTCAGCGCCTACCATCCCAAAAATTGCACACAATCAGGCTATTTTTGCGCTGTACATTATATCGCACTGCGATATATTTTAACCAAGATTAAGATTGGATTAAACCAAGATTAAAATGGCAACACAGGTTTGACCTGAACCAGGGGTATGATAAAAACCAGTAGTTCTTTTAACATAAAACAGCTTTGAATTTGCTGTTCGTTAGGTTGGCATAGAGATTTTGCCCGCGGCGCGGCTTGAACAGCACCCCCCAAATAAGCCCGCCGCCCTTCTGAGCGTTTCCGGTGAGGACGTCTAAATCTCGATCACCGCGTGAAGCCGGACTTTATGTCCGGCTTTATGTTTTTGCCAGGGTGCTCTAACAGACCATTCACCCCCCCGAAACGCCGCGCGAGGGTACGCGGCCTACAGAATTCGTTCGGTATTCGCAAGTTTTGTAGGCCCGGTGCCCTCACCGGGCGAGTTTTTCAATGGCCTGCTAAATCAACTTTTTGAGCCTCGCATCTTCTCCGAGCTTCTTGACCATTTCCTTGACCTTCTGCGCCTGCGATTTGTGCGCCAGTAAAACCGCGTCGTCCGTCTGCACCAAAATCGAATCACGCAGGCCGACGACGGCGATGGGCGTCCTGTTCTTTGTGCGCGCGTCAAAGATGATGTTGCGCGCAGCGTCCACATGGATGAAGTCCGCCACGGCGCAATTGCCCTCGGCATCGGCCTTGAGGTGGCGGCTCAGGGCGTTCCACGCGCCGAGATCGTCCCATTCAAAATCGCCGTCAGCGCAGATGACATTTTGCGCGCGTTCCATCAGCGCATAGTCTATGGAAATTCTTTTGATGTTGGGATAGTCCTTGCTGAGAACTTTTGCGAGCTTGGCGGGTTTGGCGGCGACCTTGAACCATCGCTGGCATGCGGCGAACATTTCCGGTTGATGCTTTTCCAGGCCATTGGTCACAGTGATGAAGCTCCAGACAAACATCCCGGCGTTCCAGCGATATTGCCGGCTGTTGACGTAATCCAGCGCCCGCTGGAAGTCCGGCTTCTCCACGAACTGCTCGGCCTTGTAAAAGGTCGTTTTGTATTTCTTCACGCCATCGGGTGCCGGCAATTCGCTGCCGATGCGGATGTACCCGTAACCGGTCGCCGGCTCGGTCGGTTTGATGCCAATGGTCACGATGGCCTGACCGCGCGAGGCCAGGTCAAAGGCATCGCCCAGGATTTGTTGGAATTTTTTGGCATCCGGAATGACATGGTCAGCCGGTAACACAGCCATTACGCCCATGGTGGATCGCGCGCCAACCAACGCCGCGCCCAGGGTCACCGCCGCGCACGTGTCCCGGCCCATCGGTTCGGCAATGAGATTGCCCTTGGGGATCTTCGGCAATTGTTTGCGCACTTCCGGCAGTTGCGCCTCGTTGGTGATGACGAAAATATTCTTGGCCGGAACCAGCGGCAGCACGCGCGCCACGGCTTCCTGGAGGAACGATTGCTTGCCGAGCAGAGACAGGAGTTGCTTGGGCATCTTTTCGCGGCTCAACGGCCAGAACCGCTCGCCACGTCCACCGGCCATGATGATGACAAAACGATTTTTTGTGTCGGGTTTGGTTTTCATGAAAAATATCTAAATTTCACCGGCCAATTCCAAAGTTTGTTGAATCAATGCTTTACTAAAGTAGAAACCAGATTCTTGAAATTTATTCACAGCAGGACGAACGGCGGAAATCAATCGATGCTCTTTCAAAATGAGCAGCACTCTTAACGAGCCGATCAATTGCAAATCAAATTCCTCCGCGCAACGCCGCGCCTTCAAATCGTCTAAAATGGCCTTGCAGTCACGATTGGCTATAACCCAGGACAAAACTTGCGTTTCCCCCAACCCCAAATCCCATGACAAGAGAATTGGCGGGGTGGGGACGGGCTGGACAATGAACTTTGCGCCTTCGTTTTCGAGCCACGCGCACCCGGCATCGCGCGTTTTTGCGCGGCGAACTTCTTCGACCACGCCGGATGGAATGATGAGTTGCCCACAGATTTGAGGGACAAATTGAATAACGCCTGCCTTTGCCAGCAGCACAACGGGCGAGGCATTCATTACCCATCGCTCACCCACGCCGGCATTCCTCCACGAGTTCTTCCGGTGTCATCTGAATCGGTGAAACTTTATGACGGCCTAAAACGTCGAAAAATTCCCCGCGCGATAACCCGAGTAATTCCGCTGCCTTGCCTTGTGAGACAAGCCCCTCATCAAACCATTTCACCACAGCAGTCTCATACATCGCTCGCGCAAAACGGGCGTCATCTTTGTCACCAAATAGCCTGATGGCATCTTCCGGTACTTCGACTGTCACTTGTTTGCTCATGTCTCAAATCTATCAGAAATCAAATAACCCGTCAAAGGCTTGCCCTGCCCACGTGATAATGAAAAAACGATTCTCGGCTTTGTCGTACTGCACCTGTATCTCAGGCAGTTCTTTAATCCGTGTCCATCTGTGTTCATCCGTGGTTAAATTGTTTTTACCGCATCCACCATCGCTTTCACAAATTTACCCACGCGCTTCACCAGATCTTTCGATTTTCCATGTTCGGCGATCTGGTTCACCACTGCGCTCCCCACCACCACGGCATCGGCGACCCGCGCCACCAACTTGGCCTGCTCGGGACTCGAAACACCAAACCCCACGGCGATCGGCAACTCTGTATGCGCGCGCAGTTTTGCGACTTGTTGTTCAAGATTCGTCGCGACCTGTTTTTGCATGCCCGTCACCCCTTCACGCGAGACATAATAGATGAACCCGCTGCCACGCTTGACGATATATCCCATGCGCTCTTCGGGCGTCGTCGGCGCCACCAGATAGATATGGCAGAGGCCGTGTTTGCGCATCAGGGATTCGTAATTGTCCGATTCCTCCGGCGGCAGGTCCAGTACCAGCAATCCGTCCACGCCGGCTTTGGCTGCGTTACGGATAAAATTCTCCGCGCCGATCCGATGGATAAGATTGAAATAAATGTAGAGGACGATAGGTATCTGTGATTTCTTTCGGATGGCGGCGATGGTCTCCAAAACTTTGGGCGGCGTGGCGCCGGATTCCAGGCCGCGCTGGGCGGCAAGCTGGTTCACCAATCCATCCGCCAGCGGGTCGCTGAAAGGAACACCCAGCTCCAAAATATCCACGCCGGCCTGGTCAAAAGCCAGGGCCAATTCGCGCGTGGCTTTGAGGTCCGGGTCGCCCGCGCCGATATACACAATGAAACCCTTTGCGCCCGCGCGGTTCAATCGCGCGAAGCGTTCCTGTATGCGATTCATCGGGGAGAGTTTATTTCGGACGAGCGGGTTATACGAGTCTGAAAATGCGCCTTTCCATGGTCGGAGGGACGAGTTACACGAGTCCCTGAATTTTTTTCGAAGCTATTCAAAACTCAAGACGGCTCATGCCATTGGAGCGCATTAAGTTCACCTTGATATGGCCAATCCTGCCAGCAGCCTGCCAAACCAGCTTTTACAGGATTTTCGAGCGTATATAGCCATTTTTGATGATAGCTCTCACCACTGCGCAGTTGTCGGTCAAAAAAATCTTTTTGCCAAATCGGTTTTTCAAGCGGGCGTGGCCAGTGACGGGTAACCTCCGCACGCCAAAACTCCATCCATCGTTTGAGCGGTGTAAAAGGCACTTTCAGCGGGGCACAAAAGAAATGGACATGATCCGGCATTACGACATAACGCCCAATAATCCAATGATCCGCCTTGCGCCATGATTCAACAAGTAACTGATGGATGCGAGGATTTGTCAGCAATGGCCGTTGTCTAGCAACCTTTAAACTAACAAATTGAATTATTGTCTGATTGGAAATTTTCAACGGAGACAGGTGTGGCAATTGCTTTCGACCCGGTTCCTTTGAAGGCTCATTCATTGGCTGTGAGGAATTATATAAACCCAATCGGTAGTCAATCAATTTTGGAATATTTGATTTGATTTGGGACTCGCATAGCTCGTCCCTCCGAATGATGGCGCCGCAGTGTGTCCGTCCGGTAAGGGAGATTTGACCATTCGACCCATTTTTTGCATCATTGAGGCATGGCAAGCACTTTCGGGCACTTGTTCCGCATCACCACATGGGGCGAATCCCATGGGGGCGGCGTTGGCGTCGTCGTGGATGGCTGCCCGCCCAATCTCAAATTGACCGAGGCGGACATCCAGCCGGAGTTGAATCGCCGCCGCCCCGGCCAATCCAGAATCACCACCCGGCGCAAAGAGCCCGACACGGTGCAAATCCTTTCGGGCACGTTCGAAGGCAAAACGCTGGGCACACCCATCTGCATGTGGGTCAAAAATGAAGACGCCCGCCCCGAAGCGTACAGCGAGATGAAGGAAAAATTCCGCCCTTCCCACGCGGACTTCACCTACTTCACCAAATACGGCATCCGCAATTGGCAGGGCGGCGGACGCGCCAGCGCGCGCGAAACCATTGGCCGCGTGGCCGCCGGCGCTATCGCCAAAAAAATCCTGCGCGAACGATTTGGCGTGGAGACCCTCGCCTATGTCAAACAGGTCCAAACCATTTCCGGTGATATCGACCCGGACAAAGTGCGATTGAAAGACGTCGAATCCAACATCGTCCGCTGTCCGGACAAGGTGGCGGCGGAAAAAATGATTTCGTTGATCGACGGAATGCGCCGCGCCGGCGACACCGTCGGGGGCATTGTGGAAGGCATCGCCCGCGGCGTTCCCGCCGGCTGGGGCGAACCGGTCTTTGACAAGCTTGGCGCCGACCTGGGCAAGGCCATGCTGAGCCTCCCGGCAACGAAGGCCTTTGAGATCGGCTCGGGCTTCGACAGCATCCTGATGACCGGCCGCGAGCACAACGACGCCTTTCGCGCGAAGAACAAAAAAGTGTTCACCACCACGAATTTTTCCGGCGGCATCCAGGGCGGCATCTCGAACGGCCAGACGATCTTCTTCCGTATCGCCTTCAAGCCGGTGGCCACGGTCATGCACGAGCAGGACACGATTGACGTGCGCCTGGAAAACACCAAACTAAAGGCCCGTGGTCGGCACGACCCCTGCGTGTTGCCGCGCGCGGTGCCGATGGTGGAAGCGATGACCGCCCTGGTGTTGATTGACCATGCCCTGCGGCACAAAGCGCAATGCGGTTGATTTTTTTAGAACCCAAACGAATTTATAACTATGGCTGAGAAAAATTTGAATGAAATTTCGCGGGACGCGCGCGCTCTCTTTACCAAGGGCACCGAGGCGCTCTCGAGGGAAAACCTGGACTACGCCATCGCGTTGTTGACCCAGGCGGTGGATAAAGAACCCGGGTTCTTCGATTGCCGCAAGGCGTTGCGCGAGGCGCAATTCCGCAAGGCCGGCGAGAGCAAGGGCTTTTTCAAAAAGATGTTGAGCGGCGCCGGCTCCTCGCCGCAGGTCGCCAAGGCCAAAATGGCCATGGGCAAAAATCCCGCCGAGGCCATGTCCATCGCCGAACAGATCCTGGGCAGCGACCCGAACAATTCCGCGGCGCATCGCATCGTTGTGGACGCGGCCAAGGCGTTGGAATTGCCACGCACCGCAGTGTTGTCCTATGACGTCCTGGTGAGAAATTCGCCCAAGGACAAGGCGCTGGTCATCGAATATGCCTATGCCGCGTCGGAGATCGGCGAAAGCGCCAAAGCGGAAAAGGTCCTGATGGACCTGTTGCGCGAAAATCCGGCTGACGGAGAACTCAACGGCGCGCTCAAGGACTTATCGGCCCGCAAAACGATGAAGGAAGGCGGCTACGGCGCGCTCGAAGGCGGCGGTGGCTCCTATCGCGACATCCTCAAAGATAAAAAGCAAGCCACGCAATTGGAACAGGAAAAGCGCGTGGAAAAATCCGAGGACGTCACGGACCGGCTCATCCGCGAATACGAAGCCCGCCTGCAGACTGAGCCGAACAACCTGAAGCTCGTCCGTCAACTGGCTGAATCATACACGGCGAAAAAACAATTCGAGCAGGCGCTCGCCCTCTATGATCGCGTCAAAAAATCCGATATGGGCAACGACCCTTCGCTCGAACTGGCCATTGCCAACACCATGGTCAAACAATTCGACCATAAGATTGAGCAGATCAACCCGTTTGATGCCGAACATGCCGCCCAGGTTGAGCAGATCAAGGCGGAAAAACTGAATTTCCAGCTCACGGAATGCCAGAAGCGCGTTGAGAAATATCCGACGGACCTGGCCATCCGTTTCGAGATGGGGCAGCTTTATTTTCAGGCGGGAAAAATTAGCGAAGCCATCCCCGAATTCCAAAAGTCTCAAAACAACCCGCACAAGAAACTGGCCTCCATGGGGTATCTGGCGCAATGCTTTGCCAAACGCAAAATGTTTGACATGGCCGCGCGCACCCTGCAGAACGCCATCAAAGAAAAGCCCGTCTTCGACGACGAAAAGAAGGATTTGATCTATAATCTTGGCACTGTCCTGGAAAGCATGGGCAAAAAAGAGGAAGCCATCGAGCAGTTCAAACTCATCTTTGAAGTGGACGCCGGCTACAAAGATGTGTCCGCCAAAGTGGATGCGTTCTACTCCGGACAATGATCAATCTACCGCGCGTGCAAAAATTGTTTTTCCTGTTCCTGGTCGCCTGCGGATTCTCCGCGGGCGCTTCAGAGATCAAGCTGGATTTCAACCGGTATTCGGCCGGTCAAACACCCACCAACTTTTCCAGCGCACTGGCCGGCACGGGTTCGCCCGGAGATTGGAAGATTGTTTCCGACGCCGTGCCATCCGCTTTCGCGCCACTGATGCCCGGACTGACGCCAACTCCCACCGAAGCCACCCACGGAGTTCTCGCGCAGTTGAGCCAGGATACTACCGATGAACATTTCCCGATGTTCATCTACGATGGCGCGACGTTCCGGAAATTCAAGGTCACCACCCAATTCAAGATCATCAGCGGCACGGCAGAGCAAATGGCGGGCATTGTCTTCCGTTATCAAAATCCATCCAACTTTTACGTCATTCGGGCCAGCGGCCTCGGCCAAAACCTCCGGTTCTACAAAGTGGTGAACGGTGTTCGCGGAAATCTTCTCGGACCGGACATGAACATCACCACCAATGCCTGGCATTCCTTGTCCGTGGCCTGCGATGGCGATCAGATTTCGGTTTGGTACGACGGCCGCCTGGCGTTTCCGCCATTGCAGGACACCTCGTTTTCTGAAGGCAAAGTCGGGTTTTGGACCAAATCCGACTCTGTGACATACTTCGGCGATACCACCATCGATTACACGCCGATCGTGCCGGGAGCGCAAGCGATCGTGAACGAGACCATGCAGAAATATCCGCGCATCCTCGGCTTGCGGATCTATTTGCCCGACGATAAAGGACAGATGCGGATCGTCGCCAGTAACAAGCCGGAAGAGATCGGGCGACCCGGCACAGATGCGGAGGAAAAGGCCTATCACGGAGGCGCCCTCTTTTACGGACATGGCGCCGGCACCGTGGCGGTGACCACCGGCCTCAATGACCGCAACGGCGACCCGATGGCTGCGGTGCGCGTGGAATTGAAGTCTTATAAATTGGCCGAAACGCAGGACATGGTTCTCGACCGCGTGCGCATCATCATCAATGAAATGCAGAAACACGCTCTCTCCCTGGAAGATTTGACGGAGTAAGTTTTGGCAATCCCAAAGGGATTGCAATAATATAGCCCGGCGTTGCGAGGAACGAGCTACGCCGGGTCACGTCCAAAGCAAATATTCAACCCTGAAAGGGTTGAATCAAAGTTTATGCCGCAGTCCTTATCAAACATTTTGGTGCATGCCGTATTTTCCACCAAAGATCGGCGTCCATTTATCCGGGATAAAAGCTTACGCGATGAATTGCACAAATACATCGGCGGCATTTTGAACCATCTCAATTGTTATCCACTCATCGTCGGAGGTGTTGAGGATCATGTGCATCTGCTCTCCACCCTTTCCCGAACCTGTGAACCGGCTGAAATGGTGAAAGAAGTCAAACGCGGATCATCGTTATGGATCAAGCAAAAGGATTTAAACCTGCAGGATTTTGCATGGCAGAGTGGCTATGGAATCTTTTCCCTCGGAGTTTCCCAAATCGAACCAGTCAGTAATTATATTGCAGGGCAGGAAGAACATCACCGGACAGTTTCATTCCAGGACGAATTGCGGAAATTATTGCGCGAACATAAAATCGAATTTGATGAACGGTATGTATGGGACTGATTCAACCCTTTCAGGGTTGAATTCGTTTGGAACCTGAACCCAGCGTAGGCGAGAACGCCAACGCTGGGCTATATGATTTCAACCCCGTTGGGGTTGAAGGCCAATTACGTTAGTGCTCCCCCATTATATTATTTCGTCAAGACTTGAAGATTCAGAAATGTTTTTGGCAATCCCAAAGGGATTGCAATAATATAGCCCGGCGTTGCGAGGAACGAGCTACGCCGGGTCATGTCCAAACCAAATCTTCAACCCTGAAAGGGTTGAATCAATTTCATCAACAACAGCAAACCTCCCCTACTATTTCGCCGGCGCGGGTGATTCACTCGGCGGCACAATGACCGGCATGGCCACGGGTTTCGTTTTTAGCGCCCCGCCAACCACCACAATCTGGCCCGCATCATTCAAACTCAAATGCGGCCGGGAATTGACATAGTTATAAATATCCCGTTCCACGATATTTCCGTCTGGATCGGCGACCGTATAAAGAAATGTCTCGCCGCCGTTTTGATAGAGCAGATGCAGGTTGCTGTCGCCATCCAACTGCGCTTCCGGCCTGCTGAAGGACACCATGTCGCCAATGGCGGTGACTTTGAAGATCTGCCTGCCTGAGGCATCGGTCACCATCAAGTACATCCGCAATTGTTTTTGCAAATAATTCGCCTCTTCCAAGGTATATTTGCGGACTTCCGGAGGGCGATTGGACATACCGGCGGGCATCGGCACACCGAATTCCTGCGACCATAATTCCGCACCATCAATGATGTCAAACTCCTGTGGCTTGCTTGGGACATCCATGTTCCATTGCGGGATATGCACATGCGCTGTCACGCTATAGCGGCCCGTCTGTTTCAGATTGAAATAAGGCTCGAGATCCACGCGCTTGGTGGCCACTTCGGAAGAGCCCAGGTCAAACGCCCCCGTGACCGGCGGCTGTGAACCATTGATCGCGGTGGTATTGTTATCCAGCGATTGAACATTAAATGTCACCCATTCGTTGTCCGCCCCCAAATGAAGCGTTTGGCCGGAATTGTTATACAAATGGATCGTGACCGGCAGCGTTTCGGCCGGCAGAAACTGGCTTTGGGCCAGGGAAAGATCCAGGGTCATCACCTGGGCCTGCGCCGGTAGAAACGCCAGGAATGCCAAAGCCAAAATAAAGGGGAGCTTTTTCATTTAATTATGGACAGGGTAGCCCTCGCGCCGTTCGAGGCAAATGGAAAAGTTCCTGAAAATCGTTTCCTTCCAGCGCGAATTCCTATAAACAATCTTTAGAAGCGCGAGGCTTTCGATGAAAAAATGTTCCTATTGTGGCGCAGAATATCCTGATGAAACAACGGCGTGTCCGATAGATCAGACGCCGCTCGGAGAAACCTCCCCGGAACAAATTTCCGAAACTCCCTCTCGAAAATTTCCGATCTTTGCGGTGTTCTCAGAAAACAAAGTGCCCGTTTCACTGGCCATCGTCTCTTACTTGTACTTTTTTCCGGCTGCAATGTGTTGTGCGGTTATTGCTTTCATAATGATGTTCAGCTTTCTCGGCGCTTCGCTAAGCGGCCGAATGGTGTTGATGTGCATGGTTGCCGCAGCCTTAGCGGTATTTTTCGTTTTTCTCTCGAGAGGGTTACGGCGATGCTCACCGGGCTGGCGTATTTGCGCATTGGTTCTTATTTGGTGGGGATTCCTGGCCATCGCATTTGATGTCGGACATTATTTTGCAACTCACGAGACTCCTCGCCACGAATCGCCCCGTGAATTCTTTATCTACTATGGGTTGACGATTATTATCCAAATTTGGCAGTACAGGGTTCTTACCCGGCCTGACATCAAGGAATTATTTTATGGGAAACCGGACTATTCCACTCAATTCCCATAATTCCAATCCACGCCAGGGGCTATGGAAACAAAATGAAAATGGCTGTGGCGGAATCAATTGGAGAACCGCTCCGCAAATCCAGCCACATCCTCTCGCTGTTCCTTCTCCAGGTGGAGAAGGTCAGGATGAGGACGGGCTTTAAAAACGCTCTTCCTTTCAAATCCAATCCTCTTTCAAGTCACCAGGTCCTGGCAGTGAAATCACTTCCAATAATTCCAATCCACATCCGGGAAGAGATTGTCCCGCGATTCGATCTCGGCCAGCCATTTTTCATCGATGCCAGTTGCCGTGATCTGGTCGTGCAATGATATGAACCGCAGCAAATGGTCTTTCACGCGCCGCCGGGCGTATTCCGTGCTCGTGCCGGCGCGCAAAATGAACGGCCAATCGCTCGATTGCGCCAGCAACAGTTCCCGCGCCGCCTGTTTCAATGCGCGCGCTTTCACTCCCGTGGCCTTTGGGTGCTTCTTCGCCAATTCAGTCATTCGCTCCTGCGCGATCTGCAAATGCGGATAGATCCATTCGTTCTTCTCGTTAAGCCACGCGCGCAGGTAACCTTCCTCACCCCACGTGGACGCGCTGGGCCGGGCGATCTGGTTCGTTGCATAGCGGTGCAAATAATCGCCCGGCGTGATCATCCCCACGGTCTTCTGGTCGTAACATAATTTGCGCGCAAAGTAATCCAGGAATTCCGGCCCTTCATACCACCAGTGCCCGAACAATTCCGCGTCGTACGGCGCAACAATCATCGGCGGACGGTCCAATAGCCCCGCCAACCGCTGAACCTGCGTGACCCGTTCATTCAGGAAATGTTGTGCGTGCTCGCCCGCCGCGTGCAAGGCTGCGCCGCGGTCGTAGATCTCTTTGTCCGCCGCGCCGGTGATGCGATAATATTTGATACCTGTGAACCCGCGGTTTTCCGGCGCCGGCAAATACGGTTTGACGTAATCGAAATCCAGGTCAAAGCCGATGTCCCGGTAAAAATCCCGGTAGCGCGGGTCGCCCGGATAACCTTCCCGCTGGCTCCAGACCTGGCGCGAGGAATCGTAATCGCGACCAAAAACCGCGATGCCGTTCGGCGTAAAAATCGGCGCAAACGTCCCATACCGGGGCCGCGGACGCGCGTGCAACACGCCGTGCGTGTCCAGGATGAACCAGCGGATGTTCGCCTCCTGCAAAAAAGTTTCCACACCGTCCACATAAGCGCATTCCGGCAGCCAGATGCCGCGCGGATCGCGTCCAAAACAGCTCTTGTAATGGTCGCGCGCCGTAAAAATTTGCGCGCGGATCGAGGAAGGATGATTGGCCAGCAGCGGCAACAGCGCATGGGTCGCCGCCGTGGTGATGATTTCGATGCGATGATCATCCTGCAATCTCCGGAACACTCCCAGCAGGTCTCTCCGGTATGAATCCCAGGCATCGCGGATGGTCGTGAACCGGTGATGATACATCCAGGCCAGCTCGCGAAACGCGCGGTCCCAGTGCGTGCGATGGATCTCTTTTTCCGCCAGCGCGATGAGGTCGTTCAAATACCGCTCGTAGCGCTGTTGCAAGAGCGGGTCCGCCAGCATGGAGCAGAGCGTTGGCGAGAGCGAGAGCGTGATGGGTGCGTCCATGCCGTCCCTTCGCCAGCCTTCCAGGATCTGCAGGAGCGGGATATAGGTTTCGGTGATGGCCTCAAACAGCCAGTTTTCCTCCAGGAATTTTTCGCGTTCCGGGTGGCGCACAAACGGCAAATGCGCGTGCAATACGATGGAAAGGCAGCCTTGCATTGAAAATTATTCAAGCTTGTCCGCCACCCATTCCGAGATCGCCCTGGCCCTCACCAAAATAACGATGCCGATGACCGTCGGGATTAAATTCCATATGATTGGAGATGGTTTGACCGGCGCGCGATGTTTTGGTTCAAAACATTGCGTCAAATAAAGTCCCACGTCCAATAAGCCTATCACGATGACACAAACAGCGACCAGACGGACCAGCATCAGGGCGCCGCGAGCAGGTGCGCTCATATCATACGTTTTCCGGCAGCGGCGGCCGGAGCGACGGGTCCTGCGGGTGTTTGCCGACCTCGCCGCGATATTGGGTGTCTCTGCTGAATTTTAATTCCGCCGCCCGTCCATCCGTGCCATCCGCGGAGACCGCCACAGCCGGCAGTTCATATTTGCCGTCCGGCAGCGAGAAGCGGTAGCTGAAGGAACCATCCGGGCGCAATTTGATCTCATGTCCGGCCAGCGTGACCTTCGCATCCGGTTCAGTGGCGCCGTAGATGATCAACTCGGCATTGACGTTGAACCAAAAACCTTTGCGCTTTTCAACGCCGCCGGGCGGGCTGGAAAAACTGGAAACGCCAAAAGAAGAGATGCCCATCGAGGAGATTTCCTGCGCCAGCCGGCGGCGGATCAATTCGGTGATCTCCATCGAGCCCATCCACACCCGGCGCATCGGGTCGATGGTGACGATCTTCGAGAGCGCCTTTTCCTGTTGCGGCGTCCATGGGATGCCGTTTCCGGCGACCCGCGGCAGGTCCGGATGACCGCTGCGGCGAAGTTCTTCCACGGCCTGCGCCAGCGGATAATTTTCACGCACCGCAGCCTTGACCAACTCCATCAGCCGCATGAACGGAAAATCGAACGGGATCGTCGCCATCTCAAATTCTTCCTCGTTGGAAACCGCGTCCGGCGGCGTCACCGTCAGGCCGGATACGGCCACGCGGGTCCAACGCCCCAGGCTCGAATAGAAACCCAGTTCGGCGGCGTAAGAATTGCCCGCGCGCTCCACGTGCGCGAACCAATGGCGCGACTCCGGATGCACGTGGATCTCGTAAAGGGGATGTCCCTCGACCGCGCTGGAGTAAATCCTCAACACCATGTGCCCGTCCGAAGAACGCGCGTTCAATTTAGCCTGCTGCTCCTGGGTCAGGTCCCAGTTGGCATAAAGCCAGTGCGGATCGCGCGCGGTGATGAAAAGTTTTTTCGTTCCGTAAGCTTCCGGCAATTCGCCTTCAGTGCTCCGAAAAGTTTGCGCTACCGGTTCGGGACCGGTCTCAAATTTCTGGCCGGGACCGCCCGCGGAAGACACAGGCGATTCATCGCCTTCCAACAATATCTTCGGCACTTCAATCTTTTTCTTGCGCGTATAAGTGCGTTGCACGCGCGTTTCAGCGGTGACTTTGACACCCATCTCACCCGCCTTGGCTTTTATCCCCGCGCGCCTGGCCTTCAATGGCGCCGTCACCGTTTCGATGGCTGAAGCGATCGTCTCTTTGATTCTTTTTGCAGGCGACCGTTTGGTCTTTGGCGAAGCACCGGAGCTTTTTTGGGCGGGAGTCATTTGAACTTCTATAGGATTTTTAGAGTTGGCACAGTTTCGACAGGGTTTTCAATCGCGTCATGCGCGGGGCAGACGTTCTTCCTCTTAAGCAAAGCTGACGGTTTTATTTTCATATCCGTTTATGCCTCAATCCCCCTCAATTGGCGTCACCTTTCACGTTCCACTTTATCGCCGGAAAGGCCGGTGCGCAAGGAAAACTTCCATTGTGAATAACTTTCTCAAAACGGGCTTGCCTATGGCCCTGAATAAGAGAATTATGATTTGCAGGTGTTGGAATGAGTGCCCCTGATACCCATGATTCGATAACGGTTTTCGTCGTGGACGACGAACCTTTGCTGCTGGATTTGGCCAAGACCATCCTTAATCCTCTTGGCTATAATATCCAGATTTTCAGTGACCCCCGAAAGGCGCTCGCCGCATATCCTAAAGCCAAACCCGCGCTGGTCGTCACGGATTATGCCATGCCCTGGATGACCGGCCTGGAAGTCATCCGTGAATGCCGGCGCATCCATCCCGACCAGAAGACCATCCTCCTGAGCGGCACCGTGGATGAAATGATCTATGCCTCGGAACCGGAACCGACCCGGCCAAATCAATTCCTTGCCAAACCCTATCAAGTCCGCGATTTTATTCAGGCCGTGCAGAAACTCGCAACCAGCTAATCTCAAATCATGAGCAAAAAACTTTTCCGACGCATTATTGTAACCGTGGTGATCGTTGTTGTCATCGTCATCGCCGTGCTGGTAGTGAACCTGGATCGCATCGTCAAAGAGGCCGTGGAATATTATGGCCCGCAAATCACCAAGGTTTCCGTGACCGCGGATTCCGTGCATCTCGGTTTGGGAACCGTCGAGATCAAAAACTTCGTCGTGGGAAATCCGGACGGTTACAAAACACCGCAGGCCGTCAGCGTGGGCGATGTCAGCGTAGCCGTGAATCCACTGACTGTTTTCTCCGATAAAATCGACGTGCTCTCGATCAAAGTGAAATCGCCGGATATTACCTTTGAAGGCGGTTTCAACGAAAACAATTTGAGTCAAATCCTCGACAACGTGAACGGCACGGCGCGGACCAATAACGCCACCGTGACGACCCCTTCAGGCAAAACCAAACCCGCCAAAAAACTTGAAGTGGATGATTTCATCATCAGCGGCGCCAAAGTACACGTCAACCTCACTGAATTAGGCAGCAAGGAAATGACCCTCACCATCCCCGACATTCAACTCTCCAACCTGGGCACCGGCCCCAATGGCATCACCCCCGCGGATCTGGCCAGCCGCGTCTTGAGCGCCATCACCAGCGCCACCCTCAAAGCTGTTTCCAGCCAGATCACCAACCTGGGCAGCAACGCGGCCAATCTCGGCAAGGGAACCGTCAACAGCGTCAAAGGCGCCATCAGCAATCTCTTTAAGAAATAGCAGAAGCGTGAACTGGCTATTGCCATTCCCAATCATCCTCACGCTTATCCTCATCCTTCACTGTTTTTCGGTGAGGCGAGACTCTGTCGAGCCGTGACTTCATTAGTCATCAGTTTCATCCGCCCCTTGAATTTTGAAGCTTCTCTGGATGTTGGATGTTGGATGTTGGTTGTTCGATATTCGATGTTTCCCCTCATTTCTCAACTATGCCAATCACACATTAGTGTCAGATAAACAAGACTGTTATTGACTTTATGTCGGCAATACAGGACACTATTCTCATGTCGAAAACCAGCTCGATTCCGCTGCCTGCCGCCCATGCGCTTCGCAAGTTGGGCCGCGACCTCGCGCTCGCGCGGCGCAAACGCGGCATCTCCACGAGCGACATGGCGGCCCGTCTTTTTGTCAGCCGCGATACGCTCTGGCGTCTGGAGCGCGGTGATCCAACGGTGGCCCTCGGCACTTTGGTGACGGCGACATTCGTTCTCGGGCTGCATGACCGGCTGGCAAACCTCGCGTCACCCGCCAGCGATGAACTTGCTCTGGGCCTTGATGAACGCCGCCTGCCGCAACGCATCCGCCGCCCCCGCTTATGAGCCTGGAAGTCCACATTGATTGGCGGGGGCAGACCCATCTGGTGGGGCGGCTCCATGCGGCTGAACGGGGTTCGTCAGTTTCATTTGAATATGTGACTGAATGGCTCCAGCGTGCTGACGCCTTCGCCATTGACCCGACATCCCTTCCGCTACAACGTGGGGCGCATCATGGCGGGGTGCTCTTTGGAGCGATTCACGATTGCGGGCCTGACCGCTGGGGCCGGGTTCTCATTGAGCGCGCAGTTCGCAAGAAAGTTCTGGCGCAAAAACCGTATCACGACCTTCACTATGTGCTGGCATTGGACGATGCGTCGCGCATCGGGGCTTTGCGTTTCCGGCTTGACCCCCAAAGCCCGTTTCTCGCCGCCACGACTGGAAAACTCCCGCCTTTGGTCCGCCTCAACGCTCTGCTTCGGGCAACGGACGCCATTCACAGCGAAACTGAAACCGCCCAGGATTTGCGGTTTCTGCTTGGCGCCGGGTCGCCGCTCGGCGGGGCGCGCCCCAAGTCTGCGGTCAGTCTGGCGGATGAACGACTCGCCCTCGCGAAGTTTCCCAAACCGGATGACACGCGGGATATTGCGGCAGGTGAAATTCTCGCGCTTACCCTTGCAGAGCAGGCGGGCATTCAGGTTGCGGAACATCGGCTCGTGCCGGTCGGCGGACACAATGTGGCAGTCATCACCCGATTTGATCGTGCGGGCAAAAACCGCATTCCCTTCATTTCCGCATCGAGCCTGCTGGGACTGTCCCAGGGCGACCCTGGCGCTTACACGTTGCTGGCCGACGGCATCCGTCGCTTCGGCAACGATGTCCCCGGTGACCTTCGCGAGTTGTGGCGGCGACTCGTTTTTTCGCTCCTTGCCGGCAATTACGATGACCACCTCCGCAATCATGGTTTTTTGATGCACGAACCCGGACGCTGGTCGCTTTCACCTGCCTACGACATCAATCCCGTGCCGGAAATGGATCGTGTCCGCATGAGCAAAACCGCCATCACTGAAGACCAGCAGGAACCGGCCATCTCCAGCGCGCTTGCGGCCGCGCCGCGCTTTGGTCTCAAGGCAGCCGATTCGAAGAAAATTCTCCGCGAGGTTTTCACGCCGGTTTCCGGCTGGCGCAAAACCGGGCGTCAACTTCGCCTCAAAGCATCCACTTTGGACGCCTACGCCAGCGCCTTCGAGCATCCACTCATGGATGAAACCAGGCAACTCCTTGGCAAATAGGCCCAACAATCCGGGAATCGCCCCCTCAAAAATACCATATTTCCTCTTCACTTTCTTTCGTGTAGTTCGTGCTTTTCGTGGTTAACCCTTATCCCTCATCTATTTACCCACAAATCCATCAATCCACCCATCCGTCCTTGTCACGTCGGAGCTTTAGCGGAGACGGATCCGATTTTGTTTCCGGGAAACATTACATCTTCATTTTTCCATGCTTAAATCACCCCGTATGAATGCAACGACACATTCACGCAGTAGGGCGGGCTTCCAGCCTGCCGATTCCACGGGCATCCTGCCCGTCATCCAGGCCCTTTTTGGATCCAGCTGTTCAAGCCCCTTACGCAAAGTTACGCGAACTTACGCGAACTTGCGTTTAATTAAACGCAAGGATTCATTCGCCGCAGTCTCTCAACTCAAATTCCTCTCAACTGCCGCTTCAAATTTAACCGGACTAAACCATTCCTTTTCCCAAACGAATTGTTCCCCGGAAACAAAAAATCCTAAAAACCTCAATGTTTGTGACGTCAATCGACGCCTCCTGACGCGAATTGACATGAAAGCATTCTTTGAATTGTATTGGCAGGTGTGGCAACTTGCCCTACAGTGTTGGTGAGCCAGTAACCTTGACCTATGTATTTTGGCGTCGATTACTATCCCGAACATTGGGTCTATCCTTATGCCGGCACCGCCGACAATCCCGAGGCTGCATGGGAACGGGACGCAGCCCTCATGGCCAAAGCCGGCGTCAATATCGTCCGCATCGGCGAATTCACCTGGGGCATCTGCGAACCCGAAGAAGGCAAATACGATTTCCTCTGGCTGCGGCGCGTGATGGACATCATGGCCGCCCATGATATCAAAGTCGTTCTCTGTACGCCCACCGCCGCTCCGCCGGTCTGGCTTTCGCAAAAACACCCGGAAATCCTGCCCGTGGACGAGCACGGCAAACGAAAGCATGAAGGCACCCGCCGCGCCGTCTGCCTGACCAGCGACGTCTTCTGGGATTATGCCAAACGCATCGTGACCCAGATGGCCACCGCACTGGGCGACCATCCCCAATTGCTCGCGTGGCAGATCGATAACGGCATTGGCGCGCATGACTCTGAATTTTCCTTCAACGACGCCACCCGCAATGAATGGCACTCCTGGCTGGAGGCAAAATACGAAACCGTGGAACGGCTCAATGAATTGATGGGCCTCCGTTTTTGGGGACAGACGGTGACCTCGTTCAAGCAGGTGCCCATGCCCATGTCGGCGCCGGCCATGCACAACTCCGCATTGCTGCTCGATTGGAGCCGCTTCAGCAGTGATACCATGGTGCAATTCGTCAAAATGCAGGCCGACCTCCTGCATGAAGTCTGCCCGCAACATCCCGTCACCGTCACCATGCGGGCCTTTACGCGCAAATTCGACCATTTCGACATGGCGAATGCCGTCGATTTTGTTTCCATCGAAAGCAATCCCGTGACCCGCGCCAGGACTTCTGAACTGGCCTGCGACGTGGACTTTTTGCGCTCCCTCAAAAAATCGGATATCCGCACGCCCGACGGCGACCATGGATTTTGGGCGCTGGAACAGAAAGTCGGCCAGGGAACGGCGCAGGACGTCAACGCACTCATCCGCCCCACTCTCATCCGCCTCTTCACCTACCAGTTGGTTTCGCGCGGGGCCACGGGCGTCCTGTTTTTCCGCTGGCGCCAGCCGCGCATCGGGAACGAGAAGTTTTACGGCGCCGTCATGCCGCATCATGTCGATGGCAACAACCGGATCTACCAGGAGGTCACGCAGATCGGCGAAGAACTGAAATTGCTCGCGCCCTCGCTGGCGGACACCAAAGTCGTTTCGGAGGCCTGCATCCTTTACACGCACGATAATGAATGGTCGTTGCAACAGCCGATGCAGCCGAACAAATTTTACAACCTGCGCGAGCACATCCAGCTCATCTACAATGCGCTGCATGACCGCAACATTCCTGTGGAGTTTGCGCGCCCCACTGAAGACCTGTCGAAGTATAAGATCGTTTTTGCTCCGTCCCTCCAGGTGCTGTCGTCCGCCGAAGCCGACCGCTTGAAATTATATGTTCAAAATGGCGGCGTACTGGTGGGCACGTTCAACACCGGTTTGGTCAACGAATACCATATTGCGCCCGATAGCGGTTTGCCAAACGATCTGATGGACTTGTTCGGTCTGGAAGTCCTGGAATTTGACCCGATACCGCCCGGGGAAGAAAATCATCTGACATTCAAGGGCGCCTTCCCGACGAGCCATTTGCATCCGGCCAAATTGTGGTGCGACATCATTGAGCCGAAAGGCTGCCAGGTCCTCGCCGTGTATGCCAAAGACTTTTATTCCGGCAAACCCGCGATGACCATGAACACCTTCGGATTGGGCAAAGCGATTTATATCGGAACGCTCAGCCACCAGCATTTTTATCACGACCTCGTCTCATGGTTGCGGCAGGTATGCAGCCTGCATCCTCTGCTGAAAGTCCCTGAGAATGTCGAAGTGAGCATGAGAGAAAAGGCCGGCACACGCGTTTATTTCCTGCTCAACCACCAGAATTCGCCGGTGCGCATCCAGTTCTATAAGCCAATGCACGATTTTCTCACCGGCACCAGTTTTTCGGGCAATTACGATCTTCCCCCGCACGGCGTGTTGGTCCTCGATGAACATCCCGAACCCAAGCCCGTGCCTGCTGAGACAGAGTGATCACCAGTCCTTGATGACTTGATTTTGCGGCGGTTGCTGATTTCCCTTTGGCCCCATTTGCAGATATTGCTCGTTTTCCTTTTGCGCGTCCAATAATCGCTTGGCGTCTTCCGCCGACATCATGTTCGCCTGCTGTTGATTCTGATCAGCCTGCTGCGCCTGCTGGCCTTTTTGTTGTTGGTTCTGCTTCGCCTGATTTGGTTGATTCTGCTGCTTTTGACCCTGCTGTTGTTGATTTTTTTGGTTTTGCGACTGGTTCTGCTGGTTCTGTTGCGATTGCTGATTCTGTGATTGTTGCTGTTGGGACTGGTTCTGCTGAGATTGATTCTGTTGCGATTTATTTTGCTGGCTCTGCTGGCTCTGGTTTTGATTCTGCTGATTTTGCTGGTTCTGTTGATTCTGTTGGCTTTGGGACTGCTGCTGTTGCTTGAGTAATTGCTCCAGCTTTTTCAATTTGTCGTCGTCGGGGTAGAGCTTCAAGCCCTTCTCCGTCCTGTCCAGTGCCGCGGGGACGTTGTTGGAAATATAAAGCCGCGCGCCGCCGTTGAAATAATCGTCAGCGGTCTGCGCGTCCGCGGCCATGGAGGCCAACAGGAGATTAAGGCTGATGAGGTGTCGAAATGTCATCGATGTCCTTCAATCGTTTGGTGTAATCCTGGAATTGTTTAGCCGCGACCGTCTTTTGCAACGGCGCCATGATCTCCAAGGCGCGATGATACTCGGCCTGCCGGACCGCCGTATCCGCTTCCTGCTTGGCTCGCAACATCATCTCGCGGAATTCCTTGATCTGCTCGATCGCATTTTTTGTGAACTGATCATTGTACACCGCATCGGTGTCATTGGTGTTCAGGTTCACAGCGCGGGCATAACTCTTTTCCGCCATCTCCAATCCCGCCTGGAGTCCGTCCAAATCCTTCGCGTCTTTTGCGGACTCGAACTGCGCGTTGCCCAGGTTGTAATACGCCTGTTGTTGCATTTTCCAATCCGGCGAGAGTGCCGCCTGCGTGAACAACTCCTGCGCCATGTCAAAGTTTGTTGCCCGATACGCTGCGTCTCCGGCATTGAAAACCAGGCGGAAGTCGTTCGTGCGCGTTTCCGCCAATTGCGAATATTCCGCCAGCGCATTCGTGAAATTGCCTGACTGATATTCATGCAGCGCCGAGGACGGTGATGCTTTGGACGCCATCGGCAGCACCAAAAGTGCGAATAGCACCGCGACCGCCGTCGCCGTCGTTGCTTTGGGCAGGCCTTGTGCTCGAGGCTGATTCTTTCTTTCGGGCACAAACATTTCTACCAGCAACAACACGATGGCCAACGCCAATGGCCAGAAAAACTGTTCATGGTATTGCCGGATGAGCTTCCCCTGCCCTTGCGTTTTTGGCAACGGAGCCAACCCGCGTTCATAGAGCACATCCATGGTTTGGGCGCCTAATGGCAGATAAAATCCGCCCGTGACTGTTGCTATCTGTTGCAGGAGTGCCTCGTTCAAATGCGATTTCACGACGTTGCCTTGCGGATCCCGCACATAATCCGTGTTTCCGTTCGAATCGGCGATTCTGATCAGATCACCATCCTTGGTTCCAATGCCAACAGTGAATATCCTGACGTCGTCTTTGGCCGCCTGTTGCGCCGCCGCGAGCGCGGCGGCTTCGTTGACATTGTCTTCGCCGTCCGTCAAAAGCACGACAATTTTGTGGGCGACACTCTGCTTGAATGCGGCCTCCGCCGTCTGGATCGCGCCGGCAATATCCGTGCCGCCTTCGGGAATGGCGTTCACATCAAGCGCCTGCACGCTCTCCTGGAAAGCGGAGTCATCCACCGTCAACGGGCATTCGGCAAATCCTTCGCCGGCGAATGCCACCAGTCCCAGCCGGTCGGATTTCGCGTCCTGCATCAATTCCATTGCAGCCAGCTTGGCACGTTCCAGGCGATTCGGCGCGATGTCTTGCGTCAGCATCGATTTGGACGTATCGATCACCACCATGATGTCCAGGCCGTTCTGCTCGACTTCTTGCAGGTCGAACCCATGCTGCGGCCCTGCCAATGCGATGATCAAAAATACGGCCGCAAAGACCATCAGCGTCATCCGGATTTTTCTCCGTCGCCGGGAAATGCCGACCGTCAGCGCCGGCAACAAACGGGCCTCGATAAATTGCGCCAGCAATTTTTGCCGTGTGCGCGACGCCCACCAATAAAAGGCGATTAGCGCCGGCGGTATCACCAGCAACAACCACAGCAGATAAAGATGTTCCCAGTTCATGGCAATCGGCGAAAAACAGTTTGGCTCAATGCAATTTCAGCCAGCAATACTGCCAGCCCTCCAGCAATGAACCATGCGTACAATTGGCGATATTGCGTGTACTTGCTGATGACCGCTTCGGTCTTTTCCAGTTTATTGATGTCTTTATAAATCGCCGTAAGTTCTTCGGCATTCGGCGCCTGGTAAGATTTTGCACCGGTCATATCGGAAATTTTTTGCAGCGTATCAGTATCGGGCAAATATCCCGGTGGCAATCCCATTTCATTGACGAGTTCGGCGTTGCCCAGGCCGACCGTGTAAATCTTCACGCCCAATGCCTGCGCCGCCTGCGCCGCAGTGAAAGGATCAATCTTGCCCGAATTATTTCCGCCATCCGTCATCAGCACGATGATTTTGCTCTTCGATTTCAGGTCCCGCAAACGGTTCAACGCCGTCATGATGCCATCGCCAATCGCCGTGGCGTCCGAATTGATCGTGCCAATTCCCAGACGGTCTAAATCATCCAAGAGAAAATCATGGTCCAGCGTAAGCGGAGATGCGATGAATGCCTGCGCGGCAAACACGACGATCCCAATGCGGTCATCCGGGCGGCCCTCAATGAATTTCTTCAGCACGGCCTGGGCAATATTGAACCGGCTGATGCGTTGTCCGTTGATCGCGTAGTCGGGCGTGTTCATGCTGCCCGAAAGGTCGAGCGCCACGACAATGTCAATGCCGCTGGCCTTCACCTCGGTTGTGCTTTTGGAGAGGCGCGGCTGCGCCAGTGCAGCAATGAACAACGCCAAAACCAGCCAGCGCAGAGCGGCAAGGAAATGCCCCGCGCGCGACTTGCGCACCGACGTCAACCCTTCGATTAGTTTCAGCGAGGAATATAAGAATGCCGGCTGCGCGCTGCGCCGGCCCTTCAGCCATGCCGCCACGGGCAGCAGCAACAACAGCAATAGAAGATATGGATGGCCAAAGCTCATTTCGATTTCCCGCTCATTTCTGCCAGCGCCTGGATCATTTCACCACCTGACATTTCTTTAGGCTCCGTTTCCTCGACCAATTTGACCGCCGCGCCGTGCAGGTCGCGCAACTCATTTTCACCCGGTTCGTATTTGGCGAATTTAACCAGGTCGCAATTCTCCAGGAAATTTCCCAGGCTTTCCTTTTGCTCGGGTGCCAGGCGGTCAGTCTCGCTCAATTCGCGTAAAAACTCTTCGGTCGTCCGCTCAGGCGCGCGAAATTTGAAACGCTCTTCCAGGTAAAAGCGCACCGTGTCCGAAACCAGCACGCAAAAGGGCTTTGGTTGCGTGATGATCTCCAGCGCTTTCTCCAGAGCCTGCTTCGCGCGAATATGCGCCGGAACAGGTGGCACGTATGCCGCAGCCGCGCGCCTCTTTTGCCAATACAACCACGCCAACCGCGAGATCACCAGCAACACCACCAGCGCGAGCGTCCACCAGACGAATATCCAACCGTTCGAGATCTCAATCGGCGGTTTGATATCCCGGATGTCCGGCATAGCCTGCGCTGGAATATTTGTAGTCATTCAGATCATCCACGCAACCTTCGCTTCTCACGCGTCTCAAAAAATCGCCCCAGGGCCGCGCTATATGGCTCGTCAGTTCGAACCTGGATAGAGTCGATGCCTGACGACCTGAATTGCCTTGCCAGTTCTTCAATCTGTTTTTCCTGTTTTAACGCAAATGCGCTTCGGCTGCTCGTACTCCCCGTATTGATTTCAAGGATTTCGCCTGATTCGGCGTCCTCCAAAATCAACCGTCCCAACGCCGGTAATTCCATTTCGTAACGGTCCGTGATCTGCACCGCCACCACATCATGTTTACGGTTCGTCTGCCGAAGCGCGCTTTGGACTACTTTTGGCAGCATACCGCCGCCTTTTTCCGTTAGAAAATCGGAGACCACCACCGTCACAGCCTTGTGCGATTGTACCCGCATGAGGAATTCCAACGCCCGCCCGAGGTCGGTGCCCCGCCGCTTTGGCTCAAAATACAACACTTCGCGGATGACTCGAAGCACGTGACTGCGCCCTTTGCGGGGCGGAATGAATTTCTCCACCTCGTCTGTAAAAAGGATCAGCCCCACCTTATCACTGTTGCGGATGGCGGAAAATGCGAGCACCGATGCAATTTCCGCCGCCAGCTCGCGTTTCGACTGCCCGCGCGAACCGAACAATCCCGATCCGCTCACGTCCACGACAAGCATGAGCGTCAACTCACGCTCTTCGACAAATTTTTTGATGAACGGATGGTTCATGCGGGCGGTAACGTTCCAATCAATCGAACGCACGTCATCCCCGGGCTGGTATTCACGCACCTCATCGAAGTTCATCCCCTGCCCCTTGAAGACCGAATGATACTGGCCTGCGAGCGTCTCCGTCACGATACGGTTCGTGCGGATCTCGATCTGCCGGATTTTTTTGAGGATTTCGCGGGGGATCATGCGCTTGCAAAATGATTCGTGGGCGGTAGATTAAGAGATATGAGCGCGACCGAAATATTTAACGCAGCAAAGGCCCTTCCAGTGGCTGAGCGAATCGAACTTGCGCAAAAATTAAATGACGATCTTCTCGATGAAGGTTTCGACCCCGATTTGACACCGGAACAAGCCGCGGAACTGGACCGTCGTGCTGAAGATGCGCTAAAACATCCTGGACGTGGCACACCCGTCGAAGAAATTTCTGCCGAAATCAAAAAACGCCTCCTGGCTAAAAAATGACGTTCAGCATCATTGCCGGGGCTGAAGCCAAGAGAGAGTGGAATGAGGCTGTGGACTGGTATGAAGCGCGAGAAATAGGTGTAGGCTGGCGATTCAACGACGAACTCCAGGCCTTTCTGCAAATTCTTAGACATAATCCAGAACGGTTTCAAATGGCGACTACCTTGACGCGCAAGGCTAAAATGCCGGAACCATGGCCTTACTCGGTTTACTTCACCATTAATAAAGAACATCGCGAAGTTAAAATTCTTGCCATCTGGCATGGTGCACGAAATCCCACAGACCTGCGCCAACGGCTGAAGTAACATGCTCACGAGTGTTTCCGTCACGATGCGGTTCGTGCGGATCTCGATCTGCCGGATTTTTTTGAGGATTTCGCGGGGGATCATGCGCTTACAATATGCTTCGTTGCCGATCAAATTTTCCATGCACCTAGTCTTCTGCTTCATCGGCTTTGTGAAAATCAAAAGCAGTTTGAATGTCGTCACGATGCGTAAATCCGTGCTTCTTCTTTTCCGCGACTAACCATTCACTCACGTCGTCGCGCCAGCCGCGTTTGGTCATGAAAGCGTTCCAAACAAAAATCTCTTCTTCAGTTGGACGGCGGCCATTTTGAAAACTCCATTCTAAAATATCTTCGTCAGTTCCACCCTGCAAAGCGCGTTTCACAAGCGTTTCGTAATCAACATGAAGGAACCGGAGACAGCGGCCATCAAACCCATGTCCGCGATTGTAATCCGACGGCAACACGCCTTGAGCATGCAGACGGATCTTATCGAGCATGCGTCCGAAGAAAACAATGTCGCCAACTTTTTCGTATGAGTTTCGCAGACCAGGAATTTTCATGGCAATTGGCTCACGGCACCGGCAGTTCATCAAAAATCTTCTGGATGACCGTCTCGCTGGTCTTTTCCTCGGCTTCCGCTTCGTAAGTGATGGCCACGCGATGGCGCAACACGTCCATGCCGATGCTTTTGACGTCTTGCGGTGTCACATAACCGCGCCCTTTTAAGAACGCATACGCTTTTGATGCGAGCGTCAGCGCAATGGTCGCGCGCGGTGAGGCGCCCAGTTGGATAAACTCTTTCACCGCGATCTTGTAATGGTCCGGATCGCGCGTGGCGCAGACCAAATCCACGATGTAATCCTTCACCTTGTCGTCCACGTAAATGTCATTGATGACTTCGCGCGCTTTGACGATGTCTTTTGGGTCCACCACGGCTGAAGCGGTCGGGGTGCCGGAAGTTTTGGCCATAACGTCGAGAATTTGGCGCTCTTCCGCGCGGTTCGGATAACCGATCTTCAACTTCAACATGAAGCGGTCCACTTGCGCTTCGGGCAGCGGATAAGTGCCCTCCTGCTCAATGGGATTTTGCGTCGCCAGCACCAGGAACGGCTCATCCAACTTGAACGTCTGGTCGCCGATGGTCACCTGGCGCTCCTGCATGGCTTCCAGCAACGCGCTTTGCACCTTAGCCGGCGCGCGGTTGATTTCATCCGCGAGGACCAGGTTGGCGAAAATCGGCCCTTTGCGCGTAGTGAATCCGCCGGATTGTGGGTTATAGATCTGCGTGCCGACCACGTCGGCAGGCAACATGTCCGGCGTGAATTGCAGGCGCGAAAATTTCACGCGTATCGTGTTGGCCAGCGATTTCACCGCCAGTGTCTTGGCCAGGCCGGGCACGCCTTCCAACAGCACATGGCCGTTGGCGAGCAGGCCGACGACCAGCCGCTCGGTCAAATAATTCTGGCCGACGATGACTTTGCCGAGTTCATTAAAGAGCGGATGCGTGAACGCTCCCGCTTCTTTGACGGCTTCATTGATTGCAGAAATGCCTGTGTTCATTATGTTTTCCGACAATTAAGTTTGTATGATGTTCAACCTTTTCTCCCTAGGCTCCCGGAATAAGTTCTACCTGTTTCGTGGACAGCCAACCAATCTTTCCTGACCCGTCGGTCACCTGCACCCAGCCCCCGTGCTGGTCCAAAACTGAAAGCTCGGTGCCGTCGCGGGCGGCGAACGCGTTTTGCGCGTCGTCAAAAGGCCCGGTTCGCGTGACCACATCGCCCACGATCACCGCGCTATGTTGCGTGAAATGTTCCACCGCCTGCGCGCCGGCGACCGCCGCAAAAAAGACCGTGAGAAAAATCAACCAGCCTGTGACCCAGCGCAGCCGGGGCGCCAGCGCAGGACGCAGTTGGCGCGCCGCGAGTAACAGGAAAGTCAGCCAAAATGCCACTGCCGCCAGCAATGTCCATTCGTTCAACGTCAGTTGACCCAGCCAGCCCTGCAATCGCCCTTCATGCAAACTGGAGCCTTGCACCTGGCCACGAACAAAATCCAGGTTGGCGGGGATTTCCGGATCGCGCGGCGACAATAACTCCGCCTGGCGGAACGCGGCAACCGCTTTGCCCACGTTGCCTGTCTTGAATTCCGCGTTCCCATAATTGAATAACAAATTCGGCGAAACCTGGCCGGATTGCAGGATCGTCTCGTAAGCGCTCGCGGCGTCGGCAAATTTTCCTTTCGCATATAACTCGTTGGCAGAAGAAAAATCCGAGACTGGATCTGCCGCCAGAACTTCTCCGGCGCACAGGAGCGCAATCAATATGGAAAGCCAATATTTCATACCTTCAAGTTCTGTAATTCGCCCACTACTTTTTCGAATTTTGTCGCGATCGTGTTCAGTTCTTCGCTGCCACGGACGGGCGCGTATCGCGCCTGATTGCATAATTGGAAGAGTTCACGCAAGCCGGTGAGCAGTCCCTCCGGCGCACCCCGGCGCGCCAGACTATCGTCCACCACCGCCTCAGTGATGGAACTGGCCGGACAATCCAGCCGCTCACCCAGTTGCTCTTGTAGCAACCGGAAAAGCGTTGTGAAAAATGCCTCCGGATTGTTTTCCGCGGCGAATTTTTTCAAATCTCCCATCCCCATCTCGATCAGTCCCGCCACCAGGCGCTGCCTCCGCAACCGCGGATTGTTTGCCAAATTGTCCGTACGCTTTCTCCATACCAGAGCCGCGATAAAAGCGATGACTGGAAGCGCCTGGGCTGCCAAAAAGACCGGACTGGCGACCAATGTTCCTGTGGCCGACGTAAGCATTCCCAGATTCTGTTTGATGGGCAAAATGTCCTGCGGCGCCTGGCCCTCCTGAGTTGAATTTTTCGCGACGGCGACCGTGGGCAGAGGCGTCGCGCTCCCCGCCTGCACTACCAACCGCTCGGATGGCTGGATCAGGGTATGATATTGGCCATCATCGGGGTTAAAATAAGAGAAAGAAAATCCGGGCAGTTCATGGACATTCGCGCTTTCTGGCGTCACGATCTCTTCAAAAGTTTTGGCGCCCTCTTGTCCCAGTGAATCCGTAGTCTCAATTTTGGAGGTCGGTGTAAAAATTTTGAAGCCGTTCCAGCCGGATTGGTCGGGCATCTTCACATTATCCAGCGAGCCGCGCCCGCTGATCTGCACGTGGACGGTGATGGGATCGCCCGCAGTCACATTCGTCGGCCCCGCAGTGACATTCATGGAAAAATCGCCAATGGCCCCGTTAAAATTCGCCGGCACATTCTGATCCGGCAACGGCAACGATTGGGCTTTGACCGGATCGGTCGCCACCGTCACCTGTTTTTCCTGGCCCTGATTGAAAAATTGCGAGACGAAGTCTCCTCCCTGGTTTTGCGACGGCAAAACGACGATCATACTGGCAGTGAACGGCCCGAGAGTTAAATCTCCCGCGCGTGTCACCGTTAGCGCCAGCGAGAGCGGGATGACCGTATAGCCCCGATTCCCGATTTGTGTGTGAAAACGTGTTCCCTGCGCGTCTTTGCCGAGTATGAACCCATCGGCGGGCGTGGATGTCATTTGGAATCTTCCAAAATTCTGGACGTCATCGCGCAAATAAATCTGCACTTCCGCGGCCAGCGTTTCGCCATTGTAAAGCCGCTGTTGTGGCAGGCTTAATTTCATGAAGGCCACTTCGCTGCCGGAATTGACCACGGCGGCGGAAGGCGCATTGGCCTGGCTCACCGTCAATTCCAGCGCCCGACTGGTGATCTGCTGGCCGTTGATATCCGCCTGCATCGCCGGGATGGTAAATTTTCCAGCGCGTTGGGGTGTGATCGAATAAGTCACCGTAACGGATGAACTCATCGCCCCATTGACATAACTCATGGTCTCAGAATTGCCGGTATAAGAAATCTGCAACCCGGAAACGTTCGGCGTAGGAGGACGACCCGGCTGCGCTCCCTGGAAGGAAAGCGACAGCGTCGCCGTTTCACCCAATGAAATCGTGTCACGGTCGAGCGACGCCGTAAAACTGGCGGCGCGCGCAACCGATACTATCGCTGTCAGGAAAAAAAAGAGAACAGCTACTACGGTTGATAACTTGTATCTGGTCAAACGCAACTTTCTTAAAATTATGTCTGTTGATAATGACAGATAAAAGACAACGCTGCATGAAAAATGTTCATCTTTTATGGGCTAAACGTTTTTTCCGCTCTCCCGGTTACCGGCTGTAGATTTACTGCCCGGAAACACTTCCGGGCATAAAAATTCCGCTTGCGCGAACACAAGCAGAATTCACCCGAACAAAGCTTCCTGCTATTTTAAAATACCAGCCTGACGCCCGCGCGGCCTAACCCAAAGTTCTCCTCATCGCGTGTCGGCATCACGTAACGGGCATCCACAAAGAGTCCCCAGTGATGGGTCACCCGGATGTCCAATCCGGCGCCAAACTGCCCGAACGCCGAATCACCCGGATAGAATTGATAGCCTCCACCACCATAAATGTAAGGAGCCAGATGCACCGACTCGATCGGGAGGCGCAGATAGAGATTGCCGGAGGCATTATTGATAAAATCTTTCTCTGTATTTTCCGAATAAACATCCCCGCCGATACCCACGTAACGGCAGAAATATGTCGTAATGCCAGCGCCGGCTCCGAAGCGGCCATTGCGAGTGACCTTGTCGCCGGAAATATTTTTAAGGATTTCCTCATTCACCGAAATACTGCCGAACGCGTCCACTTGCAACTCGTTAGGCTTGAAAATCAGGTCGTCTGGCGGAGGAGTCGCAGGGGTATAATCCGGCGGAGGAGGAGTTGTGTTATCCGGTGCCACAGTCACAGATCCGTCTGGATAAGTGCTCGGAGCCGCACTGTTTTGTGCCAATGCCGTCAGGCCCGAAAATGCCACGGCAACCATTCCAATAACCAATTGCTTCTTTTTCATACGAGCAATACCTAGCGAAGTGTATGCCACATGAAATTATGCCCATCCCGGGGGAAAATTCGCTGCAATCTGCAAAAGAACACCCGCGTCTAATGCAATTTGCCAATATTTTAAGGAAAACTATGAAATCTATCGGAACAAATCGCGCAGTCCGCGTCACCCTTCAATCAATACACGCGAAGGCGCTTCGATGATCTCTTTGAGCCGGCGCAGAAACATGACTGCTTCGCGGCCGTCCACCAGGCGATGATCGTATGTCAACGCGGTGTACATCATGGGCCGGATGACGACCTGACCATTCACGGCCATGGGCCGTTCCTGGATGGAATGCATACCCAGAATCCCCGTTTGCGGCGGATTGATGATGGGTGTGGAAAGCAACGAGCCGAACACACCGCCATTGGTGATCGTGAAGGTGCCGCCTTCCAATTCCTGCGGCTTCAATTTTCCTTCGCGCGAGCGTTTGGCGTAGTCGCCGATCGCTTTTTCAACCCCGTCAAAGCTCATCTTGTCCGCTTCGCGCAGCACAGGCACAACCAACCCGCGGTCGCTGGCGATCGCCACGCCGATGTCGTACCGCTCGTGATAAACGATGTCGTTGCCACGGATCTCCGCGTTGAGTTGGGTGAACTCTTTGAGCGCAACGGCGACGGCGTTCACAAAGAATGACATGAAGCCCAGTTTGATGCCGTGGCGTTTCTCAAATTTCTCCTGCACTTCCTTCCGCAAAATCTGCACCGCGCCCATGTCCACCTCGTTGAACGTCGTGAGCATCGCCATGTGCTGCTTGGCCTCGACCAGTCGCCGCGCCGCCGTCCGGCGCAACATCGTCATCGGGACAACCCGCTCGCCTTCTTTGGGCGTGGCCGCAGGCACCGGCTTTTCGGCCTGGAGCGCGCGCGCCGGTTTTGCTGCCGGTTTCGCGGGAGATTCCGCCGCCGGTTCCTTTTTCTTCTCAACTTTTGCGGCGGCCTTTTCTTTCGGCGGTTCGGGAGCCTCGGCTTTTTTCTTTTCAGCGGGAGCTTTGGCTTCCTTGCTTTCCGTGGCAGCCGGTTCGCCGTTCAATTCGATGCGCCCGACCACTGTGCCGATAGGGATCGTTTCGCCGGCCTGGCGCAAGATCCGCAAACGGCCGTTTTCCGGCGCGGGCAATTCCAGCGTCGTTTTCTCGGAATCGATCACGGCGACATTTTCGTCTTTTTTGACTTCGTCGCCTTCTTTTTTCAGCCATTCGGCGATCTGCACTTCTGTGATGGATTCGCCGACACTGGGAATTATCAGATCAACTGGCATAAATTTTATGTGCTCGGTTTTACCTGGATGGTTGACGTCACGTCACGCACCCCGTCCGCGTCCAGCGCCAGCGTGACTGCCCTGCCGATATCTTCCGGCGCCGACACCGTCCCCGACAGCGTAACATGGCCCTGGCTGCAGGAAACGGAAATTTTCCAGACGGAGAGATTGGGATCCACGGCATATTTTGCCTTGATCTCCATCACCGCATGCGCGTCTGAGGCGGCATTGACCTCTTCCGCTCCGATGTCATGGGCTTTGTGCCGGATGACCTCTCCCGTATGCTCAAGCTCATCGCGAATCTCATCCGTATGCAGGTCGAGCGTATCGAGTTTCGATTTTAAAGCGTCAGTGGCGCTTTCCGCCGTGGCCACAGCATTACTGCCGGTCTGGTCGGCGGATTGTTTAAAGTGTTGTTCCGCCTCGGGATGCTCCTGCGCTTTCCGCTCGAAATACCAATAGCCCAATGCGCCGATGATGATGCCCAAAATCAATCCGTTGAAAAACTTTCTCATAGCCTCTGCTTCCTCCTATTTCGCCGCCGCTTTCTGCGCCTTAGCCGGCGCGGTTTCGCTGTCACCGAACGCCCGGCGGATCAATCGCTGTTGTTCAAGTTTATGCGCGCTGTGCGACCCCGTCGCCGGGCTGGCCGACTCCGCGCGGGCTACGACCGCAAACGGCCAGCGCCCGAACAGATGCTTCCCGAATTTCTCGTGCAAAAATCTCCAGGCCCCCATGTTCTGCGGCTCCTCCTGCACCCATAACACCGGGATCTTTTCCGCGTACGGCTCGAGGGTTTCTTCCAAAGCCTCATCATGCAACGGATACAGTTGCTCCAGCCGGACGATCGCTACGTCGTTCCGCTTCTGCTCTTCGCGATACGCCAGCAGTTCGTAGTAAATTTTCCCGCTGCAAACCAGCACGCGTTTAGTGTCTTTGGCCGGCAAAGGATCCGCAATGATGCGTTGGAAATGGCCGCCGGTGAATCGCTCGCGCGGCGAAATCACCCGGGGATGACGCAACAAACTCTTGGGCGTGAGCACCACCAATGGCTTGCGCCATTTGCGCATGATCTGCCGCCGGAACAGATGGAATAATTGCGCGGGTGTGCTCGGCTGCGTTATCTGGATGTTGTTTTCCGCCGCCAGCGTTAAAAACCGCTCGAGTCGCGCGCTGGAATGCTCCGGCCCCATCCCCTCGAAACCGTGCGGCAGCAACAGAACCAACCCCGACAGGCGGTTCCATTTGTCTTCCGCGCTCGTGATGAACTGGTCCAGGATGACCTGCGCCACGTTCACAAAATCACCGAACTGCGCTTCCCATAAAATCAATCCATCCGGATAGTCCAGGCTGTATCCGTATTCAAAACCCAGCGCGCCCGCCTCGCACAAGGAACTGTTCACTATCTCCACCGGCGCCTGTTTCGCGTCCAGGTGCTGCATGGGACAGTACGGCGAGCCGTTTTCATAATCATAAAAATACGCGTGGCGATGGCTGAAAGTCCCGCGCACGGAGTCCTGCCCCGCCAGCCGGATGCGGATGCCCTGGGTCGCGAGCGATCCCAATGCCAGTGCTTCCGCCGCCGCCCAGTCGAGCGGCTGTCTGCCCTCCGCCATCTCGCGGCGCGCCTGCACGTTCTTCTGCAATTTCGGGTGCAGATGAAAACCATCCGGCACCGTTGCCAGTTTGCCGAGCATGTCCGAAATCTTTTCGGGCGCCAACCCCGTATCCGTTTCCTGCTTCGGTTCGGGCCCGCCGGTGTAACCCTGCCAGACGCCGCGTTCCTTGGGCATGAACGCGCACTGCCCTTTGCGCGCGTCTTCCAGTTGTTTTTCCAATTTATCGTGGCGTCCGCGCGAAATCTTTTCCGCCTCCTCCGCCGTCAATCCGTTCAATTTGAGCAGATGTTCACGGTAATGCGTCTGCACACCCTTGCGCTTCTCAATCTGCCGGTACAAAACCGGTTGCGTGAACGACGGTTCGTCGGTCTCGTTGTGGCCGCGCCGGCGATAACCGTACATGTCGATGAACACGTCGTTCTTGAACTGCCGTTGAAAATCCAATGAAAGGCTCACCACCTGCGCCACGGCCTCGGGGTCTTCTCCATTTACGTGGAAAATCGGCGCGCGCAACATGCGCGCCACGCTCGTGGAATAGACCGACGACCGGTACTCGTTCGGCATCGTCGTGAACCCGATCTGGTTGTTGATGATGATATGCAGCGTGCCGCCCACTGAATACCCCGCCAATTTGCTCAGGTTCAACGTCTCCTGCACCACCCCTTCGCCCGCGAACGACGCATCACCGTGGATCAACAGGCTCAAAATATATTTGCGCTCCGGATCGCCGAAACGGTCCTGTCGCGCACGGGTGCGCCCCATGGCAACGGGGTTGATGAATTCCAGGTGGCTCGGATTGAAGCAAAGCGAGAGATGTATCTTCTTGCCGTCGGCGGTCGTCCAGCGTCCACTGTGCCCCAAATGATATTTGACGTCGCCGCGGCCCTGTTTTGTTTCCGCGTCCAGGTCCGCAAATTCGCGGAATATCTCGCACGGGTTTTTGCCCGCGATATTCGCCAGCACGTTCAACCGTCCACGGTGCGCCATGCCCAGCACAATATCCAGGATGCCCTGGCTGGCCGCCTTTTCGATGGCCAGATCCAACAACGGGATGAGGGTTTCACAGCCCTCCAGTGAAAACGTCTTGGCGCCGAGAAATTTTTTCTGGAGAAATTCTTCGAATACCACCGCATCGGTCAGCCGCGTAAAAATACGCACCTGGTCCTGGCGAGAAAGCTCTATATGGTTCTCGGTGCTTTCCATCCGGCGCTGGAGCCAATGGCGCGTCTCCATGTCGTCGATGTGCATGAACTGCGCGCCGATCGAGCCGCAATACGTCCTGCGCAGCCGTTCGTAAATTTCCCGGATGGTCAGGGGCGTTGCAAAATGGAGCGTGGGCACCTGCACCAATTGGTTCAATTCGCGCTCCGAAAAATTGTAGAAATCCAATTCCAATTCCGGCGGCATTGGACGGGGCGCGCCAAGCGGATCAATGGCGGCGATACGATGGCCCCGCACGCGATAATTGCGGATCAACAGGTGAAGCTTTTGGTCGAGATTGCTGTTGCGCGCCGTGCGCCCGGGCAGCAGCAGTGCCTGCTCCGGCGTCCGTTCGCCGTTCTCAAAGGGTGCGCCACCGGAGTCATGTCCGGCGCCATTCCCATTGCCATCGGCAGGGTCTGCTTTATCAAAATACTCACGCCATTCATCGGGGACCGACTTCGGGTCAGCCTGAAAGCGCGAATACAGCGTCTCCAAATAACCAAGATTTTCCAGCATGATACCGACCTTTCGACTGGACGCGCGTGGCAGTGTTTGAAAAATTAACTAATTTTAACGTGTTTTTAATGCAAATCGCATGACACGCGCCTACGCAGTCCGCAGAACACTGTCCCATGCTATAGCCCCTTGTTCAATGAAATTCTCGTCACCAGTTTGTGTGATTGCGCAGTAATATAGTACATGTGTCCCGCCCCTTCATCCCGGGTTTGTTCAAAGCGGGAAGAAAGGTTTGGCCGGGCGTTGGGTGGGAATCACCGGCATGCCATCCTTGGGCAGGGTCCACATATGATGGCAATGTTCACAATAGGCCTCGTGGTCGATGATCCGGAAGATGATCCCCAAATGCAGATGAAGGGTTGGCAGAAGAAATTTACGGGTCATCTGCGGATAATTGATCCGCAACGAGCCGCAGGACGGGCAATGATATGCTTCCTGCAAAATCGCCGGTTGCTCCTTTTCCAAAATATTGGCCACGATCTTGAATTCGCTCTCACGCACCTGCACCCGGTAGGTGATGCGGGGTGGGCGCAGAAATAGAAAATATCTCAGCAGCTTGTCGTCATACGCCCGGGCCTCGAACTTTCGCTGCTGCAAAAGTTCCACCAGCGTTTTTCCGTCCTCCAACCTCTCGAAAACCGCCATGTCAGTCCAGGAACGATGTGTTCGACCTCCAGTCATAACTAATCTGTCGTCCCTTTCGTTGCGCCCGTCAATTTTTTTTCCTCAGAAATAATTTGCGCCATTTGCGAATATTGTCTGCTCGTGCAATAGTTTTATCACAATGAGGTATCAGCCGATTGAAAACTACGGCGTGATCGGAGATTTGACCACGACGGCAATGGTCGGGATGGACGGCTCGATTGATTTCATGTCTTTTCCAGCCTTTGATTCCCCCACCATTTTCGCGCGGCTGCTGGATTACGACCACGGCGGATTTTTTCAGATCGCGCCGGTGTCCGGTAAATTCAAGCATCGCCAGCGCTATTCGCCGGACACAAATATCCTGTTGACCCGTTTTCTCGGGGACCAGGGCATCCTGGCCATCTCCGATTTCATGGCCATGCAACATCTCGGCCATTCGCACAATCTCGTCCGCCGCGTCAAAGCTGTGCGCGGCCAGTTGGACCTCCGCATGATATGCGCGCCGAAATTCGATTATGCGCGCTGCGGCCATACCATCGAACGCAAAAAAAACGAGGTGATCTTTATTCCCGAAAAAAAGGCGCTCCCGGCATTGCGGTTGCGCGGCAGTGTCCCGCTGCGGGTGATTGACGGCGAAGTCGTGGCGGAATTCAAATTGAAGGCCGGACAAACGGCTTTTTTCATCCTCGAAGAAGCCACCAATGAACCTTCCCCGTCGGCTCATCCGGATTACGTTTCAGACGCATTCAAAGAAACGATGAATTACTGGCTGGGCTGGGTCGCCCAATCGAATTACAAAGGGCGCTGGCGTGAAATGGTGAACCGGTCGGCCTTGACCCTGAAGCTCCTCACCTCCCAACGGCACGGCTCAATCGTTGCCGCGCCAACCTTTGGGCTGCCTGAACTTGTCGGCGGCGGTCGCAATTGGGATTATCGCTACACGTGGATCCGCGACGCGTCATTCACGTTGTACGCCTTGATGCGTCTGGGCTACGCCGGTGAAGCAAAAGCCTTCATCGGCTGGATGGAAAAGCGATGCCAGGAATTGAAAGCTGGCCGGCCCTTGCAGGTGATGTATCGGCTTGATGGGGGCCACGAGTTGTCCGAAAAGATTCTGAAGCATTTTGAAGGATACAAAAAATCCCAGCCGGTGCGCATCGGCAACGCCGCCTCCGATCAATTGCAATTGGATATTTACGGTGAACTGCTCGATTCCATCTCCATTTACGACAAACACAGCGAGCCGATTTCATACGATTTTTGGACCAATATCAGCACGTTGATCGAATGGGTCTGCAAAAACTGGCGCAAGCCGGACGACGGCATCTGGGAAGTGCGCGGCGGCGCCCGTCCTTTTCTTTACTCACGCGCCATGTGCTGGGTGGCCATCGACCGTGCCATGGATATTGCGCGCAGGCGTTCCTACCCCGCCCCGCTGGTCCGCTGGCATCGCATCCGCGACGAGATTTACCAAAATATTTACCACACGTTCTGGAACAAAAAACTGAATTCATTCGTGCAATACAGTGGCGCAGATAACGTGGACGCGTCGTCATTGCTGCTGCCGTTGATGAAATTCATCAGCCCCACCGATCCCCGCTGGAAATCGACGCTGAAGACCATTGAAAAACGGCTCGTGGAGGATTCGCTGGTCTATCGCTATCGGCCAAATAAAGCGGCCTCGGACGGCATGACCGGCCGGGAAGGCACTTTTTCCGTATGCTCGTTCTGGTACGTCGAATGCCTGGCACGCTCCGGCGACTTAAAACAGGCGCGGTTCATTTTTGAAAAGGCGTTGGGTTACGCAAACCACTTGGGACTTTATGCCGAGCAACTAGGGCCTTGCGGCGAACATCTGGGAAATTTTCCCCAGGCGCTGACGCATATAGCGCTCATCAGCGCGGCCAGCTTCCTGGACCGGCGCCTTTCGCAGGAGACTGCCTCTTCTGGTCTCGATTAGTCATTTCAGTGGCGCCGTTGGCAATCGCGACGCGAATGCCAGGGGAAAACGGCGCCACTTTTTGATTTGATAACGGACACGTTACTCCTCGCACGCATTAGATTGAACGCCGTTGACATCCAGATTGTTTAATGCCTAACTGACTACTGCGTGAAGCAATTGTACGCCATTCTATTCTGCGTGTTGGTGATGTGGGCGCAAGTCGCCCCCACATCAGCAAGCACAGTCTTGTCGCCATGTTGCAAAATGGCTGGCAAGGATTGTTGTGCCGCATCATCCGGGAACAGCGATTGCTGCGTTGCGCCTCCTTCATCAGATTCAAAACCAACGCCTGCGATTCCGGCGCAACAAAAAGTTCAAAATCAAATTTCGCTCCTCGTCCCGGCAATGGTGATTTGGACATTGCCGGCTAATGAGGCCATTTCCTTTTCTTCCACCCCGGTATCGCCATTGGCGGCCACCGGCGCTTCGTTATACGCGCGCAATTGCGCCCTGCTTCTCTGATTTAGCCCCTTCTAAAGCTCGTGGTGTGCCTTGAGACGGCGCGCCTGTTTTCCTCTCTTTCTCCACGGAATTTTGTGCCCGTGAATTGCCCCTAAAGTCCCGCCGCGCATGAATGGCGGAAGAAAAATTTGAACCTATGAAAACGAATAAGATTTTGATGATAGCTTTAGCCGCTTTTATCGGCTTTGGCATGGTAATGATTTTAAACCATGCTCGTTCCCAATCCACCAGCGACCGGAAAGCCCTTTACTATACCTGTCCGATGCACCCGTCTGTCAAAGCAGACAAACCCGGGAGTTGCCCCATTTGCGGCATGAACCTTGAGCCGGTTTACGGAGATGATGCCACCAACACAGTCTCCAGCGGCACAAACAACGCGACGACGAATTCCGCCGCTAAACCGTATCCCTTCGACACCTGCCTGGTTGATGGAATGAAGCTCGGCAGCATGGGCGATCCGTATGTGTTCGTCTACCAGGGGCAGGAGGTCAAATTTTGTTGCGTCAGTTGCAAGCCGGTTTTCCTGAACGATCCCGACAAATATCTAAAAAAGATCCAGGACACCCAAAAATAATATGAAAGCAAAATTCATTCTATTTGTGATCGTCGTGTTGGCAGCTATCGCGGTTTTTATCCACCTTCCGGCAAAGTTCAGTTCCGCGTCGGCGTCCAATGGCCGCAAAGCGCTTTACTACACTTGCGCGATGCACCCGTGGGTCAGAGAAAACAAACCCGGCCCATGCCCGGTTTGCGGCATGAACCTGACACCGGTGTATACCGATGAAAACGGCGCGGCAACCAATCAGGACGGCGATCCCGGCACCGTCACCCTTGAATCTGAAAGCATCAGCGCCATCAACGTGCAGACGGATCTGGTTGAGCGGCGTCCCCTGCGGCACACGTTGCATCTTTCCGGGCAGATCACCGGCAATTCGGCGCAAGCGGCATGGTTCGAGTTCACCGCCTATCAACGCGATCTGGAATGGCTCAAGATCGGCCAAACGCTCAATATTTTTGTGGCCGGGCTGCCGGACAAAATTTTTACGGCGCAGATTAAACTGCACGGCACTCAACCGTTTGCCGACATAAATTTCGACATGATGACCAGCAGCACAACCATTCGCGCGGAGATTTCCGATCCACCGGTTGAAGTTGGTGATTTGGGCAAAGCAAAACTGTTCAACGGCCTTCATGCCGAAGCTCATCTGGTGGCTGAAACCGGGCCGACGTTGACGATCCCGCGCAGCGCAATCATTTCACGCGGTATCGGTGCAATGGTCTATGTGGATAAAGGCAACGGCCACTACGCGCCGCGAGCCGTGGAGCTTGGCCGCATCGGCGATGAATTTGCCGAAGTGACCGCCGGGTTGAATGAAGGGGAAAAAGTCGTCACCACCGGAAACGTGTTGATCGATTCGGAAGCGCAACTCAACGCCGGCGAATAATTTATGATCAATCGCATCATCGAATGGTCGTTGCGCAATCGTTTCCTCGTTGTTTGCAGCGCATTATTGCTCGCCGGATTTGGCGTTCGCGCCCTGTATCAAACGCCCGTGGATGCCATTCCCGATCTGAGCGAAAACCAGGTCGTCGTCTATGCCGATTGGATGGGGCGCAGTCCGCAAGAAGTTGAAGATCAGGTCACATATCCGCTCTCGGTGAATCTTCAAGGTTTGGCAGGAGTGAAGGCCGTTCGCGCGGCTTCCATGTTCGGCTTCTCGCTCATCACGGTTGTTTTTGATGATAAGATCGACAATTACTTTGCCCGCTCACGGGTGCTGGAGCGGTTGAATGACCTCGGCGACATTTTGCCGCAAGGCGTTGACCCAAAACTCGGCCCTGATGCCACTGGCCTGGGCTGGATTTACGAATACTACCTGGATGTTGACCCTAAATTTTCTCCCAAAGGCGGTTACGATTTAGGTCAACTGCGCTCAATTCAGGACTGGTTTGTCCGCTACCAGCTCAATTCCGTGCTCGGCGTTGCCGAAGTGGCCGGCATCGGCGGTGAAGTGCAGCAATATCAGATCGAAGTCTCATCGCTCAAAATGCGTGACCATGGCGTGATGCTCATGGATGTGATGAATGCCGTGAAGGAGAGCAACCTCAATGTCGGTGGAAAAACCATCGACGAAAATGGCATGGAGTTTGTCGTGCGCGGCCTGGGCCTCATCCATTCTCTTTCAGATTTGGAAAATATTGTCGTTGCCCAAAACAATGGAATGCCTGTTTACCTGAAGGATGTGGCGACAGTTCAACTGGGCGGCGATTTCCGGCGTGGCGCGCTTGATGTGAACGGCCATGAAGTGGTCGGCGGTGTCGTGGTCATGCGCAACGGACAAAATGCGATGACTGTGATCCAGGCGGTGAAAAATAAAATCGCGCAAATTTCTTCCAGCCTGCCGCCCGGCGTCAGTATCAAGCCATTTTATGACCGGAGCGACCTGATCTCCCGCACGCTGGATACGCTGAAACACGCGTTGACGGAAGAAATCATCCTGGTCACGGTCGTCATCATCATTTTCCTCTTTCATTTCCGCAGCATCTTTATCGTCGCGCTGCCGTTGCCGCTTTCGATCCTCGTTTCATTCATCCTGATGAATCATTTCGGCATCTCGTCAAATATCATGTCGCTGTCCGGCCTCGCCATTGCCATAGGCGTTCTGGTGGATGCTGGGATTGTGATGGTCGAAAATGTCATCCGCCAATGCGAGTGCGCGGAACGGGAAAAAGGCCGTCTGCTCAACAGTGCCGAAATTTTTGATGTTACGCTCGTGGCGGCTAAACAAGTCGGACGTCCGATCTTTTTTGCCGTGGTCATCATCATTTTGGCGTTCGTTCCCGTGTTCGCCTTGAGCGGGCAGGAAGGAAAATTGTTCCATCCGTTGGCATTCACCAAGACCTTTGCCATGATCGGCGCAGCGGTTTTGGCGATCACGCTCGTGCCTGTTTTGTGCGCCACGTTCATTCGCGGGCCATTCCAGGCGGAACAGGAAAACTGGTTAATGCGCGGATTGCTTGCCCTTTACGATCCGGTTTTGAATTCAGCGCTCCGGTTTCGGAAAACCGTTCTGACACTGGCTGCCCTTTCGATTGCCATCGCCCTGGTCCTTGCCTTCGGCCTGCCGCAATCGATTGTTTCTTTCATTTCAAAGAGTGATCCGCGGCTGGCTGCAAAATTACCACAAGGGATGGGCAGCGAATTCATGCCGCCGCTCAATGAAGGCAGCCTGCTTTTTATGCCCGTTCTGCTGCCGCAAGTATCACTTTCAGAAGTTCAGCGCATCATGGCGTGGCAGGACACGGTAATCAAGCAGACGCCGGAAGTTGAATCTGTCGCCGGCAAACTTGGCCGCGCCGACACGCCGACCGACCCGGCCCCGGCGCAAATGATCGAGACAACCATCATGCTTAAGCCCGAATCCGAATGGCGTCCGGGCATGACGAAAGACAAATTGATCGCCGAACTCACCGAAAAACTCGGCCGTGTTCCGGGATATGTGCCCGGATTTTTGCAGCCGATCCAAAATCGCATCCTGATGATCAGCACCGGTATTCGCGCGCAGGTTGGCATCAAAGTTCTTGGTGATGATCTGGATGCCATCCAACAAAAGGCATTTGAGATTGAGCGCGTCGTCCGGGACATTCCGGGCGCCATCGGCGTGGTGGCTTCGCGGATGCAGGGCAAACCCTATCTGGATATCGAAGTGAATCGCGCCCATTTGTCGCATTATGGATTGCGCGCGCAGGACATTTTGGATGTGGTTGAAACTGGCATTGGCGGCATGAATGTTTCGACGGTGATCAATGGGCGCGAACGTATCCCGATCCAGGTTCGCCTTGCTCGCGACGAACGCGACGACATTGAAAAACTTGGCGACATCCTTGTGCCGACAGGCATGGGCAAGTTCATTCCTCTCGGCCAGGTTGCCACTATCAACCGCGTTGTAGGTCCGGATGAGATTGATAGTGAAAATGGCCAGTTGCGCGTCTTCGTCCAGGCCAATGTGCAGGGCCGCGACCTGAGCAGCTTTGTGAAGGAAGCGCAAGAACGCATCGCCAAAGCGATCCAATTGCCGCCGGGCATGACCATCGAATGGAGCGGGCAATATGAAGACCAAATCCGCGCCCAACACACGTTGGAACTCATCGTGCCAACGGCGTTGTTCATCATTTTCCTGCTCCTCTATATTGTCTATCACAGTCTGAAAGAGGCGGCGCATGTCATTCTAGCCGTGCCATTCGCGCTGACCGGCGGTGTCTTTTTGCAATGGTTGCTCGGCTATAACTTCAGCGTCGCCGTTTGGGTCGGTTACATCGCGTTGTTCGGAACGGCCATCCAGACCGGTGTCGTCATGGTCGTTTATCTCCAGGAATCTGTAGCCAAAAAGCGGGCGGAATCCGGCGGACAGATTTCCCCTGCAGAATTGTTACAGGCGGTGAAGGACGGGGCGCGGTTGCGGTTGCGTCCTGTCGTGATGACCGTGGCCACCATCGTCGCCAGTCTTCTGCCGATTTTATGGAGCCATCGCGCCGGTTCGGAAGTGATGAAGCCTCTGGCCGCCCCGATCATCGGCGGCATGATCAGCAGCCTGGCCTGTATCCTGATCGTGACACCGGTGATTTTTGCATGGTTGCGCGAACGGGAAATTAAGACAAACTCAAAACCGTGACTTGGCTTTGGCACAGTTTGTATGCGACGGCTGCGATGCTCTGGGAAACCCTCTGGGCATTGGTGCTGGGATTCAGCATGTCAGCGTGCTTGCAGGTATTCTTCCGGAAAGACGAAGTCACAAAGTATTTTGGCCTGACGAACCTGCGATCGGTCGGGCTGGCAACATTTCTAGGCGCGGTCAGTTCGTCCTGTTCCTATGCGGCGGCGGCAGCCGGCAAAACGGCCTTCAAAAAAGGCGCCGCGCTCGTGCCGATGCTGGCCTTCATGTTCGCCTCGACCAACCTCGTGTTGGAACTGGGCTTTCTTCTCTGGCTGCTGTTGGGCTGGCAATTTGTTCTGGCCGAAATCGCTGGCGCCCTGGCGCTCATCGCCGTCATGTGGTTGCTGATCAAACTGACTTTGCCTAAAGGACTGGTGGAGTCGGCGCGGGCGCACGAGGCCGAAGAAGTGAAATCGTGTTGCGGTGAATGTTGCGGATCGGAAAGTGCAGCCAGCACTCGAACGTTTTCGGAAATGATCAAACGCCGCGAAGCATGGCAACAAGTCGCCAACGCCTTTATGGGCGATGTGATGATGTTATGGAAAGAAATGCTCATCGGGTTTTTCATCGCCGGATTATTGATGACGCTGGTCCCCGAAAATGCGTGGGCGAAATTATTTATTGCGCATCAAGCCGGCTTCACCCGGCTGGGTGAAAACGCGGTCATCGGAGTGCTCATCGGCATCGCTTCCTTTGCGTGTTCCTGCGGCAACATTCCCTTGGCAGCCGTTTTGTGGTCCGGCGGCATCAGTTTTGGCGGCGTAATCTCATTCATTTATGCCGATTTGATTACCATCCCGTTGATTCTCATTTACCGGAAATATTACGGCGCCAAAGCCGCGCTCTACCTCACCGCCATCATGTTTGTGTCCATGGTGATCGCCGGGATTGTTGTGGACCTGCTTTTCAATGCGTTGGGCCTGATCCCAACTGTGCATCCGCTTAACGCTATCGCCCAGGCTCCTTTTCAATGGAACTACACGACCTGGTTGAATTTCATCGCCCTGATCCTTATCGGTTGGTTTGCTTTCATGCGCCTTGCGAAAAAGAGCATCTCAAAACCGATGGCCGCTCAATAAGCGCGGATAGAAAAAAATTTATTTCCCTTCCTCTTTTTGCACGACTGCCCCCAGTAAGATTGCACTTTGCAGAATTCATCACCTCACCTCGAAATGAATCGTGCATATCTTAATGTCACGCCATGGCATTGCTAATGCTCATTACAAATTATGAAACTAAAACTCATCATATTTATGACCGCCACGATAGTTGCCGCGGCCATGCTGGCTGTTGGCGCGCCCGGCGGTGGTGCGGCAGCGGGCGGCGGCGGGAGTGCTTCCAGTGGTCCAGCTCCTTCAGCTCCTTCGGTAACGCCCGCCCAAATCACTCCAGCATCTCCGTCCCAATCAGCAGCCCAGGCGCAACCACCCCAGGCTTCGCAGCCCAATAACAGCCAGAATTTAAATCCCAATAATCCAAATAATGTCATTCCTGGCAACCCCGGTACCAATACTGCGTCCGGCAATCCAAATATGATCACGAATTCGTCGGTATCGCCAAACAGCGGCATAATGACCAACGGCGGCGGGACCATCCAAACGAATGCCAATTCTTTAGGTACCAATTCGATGGGTTATATGACCAACTCTGCCGCCGTTTACACCAATGTGTTAAATATTCAAACGAACGCGCCCTATTACCAGCATTGACGGCAAGCAGTTTATCGGAACACGCGCTCGAAAATGAAAATCTCTTCGATAAATTTAAAAAGGTTCAAGGAGATCGCCGCCCTGCTCTGGAAATACGGCCATTCGGACCTTGTTCGTCAGATGAATTTTGGCGATGAATTGGACGCCGAATTGCGCGAAGTCAAAACTTCCCCGTCCGGCAAAGCCTCGCCCGAAGAGCTGGCTGATGACCTGGAAGCCATGGGCCCCACGTTCATCAAGATTGGCCAACTGCTTTCCAGCCGCTCGGACCTTTTGCCGCCCGCTTATCTCGAAGCGTTGGCGCGACTGCAGGACAACGTAAAACCGTTCTCCTTCGAAGAAGTCGAGCAGATCATTTTGTCCGAGCTGGGCGTTCGTGTCTCCAAAGCGTTCTCGGATTTTAATCCAAAACCGATCGCCGCCGCGTCTTTGGGACAGGTTCACGGCGCCGCGTTGCGTGATGGGCGACAGGTCATCGTCAAAGTGCAGCGCCCGGACATCCGCAAGCAGATCGCCGCCGATTTTGAAGTGCTTTCGCAGATCGCAGAACTTCTCGATACGCATACTGAGTTCGGAAGGCGTTACCGTTTTGTGGAAATGCTCGAAGAATTTCGCGTCACCATCCAGCAGGAGCTTGATTACGAGCGCGAGGCCCAAAATCTCGTCATCCTGTCCAAAAACCTGGAGGAATTCGACCGCATTCGCATTCCCCAACCCGTTGATGATTTCACCACCCGGAGCGTCTTGACCATGGATTACATCCAGGGCAGAAAAATCACCGCGCTTTCGCCATTGACGCGCCTCGATACGGACGGCAAACCGCTCGCCGAGGAGTTGTTTAAGGCCTATCTGAAACAGATCATGGTGGATGGGATGTTTCATGCCGATCCGCATCCTGGAAATGTTTTTCTGACGGACGACGGGCGCATTGCCTTGCTTGATCTTGGAATGGTCGGGCATCTCTCGCCCGGATTGCAGGAAAATCTCTTGAAGCTATTGATGGCTGTTGGCGAAGAGAACAGCGAGATGGCCGCGGACATCGTGACTCAAATCAGCGAAGTGAGCGACGACTTCGATCGCGTCGAGTTTCACCGGCGCCTCGCCCGCATCATGACCTTGCAACAAAATCAAAGCCTGGAACATTTGAATGCCGGGAGGGCCTTGATGAAAGTCAGCCGCGCGGCAACCGATAGCGGGCTTTATGCGCCCAGTGAATTGACGCTCCTGGGCAAAACACTCCTGCATCTCGATGAAGTCGGAAAGATCATTGACCCTGAATTCGATCCTTTCGCTTCGATCCGCCGCAACGTGCCCTCGTTGGTCGCGCGTCGCGCGCAAAAAACTCTCACGCCCGGAAATCTGTTCAGTTCGATGTTGGAGATGAAAGACTTCGTCGCGGGCCTGCCCCGCCGATGCAATCGTTTGATGGACGCCCTCACCAATTCCGAACTGGAGGTCAAAATCAAAACTGTGGACACCGCCACCCTGGTGGAAGGCTTTCAAAAAATTGCCAACCGGATCACCGCAGGCATTCTTCTCGCATCGTTGATCCTGGGAGCCTCTCTCCTCATGCGCGTGCAAACTTCCTACGAAATTTTTGGTTATCCCGCGCTGGCCATCGTTTGTTTTCTCTTTGCCGCCGCCGGCGGCCTGTGGCTGCTCTTCAGCATCTTCTTCCAGGATGAAAAGATCAAAAAAAGTAAAAAGCCACGTCTGAAGAGTTAATCTCCCCGATACACCGCCCGTGCGGTGCAAGTCTCTGCCACCACCACTTCAGTCAACAACGGCAGTTTCGGCTTCAACTTCTTCCAGATCCAAACCGCGATGTTTTCGCTCGTCGGATTTTCCAGGCCGGGAATCTCATTTAGATAATAATGGTCCAGCTTCCCCCAAATCGGCCTGAAGGCTTCCGAAATGTCCGCGTAATCCATCAACCAGCCGAGTTTCTTATCGCATTCCCCCGCCACCACGATCTCCACCTTGAAACTGTGGCCGTGTAATCGACGGCACTTGTGCGCTTTGGGCAGATGCGGCAGCAAATGCGCCGCCTCAAATTGAAACGTCTTTCGTAATTCCATTTTCATAATTCAATATCGGTCCAGGTGATCAAGTCGCCGAGCGCGGGACGGCCATCATGTCGCCATGTCAGTGGCGGATTTTGCATTTGTCCGAGCGGACACACCCGTGTCACGCCCCAGCGCGCCAATTGCAGGCCAAGTTTGGAAACGTGTTCCTCCGGCGCGGCGATGCCCACCGTCGAAACTTGCCCGCGAAGGGCATCGGCATTCTCCAATGCCACTTTTAAATCAGAGACCGGCTTCACGTAAATAAATCGGTTCAGGCAGGAGAGTTGAAACCGCGCGTCTGCCTCAAACACCACCGTCCATGCCGTTGAATCTTTGCTGCACCAGTGCTGCGTGTGTTCCGGCGCATGCGCGGCGCGAACTTCGTAAACTCCGCGACGCGTGGCTATCGCCGCCGATTCCTCCGCTGAAATCTCACCGCGCGGCTCGTGCGCCTCGCGCCTCTCCAGTTCTTCCGCCAATAATTGTCCGAAATGTTCCGGCGAAATCTCGCCGCCCGATTGCACGTAGATGACGTGCGGCGAAAGACAGCCCTGCTGGTTCCACGCCACCACATCATCTACTGCCGCGGCAATGATCTTCTTCGCGCGCGCGCCATATAAAACGTCCGCCGCAACATATCCAAAACTCACGCGATGCCCATAGCCGACAAATCGCGCCTTGAGCGGCACCCGCTTGCGAATGGCGTCCAACGTTTCGTCACTGCCGGTCGCCGTCACACAATTGGCCTCGGTGAACAATGCGTTCTCCAGTTCAATGCTCCCTCCACGCCATTCGGCGATTTCCAGGCACGCACCGAGCTTTCGGTCCGCATCATAAATTGAATGCGCGAATAATCGCGGTAACAGCGAAGTGCCCGTGCCGCATTTCAAAAATTGCGCTGAGCGCGTCAGCAGGCCGAAAACCATGGATGTCAGCGCTGCATTCGGAATATTCCCGGCGCAAATATGCACGAGAAATTCCGGCGCATTCGCCGTGGCCGAGCGCGATGTTTTCTCCTCCACACCAGTCGCACAAACTTCGTCCAGCCGTTTCGCATCGCCCAGTTCCTGGATGAGCAGCGATTGAAAATTTTCCCGGGTCAATTGCTTGAAGAAACTATCCAATCCGCGCTCCAGCGTCGCGCGCGAAAACCCCGTGGCCTTTGCATTCTCCAATGCGAATCTCCGGAACGAAAACTCCGGTTCCAGCCAGTGTTCCGCGACATCGCTCAAGAGTTTCACCAAACTTTGCGTCGAACGACCTGCCAGATACTGCTCGCGATTCCGCTTCAACGTTTGGCACGCCTCCACGATCATCGCCGGCGACAACGTGGCCTCCGGCGGCAGGTCAGCGAGAAAATAGTTGGGTAGATTCATAGCATCATGCGGTCATCAATGAACAACCGCGCGCCTCGGCCAGTTTCGCCCGGCCAATCAGTTCAAATCCGTCGCCACGACGAATAGCCAAATCCTCCGTCTGTATTGCCGCCACGGAAAACACATTCGCCAGATCAAAAATCCGTATCAGTCCAGTCTCACCTTCCGCAACCTCTCTCCCCGTCTCTGGCGATATGATTTGCACCCGTGCCCAGGCTGGGAAATGAAATATCCTCGGCTGATGAGAAGACGCTCCTTTTCCATGAGCCGGCTGCATGCTTCCGCGAGGTTGTGGAGTGCGCCAGTCCTCTGGCGCTTTTAGAGTACCTGTCATGTTTGAAAGCGGTCCCGATTTATCGGGACCGCACTCCAAGACGCTATCGCGATGGTTGGAGGTTTTTTCCAAATTGGAATCGTATGCCTGCGAACTCAGTTCGCTCATACCGTACTCGCAAATAATATCCTCTGCCGGGACGCCAAGATATTCGGTAATCAACGCATGCAACTCCGTTTTCGGCATCGTTCGCGACCGGTTCTTATATCCGCCCGTCTCCATCACTCGCGAGCCATTCGACAATTGCAACCGAAGGTCTTTCTCCGCCAGATAATCAACCAGGTGAACGAACGAAAATGCCGTCCCGACGAGCAGAAAGGCTCTGGGGTCTGGGGCTTGGGATCCAGGGTCTTGGGTCTGGGGTCTAGGGTTAAGCAAATCGAGCACTGCCCCAAAATCCAAAGCCCACGCTCCATCAGCATCAAGCTGTCCCACAAATGCCGACTCCGGCGCACCCAGCCTCTGCCTGACCGTTTCAAACATATGCACCAACGAAGAATGAGGTGTCTCCTCCGGTCGTGGCGTAAGACAAACCAATCCCTGAAATCGGCAATCGGCAATCGACAATCGGCAATTATGCACGCTTGTTTGAAACCACGTCCACAACGAGGCCTTGTACAACTCCAGCGACTCGGCACTATGAAAGTGCCTGCTCGGCTTTTGCTCCGTCGTGCCGCTGGAATGAAAAACCGACGTCCGTTGCACCGACGTTAGCGAGGTCAACTCCAGTTCTTTGAATGCACTTGTAGGCACAAATGGGATTTGTGACCAATGCTCGACCACTTCCGGTGTCAGCTTTCTTGCCTCACATATTTTTCGATAGGCAGAGTTATGGGCGAACTGAAGCGAGAAAAGTTCCAAGGCCAGTTCATCAAAATTAATATCGTAGGAGCCGACGTTAGGAGGCTCATTATTTTTTCCGCAGGTTGAAGTGAGACTCCTGACGTCGTCTCCTACAGAGATGGTTGCGCGCAAATGCGCGGCGAAATTGGAAAGTTCTTTATTCATGCGGTATTTGTTTGTCGGCTGGTTTTCCGCTACAGCCGACGGACATCATACCTCAAAATTGTTTTACGTCAATTCGCGTCAATTGGCGTCAAAACATGTCTGAATTTGGGTTCAATTTGGCTTCGTTTTTGCAATAGCATTTTGAGCTGATGAGTGTTATTAGCTGTTGTTAATGAGGAGCTTGTAATAAAAAATGAGCTGAAATAATTTGGCTTCGTTTTCTCATTTTCATATACCAGTCCGCAATCTCCTGTCCGCAGACAACGGTTAGAAAGGGGAACGGATGTTTCGAGCGAGGCGCTCGAAACAGCGCCCGAGGCGGGCGCGCTCCCCAAACAATATGTCATTAGAGTCATACGGGACGATTTAAGCATGAAAAGGTGAAAGTGAAATGTTTCCCGGAAACAAAATCGGAAGGGTGGTGGCTGGATCTTGGCTCCATTCGGAAACCATGTAACGGCTTCTGGCTAAGGGGTAATTCATTTGTAGGGAATTTGAGATATATAACGATGAAACATGTTTTGAATATATTGCCAGCCACACTATTTGCCGTTGCGCTGATGCTGCTTTATTACGCGCATGAAGAGTTGAAAATCAACCAGGAAACATTGGAATGGCGAATGAACAATAAAACCCAGCAGCTCGATGCCATGATCAAAGGATGTTCACACCGGATATATCTGGATAGGCAGGCAGTGGCGCAATTGGAAACGGATAAGGACAAACGCCCTATCGACGCCGTTATATCGCCGCAAAAAAAGTGAAAGATGCGTAAACGGCCACGGAAATTGAATCGACTCAATTACGACACTATCTCATAACCATGCTCCCTACACGAAGTCAAAAAATCTGCCCGGAATCTAAGCGCGTCAAATCCATCAAGCTTTTTTTGCTTTTCAAGTAGTACAGAAGTGGATGCGTAAATCAATCCCAACGCATATGGCGGAATGTCATTAAGTGGAATTCTTAATAAGCACTGAAAATCTGGCCTAACACTGTAATGTCCTACATTCTCACATACAGGCATTAGCAACCCCGTAAGCTTATCAACAGAACCGCCAACTCTTTTTTGAAATCGAAATGGAAATGGCTGACGACGCTCTGCCAGACTCTGAATCAACTCAAAATCAATCCATAGATACTGCATCGTTCCGCCATAATCCTTACTAACGTCTTTTGCGATGACCTTGAAGACATCACGCAGAATTTTGCCGATTCGTTCAGTGGCCTGATCAGTCATATTTGCATGGAATGACACTTCCATGTTAAGGGTACGACCGAACTTGTGGTTTGCCCAATTTCATCTTTGGGATTTTTATTACGGCTTGAGATACTGTCAAGCATTGCTGGTTTTTCACGTTGTATGTTGGGCGTTGAAAGTTGAATGTTTTTCCGGCATGATGTTCCGTTCAACGATGGATAAACGGTTTTACATCACCACCGCGATCGATTACGTCAACGGCCAACCGCACCTCGGCCATGCCTACGAAAAGATCGTCGCCGACGTCATTGCCCGCGCGCACCGCAGCCTGGGCCAGGAGACTTTTTTCCTCACCGGCCTCGATGAGCACGGCCAAAAGGTGCAGCAGGCCGCCATCGCCGAGGGCAAAAATCCGCAGATCTATTGCGATGCCCTCGCCGCCGACTGGCAGGCGTTCGTCAAAAAGTTGGAGCTGACGAACGACGATTTTGTCCGCACTACCCAGCCGCGCCACAAGGAATTTGTCCAGGCCATCCTCGCCAAACTCAACGACGCCGGCCATTTTTACAAAGCCAGTTACGAAGGTCTTTATTCCGCCAAGGAAGAAACCTTTCTCACCGAGAAAGACCGCCGCGCCGACGGCACCTTTGACCCATTTTACGGCGAAGTGGTGAAGCTCACGGAAGAGAACTATTACTTCAAACTTGGCGCACACCAGCAATGGCTCATCGATCACATTGAGAAAAATCCAACGTTCATCCAGCCTGATTATCGCCGCAATGAAGTCCTGGGCTTTCTCAAGAACAGCAAGCTGGAAGATCTCTGCATCTCGCGCCCGGTCTCGCGCCTGAACTGGGGCATTCCCCTGCCCTTCGATTCCAATTTCGTCACGTACGTCTGGTTCGACGCGCTGGTAAACTATATTTCCATCCCCGCCGCGCACGGTGATCCGGCGCTAAGGTCTGGGGTCTGGGGTCTAGCGTCTGGGGCCTCGGGTCTGGGGTCTGGCGTACAGGGTTTAGGTTCTAGCGTCTCGGGTCTGGAGCTCTGGCCTGCGGATGTTCATGTCATCGGCAAGGACATCCTGAAATTTCACGCCGTTTTTTGGCCCATTATGCTTAAGGCCATGGGCCTGCCGTTGCCCAAACAGATCCTGGTGCATGGCTGGTGGCAGAAGAATGGCGCAAAGATCAGCAAAAGCACCGGCAACGTCGTGGACCCCATCGCCGTCATCAATGAATGGGGCCTGGACGCCTTTCGCTTTTACGTCCTGCGCGAACTTGACATCGGCCCCGACGGCAACTGGACCGACGCCGGCTTCCGCGCGCGTTACTCCGCTGAGCTGGCCAACGGCCTGGGCAACCTCGTGAACCGCTCGCTCTCCATGCTCAAGCGGTATCGCAATGGCATTGTCCCCGCCAAATCCGATGAACTCGCCGCCGACGCTGCCCGTGCCGCCGACGAGACCCGCGCCCTATTGCGCCAAAATCAATTGCAGGCCACGCTGCAAAGCATCTGGTCGCTCGTCACCCGCGCGAACCAGTACGTGGACCAGACCGCGCCATTCAAGCTGGCAAAAGACCCGGCGCAGGCGAAACGCCTCGATGAAGTATTATACAATCTGACCGAGACCTGCCGCGTGCTGGCGGTCCTGATCCAGCCCTTTTTGCCCGGCACTGCTGCGAAAATTTATGCGCAGCTTGGGTTGAAAGAAACTCCTGACAAACTTTCCGAAGCCGTTTGGGGCAAGCTCACTCCCGGCCATCAGACTGCCGACCCCGCGCCGTTGTTTCCGAGGAAGGATAGTTAACGCGTTTCTACAAACGTTATTGTTCTTTTGCGGTTTGAAAGGAATTAAAAGCGCCAGAGGACTGGCGCAAAATTTGGTTTGGCCACCGCTAACGCTTGCGTCCTGGAGTGCGGCAGTCCTCTGCCGCTTTGTTAATTGCTCTCTCTGGAAGAATGGCTGGCAAAAGTTTCAGCCTATCCAATGAGGAAGAGGATGATTTCCTAATTTAACTGTATCCCCTTGCGGATATAGGTCGGAATATCCAAATCCTCGCCCTTATGAATGGTCGGTTCGCTCTTGTCGAAGCGGCCTTTGGATACGATCGCCAGTGGCAATTGCGTCTGAAGCATCTTCGTCTTATCGCGGCGTCCGCGACCATGTCGCGCGACGATGTGCTCGCGTTGCTCCATTGTGAGCGCGGGTGTTGACGGAGCTTCCGCGCCGCGCCGCCGGCCAAGACCGGATGTGTCCGCAGCACCGGCATTTTCCGCCGTCTCGATTTTTGGCGCGCCATTTTTCGCGGCGATCAGCGTCACCGAAAGCCGGTTCTTCATTTCGGGATCGATGGCTGCGCCCATGATGATCTGCGCGCGATTGCAGTAACGCCCGATCTGCTCCGTCACGCGCCCCACGTCCGCCATCGTCATCTCTTTGCCGCCGGTCACGCTCACCAAAATCGCATCGGCACTCGCCAGGGCTTTTCCCTCGTCGAGCAAAGGATGCGCCAGCAATTTTTCCACCACCTCGCGCGAACGCGCCGGGCCGCTGGCCTCCACGAACGCGAACGCGCTCTCCGAATGCCGGTCGCGCACCAGGGCACACACATCTTCGAAATGGATCTGGATCAGGCCGGGGCGCATCAGCAATTGCCAAACGCCGCGCACGCCCTCGATCAACAGGCTGCCGGTCATACGAAATGTGTCCAGGATCGGCGTGTTGTCGTCCATCAGCTTGGTCGCTTTCTGGTTCGGCAGGCAGATCACGCCATCGGCAACGGCTTTCAAATGCTCAAGCCCCTGCTGCGCCTGGTGTTCGCGCCGTCCGAACTCAGCCGCGAACGGCAGGGTCACAAACGCAAAGACAATGGCTCCCGCTTCACGCGCCGCCCGCGCCAGCACGGGAGTAATGCCGCTGCCCGCGCCGCCGCCCAAACCGGCGATGATAAAAACCACGTCGGCGCCTTCACATGCGGATTTCAGCACTGGATATTGCTCTTCAGCCAAAGCGCGCCCGCGGTCGGGATCGCCACCCGTGCCCAGGCCACGCAACAATTTTGTCTCCAAGTGGATCTTCACTGTGGCCGATGATGCCGCCAACGATTGCGCATCGGTGTCAACAACGGCAAAGCTCGCACCGGCAAATTCGCCACTGTTCATCGCGTCGGCCAAAATCACACCCGCGCCGCCCACGCCGATCATCTTAACCGTGCGAGTGCGCGGCGAAGAATTCTCTATCGGGGTTGCTTTTTCAGTATTTGTATTCATATGCACAACAATAGTTTTTCCTGGCAAAAACGCTCTGGAAGGCGCGATAGCGTCTTGGACTGCGGCAGCCCTCTGCCGCTTTCGAGCGCCTTATGCCTTCTAAAAGCGCCAGAGGACTGGCGCACTCCAAAACCTCGCGGCGGCTCGGCTTCCCGCTCACGGAAAGGAAGCGAGAGTGAAGGGCGAGAAATAGACCCGCCACCGGCCTTTACTCCAACCCATTCTTTAAACCTGGCATTCGTCATTTGAAATTCTTTAGTCGTTCCGCTTCATGAACGTTGGATAAATCTTCCCAGCACGCCTTTTAGTCCCGCCGCGAGCGACGATTTGCCGCCGCGTTTGCGCGCTTTGAGCGAGCCGAACTTCGCCAGGCCGATGGCGGTGATAAATTCCGGATGATCCAGCGCGGATTTAAGGCCGTTGATGGAATTAGTCTGGCCGAGGGAGACCGGCAATTGAAAAACATTCTCGGCCAGCTTTATGATATTCGGCACGCGCGCGCAGCCGCCGCAGAGGAAAACCCCCGCGCGCAGATAATCCAGCGCGCCCGCCTGCTCCAGATCCTGCGCCACAATCTCGAAAATTTCCTCTAATCGCAGCGACATGATCCGCTGGAGATGTTCCACATTGATCGTGCGCAACGGCAGGCCCAACTCGTTCGTGATCGTGATGGTCTGGCCTTTGACCGCCGGATCGACGATGGCCGAGCCATTTTCCTTTTTCAGTTTTTCCGCGCGGCTCAATGGCACTTTCAGGCCGTGGCCCAAATCATTCGAGACATGGTCGCCGCCCAGCGCCAGCGTGCCGGTATGGCGGATGACGCCGTTCGCATAAACGGCAAAATCCGTCGTGCCGCCGCCCATATCGATGACCAGCCCGCCCAATTCCTTTTGTTCGTTCGATAACAGGGCCAGCGACGATGCCAGTCCGTTAAAAACAATGTCGTCCACTTCCAGTTGGAGTCCTTTCACCAGGCGCACCGAATTTTGCAACCGATTCGTCATGCCGTGAACGACGTGCATCTCCACTTCCAGTCGCGCGCCGAGCATTCCCACGGGATTGGTCACACCATCCTGGCCGTCGATGAAGAAATGTTGTCGCACCGCGTGGACCACCGTGTTCTGCGCCGGCAAATTGATCGCCTTGGCGTTTTTGATGACGTCCTGCACATCGTCGTCCGAAATCTCGCGATCGGCGCTGACCACCGGGTGAACGCCGCGATTGTTGAACCCGCGGATGTGTCCGCCGGTCACGCCCAGATAAACGTTGCGGATCTCCACGTCGGCCATCTGCTCGGCCTCGACGATGGCGTTGCGCACACATTCCTCGGCCAGCGTGGCATCCACGACCTCGCCCTTGCGCACGCCGCGCGCCGGTGATTGGCCGATGCCGATGACGTTGAGCGCGCCGTCGCTATTCACTTCGCCGACCACGGCGCAGACTTTGGACGTGCCGACTTCCAGACCGACAATGATGTTCGATTCGTCAAACATTTTTCCTCCGTACATTGGTTGAGTTCAAATTTTTCTGCTGCGTGAAAGTGTTGCTGGCCCATTTCACCGGCACATTGTTGGCCACCGCGAAATCGGCCGACGCGATGATCCGGTTGTTGCGCTGGCCCAGATCGTAAATCTTCCGCCAGCGCCGCAACTGCTGGTCCAGGTTATTGAGGCCAAACGTGATCTCGCCGCCTTCATCCGTGGTGGCCACAACGACCTGCGGCGATGATACATCGATGCGCTGGAAATTCACCAGTCCCGTCATTGGCGAATGGGCGAACGCCGCCAGCAATTTCAGCGCGGCCTGCGCCTGCGGCGATTCCACCGGATGCCCCGGCTGCACCTGGAACACGTTCAAGCCGGTGATGACCGGCAATTGCTCGGTGATCTGCGACGGCGAAATGACGCTGTCACGCGGGTCCAGCGGCTGCATCACGTAGCCGTTCGCATCCAGTTGAAAGACCGAAACTGAGATTTGGCCGTTGGCGTTCACGCGCGGCACGTTCACCTGGGCGATGGGCTTGCGCTCCGTCACTTCGATCTTCAACGTGCGCGGCAATACCCGCTCGATGGACACCGAATCAATCGCCGGCACCAGTTCCAGGTTGCGTTTCACCGCGGCCAGGTCGAGCGCGATCAGGTTCGCACCCGGTTTGACACCCGCCCAGCGGCGCAATTGCTCCGGCGCGATGATTCCATCCGTCTGCACCTGCACATCCTGGACCGCGAACGTGGAATTTTCGTACAGGAACGCGTCCATTGTCCATTCGCCGATGCGCCAGAGCAGATAAAGCCCAAAGACCGTGCCCGCGACCACGAGAAGCGCGATGGACGCCAGCCGCGTGCGCGTGGCGCGCACCTGGTCCGAGCGCAATCGCACGTCGAGCACGTGCCCGCGATTCAATCGCCGGTTTCTTTGTTCACGTTTAAACCACATATATTAAATCTGTACCGCAGACTTCCAAGTCTGCTGTATCGCGGATTTCCAAATCCGCTGCCGATTCTGCCTTTCAAGGGCCGCCGACTTTGAAGTCGGCGATACAGCAGGTTTGGAAACCTGCGCTACGCATTTTTATAAAACTCGCATAAACTATCCAACCGCTGCAACAACTGCGGCGATGGCTGCTCCGTCACTGGTTGTTTTTCGTTTCATCGCCAGGTCGATCATCTTCTGGCAAAGCTGTTCGTAACTCAATCCCGCTGCCGCCGCCGCTTTCGGCAATAAACTCGTCTCGGTCATGCCCGGCTGTGTGTTGACTTCCAGCACCACCGGCTCGCCGTTCGCGCGCACCATCACGTCCACGCGCGCATAATCGCGGCCTCCAATTGCGCGGAACGCGCCCAGAGCCGCGTCCTGAATCCGCTTCGTCGTCGCCGCGTCGAAATCTGCCGGGCAAAAATATTCCGTGCAACCAGCCGTGTACTTGTTCCGGTAATCATACGCGCCGGCTTTTGGCCGCACTTCCACGATCGGCAGCGCTTTGTCGTCCAAAATTCCTACAGTCGTCTCGCGCCCGATGATCTTCTCCTCGACCAGAACTTCCGAGTCAAATTTCAGGGACTCCGCCAGCCCTCCGGACCAATCTTCCGGCTTTTCAATAAATTGCAGTCCTACGCTCGAGCCCTGCCGCACCGGCTTGATGACCAGCGGCAGTTTCAAATTCGATGGCAACGGCGCTTGCGCCGAACTGATGACCACAAATTCAGCCGTCGGCACGCCGCGCTTGATGCATTCGCGCTTCGTCAAAACTTTGTCAAAAGCGACCCAGCTCGATTTCGCGTCGCAACCCGTATAGATCGCGCCGATTTTATCCAACTGCTTCTGTATCTCGCCATCTTCACCGTATGTGCCATGCAAAGGCGCCAGGCAAACCACGTCGGTTTTCTTTGGCAGCGCAAATTGTTTATCTTTGGGATCTATCTCAGTGACCGTATGTCCAAGCGAACGCAACGCCTTGGCCACACCCGCGCCGGAGCGCAGCGAGACCTCGCGCTCCGCGCTCGGGCCGCCCAGCATCACTACAATGTTTAAATTTTTGCTCACTTTGCGTCTTCGCCTCTTCGCGCCTTTGCGTTAATTGTCTTCCCCAATAATCTCCACTTCCGTCTGCAGCTCGATCCCCCGCTCTGTTTTTGCTTTCGCTTTCAAAATCTCAATCAATTTCAACACGTCCGCTGCCGTGGCCGTGCCATCATTGATGATAAAATTGCCGTGCTCGGCAGATACCACGGCTCCGCCAACGCGCGTGCCTTTTAGACCAAGCTCGTCCACCAGCCTGCCAGCAGGTATCTGCGTTGGATTCTTGAAAATGCATCCCGCGCTCGGCGCAGCCGGTTGCGATTCCCATCGCTTCTCGCTGTATCCTTTCATCCGCTTCTCAATCTCTTCCTTTGGAGCTGATTTGCATTTGAAAATTGCTGACAACGCGATGTGGTTCTTAAGCGCCGCACACTGGCGATAGGTCACCGCCATTTCGCCCGGCGACATTTCACGAACATCTCCATCAAAATCCATCACGCGGACCGATTCGATCGCATCAAACGTCGCGCCGCCCATCGCCCCCGCGTTCATCCGCAATGCGCCGCCGACGCTCCCGGGAATGCCTTCCAGAAATTCCACACCGCTCAAATTATTTCGCTTCGCCTCGACGGCGACATTCTTCAGTTTCGCGCCCGCGCCGCAATGGATGCGCTCGCCAGCGATCTCTATTTTGTCCAGTTTCGACAAACAGATGACCACTCCACGAAAGCCGCCGTCGCGCACGAGGAGGTTCGACCCGCGGCCCAGGATGAAAAACTCGATCCCGTTTTCGCCGCAAAATCTCAGCACTTGCGCCAAATCCGCCTCGCCTGCCGGTTCCACATACAAATCCGCCGGACCGCCCACGCGCAATGTCGTGTGCTTCGCCAGCGGCTCATCGCGGCGGATGACCGTCGCCGGCGAAACGCGCTCACTCAGTCCGGCAAACTTGTCTTGTTTTCGGCTTTGCATCTCCAAAATGTCGTTGGTCAGCGTCATTTATCAAATCGCATGTCGTGCATGACTATGCGCGTGACCGCAATTACAGGTCGTCTTTGCCGACGCCTTCCGCTTTGCGATCGCCGTCAAAATCGTTTCCGCGATCTGCGCCGCCGCCCGTGGCGCCTGCAATTTCTCCAGCGCGGACCGCATTCCGGCTCGCGTGCTTTCGCTCTCCATCAATTCCGTCAAAATGACCGCGACCTTGTTAGGTGTGGAATCTTTCTGCTCCAGCAACCGCGCCGCGCCACCTTTTTCAAAGGCCAGCGCGTTGAAATATTGATGATTATCCGCCGCGGCCGGAAACGGAACCAGCAACGACGGCAACCGCATCGCCGCGATCTCAGTCAGCGAAGATGCCCCGGCCCGGCTGACGGCCGCTGTGGCTGCGCCCAGCGCCAAATCCATTTCGGCGAGAAACGGTTTCACGACTGCCTTCACTCCCTGCGCGGCATAACCGGCTTTCACTTTTTCAAAATCGTTCGGGCCGGTCAGGTGCAGCCATTGCCAGTTCTTTTTTGCCAGCAAGGGCAATGTCGATAAAATCATCTGGTTCAATCCACTCGCCCCCTGGCTGCCGCCCACAACGAAGACCACCGGCAAATTCGTATCCAACCCAAGCGTTACCGCCGGCGAATCTTTCTTCTCGGAAAATTCCCGGCGCACCGGCGTGCCCGTCACCGAAGTTTTCCTCGCTTTCAATCGCGCTTGCGCTTCCGGAAAACCGACAAACGCCTCGTCCACAAATCGCGCCAGAAACCGGTTCGCCCGGCCCGGAATGGTGTTTGATTCATGCAGGAACGATTTTGCGTTGAATTTTTTCGCGGCCATGACCGGCGGCGCCGCAGTAAATCCACCCATGGCCAGCACCGCATCTGGTTTCAGTTTCTCAAAGATCGCCTTTGCCGCCCGGGACGATTTCCAGAAGCTCAGCGCGAACGAAAGGTAATTCCGGTTCTGCAAACCCACTGCCGGCAAGGTGAAGATCTCCAGGTCGCACGCTGATTTCACGGCTTGTTGGTCAATTTCCTTCGGCGAGATCAGCAGCGCCACTTTGCACCCGTGCTTCTTCAATTCTTCGGCCACCGCGATCCCCGGAAAGAGATGCCCGCCCGTTCCGCCGCAGGCGATGGCGACAGAGGGCGTTTTTGGTTCGGACAAATTCATGTGGCTCGCGCGGCAAAAGGATTGTCGCTGCTCTCAACTTCCGCTTGCGCGGCGGGTTCGCGTTGCGGCGCGTGGCGCGCCACGCTGAACAAAATTCCGACGCACGACAGCATCGCCAGCAGGTTCGAACCGCCGTAGCTGATGAACGGCAGCGGCAATCCTTTGTTCGGCAACGCGCTCGTCACGACGCCGATGTTGATGGCCGCCTGGAGGCAGATCAAAAAGGTCAGACCCGTCGCGAGCAATGCCCCGAACGGTTCGCGCGCGTTCATGGCAATGATGATACCGCAAATTGAGATGATGATGAAGGTCAACACGATGAACAAGGTGGCCACCAGGCCCAACTCCTCGCCGATGTCCGCAAAAATAAAATCGGTGTGGATCTCAGGAAGCCATCCGTGTTTTTCCAGGCCGTTGCCCAGGCCCACTCCCAGCCAGCCGCCCGAACCCAAGCCGATCTTCGCCTGTTGCGCCTGCAGCGCCGCGCCGTTCAGGTGGTTCTGCGGTTGCAGCCAGGCATGGATTCGGTTCATGCGCACCGGATTGTGCATGATCAAAAGCACCAGCGCGGCTGCGACAGCGATAGCCGGCAGCAGACTGTGCCTCCACTTTACGCCCGCGACCAAAAGCATGATGCCGCTGACCGCCGCCATCAGGATCGTCGTTCCATAATCCGGTTCCACAAAGATCAACCCCAGGATCACCGCGATGATCATCGCCGGCAAAAGAATGCCGCGTTTGAAAGTCTGTATCTGCCGCAGGTTCCGGTCGCAATACCATGCCAGCGCCACGATCAGTCCGATTTTGCCCAGTTCAGACGGTTGAAACATCATCGGTCCCACCCGGATCCAGCGGTGCGCCCCATGGCTGGCGTGGCCGATGTGCGGCACAAAAACCATCAGCAGGGAAACAACCGCCAGGCCGTAGATGGGCCAGGTGAGTTTTTTGATCCACTTATAATCGAAGAACGTCGCCGCCACGCAGAACACCAGTCCAACGCCGCACCAGACCAGTTGCATCACCAGGTCATGCGCGCCATCCCGCGTCATGCTCGAGCTGTAGAGCATCACCATGCCCAACGACAGCAATGCGGCAACACAAAACCCAAGCGTTGTGACGGCGACTTTCATTTCAATGTTTCAAACAAATGCCAGCCGTGACGGACAAAATTATTGTCCGTTACTTGTGGGCGCGGGCGCTGTCGGCGCTGCGGGGGCAGACGCGGCAGGCGCTTGCAGCCCGGGTGCCGGAGTAGTCACGGGCAACTGCGCGGGCGCTGCTGCCGGCAAATTCGTTGATTCGGCTCCAGCCGGAATCTTCAACTTCTGTCCGACCTTGATCTTGGTCGTGCTCAGGTTGTTCTCGGCCTCAAGCGCTTTGACCGTTGTGCCATGCGAGTGAGCGATCCTGGACAACGTATCGCCGGATTTCACCACATAGACTTCCGCGCTGCTCGTATCAGACGCGCTGGTCGCGTCGCTGCTGGTGGCGCTGCCACCGGAAGCTCCGGCGGGAATATTCAATTTCTCACCGAGCTTAAGCCGCGTCGGCTGGACATTTGGATTGGCTGCTTCCAATGCTTTCACGCTCACGCCATGCGCATGGGCGATTTTGCCCAGCGTATCGCCTTTGACGACCACATAGGTGGATCCAGACTCCGGCGCTTCGGTCGGCATAGGTGTGGCAACATTCGGCAGCGGCGCTGAAATGTTCGCGGTCGGGACATTTGTCGAAATCGGCGGCACGACCACCGGCGGGTTGCTCGCTTCCAACTGCGCGTTGGTGTCCACCGACGTCACTTGATTGGTGTCCACTGGCGGATTTTCCGTCTCCTCGCGTTTGCAGCCTTCGATCAGCATCGCCGTCAGGCTCGCGACGCTCAGGGCCACCACGCAAAAAACGGCGACCTTCATGCGCGAACGGCGCTTGTGTTGTTCGAGCAGCGAACCTTTTGGGATAAATGGGTTTGGATTGTTCATGATTTGGATATTGACGCCGACAGCGTCCTTTCTTCGAGGATGGATTGTTTTAGTTGATCTTGCCGCGGCGAATATTTGCCTCGAAAAATTTCGTCACGGATCAAATTCGGCTTCATCGATACAGAAATAAAACTGCGCCCACAAACTGCTGGCAAAGTTATTAACATTCGCGCGCCTTTTTCGCAAGAAGCAAAACGCGAATTCTTCAATGCCTGCAATGGCTTCATTTCAGTTTGCCATCTCATTTCTACCTCAATTTCAGCGTCGCCAGCGCCACCACGGCGAACAGCACGCACAAAATATAGAAACGCATCACCACCTGCGACTCGTACCAGCCCTTTTTCTCGAAATGATGGTGCAACGGCGCCATCAAAAAGATCCGTTTCCCGGTCCCCGTCCGCATCCGCGTGTACCTGAACCACGTCGTTTGCAAAATCACCGACCCCGCTTCGATCACAAAAATCCCGCCCGCGATCACCAGCACGAACGGCTGATGGATCAGCACCGCCATCACCCCGAACGCCCCGCCCAGCGCCAGCGACCCTGTATCGCCCATGAACACCCGCGCCGGATGACAGTTGAACCATAGGAATCCCAGTCCCGCGCCCATCAACGCCGAGCAAAACACCGTCAATTCTCCCGCGCCCGGCACTAATGGAACCTCCAGATACGCCGCGGCCTTCGCATTGCCCGCCACGTAGGTAAAAATCAGGAAAACGACCGCCACGATCAATGAACAGCCGATTGCCAGGCCGTCCAGCCCGTCCGTCAGGTTCACAGCATTCGAGGTGCCGACGATCGCCAGGACAACGATCAAAATGCCGAGCCACGCCGCGTCTGTCGCCACCGGAAATTTGTAAAACGGCACCATGATCTCCGAAACCAGCTTCGTGGTCGAAGGCGTCAGCCACAGATATACTCCCACGAACGCGCCCACCGCCGTTTGCGCCCACAACTTCACGCGCGGCGGCGTCCCACCGCCGCTTTGCTGGATGATTTTTGCGTAATCGTCGTAAAATCCCAATCCGGCCAGGACGATGACGGAGAGCAACGTTAACAACACCAGCTTGTTGTCCATTTCCGTCCACAACACGGTCGAAAAAACCAAAACGGTCACGATCAACACGCCGCCCATGGTCGGAGTTCCCTTCTTGCTCAGCACCCGCGCCGCCAAACCGCCTGCCTCTTCCGCTTTGTCCGCGTAGTCCTGGCCGAACTTCAGGTGCTTGAGCCATTGGATGATTTTTGGCCCCAGCCACCAGCTCAAGGCCAGCGCCGTCACCGCCGCGCCCGCGCTGCGCACCGTGATGTAATGAAAAAGCCGCAACCACGAGAGCCGGCTTTCCCAAGCCGTCCCGTGCGACCAATCCAGCAGCCATTGGCTGAAATAATAAATCATCGCTGTTTTTCAAATCTCTCACACTTTCTCCGCCTTCAACGTCTCCACGATCCGCTCCAGTCGCGACGCCCGCGACGCCTTGATCAAAACCACGTCCCCGGGCTTCAAAAAATTCTTCACCGCGCTGCGCGCCGTCTCCACATTTTCAAATTCCATCACGCGCATCAGTCCCGCGGCCCGCGCCGCTTTGGCCATCACCGGCGCCATTCTGCCCACCGCGAACAACTGGCCGATCTCCAGTTCCGCCGCCCGTCGTCCGATCTCCGCATGTGCCGCTTCGCTCTGCGCGCCCAACTCGTTCATCTCTCCGAGCACCGCTACGCGCCGGCCCTGCAATGGCAAATCGCATAACGTCTCCAGCGCCGCCAGCATCGAATCCGCATTCGCGTTATACGCGTCGTCCAGCACGCGAATGCCGTTGGCCTCCCAGAATTGCATCCGCATCTTCGCCGGCTTGCCTTCGGCCAGGCCGCGCTGGATCTCAGCGCGGCCCAGGCCCGGTTCCTCACCAACCGCTGCGGACAAAAGCGCATTCACCACCTGGTGCCGGCCCAACAACTGGATCCGGTACTCACCGCAAAATTTTTCTTTCACCGTCGCGATCCGGAAAGTTGCGCCGTTTTTGTCCAATCGCACCTTCTCTGCGCGCCATTCGTTTTGCTTTCCCAATCCAACCCGCACGACTTTTGCTTTCGTGCGCTGGACGATTTCCTCCGTCCATTCGTTGTCGCCGTTAACAAAGAGCGTTCCGTCCGCGGGCAAAAGCTCGGCCAGCCAGCCTTCCTCGCGCGCGACCCCGTCCAGGTCGCCAAAAAATTCCAAATGCTCGCGGCCGATGTTCGTCAGTACGCCGTACTTCGGCTGCACCATCCTGACCAGCGGCGCCAGTTCGCCCGGATGGTTCGTGCCTACTTCCACTACTGCCGCGCGGTGCGACTTCTCCAGCCGCAACAACGTCAACGGCACGCCGATGTCATTGTTAAAACTCGCTTCGCTGGCCAGTGTCGGCATCTTTTGCTTCAGGATCGATGCCAGCAACTCTTTGGTGGTCGTCTTTCCGTTCGAGCCGGCCACCGCGATCACCAGCACATCAAATTGTTTTCGGTACGCCGCCGCCAGTTTGCCGAGCGCGGCCCTCGCATCATCCACCAGCAACACGCTGCACTCCGGCAACTTCGCCGGCATCTTCTTCCGCTCGATCATCACTGCCGCAACTTTCTTCGCTGCGACTTCCTCCAGAAAATCATGGCCGTCATGCTTCTCCCCGCGGATCGCGAAAAATAAATCTCCCGGCTGCGCCTGCCGCGAATCCGTGCAAACATTTTTAACCGTTGTCGCGCCGACCAGCGCGCGGATTTCCGCGCCGCAAGCCTCCGCGACGAATTTCAAAGAACGCTCTTCCACAAGATCACCTCAGCAAAAATGTCGCCGTCACGATCGCCGTGATCGTCTTGTAGCGCGAAGTCGTGTCGTTGTCTCCCTCCCAGCTCGTGTCCGCGCTGTGCTCCGGCGTGATCTGGAAAATCCCCTGGTCCGCGTCATGCAACCGCGCGATGTCCCGGCCGCCTTGCGAGGCGATCTGTTCCGCTCGCGCCCGCGCGTCGCGCGTGGCGTCCGCCAGCATTTCCACCTTTGCCTCGCCTGCTTTCGTGTAAATGAATTGTTCCGGCAAAACCGTGAAGACCACCCCCTGTTCCAGCAATGGCGTCGTATCGAGCTTGTCCAACCGGTCCACCTCGGCCGATTGCACCGAAACCGTCTGCGTCAATTTGTATCCGGTCGTTTTTTCCGCTGTCCAGCCATCCTCCGTTTTCCTCGAGGCCTTTTCTTCTTCGATCCCGACCGGCGCGAATATCAGGTTCGTCACTCCCGCGGTCTTCAGAAAACTTTCCACCTGGGTGCGGTTGGCCTGCATCGCCCGTTGCGCTTCCAGCAACGTCGCCGCCTCCGCCTCATAACTCCCCGACCATACCACCAGGTCCGATTGCACGTTTGTTTGGACCATGCCTTTCACGGTCACGAATTGCGAATTCTTCACCCGCAGCCAGGTTGAACTGGCCAATATCGATGACAACACCAGTCCCGCCGCCAGGAAAAGGCCGGCCAGCATCCCAAAAAGTTGTGGTCGTGGATTATTCATTGCGTCTGCGCTCCATTCAAAGTCGTTGCGGCGATCTGAAATGAATTGGTCGCCTGCAAATTTTCTTCCGGCGGAATGTTCAGGTAGCTCGCGCAACGTTCCGCCACGTTGTGGAACACCGGGCCGCACACCAGCCCGCCGTAAAAGCCTTCCTTCGGCTCATCCATCACGATCGAGATGACTAACTGCGGATTGTCCGCGGGGAAAAATCCGATGAACGACGCGAAATATTTGCCGTGAACGTACGCGCCGTTCTCCACTTTTTGCGCCGTTCCGGTCTTGCCGGCCACAACGTATTCCTTCATCGCCGCTCCCGGCGCCGTACCTTCCGCTGTTACCACCGTCTTGAGCGCTTCGATCATGTCTTTGTCAGTGCCATCGGTGATGATCTGCCGGACGCGTTGCGGTTCGTATTGCTGGATGACATTTCCGGTCCGGTCCGTCAGGCATTTCACCAGCATCGGATGCATCAGCCATCCGTCATTGGCGATCGCGCCCATCGCCATCAACATCTGCAAACGCGTCACGCCCACACCCTGGCCCATCGGGATTTGCGCGATGGAAACGCGCGTCCAGTCTTTCACCGGATATAAAATTCCGCCGACTTCGCCCGGCAACGGGATTCCCGTGCGCACGCCAAATCCGTAATCCTGCGCGTAATCATAAAGGCGGTCTTCCCCCAGCTTGATGCCGACCTTCGCCGCGCCGATGTTCGAGGACTTGGTGATGATCCCTTCAGTAGTCAATACGCCGTGTGGTTCGGAGTCGTGGAGGATGCGACCGGCAAAGGCGAAATGGCCTTGTTCACAATCGAACTCATCGTTGAGATGCACGATTCCGTCATTCAAAGCCCCCGAAACCGGGACGATCTTGAACACCGACCCCGGCTCCATCACGTCCGTGATGTCCCGGTCGCGCATGTCCGGCGTCACCGTGTTGGGCTGGTTCGGATCATAATTCGGCAGCGACGCCATCGCCAAAATCTCACCCGTGTCCGGGCGCATCACGATGCCCGTGATGCTGCGGGGCGTGTGCTTTTGCATCGCGTCGGCAAGCTCCGTCTCCAGGATGTGCTGCACCACCGCGTCAATGGTCAACTCCACATTCAGACCGTCGCGCACCTGCACGTCTTCATCGCGCGTCGAAACCAATTCATGGTTCTGCCGGTCCGTATCCGTGACCCGCCAGCCCGCCACACCGCTCAATTCCTTGTTCAACGATAATTCAACCCCGTCGCGCCCCATGATTTTGGATACCACATGGCCATCCACCGTGGCATCTTCGTCTCCGGAAAATCCAAGCACTTGCGCCGCCAACGCGCCGTTGGGATACACGCGCATCTGGTCTGATTCGGCGAAGATCGCGCTCAACCGCAGGTTTTGCAGGAAGGTTTGCTGGGCTTTCGGCAATTTCTTTTCGTCCACGCCGAAATTCAACTGGCCCATCGTTGTCTGGATCTGCTCCCAGGTGGCTTCTGAAACGTTCTTCGCCAGCCGGACATAATGCAGGTTGTTGGTCACGATCTGGCCTTTTTGGTCCCGGGAGATGCGGGGGAAAAGTTTTTGGTACAGGTCCGATTCGTTCATCTGCAACAACGGCGCGAGTGCTTGCGCCACTACTGCCTGCTGGTTTCCCATCACTGAAGGATCGGCGCACACCGTCTTGACTGGCACGCTCGTCGCCAGAAGATTCCCACGGTCATCCAGGATGTCTCCCCGGCGAGGCGTTTCCCAGTATTGGCGCTCCATGTCTTCGTGCGCCAGTTTGCTCAACTCGTCATGGCGCAACACTTGCAGGTCCACCAGCCGGTATCCCAGCCCGGTGAACGCCAGGCACACCAGCACGGTCAGCGCCAGTGCGCGTCGAAGTTGCAGCCGTTTGTTCATTCCAAAAGGGCCAGCCGCCCGCGGCGATCGGTTCCTCACCCGACGGCGTCACGGGCAGCGGCCCAAAAATTCTTATTGTGTCATGGTCTCAGTCTGCCGCGCGGCAAATTGTCGCGGGACATTTGCGTCCGGCACGGCGGAGGGTTCCGGCAATCGCCAGACCTGGCCCGGTTGCGCCGGTCCCAGCCCCAGGCTCAGCTCGCGCGCCCGCTGGTCCAGCATGATGGGCGAACGCAAGATCGCCAATTGATCGGCCAGCCGCTGGTTTTCGCCCCGCATCTGCCTCAAAGTCGATTCATCCTGCCGGATCTGCCGGCCCAATTGGAAAATCTGGCCTTTCTGCCAGACATACCCCACCGCCGAGCCCGCGATCAAAAAACATAACAACAAAGCCTTCAGCGCCGGTGCAAACCGGATCGACGCCGACTGATTTTTGCGATTCTTTGCCATCTTAAATCTTTTCCAGTACGCATTTCTCGGAGGGCGGAGCTCTGCGACGCCCTGGCATTATCTGCCTAAATCTTTTCCAACACGCGCAATTGCGCGCTCCGGCTTCGCGGATTCTCTGCCAACTCGGTTTCACCCGGCATCGTGGCCTTTCGCGAAATCCATTTCATCTCCGGCGCCCGTGGCGTCCGCAACTCCGGCACGTCCACTTCGCCGCTGAATTCATAATCGCGCGTCTTCTCGCGCCCGAATTCCTTCACCACCCGGTCTTCCAGCGAGTGAAATGTGATCACTGCCAGCCGTCCCCCGGGTTTCAAAATCTTCACTGTCGCCGCCAACCCGCGTTTCAAAGAGCCGATCTCGTCATTCACTGCGATCCGCAACGCTTGGAAAATCTTCGTGGCCGGATGCGTCTTTTTTCCATGCCTTGGCGATATTCGCTCCATCAATTCCGCCAGTTGCCGCGTTGTCTCAAATCGTTTTTGTGTCCGGTCGTTCACGATGGCCTTTGCGATGCGCCGCGAATCGCGTTCATCACCGAATTCCCAAAAAATTCGCGCCAGCTCTTCGGCGTCCGTGCCGTTCACCAGGTCTGCCGCCGTCAACGTCTGCCGGTTATCCATCCGCATATCCAGCGGCCCGTCGTTTTGAAAACTGAACCCCCGCGCCGCCACGTCCAGTTGCGGCGAACTCACCCCCAGGTCCAGGATCACTCCATCGCAACTGCCCGCCGGGATCCAATCCGCCATCTCCGCAAAATTGCCGCGCCGCATCTCAAATCGTCCCGCGAACTGCGCGCTCAGGCGTTTGACCGCCGCCTCAATGGCGGCGCCATCGCGATCGCACCCATACAGCCATCCAGTCGGCGAACTCGCGGCTAAAATTCTCTCCGCGTGCCCGGCTCCACCGGCCGTGCCATCGGCGTATCGACCGTTCGGCTGCGGGTTCAGCGCGTTCAACGCCTCCTCCGCCATCACTGTTTTGTGAATGAATTCTGGCACTGCGCATCGTTATAAATTACAGCGTTGTCGCCTTCAAAAGCCGTTCTCCCAAAATCTCCCATGATCTCCTGGCGGGCGGTAATTCCGCCACATCCCCTCTGGATTTCAATGGGATGACTTCTACCTCGGCGTCGCTTAAATCGTTGTGCACCACTTTGATAGCGTCCAGGGACAACTCGGTCTGCACCACCGGCACGCCGCTCATCAGCAGTTGCGGAGGGCGAACCATCGGCGCGGGCGCCGGTGAAAATCTTGACGCTACCGTAGGCGTCGGTTGCGGCGCTATCGGCGCTGCCGAAATCTTTTGCGCCGCGGGCGACTCTTTTTTGGCGGGCGCACTTTCCGGCGTCTTATTGAACGGGTTCTTCGCCGCGCCAAACTTCGGCAGATAAAATTGTTTGTCGGAGCGGTAAGCGACTTGCGCCTTTCCGTTCATAATGCTTTTGCCTACCGCTAATAGTTTTCCAAAGTTCATGTGTTACTCCATTAGTTTGAAGGCCTCCGACGCGAGCACCGCATCGGCCGCCTTGACATTTTCATAACGACTCGGACTCCAGATCTCGAAACGGTCGAGCATACCCACCAGCACCGCTTCCTCTTTGATACCCGCCACCCGCGCCATTTCCTCCGGCAAACAGATCCGCCCGCCCTTGTCCAATGCCACCTGGATGGATTCGCTGCCGATAAATCGTTTCAATACCACTTTGTTCGGGTCGCTGTTCGGCATCGCGTCAATGTCCCCCATCGTCCGGGCCATCTGTTCCGGAGGCAACACCCGCAGGCAGATGCCCGCCTGGTGCTTGGGCCAGACAATAAGCGTCATTTCCGTCCCCTCCTGCTCAGGCCGCCACTTCGCCGGGATTTGGACGCGACGCTTCTCATCCACACCATGTCGGTAGCATGAATTGTAATAAGTCGGCTCATTTGTTCGCGTCTCACTCATCGGACACATTATTCACAACCAAATTAAAAACGGCTTTTATGCCCCACAAACCTGCTCAAAAAAGGGTAAACGACCCACAACACAACACTTTTACCCACATTGCCCCACTATGTCAACAAAAAAAGTGAGCCTAAAGGGCCAGTTTGTTCAGAAGTTATTCACAATTTGCCACCCCTGTCCTTCTTATCGTCACCGTTATTCTCATCCCTCAACCCTTTTGTCACTTCTACCAATTCAAGTTTGAATGTCCCAAAGACAACGGACCATACCACATTGCCCAGCATAATATCGAAAAGGATTCTAGGAGCAGCATCTTTGTAGTTACCCGGCCCAAAAAAATTTTCAGCCCCGTAGGGCGGCATCTTCTGAATATATCGCTGACGGAGCTTTAGATTTTTATTGGATTGGTTTCTACAAATATGCCAGCCCTACGGGCTTGAAGTTGGCTCGACAAGAGCCTTCCCCCACCCGTCTTTGCTTCGCTACGAGGCGGCAAGCCGTCTCGCTGATAAACCATGTTAATCCGTTATTCAAATCGCCAGCAGCAGTTTCTTGATCTCTTTGAGGCGGGCTTTGGCGCGATTCCACTGAATAAGACAATCTTAATCATCGTTCCTCCTCTGGTTGATCAGATGTGTCTAAACCGCAATTATCATACATCCTTATGGACACGACTGTCACATAAGCCGACACCTGCCGCGGCATTTCTTTCGTGTGCTATAAATCTGTAAAACATTCCATTCCAACGCGTTATATTGCAATAAACCGGTTGGCACATCGGCTGCTAGATGTCCCTCGTTCGTCAAATTGGACGGACTTTAAATCAGAGCAATCAGAAACAATATGAAACCTATGAACATTGTAAAAATGAACCCCGCTTTTTTTCTCACTTATAAAACAGTGATCAAATTTATGGCGCTGGCGGCCTTGATATTCAGTGTCACCACCCGGGCCGATGCCACTGCCATGAATATATCCTTCGATGACGGGGGCAATAATACCGGCTGCGGAGTCATTGATGTTGAAAATGGCTACGCCGTCTGCGGCGAATTCATTGTCACCGTGGGTCTGGCGGCAGGTGACTGGACCCTGGCAGGTGGAACCCCGTCCGCCGCGGGTTCCGGCGCGTCCCCGAACGGTTATTTCAACTATGATAACATGGTCAGTCTCGATTCCGATCCTTACCTGACGACCACAGGTGGTTTATTATTCACCAACAGCGCAGGTGACCAGCTCAATATATGGGCCGAGGGCCCGGACACTTACAGCATGTGGGCGGTAAGTAGCGATGGCACTTATTATGTCGAAGCGGGTGTTTATCCGAATTTTCCCAACGCAACCAGTTGTGGGTCGTCCACCATTACCAATAATCCTGCGGTATATGCGACGTTGCCTTCCGCCCCCGCGTTGAGCATTCAGCCCGCAGCCAATGGCGTTATGCTGCTCTGGCCGGTTTCAGGAACCACTTATCGGCTGCTTCAAAACATTGATTGCTGCTCCACTAACTGGATCGCCAACACCAATACAGTCAGCGTGGTCAATGGGACCAATCAAGTGATGGTTCCCTCGACTTCCGGAAAACTGAATTTCAGGTTGGTCAGTCCGTAGTATTTAACAACGGGCGCGCGAACCGTTTCCCGGGGAACGCGCCCGTTTCTTTAAAGACCGAAAGCCTCTGCCAGCAGGCCTGTCCTGGTCGCCTTTTGACGCGTCCCGCGTCTATTAGCGGTTAAACCTGTTTTTTGTTTCCGGGCAACATTACGTTTTTTCCAAATTCTGCTTAAATGATCCCATGCGAAATGTGCAAATATCTGTAGGGCAGGCATCCTGCCTGCCAGTCTTTCGGGCATCCTTGCCCGAAACTCATGTAGGAATAAAACGAGAAAATAATGGCATACGGCTGGAAGCCGTTGTAACCGGCAGACAGGATGCCTGCCCTACGGGTCTAACCCGATCAAACCAAATCCGGGTCAATCCAGGTGAATCCGACCAAATCCAACCACTTTTAACTGCTATGACTTCCCTTAGGACTTCATTTGATGTGAAATGCCATCAAATCAAGGCCCCAGACCATGAAAATCACGCCAAACAAAACATCCACTTATTCAAAAGTTATTCACAATTTTTCACCCATCAAAAAACGCCTGTATTTTCAATACTATTTTTCACCACACAGTCCTGCTATCTTTCCGCCGATGCGAACGGATGATTTCAAGTATGATTTGCCGCCGGAACTCATCGCGCAATACCCCGCAAAGGTGCGCACGGAATCGCGCCTGTTCGTCGTACATCGCAACGACAATCGCCTTGAACATAAACGGTTTCCGCAACTTGTTGATTTTCTCAAGCCTGGCGATGTCCTGGTACTCAATAATTCGCGCGTCATTCCGGCGCGTTTGCGCGGGGTGAATGCCAAAACCGGAGGAAAATTTGAGATTCTTCTGCTTGAAGAGAAGGCCCCGAATGATTGGTGGGCCATGCTCCGGCCCGGGAAAAACGCGCGCCTCGGAACACAAATCATTCTCAATAAGGAGAATAATCGCACCGCCACCAGCGCCACCGTCGCCGAAATCAACGCCGAAGGCCATCGGCGGCTGCAATTCTCCGGCGTGGCAAATATCTTCGATGAATTAGATCATCTTGGCGAGATGCCGCTGCCTCCGTATATCGAAAGAAATAACGAAGAAATGGCAGACAAAGAGCGTTATCAAACGGTTTTCGCGAAGCCTGCCGGTTCTGTCGCCGCGCCGACCGCCGGCCTGCATTTCACGCAAGCAATGCTCGATGACATCCGGAAGCGCGGTGTGAAGGTTTGTTTTGTGACGTTGCACGTGGGACCAGGAACATTTTTACCTGTAAAAACAGTTCAAATTGCTTCGCATAAAATGCACGAGGAACGGTTTGAACTGGGCGCGGAAACGGTTGAGGCGATTGCTGAGGCAAAAAAATCCGGTGGACGCGTCATTGCCGTGGGCACTACCACGGTGCGCGTACTGGAAAGCGTCGTGGCGCAAAACGCTGGAAAACTCAATGTTCATGCGGGTAAAACGAGTATCTTCATTTATCCGCCGTATCGTTTTCAAGTGGTGGACGCGTTGCTGACGAATTTTCATCTGCCGTACTCCACGTTATTGATGCTGGTGAGCGCCTTCGCTTCGCCCGGCGAAATCCGCGGCCGTGAAACAATTTTATCCGCCTACGCTGAAGCCGTCCGTGAACGTTACCGTTTCTTCAGTTATGGCGATGCCATGTTGATCTTGTGAGTCCCAAAGCGACATCAAAAAGCTCAAAACTGCCGTTCGTCATCATCAATTTCGCGATGACGGCGGATGGAAAAATTGCATTCTCGAAAGACCATTTCACGCCTTTTGGCAGCGAGCGTGATCGAACGCACATGATGGAACTGCGCGCCACCGCGGATGCCCTGCTCTCCGGCGCGCGGACCGTTCATGTGACGCACACTGTTCTCGGCAACGGCGGCAGCAAATTCCGCAGGCAACGCCTCAAGAACAAGCTCAGGGAATTTCCCTTGCGCATCATCGCCAGCGGCGCCGGTTCGATCGATCCCAATTCGGAGATCTTCAAGGAGCGTTTTTCTCCCATCATCATCCTGACCACTGAACGGATTCCACGGAAAAAATTGGAGGCGTTTCGTGCTGTCGCTGAAGTCGCCATCTTCGGCAAAAAAGAACTCGATTTTCCTGCCGCCTTTCGCTGGTTGCGCAAGCAATGGAAAGTGCGCCGCCTGCTGTGTGAAGGTGGCGGCGAACTCCATGACGCCCTGATCCACGCGGATTTGGTGAATGAATTGCACCTGACCATTTGCCCAAAAATCTTCGGTGGCAGAAACGCGCCAACGATTGCCGACAGCAAAAAGTCCTTTAAATTGGCCGATGCGAAGCGATTTCAGCTCGTTTCCATGAAGGAAAACCAGGGGGAGCTATTTGCCGTTTTTGCCTCCAAATAGCCAAGTTATTCACAGGCTATTGTACCCCTGTTCGACGCCAATGGATCGCGAATATTAAGGCACGTCACGGCGTCTGGCCTGCCGCGCGATAAAACATCCTGGCTGAATTGGTCGTGGGAAGCAGAAAGTTGGTCGAACTGCCTGCCAGCGAATCGGTGCTGATAGGCCGCCACGTCTGCAGATTGCTGGAGGCCTGCACGACATACGTCAGCCCTTGCTGGCCGTTCAACTGAAGCCGCAACTGGCCGGGCGGATGGAGGGTGCTCACCCCCACCTGGAACGGCCCCCAGCCGGGTACCACAAAAAGCGTCACACTTTGCGGAGGCATGGTTTGGGTCACAATTCCATTGCTGATCGTCACACCGGCAAGCTGGGTAAGGTTGCTATTGGCCAGTTGCCAGACCTGCGCTGAACCTGATGCGGTGAAATTGGAGATGTTCAACGTCACCGGCGTCGCGTTCGTGATGTCTTTGTTGATCACCATGATGGTCAAAGCGCCGTCGCTGCTGCGCATCGCCGAGAATACGTCGAGTCCATCCGGATCAGGCACTGTGGTCTGCACGCTGGTATCACCGAACGCAGATTTATTGCCGTCATAGTTGCGGTACATTTTCATGGCCAGATACGTGGGCGTGGCGCTATCGGGAGTCTCCCAACGCGTCGCGAGGTCCAGGCCCTGGCTTCCGAAAATACCCAAAATATCCGCCTGCGCCGTGGCGCCGTTCATGGACGCCTCCGCCCCCCAGTTGTATTCCGTGATGCCCGTCTTCGTGCCGGGATAATTGGTGGCCACCCAATTCTTCATGCGCGGGATGAGCGCGATGATGTTGTTGATCCAGCTCGGGTCCACGTAGTTGGTGTCCCAGAAAACGCGCGTGGACTGGTTGCGCAGCAGTTCGGTAGCCGGGTCCGTGGCATCGCCGCTGACGCTGCCCTCCTGCGGATAACAGTGGTACGTAAAATAATCCAGAAGCCGCTGGTGATTGGTATTGGCGTATTGTTGGAACTGATGAAGAAGCCACGGGCCGTAGTCCCATCCGCCGTTGGCCGTGCGGTCGGGATAATCGTTGGGGTTATAATCTCCATGCTGGCCGGACCATTGCTGGTCGTAACCGCTATATAAATATCCCGGCCATCCCCATTCCTCCGGCCCTATCACTACCGCGTTGGGGTCGTTGGATTTCACCATGCTGGCGTAGGTCATCATATCAGTCCAAATCTCCTGCATCGTTGGCCCGACGGGATGGATGTCCTGGTGCGTCGAGAACCACAGGCTGTGCTCATTATCCATGATGTAATAATGGATGCCGCCGTTGGTGGAGGCGCCCCACGTGGACATCAGATGCTGGACCAGTCCCTGTTCAAACAATGCGTTCGTGGGAAAATTTGCATCCGTAAAATTATTCGAAGTGATCGGTTGATTGTTGTTGGTGCTGCTCATGCCGTTGCCGGCCAGAGGCAAGTAGGGATCGGCCTTGGTTTGCGGACCATACTTGTTGGTGGAATAACTGTAAATGATGCTTCGTCCCGCTCCGAGATACGGCATCCACCCGATCATGGAGATCGTGATCAATGGCTGCGCGCCGCCATTTTTGCTGTTGGCCACAAACGCATCGATCGTATTGCCGGGAATCGTGCTGCCGGAATCAGGATAGCTTTCAAAATACCAGTCGGCGTCCAGATTATGCGCGTTGATCTGCCAGTTATCCCGCGTCTCGTTATTTCCACCCATCCGGTTCATCGTGAAATTCAAGTCCGACAATTGATTGGAATTGGCAAACGCCACTCCATAAATCAACGGGCTGATGGCATGGCGATTTGCCAGAGCGTTGATTTGCACCGTGACATTTGCGTTGGTCCCGTTCGATGTGGAATTGGTCGCCAAAACCAGGGATATATCATCTTCATAGAATGCCGGCTGCACTTCTCCAAGCGAATCCTGGATGACAAAACCCGTGAAGTTGGTCATACCCGCCACGTCCAGCGCCGAAAGGGGGACCGTGTATTGCTGCCAACTATTGGCCGGCAATGGCGAAAGAGAGTAGCGCGGGCCGGTGGCAAAATTATTTGTCCCGCCCAAATCCACCAATCCATACACCTGCAATCTTTGCCCGCCGCTCGAACCGCCATTCAGCCAAAAGCTGATGCCGGCATAGGGCGTGGAGTCCTGGTCCGGATGCCAGACTTGAATGCCTTGCCACGCACTCGATATTGTTACGCTAATGGAATCACTTCCCGAATGCACTGGTGAGGTGTTGTCGTAATTCAACGTCGCCCAACCCCAGTTTTGCCACCCATTTTCCAGCGTATCATCATAAATGACCTGGTCGGCGCGCACCGCCAGCGAAACGAGCAAAACAGCCGACAAGATCCAACCCGGCCTTGAACGATTTTTCAGCATGGAAGTGACATTATACACCACAAACCGCATCACGGCATGTAGTGAAAAATAGTGATGGCTGCGAGGTAGGCTTTATGCCGCGCATGGCTCAAAAGTGCG
>DASXYX010000029.1:0-32732 GCA_036502245.1 Verrucomicrobiia bacterium
ATGCGAAAGGCGAGTGTTGTCCCACGGACGATGCGCGGGTGGATTTCAAAGTGACAGGGCCGGCGGTTTGGCGCGGAGGTTATGACAGCGGCATCACTAATTCCGTGAACAATCTTTATTTGGATACCGAATGCGGCATCAACCGTATCGCAATCCGCTCGACACTCCAACCGGGAACCATCACTCTAACGGCCACACGCCCCGGTTTGGAATCAGCCACGGTGCAGATCGTATCGCATCCGGTGAAAAACGAATATGGGCTTTCACCACTGGATAAATGATGACCATACACCTATGAAACGAAGCGCAGTGCTTGCTGTGATCTTCCTCGTATCGCTGATCTCGTTGCTGTCGGCATCACGCGTGGAGGCAACGGATCTGGGCAATCTCTGGCCCCTGGGTGATTCCATCACTTATGGCGCCGGTCATGACGGCGGTTACCGCGAGACGTTATCTACGAATCTGATCGCGCGAGGCTTTTCGTTCAAAATGGTCGGAACGCTCACTTCCAATCCCACCCTGTTCCTTTCCTCAGTGGGCCAGACGCATCACGATGGACATAGCGGATATGCAATCGCCGACGCTGTGGATATTGAAGGCCAGCCGCGACATGGCATTTACGAAAGTCTTCAATCCTGGCATCGATCCATCCAGAAACCGGATGTCATCCTGCTGCTGATCGGCATCAACGACCTCAATACCGGTTATAAAATTGACACTGCCCCGGAGCGCCTGGACCGTCTCATCGACTGCTTGTTCGGTTATTATCCCCACGCGCGAATCCTGATTGCGACCCTCCCCGATGCGGATCCAAACAACACGCATCGGCATGGCGCCACCAATGATCTTACCGCCTCCATCACGAATTATAATGCAGGCATCGTTTCCACCGTGGCAAAACACAAAGGAATGGGACAGCACATTGTTCTTGTGGATATGCATGCGGAATTGACCCAGGCGGATTTGGCGGACGGCTTGCATCCATCCGCGGAAGGTTATGTGAAAATGGGGAATGCCTGGGCCGATGCGATTGTCGCCGATCAGCGGGAATCCGCGAACACGAACAGCGCGGCAACCAATCGCCAGGCTGCTATTGCTTCAATTGCTCGCAAATGAGGTAGAATGAAATTTCTCCCGTCATTTGCGCGCCGGTTGGCTGGACTTTTCGTCATACTTACAACGGCCTTTTGTGGCAGCGCATTTGGGCAACCGGCCCAACCTGCTCAATTCGTGCATCTGAATGGCAACGCCGGGGGCAAACGCTTTGATGGCATCGGCATCGTGAATGGTGGTGGTTCAACTTCCGTTTTGCTCAAAGATTATCCCGAGCCGCAACGCAGCCAGATCTTTGACATGGTTTTCAAACCGAAGTTCGGCGCTTCCGTGAGCGTGTTGTACGTGGAGATTCCCGGCGACGGCAATTCCACGCAAGGCTCGATGCCCAGCCACATGCACACGCGCAATGACCTCGACTATTCCCGCGGCTACATGTGGTGGGTCATGCAGCAAGCCAAAAAGCGCAACCCCGACCTTTTACTCGACGCCAATATTTGGAGCGCTCCCGGTTGGATTGGGAATGGAAATTTTTGGTCGCAGGACACTGCGGACTATGACGTAAAATGGCTGCAAGGGCTGCGCGACGTTTACGGTGTGCAAATGGATGCGATTGGTTGCCGCAATGAAAAGGGGGCCGGTTATGATTTTGTGGAGCGGCTCCGGGCCACACTCGACACCAATGGTTTTCAAAACGTCAAAATCCACGGCTTTGATAATTGGCCGAGCAATAAATTCGATTTTGTGAAGGTCATGCTCACTGATGAAAAGTTGCGCGATTCAATTGATATCCTCAGCGCTCATACCTTGTTGACCATGCCTCCTTCGGCGGAGGTGCAGGCGGCCGCGGCGCAAATGAACAAACCCATTTGGAACACCGAAGAGCATGTTTATTTGAAGGGATTCGATTGCGCCATCAGCATTGTCAACGCTTTCAATGAGAATTTCATCCGGAGCGGCGCCACCCGGATCGTGAACTGGTATGACATCGCCGCGCTTTATCCGATGCAACCTTATTCGGAAGACCCGGCGATGCTATTGGCGCGTTCGCCCTGGAGCGGACATTATCAGGCGCGCGAGGCCTTGTGGGGATATGCGCACTACGGCCAATTCACCCAACCGGGATGGCAATATCTCGCTGGCGGGAGCGGTGAACTGGCCGGCGGCGGCAGTTTTGTGACGTTGAAATCGCCGGGCGCTGACTATAGCATCATCCTTGAGACCCGGGATGCCAAAGCGCCCCAGCAAATCCGCTTTCAGGTTGATGGCGGCCTGTCCACCAGGAAACTATGTGTCTGGCTCAGCGATGAAAAAGAACAATTTATCCAGCAGAAGGACATCAAATTGATGAACGGCGCGTTCAGCATCACTTTGCAGCCGGGTTCCATCTACTCGTTGTCCACCACCCGCGGCCAGCAGAAAGGTTCCTTCACAGATATTCCCGCGGAGAAGCCTTTTCCGTTTCCGTACTACGAGACTTTCGATGAATATTCTTCGCCGAAGAAATGGGGCGAATTGCCGCGCTATACCGCTGATATTGACGGCGCGTTTGAGCTTGCCGAACGTCCCGATAAAAACGGGGAGTGCCTGCGTCAGGCCGTTCCGATGCGCCCGCTCTCATGGGCTCCCGATTGGCAGCCATACACGATTCTGGGCGATGACCAATGGCAGGACTACGAAGCCAGCGCGGATGTTTATTTGAATCCCGGTGATTCAGCGGCTGTCATGGGCCGGGTCAATGATGTCGGTTTCGGGTATGGCAGCATCCCGAAAGGCTATTTTCTTGAACTCAATGGGGATGGCCGGTGTCGATTGGTTGTGATCCGCGGCAAAGTGGACAAGAAAAAATTAACAGGCGACGCTGAACAACAGGCCCTCATCAAAGCCGGCAAGGACGACAGCACCGGCGGCGAGCTGGAACTTGGCAGCGTCCAACTCCCGAATATCAGTCCCGACCAATGGCACAATTTGAAGATCCGCTTTGCCGGCTCAACCATCACCGGCCTGGTCGATGGAGCGCCGGTGTTAAGCGCCACCAATGAGCTATATTCGCACGGCATGGCCGGTTTGCTGGCGGGCGGCGATAAGAAAAGATTCAGCACACCGTATTACGACAATGTTTTGATCAATGACCTCAATGCACCCATGCCCAAACCTTCCTCCGCCCAGCCGGGCCAGTTTCCGATTTATCGCAACGCCCGATGATTTTTCCAATTATGCCCAAATTTAAAGCATCAACGTTCAAATGGCTCGTCGTCTTGAGCGTATGTCTCATGGTGTTGTCGGTTCAGTCAGTGAAGGCCAAAGCCATGGACCCCGCTGCCATCGAAGCCCAAAGGGTTGCGGCGAACCGCGCATCCATCACGGACTTCGGAGCCGTGGGCGACGGCCAGACCCTGAACACCGTAAAGATCCAATCCGTCATCGATCAATTGGCGGCTGAAGGCGGCGGCACTCTGGTCATACCCAAAGGCGTCTTCTTGAGCGGCGCACTTTTCTTGAAGCCAGATGTTGATCTCTATCTTGAGCAGGGTGCAGTCCTCAGAGGCTCGACCAACGTGATGGATTATCCAAAGACCAAAACGCGCATCGAAGGCCATTTCGAAGAGTGGCTTCCCGCTCTTATCAATGCCGATCATTGCGATCACCTGCGCATCACCGGTTCGGGCACTCTAGATGGCAATGGCCTGGGCTTCTACACAAAGTTTTGGGCCGCGCGCAGAAAAGATCCCCAGGTCACGAACCTGGCGGTTGAGCGCCCGCGGCTGATGTTGATTGAGGATTCCAGAGACGTGCAGATTGATGGAATCACCTTCACGAATTCAGGTTTTTGGAACCTGCACCTCTACCGTTGCCAGGATGTCCTCGTGGAAAATTCGCGCTTTGAAGTGCCCGGCAATCTCAAGTGCCCGAGCACGGATGGCACGGATATCGACAGTTGCCAGTACATCACGATCCGCGGCTGCACTTACAATGTCGATGACGATTGCATTGGGTTGAAAGGCTCGAAAGGCCCCTTCGCGATGACTGATAAAGAAAGTCCGCCCGTGGCGCACATCCGCGTGAGCGATTGCACTTTTGAGCGTGGCAACGGCGTGCTGACCCTCGGGAGTGAGGCGACGCTTGTGCATGATGTGCTCGTGCAGAACTGCCGGGTGGTCGGCAAAGTCAACCTCGCGGTGCTGAAACTGCGTCCTGATACGCCGCAGCATTATGAAGACATCCATTATCGGAATATCACTCTCAACAGCCAGGGCTCGGTCATAAACGTGCAACCGTGGACGCAGTTTTTTGACCTGAAAGGCCAGAAGCCGCCAAAATCACTGGTCAACAATGTGACGCTGTCCGATATCAAAGGCAGTTGCAGGTCGTTTGGTGTCGTCCGGGGTGCTACCAACCAGACCAGTATATGTGATATCACCTTGAAAAATATCAACGTGCAGGCCGAGAAACCGCAATTGATTGCGGTGAACGTCAAAGATCTCCGGACCGGGAATGTGATGGTGAACGGAAAGCCGTTATCGGTGGGAAATTCGGGTGAAGATGCAATGGATAAACCGAAGGATTGAATAGCCATTCATGCCTGAGCCATTGCCAATCCGTCGGTTTGTGCTGATCCTGCTGGCGGGGGTTGCTTTGACGCAAACGGCGTCTGCCGTCGAAACTATTGTGATTTCGAAGCCCGCGCCCGCGCCGTCGGTGATGTTCAAGATGGGAACCCCGGGGAATCCCAAAGGCCAGACGCTGACAGTTGGCCCGGACTGCCTGTTCCTGGACGGCAGATCGTGGATGCCGATCATGGGCGAGTTTCATTATGCGCGCTATCCCACCAACGAATGGCGCGAGGAATTGCTCAAGATGAAGGCCGGTGGCATCAACACCGTCTCCACCTACGTTTTCTGGATCCATCACGAGGAAGTCGAGGGGCAATGGGATTGGTCGGGCAATCGGGATTTGCGATTATTTGTCCAACAATGCCAGGACGTGGGCTTGAAGGTGCTGGTGCGTTGCGGTCCCTGGGACCACGGCGAAGTCCGCAACGGCGGTTCCCCCGATTGGCTTCTGCAAAAAGGATGGAAGTTGCGTTCCACGGACACGAATTATTTGGCGCAGGTGAAAGTGCTCTATGGACAGATCGCGACTCAGTTGGATGGCTTGCTCTGGAAGGATGGCGGGCCGGTCATTGGCATTCAGCTCGATAACGAATATTCCGGCCCCGCCGAATATTTGCTCGCGCTCAAGCGCATCGCGCGCGACGCCGGCCTGGACGTGCCGCTCTACACCAAAACCGGCTGGCCTGCATTGAAAACGCCGTTGCCGTTCGGACAGATCCTGCCGCTTTACGGCGTGTATGCGGAAGGTTTTTGGGATCGGGCCTTGACTCCCATGCCCAACGAATACTGGCGGGGATTTTATTTCTCGCGCCTGCGCACTGATGCTGCCATCGGCACTGACATCCTCGGCCAGCGCGAAGCCAAAGACCCGTCTGATGTGGACGATTATCCCTATCTCACCTGCGAGATCGGCGCGGGTATGGAGACCAGCTATCACCGTCGCATTCTTTTTTATCCCGAGGACGCGCTGGCCACGGCGATGATAAAATTGGGCGATGGCGGCATGTCCATGGGTTATTACATGTACCACGGCGGAGAAAATCCTGACGGCGCGCTGTCCACCCTCATGGAATCGCAGGCCACCGGCATGTGGAACGACATGCCCGTGAAAAATTATGATTTCCAGACCGCCCTCGGTGAATACGGCCAGATCCGCCCGCAATACAACCTGCTGCGCCGGATGCATCTGTTCATTGATGAATGGGGTCCGCAGCTTGCGAATATGCCGGCCACGATGCCCGACCAGCGCCCGGCGGGCAGCAACGACGTCAGCACCTTGCGATGGGATGTGCGCTCCGACGGCGTATCCGGTTTTGTTTTCGTCAACAATTATCAGCGTCTCAAGGACCTGCCGGCAAAAACGAACGTCCAGTTCGCCATCCATCTACCTTCCGGCCTGCTGGTATTTCCGTCTCAACCGGTGACGATCCCATCCGGCGCGTGTTTCCTGTGGCCGTTCAATTTTGATCTTGGCCGGGGAGTGAAAGTGGACTGGGCGACTGCCCAGCCTGTCTCCGCCATCGATGACGACGGTACGCGGACCATTTTCTTTGCGCAAACGACAAATATCCCGGTGGAGTTTGTATTCAACAAATATTTCAAAGTAAAAGTGCTTTCCGGCAAAGCGGTGCAAACAAATAATGAGACTATCGTCAGCCATATCCGTCCCGGTACTCGCGTCGCCATGCGGATCGAGACGGCTTATGGTCCGTTGCAAATCGTTGTGTTGAGCGATGAGCAATCGCTTGAATTTTGGAAGCAGAAGTGGCAGGGGAGCGACCGTGCTTTTCTCACACACGCGGGACTGGTCGCCGATGGCGGCAACCTGCGGCTGACCTCCAGCAACCGCGACGCTTTCAACTTCGCCGTTTATCCCGCGCCATCAACAATTTCTCTGGATGGCCGGGAACTTCATGGCAAAACCGTCGGGGTTTTCACTGATTTCAAGTTGCGCAGGCCGGCGCAGGAATCATTCCACGTGAAGTTGGAGCAGATCCAACTCGCTGGTCCACCGCGTGAAATTCCGATGGGCAAGATCCGCCAGCCCGTCGCGATGGCGCCGGTGGATGACGATTTCAAGCAAGCCGCCATCTGGCGCATCAAATTGCCGGCCAATCTCGATTTGAGCACTGACCCGCTGTTGCGAATCCATTATGTCGGCGACGTCGCGCGCGTGACCTTGAATGGCAAATTGCTGACGGATAATTTTTACAACGGCACTGTGTTCGAAGTGGGCTTGCGCCGCTATGCGCCGGGGATTTTCAACACTGATCTGCGCCTGGAGATCCTGCCATTGCGCAAAGACGCCCCGATTATGTTGCCCAAAGAAGGTCAGCCCGATTTCGGCGGCAAACAAAGCATTGTTTCCCTGGATTCGGTCGAACTGGTCCCGCGCTACCAGGTCGAACTAAACCCATAGCCAGATTTGGCGATTCATTCAAACCCACGTTTCGTGTAGTGTTCCTTTTGAAGTCCACAGACGTCGCATATATATGCGCATCGTATGAAAAATCGTTGTTCAATCGTAGCTCTGGTGGTGCTGGCGTTGTCGGCGCTCACGCATTCTGCGTTCGCGTATGATTTTGCCGTTGGCGCAGACCTCTCCTTTTTAAAACAAGCCGAGGACAACGGAAAAGTTTTCAAGGACGGCACGAACGCCATGCCGGGCCTGAAAATCTTTCGTAATCACGGATACAACTGGATACGCCTCCGCCTTTTTGTCGAGCCGGTCGGCGGCAACCTGCCCAACGATCTCGCCTACACCATCGCCGAGGCACAGGACGCCAAAAAGCTCGGCTACAAATTTCTGCTCGATCTCCATTATGCCAATTCCTGGGCCGACCCCGGCAAACAACCCACACCCGAGGCATGGCGAAGCATGACGCATCCGCAGCGGGTCAAAGAAGTCTTCACTTACACGCGCGACACCATTGCCGCCTTCCAAAATGCCGGTGTCATGCCGGATATGGTGCAGGTCGGCAATGAGATCACTCACGGCATGATGTGGCCGGACGGCAAACTGCCTGCGAACTGGAAAAATTTTACCGATTATCTCCGTGCCGGCATCAAGGGCGTGGATGCCGGCAGCGGCACCAATCCGCCGCCGCGTATCATGATCCACACCGACCAGGGCGGTAATAAGTATGTGACGAAATATTTTTACGACAACTTGCAGCGCTACCATGTCAATTTTGACGTCATTGGTTTTTCCTATTATCCGGTGTGGCACGGGTCGTTATTGGACCTGCGCGAGAATCTCGCCTTTGCCGCCGAACGCTATCACAAGGACATCATCGTCGTTGAGACTGCTTACTATTGGCGGCCATCGCAGGAAACGGGGGGACGCGCCATGCCGTTTCCCGAAACCCCGGATGGCCAGGCCGAATATCTCGACGCCCTCGCCAACACTGTGATGAACACGCCCGACGGCCGCGGCATTGGCCTCTTTTGGTGGGAGCCGGCGGTGGGCAGGGGAGGGCTTGGCTCGCGCAGCTTCTTCGATGATAGCGGTAACTCATTGCCTGCACTGGACGTCTTTGACAAGTACACGCGCCCCGTCCGAAGAAACTAGTACATATAGAATGAGACCTCTGCAAAATGCCTCACCCGTAGCGCAGACTTCCAAGTCTGCTGACTTGAGCCGCTTGGGCAGTGGCGAAAGGGATTGCCTGAGCGGAGCGAGAGCAAGGCCCGTAGGGCTGAGCGAGCGGGAGCGAGCGAGCCAGTCGCGGATTTCCCAATCCGCTGATTACTCACCATTTCCTTGTTCTGCCGACTCGGAAGTCGGCGATACAGCAGGTTGGGAAACCTGCGCTACGCGGCTTGGCAGAAGTATTAGAATGATCGTTCGTTTATTTCTTTTAAGAATAGTTTATGTTTTGATCTTGCTGATCGGTGCCGCCGCCAACGCCGAAGAACAAACCTCGTATAATTTCAACTTCGGCAGCCAGCCATCACACGGCGCGATTTCTGTTTCTCCCAACGATCTCTATTCCACCAATACTGGTTATGGTTTTGAGACGAACACGATGGTCATGGCGGGAAACGGCTGTGTCACCAGCACCAACGCATTTTATTTTTCCGCCAGATTGCCCGAGGGAAATTATCGTGTCACAGTCACGTTGGGCGACAAATCCGCCTCCTCCGCGACCACCATCAAAGCCGAGTCGCGCAGGCTCATGCTCTATCACATCCAGACGAAACCTGGAAAGTTTGTGAAACGCACATTCATCGTGAACCTTCGTCAGCCGGAGATCGCAGGAGGTGGCGTGGTCCATCTGAAGTTGCGCGAAAAAACCGACGAATGGTGGGACTGGGATGACAAGCTGACGCTGGAGTTCAACGACACCAACCCATGCATTCGAGCCTTATCGATTGAAAAAGCCGATGTTCCCACAGTATATATACTGGGCGATTCCACCGTCTGCGATCAATCCTTCGAGCCGTGGAATAGTTGGGGCCAGATGTTACCCGTTTTCTTCAAGCCGCAGATCGCCATCGCCAACCATGCCGAATCCGGCGAAACCGTGGCTGATTCTCTCGCGGGCAATCGCTTCAAAAAAGTTTTCAGCCTCATGAAGCCCGGCGATTACCTTTTCGTGCAATTCGGCCATAACGACATGAAGAGCAAAAAGCCGAACGCGCTCGAACAATACCAATCAGACCTGAAACAAGTCGTTGAAGAAACTCGCGCCAAAGGCGGCACACCGGTGCTCGTCACTTCGATGGAACGCAAAGCCGGTATCGACGGACCTACGCTGGAGGGTTATCCCGAGGCCATGCGCCAGGTTGCGCAGCAGGAGCATTGCGCGCTCATTGACCTGAACGCCATGAGCTTGCCTTTCTACAAAGCGCTCGGCACAAACCTAGACAAGGCCTTCGTGGATGGCACGCACCACAACAACTATGGCAGCTACGAGTTCGCCCAATGCGTCGTGGATGGCATCAAAGAAGACCATCTGCCACTCGCCAAATATATCGTGAACGATTTCAAAACATTCGACCCAGCCCATCCCGATCCAGTGGATACTTTCTACATGCCCGCCAGCCCGCGACGGTCCATTGTTAAGCCATTGGGGAATTGAGCATTAAGAATGTTTTCTGTGCTGTTTATTGACATCCATTAGAGCATTTCCATAAATCATGTAGCGTATCCGGCGTGTAAAAGGAAGCCGTGGCAATCTACGGGGGGTGATGGTTTCAAACGCCGCGACGACGGCCCTGAAGAGTTGGCGGGCATTGCGGGGGTTGCGACTTTTCATCCCCTGTATGATTCACCGGAATCTAGTCCAGACATATATCCGTCATTTGACGGATTGTGACAGAACAAAAAACAGCGCATTGTTAAAAACTCGAAACAAAGGCATGACTTTTTTACCACAAAAGAACCAGGCATTCACACTTCTTGAATTGCTTGTTGTTATCTCTATTATCGCCATTCTAGCGGCGCTGTTACTGCCGGTATTAAGCGCGGCCAAGAAGAAAGCAGCGCAGGCTCCGTGCATCAACAACCAAAAGCAACTCGGCCTGGGGATGCAAATGTATTTGCAGGACAATGGCGATACTTTCCCCGGTATCGCGTCGCGGTTATATGGTTATCACCCCGAAGACTGGATTTACTGGCGGACGAACACGGCTTATCCTCAATTCCCAAAAAGCCCCATCCTCACATCTGTCCCCGGCATACAGAAACCATCGTTGCGGTGCCCGCTGGACATAAGTGATATTGCCCGGCTGAATTATTCTTACAATGACGACGACGGGCCATATCTTTTTAGCTACAGCTTTAATGGCTACGGCCTGGATGACGACGACCAAAATCGCGGCATGTCCACGGCTGTAGACAGTTCCAGCGGTTCGCCGGTCGCCTACCGATTTAAGGAAAACGTCATGCGCAACCCGGGGCGAAAAATCATGCTCGCCGAGGAACCGGGCTCGACGGCGGGCTGGGACAATCCCAATGCCGGCACGGATGGATATTTGGCCCCGATTGTGGACGGGCGTTGGGGGCCGGACCACGATCCGTTGACCGTACGGCATGGCGGCAAGGCTGATGTGTGCTTCGCCGACTACCACGTGGAGGCGGTGACCCCCGCTTTTGGCGCGGACACAAATAATTCAATGCCGGGTTTGTGAAAGCCGCGCTGTTGACAGTGCGCAACAATCAAAGGAACGTTTGAAAATTACGGCGTGGACTTGGGCAAAGACAACGGTTGTTGTAGGCATTGGAATCTTACTCGCGCCGGGAAAAATCAGAGCGCATGGTGCAAAAATCGAATCCGTCATTTGACGGATTGTGCGGAACCAAAGCATGGGGTACAAAATAAACAACACGGATATATTCCTGGCTCCATTTGGCCATTAATATAGCGGTGTTTTCACGTCGCGTTCGTTTGCATACCAGTCGGCGCGATTTTTTGCTTCGTGCAAAAATCGAATCTGTGGTTGTCAAACTATTGCGTTTAAAGAAACCGTTAGTGCATTGTATTAAAATTTGTGAGAAGACTGTTTTTGTTATTCGCAGCTATCGTTCTGCTGGCACAGGTCGGGCAAGCCGCAATTTATTATGTCTCCAAGTCCGGCAGTGATTCAAATATTGGAGCCAGCACAAACCTCTCGTTTTTAACCATTCAGAAGGCCGCCTCGGTCATGAATGCAGGAGATACCTGTTACATTCTTTCGGGGATTTATCGGGAGACCGTCACTCCCGCGCACTCTGGCACCTCCAGTTTACCAATCACCTTTGCCGCTTATCCGGGGGCTACTCCGATCATCAGTGGCGCGGATGCGCTCAATCTTTCTTGGAGCATCTATGGCAACTCGATTTACCAGGCCAGCACGACCACTTCCTTCCGGCAACTTTTTGTGGACGGTGTGATGATGAACGAGGCTCGCTGGCCGAACGCCACCGTGAACAATTTGTTATACGCCCCCCGATCCACTCCCAGCGTTTGCACCTACACTTACTTGACCGATCCTTCACTGCCTAACGTTAATCTCGTGGGTGCCACGCTCCATATATTTCCCGACGAGTATAACAACCCAGGCTATGCCGCCAACACGCGCCAGATCACCGGATGGAATTCTTCGACAAAGACAATTTCGTGGAGTGGCAATATTTTCAACACTAACGCACAGAACACATTTTACTATATCTACGGCTCTCTTTCTCTGCTTGATATTCCGACCGAATGGTATTTGGACAGCGCTAACGAGATGCTGTATCTGTGGACTCCAGATGGAGGCTCGCCGGCTACTCACGTTGTCGAAGTCAAAACCAGAACCAACGCATTCACCCTCGACAATCGCTCCTACATTACCGTGAACGGGATATATGTGTTTGGGGCCGGTATTTCCATGGCGAACACAACAGGTTGCGTGGTGAATGGTTGTAATTTGGAATACGTCCAGCACAACACAACTGCCGACTGGCAAGTGAACGTTCCGATTGCCAATCAGGTAAGCGGCAGCGGCAGTATTTGGGAAAATTCGACGATCACATACAGTTCGCAGGATGGCATTCGATGCAGCGGTCAAAATGAGATGGTCAGCAATTGTGTGATCCAGCAGGTGGATTATTACCCGGGGACCTATTATGCTGCGGTTACCGCCTATAGCGGCGGCAACGGCACTAAGATCATTAATAATACATTTCTGTACAGCGGGCGCTACCTGGTTGGCGCCAGTGCCACGAGTGTAGAGATCGCTTCAAATAATTTAGGGTATGGAACATTGTTGACCAGTGACGGTGGCGCAACCTATGAATATGTTGGTGGTGGTAGTGGGAATGGAACATCTATCCATCATAACTGGGCGCATAATTGTTGGGCGGGAATTTATATAGACCAAAATCAGAATAACTATTTAGTTTACAGAAATGTGTGCTACAGCAATGCCAATGGCATGTGTTTCAACTCATTCACCAATAATTTGATCATCAACAACACCTCCGTTTCGAATACAACTGACATCTTATGCAATGGGGGCAGCGATATTAGCGTTTCGTTTATCAATAACATCTGGAATACGACGCAGACCACATTCAGCGGCAACACCACTTTAACGGACAATGGTTGGTTTCCTCCATTAGGGACAAGCTATGTGCCCCAAGCCGGATCAGGAGCCATTGATCATGGGGCAGTGTATTCGCCCTATACCGATGGATACATTGGAACAGCTCCAGATATCGGAGCTTATGAGGTGGGCGGGGTCTCTTGGGTTCCCGGGGCCAATTTCACCCCACAGCCATTCCCAAATCCTTATGCATTTCCTGTCATTACCACACAACCAGTGAGCCAGGCCAACATTATCGGCCAGACCGCTACGTTTAGTGTTACCGCCAGCAGCGTTTCGTCACTTTATTACCAATGGTGTGCGGGAGCGATCGGCAGTGGCATCTATACTAACCTCGCCGTCGGGGGACAGTTTTCCGCCGTGACTAACGCGACCCTTTCCATCAGCAACCTGGCATTCGGCAATGCTGCGGATTACGTGGTGGTGCTGACTAATTCGAACGGCTCGATTACCAGCGCTGTGGCGACGTTGACAGTAATTAATCCATCGCCGGCAATTACATTACAACCGGCGAGCCAGACAAACTATGTCAATCAAACGGCCACGTTCACCGTTGGCGCCATCGGTTCCTCTCCATTATGTTACCAATGGTATGGAGGCCGCGCTGGGAGTGGCAGTTATACCAATCTGATTGCCGGAGGCCAGTTTTCCACCGTAACGAATGCAACCCTGACCATCTCCAATTTGACGTTGGAGAATGCCGCGGATTACGTGGTGGTGGTGACCAATTCGTATGACTCGATTACCAGTGCGGTGGCGACCTTGATCGTATTGACGAATTTATCTTATCAAGCCGTGATCCTGGGCGACAGTCCAGTGTCTTATTGGCCGATGCAGGAAACCGCTGGTCCCACCATCCATGATATCGTCAGCGGCTACAATGGAACACTGATGACATCAACGGATGGCGCCAGCCTGGGTAATAATCAGCATAATGCCTTCGTCACTGCTGGTTTCGGTTCGTCCGATGGCGCGACTTATCTTTTGGGTGGCCCCGGCGGTCTACCAGATGTGCCGGGCGACACAGCCATCTATTTCACCAACCTGAACACCAGCGTGAATAATTCCCAAATTGTGGTTCCGTATAATACGGCGCTTGACCCTGGGACCAACTTTTCCACGGAGGCATGGATATACGTTCCCACCTATCCGATCGGCTATACAAACACTGCTTTTCAGACAGTGCTCGGCCTTGAGGCCCATGGCGGCTCTGCCAATGGCTGGTGGATGGGGGTGGAGACCGACTGGTCTGGGTCTGAAGGGGATGTCCAATTTAATGCAGCCTATTACCCTGGTCTTTCATCTCCACCAATATCAAGCTCCAGCTTTTCAGGAAAGTGGGTTTATGCTGCGGAGGTTTACACCGGGTCAAATTCAAACCTGCTCTGCTACACGAATGGAGTCCTGATGGCCACCACTGACATGAGCGCGTATTATGAGAGTGAAGGGATTTACGGGATGCACAAGCTGCCGTTCGTCATAGGCTCCTATTGCGCAAGTTACAACGGTGGCGGCATGCTCGCTACAGGATTCGAGCGGGGCGATTTTTGGCATGGCGGCATCTCGCATGTGGCGATTTATAATTACGCGCTGACGCCCAGCCAGATTTTGAATCATTATCAGGTCGGTTCCACGGCCATTTCTCCTCCTCCGCCAATGATGTCAATTCAAGCGTCTGGATCAAATATGATTGTGAGCTGGACGTCAGGCTTTCTCCAGCAAGCCTCAGCGGTGACGGGCCCCTGGACATATATCACAAATGCGGTTTCGCCTTATACGACAGGGTTGACAAACCAGGCGCAATTCTTCCAAAGCGTGCTCCAGGCGCCATGATATGTTTGACCGGATGAAAATCGAAAAAATGGGCTTCAACGTTTCTGTGATTTTGCTGCTCAGTTCCATGTTGTGCGCCGTGCAGGATGTTTCGAGCGCACAATCACTTGATGACGGCTGGAAAAAATTGACGTTAAGGGAAAAGATAGGGCAGACGGTAATCATGAGGAACGATTCGTTGCTCAAGAGGAACATGAGCGACAAAGAACTGGCTGCTTACTTGAAAAAATATCCGGTGGGTGGCGTGTTTGAGGGCGGCACGGTCATTTTCGACAGCGGACCGACGGCCGCCCAAATCGCGGATCATATTGCGCGATTGCGCAAGGCTTCATCTGTCCCGCTAATTATTTGCGGTGATATGGAATCCGGCGCGGGTGCGAATGTTCTTGGTTTAACCAGAATCACTCATTTATCAGGGGTGGGCGCAACCCGCTCGAAAGCGCTTGCCTATGATTTCGGCCGGGCAACTGCAATTGAGGCGCGATCAATCGGCTTCAACTGGTTGTTCACGCCGGTGGCTGACCTCGTGCAGAATCCATTCAACTACCTTGTGGCTGAGCGCAGCATATCGGATGATCCGAGTGTGGCAACTCCGCTCCTGATCGCCATGGTGAATGGTTATCAAGACAACGGCATTGCAGCTACCGCCAAACATTTCCCTGGTGACGGCGTTGATTATCGCAACCAGCATGAAACCACGTCTTGCAACGCACTGACGCAGGCGGCCTGGGACAAAAACCATGGAGCCGTGTTTCAAGCGCTTATTAATAATGATGTCATGGCCATCATGGAGGGCCATATCTCCTTGCCCTGTTATCAGGACGATTCCGAAGTTGTAAACGGTCAATTTCTACCTGCAACGCTTTCATATGATCTGACCACCAGACTTCTTAAACAAAAGATGGGCTTCAAGGGGGTCGTCGTTACTGACGCGCTGATCATGGGAGGGTTTATCAAGTTTTATGGTGATGACGCCTGTGTGCGCAGCATTCAAGCGGGCACAGATATGTTGCTCTGGCCACCCGAACGATATTTTGATGATATGGAAAAAGCCGTTCAAAGCGGGCGCATCCCAATGTCGCGGCTCGACGATGCCGTGCAACGCATCTGGCGGTTGAAGCAAAGGCTTGGTTTGCTTGATACAAATAGTCCGCCAACGCGTCCACTAACCGACGAAGATAAAGGCTTTGTTCAAAATACAGCTCAAGATATAGCTGAAAAAAGTATTACACTTGTTCGAGACCGCAACAAACTCTTACCGTTAAATCCATTGGCAATTCATCATGTCGTCATTATTCCCATATCCAATGAAGACCAGCGGGTGAATGGCGCGGCAAGGCATCTACAGTCAGTACTGGCCCATCGTGGCATTACCGCTACCATTAAGCGTGGGCTTTGGTTGGAGAAGCCGCAGGTCTTACATCGGTGGTGGAATAACTGGTGGTTTCATATTTTTCCTAAATCCCCGGTAAAGACGATGCCAGAGGTGGCTGCGGAAAACGATGCGATAATTTATCTGGTATGCGAAGTGGGTTTTCAGACCTGGTATGGCGGAAAAGCACAAAATGACACATGGACGTATGGGATGGCCGGCCGCGAAAAAACCATTGTCGTCTCGCTTGATAATCCATTTCACAGCGATGAATTCGCTTCGGCTGATACCTACATCAATGCCTACGATGCCTCCGATGCGGTGATCAACGCGCTTGCAAGCGGGTTGTTCGGAGAAATCACATTTACAGGGAAAAGCCCCGACAATTTGACCATGTTTCGCAAGTTTGATCTTGATCCACGGGCGAAATAATTGACATAAGCAGAAGATTATAATCGACCTAAAAACCTGTGAAAAAGAATCTGATATGTTGCGCAACGTTGCTAATTTTCATCGTCGCGCTGGGGGCAAATGCCATGGAGACGTCAACCAATACCTTTGCGCAGGAAACATCTGCGCACCGTGAGCGACGCATGGAATGGTTTAACGAAGCGCGTTTTGGCATGTTCATTCATTGGGGCTTATATTCTGTTCCGGCGGGCGAATGGCAGGGTAAACCGACTCCGGGCACTGGAGAATGGATCATGGAAATGGCAAAAATTCCCACGTCTGAATATGAGAAATTTGCGCCGCAATTTGATCCGGTTGAATTCAATGCCAGGGAATGGGTGCGCATGGCTAAGAATGCCGGCATGAAATACATTGTGATTACCGCCAAGCACCATGATGGATTTGCTATGTTCCGATCTGGTCTTTCGGATTGGGGAATTAAATCCACTCCCTTCCAGCGTGACCCGATAAAGGAGCTTGCAGATGAATGTCACAAAGCCGGCATTAAGCTTTGCATTTATTATTCCATCATGGACTGGCATCATCCGGATTGGCCCGAACGCCGGCCATGGAATGACACCGCCACCGGCGTACCGGACATGGATAATTATGTTGCCTATATGAAAGGGCAACTCAAAGAACTGCTTACGCGTTATGGGCCGGTTGGTATTCTCTGGTTTGATGGCCAATGGGAAAAGCCATGGACGAATGAGCGGGGCGTTGATCTTTACAATTACGTTCGCAGTCTTCAGCCCAATATCATTATCAATAATCGCGTCGGCAAATCACGCGAGAAGAATGGCATGAACAAGGACGATGGTGTGGGTGATTATGGCACACCGGAGCAGGAAATTCCTCCGAACGGTTTTGGGCCAGGTGTGAGTTGGGAATCATGCATGACCATGAACGATACCTGGGGCTACCGCAAAGATGCGAACGATTGGAAATCGGCACAAACACTGGTACGTAATCTGGTTGATTGTGCGAGCAAAGGCGGCAACTACCTCCTCAACGTTGGCCCGACTGCAGAAGGCGTTTTCCCCGATGCTTCCATCGTACGGCTCAAAGAAATCGGTGAGTGGATGAAGATCAATGGTCAGGCTATTTACGGAACAACCGCAAGTCCATTCAAACAACAATTAAAATGGGGGCGTTGCACGCAAAAGAACGGTAATCTTTATCTGCATGTCTTCGATTGGCCTGCGGATGGCAGGCTGCTCGTGCCGATCTCGAATCAAAAAGCTAAAGCATGGTTGCTGGCGGACCCGCACCAAAAGCTTAAATGTGAGCCAGAAGCAGACGGTCTGGTTATTCAATTACCGCTGACCGCCACCGATAAAATCGCCAGCGTAATCGTGCTACACGTTTCTTCCGCGGTAGATGAAATTGCCAACAACTAACAACCATCAGTCACCGATAAAATCATTATGCGAATCCATACTATCGTCCCACTTATTATTTTTCCACTATTGATTGGTTCAGCATTTGCTGGAGATGTTCTGAATGTTGAGGGGAACCTGCCTCTCAAAAAAGAATATCAGGAGCGCCAGGAACGTGTAAGCCAATGGTATGCTCCGGCCCGGTTTGGACTTTTTTGTCATTGGGGGTTGTTTACCGGCAGCCCCGATGAAAAAGCCAATGATGTTGGTTATAACACAGTTGCGGAGTTTGAAGCAGCGGCTGCGGATCCTGACGTTATCGCCAGTAATCTGGTTGCCACAGCGAAGGAAATGGGAGCGCGATATCTCACCTTTACCCTCTTGCATAGTGACGACCGTCATGCCGTGATGTTTCCCGCCAAAACACCTGGCTTCAAACTCAAAACAACAAAAGATTACATCGGGGCGCTGGCCGCGCGTTGCCATCAGGAGCACCTTCCGCTGATGCTCTATCTTTGCGGTGGTCCTGATCATGGCTTCGAAGGAGGAAACTGGCTTGATGATTCGTTGAAAGATCCAAAAAAATATGTTGAGGCGACCAAAGGACTGCTGGATGAATTGGCGGCTCGATATCCCGGTGAAATCGCCGGATTTTGGATTGATGGGAGCCCGTCTGATTTGCCTGCATATATGCGGCAGCACTTTCCAGGCTGCATCATCATTCATAACAATGATGATTATTTTGGATGGGGTACCGCAGCTGATCCAAACATTGACTATGGCACTACTGAGTTTTTAAGTGGTCCGGCTGATCCGGAATATAGCCGGCCATCGGGACTAATAAAGACACATGTGCAATGGGGCCTTCTCCCGCCAGACCGGGACTACAATGAAGATATTCCCGTTGTTGGCTCCTGGTGGTACAAAACCTCGGGGCCGGACGTTGATGGTTATAAAAATTCGCGCTACGCCAAGGATCCGACATTTATTGTAAAACAAATGGTTTCTTCGCTCGGCCAACGGCGCCAGTGGAATTTTGCCATTGGAATCGGGCCGATGATTGATGGTAAATTCGCAGCGAGCCTTGATCCGATGGTCAAAAATCTCCACGATTATTTTGCTTGGGCCTCAGAATCAATTTACAACACGATTGGTGGGGAAAACTCGGCACTTAACCCGGGATGGTGGAATGACGGCGCCTACGGATCGATCACCGTTTCCCTAAAGGACCCAAAGATTCTTTATATCCACGTTACGACGGAACCCAAATCAAACAGTCTGCATGTTCCCAATAACGGGTACAACATTGCTTCAGTGGTTAATCTGCGAAGTGGTGATCCGGTTCCGTTTACTGATGCAGGCGTTCTGATACTGCAGAACAATGACTGGTCTGATGTGGAGACGTATGGCGACAAAGTGTTCAAGGTTACCTTGGCGGGTACCCAGTAATCCAACTGATATGATGAATGATTGCCAACGGCAAAGTACTGTTTAAAATTCTGGCAATACTCCTGTGCCAATCCGCAATAACCAGCGCGGACGGTAAAGATATTAATCCTTCCTTGCCACAAAAAGCACTGGTGGATTATATCAATCCCATGATTGGTGCGAGCACGATGGAGGCGATGAACCCCGGCAAAACGTTTCCCGGCGCGACGACTCCTTTCGGTCTGGTTCAATTGAGTCCCGACACCATTACTGGCGGAGACAACGGTTGCGGTTATTCGTACGAGCATACTTCCATTGAAGGATTCAGCTTTACGCACATGAGCGGCGTCGGCTGGTATGGCGATTTGGGAAACTTTTTAGTGATGCCGACCACTGGCCCACTCAAAACGGCCTGTGGTGACAATAGTTCGGAAGATCAATCGCTCCAGAATCATACGTCAACATCGGCAAAATACAAGACCGGTGAAGGTTACCGCTCTCACTTCCGGCATGAAACAGAGATTGCGCAAGCTGGTTATTATGCCGTCACGCTGGACGACTATAAGATTCGCGTTGAAGCCACGGCAGCGTCGCGCGCGGGAATTTTGCGATTTACCTTCCCAAAATCCGCTGAGTCGAGAATTCAAATTGATTTGGCGCGCCGCGTCGGCGGCACGTCCACACGTCAATACATCAAGGTGGTGGATAATTATACGATTGAAGGGTGGATGAAATGCCCTCCAAGCGGAGGCGGTTGGGGTGACGGAGACGGTAAGGCCAACTATACAGTTTATTTCCACGCGAAGTTCAGTCAGCCATTGAAAAAATTTGGAGTATGGTCCGCCAAAATTCCCGATGATTGGGAACGCAAGCGGGAGGACGTCGAAAGCCAGCGGTATCGCGATGCAGTGGCGCAGGCAGAGATTTTGGATGGTTGCCGTGAAATGGAGGGCAAACACCTGGGATTCTACGCGGAATTTTCGACGGCGGAAAACGAGCAAGTGCTTATGAAAGCAGGTGTTTCGTTTGTGAGCATCGAAGGAGCACGGGCGAATTTGAAGCATGACATTCCCGGATGGGATTTTGACCGCGTCCGCAAGCAGGCGCGCGAACTTTGGTCGAAGGCTTTGGCAAATGTCGACATTGAAGGCGGGACAGAAACGCAAAAAGAAATTTTTGCCACGGCTTTGTATCACACGATGATTGATCCAAGGGATTATTCGGATGTGAATGGCCTTTATATGGGTTCTGACGGCAAGGTTCATAAGACCGGGGATTTTGTTTATCGAACCATTTTCAGCGGATGGGATGTATTCCGCGCCCAATACCCGTTGCTGACGATCGTCCGGCCTGATGTCGTCAATGACACGGTTAACTCACTAATGCAACAAGCCGAGTTGAGCGGCAACGATCATTTGGCGCGCTGGGAAATTCTGGGCACGGAATCCGGCTGTATGCTTGGCGATCCGGCAGTGTCGGTTTTTACCGATGCCTACCTGAAAGGCATTCGCGGTTATGACGTGGAGCAGGCTTATGCACTTTGCCGCGAAAGTGTAATGGGTTCGAAAAGCAGCCGGAGCGATTTGAAAGAATATGATCAGCTTGGATTTGTTGCGAGCGACGACTATTCCGTTTCGTGGACGTTAGAAAACGCCTATTCTGATTATTGCGCCGGGCGGTTCGCACAAGCGCTGGGCAAGACCAATGACATGGAATATTTGCTGAAGCGTTCACTAAATTACAGGAATCTTTATGATCCCTCCGTCGGCAATATGAGAGCGAGGAATGCCGATGGTTCCTGGGGAAAATGGGGAGGTGCGACCAACGAAGGGCAGAGTTGCATCGAAAGCAATCCTTACCAGCAAGGCTGGTGGGTTCCGCACGATGTGCAGGGGTTAATCAATCTCATGAGCAAAGATTATTTCGTTCATTATCTGACGGAGTTCTTTGAGAAAACCCCGCCAGACTTCAAGTGGAATGAGTATGACAACCACGCCAACGAACCCGTCCATCAGACACCGTATTTATTTGTGTATGCTGAGGAACCATGGCTGACGCAGAAGTGGTCGCGGTTCGTAATGGACAATGCATACAAGGACAATGTGTATGGGATTTGTGGCAACGATGACGTCGGGCAAATGTCGGCGTGGTACGTGTTGAGCGCCATCGGCTTTTATCCGGTCTGTCCGGTGGACGGCGTGTATATTATCGGCAGCCCCGTGTTTGATAAAGTAACCATTCAATTGGACCGGCACTATTACAAAGGCCATGCGTTTACAGTCATCACTCGAAATAATTCGCCACAGAATATCTACATTCAATCTGCGAAGCTAAATGGTAAACCGCTGAACCGCGCATGGCTCCGGCATGATGAGGTTGTCATGGGTGGGATCCTGGAATTACAAATGGGATCCGATCCAAACAAAAATTGGGCGTCAGCGTCAGAGCAACGCCCGCCGTCGTTATCGCTACGGGCAAGTAAACTCCCTACGTCATCCGAATAATTTCATGACAAGTATGAAATTTGGGGCGATGTTTAGAATTTTGGCAATACTCTTGTGCCAATCTGCGTTAACCGACGCGGAAGATTATAACCCATCTTCGTATGCCTGGAGTATTCCGTTGGGCACTAGCGCCCACAAAGCGGGTATCCCGTTGGGTGGCATTGGCGCGGGCAACTTCATGTATAATGCGTCCGGCTCATTTGGGCCGTGGCGGATGAGGCCTCAGGATTTGGAGGTGAAATTTATGCCGCAGGCCGCATTTCATTTGCGTGAGGAGGTGGACGGTAAATTGCCGCACATAGCGACACTGGCGACTTCGGATGTGATGGCGGCCTGGCCAAAAATTGAGCCGGGTTCGGCTACATATTATGCGTTGTTTCCTAAAGGGTGGTGCAAATACAGTGGCTTTCAAACGGTAATTACGCTCGAATTCTTCAGCCCAATTATCAAAGACAATTACCGTGAAACGTCATTACCCGTTGGCATATTTTTATTCCATCTTCGCAACCCGTCAGACAAGCCGGTGAAACTTTCGCTAATGTTTACTTTTCCGAATGCGCCTTATGTCAACAGAATCACACGTAGTGGACTGACAAACAACGCTGTGCAAAACAAGAAGATGGATGCGGTCGTGATGTCGGCTCAGAGCCCGATGAATCCGAATGAAACTCAGGGCTCGCAATGGTGTATTGCTACGGAGGCGCAGGGCGCCTCTTTGCAAACAAGTTGGGATGGTAATGGAAATGGCCGCGACATTCTTGATGAATATTTGCAAAGCGGCGTGTTACAGAACACCAAGGTGAAAACAGATTTCCCGTGTGGCGCAGTTGCGGTCACCATAACGCTTAAACCCGGCGAGTCGAGAGAGGTCCCATTTGTATTGGCCTGGGATTTTCCGCAGGTGTCGTTTGGTTCAGGCACAAGTTGGTGGCGGCGTTACACTGAATATTTTCCTCCGGGCAAACCGCAGGCACAGGAAATTGCTGCCGATGCTCTCAAGAATTTTCATAAATGGAGCCAAGCGATTGACGATTGGCAGTCGCCATATTTGGCGGGTTCAGCGCCGGCCTGGCTCAAACAAGGAGCGATGAACGAACTTTATTACTGCACGTTCGGTGGGTCATTCTGGGAAAATGGCTGTATTACCAAGCCCAAAAAATACGGCGCGCGTCCAGGCCAGCACCTTGCCTTTGTCATGGAATGCATGGAATACAACTACGCTGAATCATTCGATGTTCGTCAGCACGTATGTCGTGTGACTCGCGAGCTTTGGCCGCTAATGGAACGTGATATTCTTCTTGGGTTCGCTGATTTTGTGACAGATGAAAAAGTCAATCCCACGGGCGCAGTTCCGCATGATGCCGGCAGCCCGGAAAAAGACCCATTTTTCGACTTTGACCAGTATGCTCACAATTATATCCACTATTATCACCACGGAAGCTGGCCAACGCCCTGGTCAGAATTCTCGCCCAAGTTGATACAACAATCATATGCTTATTGGAAAGCGACTGGCGATAAAACATTTCTGAAAGAAATCTATCCAGCACTGGTGCGCACTTATCATTATCAAAAAAGCACTGACACGGAGGGCGATGGATTGAGCGAGATGGACAGTTCTGAATACATAAAAAATAAGTTTTTCAACGCGGTGCTCTGGCTTGGGGCGTTGGAATGCATGCAGGAAATCACAGGGGAAATGGACGATACAGCGATGGCAAGCGAAGTTGATGCAGACTTGAAGCTGGCGCGCAGCAGCACCGAGCGCGAATTTTGGGATGACAAACTCGGCTACTACAAATTCAATGAGACGAATAATGCCATTATGGCCGACGCCCTGGTTGGCATGCGCATCCCTGATACTTTCGGTCTGCCACCGCTGCTAAATCCTGACCGTCTTACTTCACACTGTCGGCAGATGTTTCGCCGCCTGGTCGTGCCATTACGCGACTTCAATGGGGATGGAATTGGAGACATGGGCATGGCTAATTGTTTGACACCTGATAGCAAGCCGGCCGTTGATTGCACCGGACCAGCGCAAGTTCACTACAATGAAGTTTGGGTTGGCGTTAGTTTCGTCGCCGCCGCCAATCTGATTCACCAAGGACGGATGATGAATGATGGCGCGCTGGTTTCCGAAGGATTATACACGGCGTGGAGCACCTACGGGCGCATTTGGCTCGATGCGAATTCTGACCGCTGGTTCTGGACGCCGGAAGCATGGTCGATCGATGATCCTTCTGCCCGGCGGACTGGCGGACCTTATCAACGATCGCGAGGCATCTGGGAAACTTTAATGGAAGCCAATCAAATCGGCAGTCAACCATATAAAAGTGAATCTATTCTTCGCAAGCTCGATTCAAAATAAATTGGGGCCAACTTATTTGCAGATTTTCCGATACCGATTCACCGCCTCGCCAATGCCGGGCTCGTTCTGGAATGCGACATCCTTATAGAGCGTCGCGCAGGACTGGTGTGTAGCTTGCAGAGCGCGCCATTCTTTCCAAAGCCGATCGTATTCAGCGATGGCAGTCGAAATTTTGTTAATGTCATAATGCCCCGATTTATCCCCCATGTTGCCATAGAGCAGGATAATCCATGCCTGTTCAAAGATTGAATACTTGATCCGTCCATAAGCAGATGAGGTAACCACAAACTCTTTCGTCTGTGGGTTGGGGAAATCAATTTGTTGCGCAAGCGATTCAATTTTTTGCCACATGTTTACAGACTCGGTTTTTTCAGCCAGCGCGTCTGCAACTAGATTGTTGGTAATAAAGAAACTCAAATCCGGAGCGGCAATGAAATCGTCACGCGCCCACCAAAGGTCCACTGGTCCTTTCAGGCTGCACTGTCCCCGGAGCACGGCTGCTGCCGAAAGTAAATTCAGTTCGCGAAACCGTTCAATGTCTTTGCCTTTTAGCCCAAGCTGCTGGCTTGCAAAATCATTGAAGATTTCTTCTTCAGTGCGACTTGGGTTCTCAACGTATTTAGCGATGACATAGGCATTTAACGTGCACCACAGTTCATTCGTGATATAAGGGCCTTCCCAGCCACCGCCACGCGACCATGTCCACACACCGGCAAAATTCTTGTTGTTCACAAGATCACGCAAACTTTTCGGCTGGCCTGGCTTCATGAGTGTCGCGTATTCCTCCCAGCCGTTGATGACGCCATCGCCGATGTAATAAGGATGAGCGCCTTTGCCATACGCTTCGCGTTGGCATTCCACTTCTACTATTTGTCGATGTTTGCCGATACCAAGCGTCGGATTAAACGGTGTCATGCGTAAAAAATCTCCTGCCTGCGGCTTAATGGAAAAAATCAGGTTTGGGTGAGGTTCGATTGCGTCTGTCACTTTTAAATAATATTCCGGGTTGATGTGAAAATTATTGCCGAAATCCCATGTGCGATAAAAAATCATTTTGTCACGTTTCACACAGGCTTCGTCACGCAGGATCTTTAATAGCGCAATATGGCTGTCTGGGCCGTGCAGGATGGCTGTGGCCCCCTGCATTTTGCTTTCATTTTCTTTCCCGCTGGAAGTGTGATACGGGCTGTCAAATAAATAAACCTCCCCAGTTCGGACGACGAGGCCATCGAGCGAAGGGCACCGGTCAAACAATTCTTCGATTTGCGCGCGGAGGATTTTCTGGGTCATCGGACGTTCCACGTCAATCCGTCCTTGATCATCGCAAATTTCATTCTTAAAGCGCGTCACCAACGCTTTTGGCAGTACGATAAATTGCATCCAGGCATACGCTTTGATACCTGCGGCGTGCGCTTGGGAAGCTAAACTTTCGAGTGTCCGAGCATGGCTATCGATCCATCTTCGCGCATCGCTGCCTTTAGGCAATACACCCGGCGCAATGGCGTCGAAACTCTCGCAGGAGTCCGCTTCGGCCATGATTACCTGGCCATTGTAACCTAATTCACTCAACCTGCGTGGATCGCGAAAGGCCGTTGTTTGAAGTGGTTCACCGGGATTGTTGTGAACCATGTCCATCACAAACATGGATGGTGGTGGATTTGTGATCTTATGTTCACCCGCATGGGAATTAGAGGGAGGGATGGCAATATCGCCTGGCATATATAGTCCGGCGCTAGATTGGAGGGGGGGAGTGGCATGAGCTTGCGCGCAGCAGAGACTCAAAAACAAAATGAAAATAATTCGCATAATCCTGGATACTAAAGCCAAACCATACTGCCTTTTTGTATTCCTATTGGTTTGTTGAGATGTTTACAAAATTTTGGATCACCTGACGGGGTAAATTATCTGGCATCCCCATGGTCTTTCTTGTCAATTATATCGCGACCTTCACTGCCAAGGTATTTTGCTGCGGCTTGTGTTCGGCAATGAACGTGTAGTTTTTCATAGATATGTTCAATATGAGTTCGCACTGTTGATACCTCTACCAGGATCTGGGAAGCGATTTCTTTATTTGAATAGCCTCTGGCAATTAAGTGTAGAATCTCTTTTTCGCGTGCGGTTAGCTGTGCTTTTGATAATTTCTCATGTGTTGGCTTGCGAAAAACCTCGATGACGCGGCGGGCGATTTGGCCGGTCATTGGCGCTCCGCCTTCCACTACTTCGATAATTGATCGAATTACTTCCTCCGACGAATTATTCTTGAGAAGATAACCGCTGGCTCCAGCCTGGAGAGCTTCGAAGATGGAATTGTTGTTGGAATAAATTGTCACCATAAGAACATGTACATTTGGCATTAGTTCTTTTAGCAATGCGGTGGATTGGATTCCCGACATCCCTGGCAGATTAATATCCATGAGAACCACGTCTGGACGATAATCGGGGAATTGTTTGAGCGCTGATTCGCCCGATTCACAGGCAGCAACGCATTTGAGTTTTGGATGAGAGTTCAAAACCTTTACCCAATTTTCCATCACTTCGCGATCATCTTCAACAATGCCAACTTTGATTTTCATAAGACTTGTTTATCATTTATAGGTTTGGATTCTTGGCAATGGCAATGAAAGACATGTTGTTGTTCCTCTGCCCGCCTCGCTTCTAATTATGGCCTGCCCCTTAATGAGTTCCATCCGGCTCTTAATATTGGAGAGCCCCTTGCCGCCTGGCCGCGTATCGTTAACCGTGAAACCATGGCCATCATCGGAAATTTCCATATTTAGCAAGCCATCGTAAATATAAATCTTGAAATAGATCGTTTGGGCCCTGGCATGACGAACGCTGTTGTTGAGCGCTTCTTTGATTGCCAGCAGAATGTTGCGCCGGGTCAGCGCCAGCAGAGGTAAATTCGGCAGGTCCGGGTCCACTTCCAGGCGGCAACCAATTCCAGTCGGAGCAAGAAATGTTTCGATGTAGTCGCATAAGAAAGCGGCTAGATTTGGAAGGGAGTCATTTTTTGGATCGGTCGTCCAAACAACTTCATCTACTGCGCCTATAAGTTGTCGAACGCGCCGGTTCATGAAATTGAGTTCTGATTTTGCATTATTGGATATGGTTCCGTTTTGAACTGCCAGCTCGCCTTGAAGTGCAGTTGCCGTCAAGCGCGCTCCGAGTTCATCGTGCAAGTCGCGTGCGATGCGATGGCGCTCCTTTTCCACGGCCTGCTGCATTTCTAATCGTTCAACTCGCAATAAAAACTTGCGCCGCTGGCTCCATACAATACTGCTGACTATGACGCAAAGGAGCAACCCGCCGGCCGATATCTGTATCCAGTGCCGTTCCCACAATCGTGGCACAACGTATAAATTAATCTCTTGTTCGGCTTCATGCCATTCAGCATCACTGCCGCTGACCACTACCTGGAACTGGTAGTGTCCCGGTTTCAATTGGCTATAATAGGCAACATTCTGTCCATCGGCCTTCACCCAGTCATGGTCCAATCCTTTTAACCTGTATTGGAAGCTCAGGTTATGCTGCAGTGCGAGATTTGGCGCGGTGTAATCGAATTCAATCCGTTGCGCGCTTGATGAAATCCGCAATTCTCCGCTGGATGTTGGCATCAAAACCTTTCCATCTGCCAGCACTCCCTCCACTAACACGGTAGGTGGTGGGGATTTGGTTGTAACGGTGTTGGGATCAAGTTCAGCTATGCCTTCATAATCAGGGAACAAAAGACTTCTGTTTGGCATGCGCACGGATACGGGTTCCCCCGCTCCGGAACAGCCTCGATTGGCCAGGCCTTCCGGCAAGGATAGGTGCTGATACCAAGGCGGTGGATTATATCCACGCTTATAGTTTTCAATCACCTGGGGGGAAATTCCAACAATTCCATTGTCTGTGCTTAACCACAGCCTGCCATTATCGTCGCTGATGATAGATTGAATCCTGTCGCTGGGTAAGCCGTCCTTCTCGGTGGTGAAAGTGGTGAATATATCTTTATATTCCCGGATTAAACCTTCGCCCCAACTGCCAATCCACACTGATCCGTCTTCACCGCAAAAGAGAGACCTTGCATCTGTTGCTGGATATTTTTCAACGTGATAGAGTTTTTCGAAGTGTCCCTTAGGCAGACAAAAAAGCCCTTGGGCCATTGTTCCAATCCAAATATTACCGGCAACATCTTCCGTTATGCTCCTTATATCACAATATCCTTGGTCTGGCCGCAGATGGAATATATTAAACTTTCCATTTTGGAGGAGGGTCAATCCTTCAAGCGAGCCAATCCAAAGCCGTCCCTCTCGGTCTTCAAAAAGAGCTTTCACCCACTTTGATATTTCCGGCGGTCCCGGGACTTGAGCAAAATGGTCGCCTTCCAACCGGAAAAGCCCTTCAGACACTCCTGTCCATACGTTTGTCTGTGAATCTTCAAAAATAGTGCAGACATGAAGATCACGTAGTCCTTGTGCTGCCCCGAAGGCTGTAAATCTGTTTTTATCATACCAGTGCATCACTCCGAAACCGCTGCTGCCTATCCATATTGATCCATCATGTGCCACACACATTGTGCTGATTTCAGCATTCTCCATTGGCGGTGGCAATGTAAGCATGGCTAAAGGTTGTTGTGTGACGCGATAAAGGCCATCCCCTACTGTTCCAACCCAAATATTTCCTTGAGCATCCTCAAATAAGCAGGAGATATAACCTTGTGAAAAGGGATTTTGCGCCTTTAATCTCTGCCATTTGCCATCGGAATCGGAAAAAAAAACTCCGCCAGCCGCTGTTCCATACCAGATACGTCCGGAATGATCCTCTATCAGACATGTCACAATTGATCGGGTGGAAAATGGAACTGTGGGGATTGATTGTGAACTACCCTGCCATTGCCCATTTGCAAATCTCCGCATTTGGCCGCCATCAAGCAACCATGAACCGCCTTTCGGCTCAACTACCCACATTCCACCTCGATTCGCTGGGGCAAACACAGGCCACGGTCCTTTTATAGAAACAGCCTCCTGTTTGTAATCCCATCCGTTGCTGTAATAACGATGGAGTTTGCCGCCAGCCTCCGCCCAAACATGCCCTTCGTGGTCGGTAGTTAATTGTTTAATACCGCCGTCCGGCAGTCCATTGGTCGGCGTGAAAATTGTCCAGCTGTTTCCTTTTAGCCGCATGACTATTTTGTCGGAGACGTATTCCCAAACAGTCCCTTCAGTGTCCTCAATTAATTGAGTGCTGGTATCCTGAAAATCTTTGTTTTGAGTGCCCTCAGTACCTTCGATAATATGGATGCGGCGGTTCCATAACCAGGTTCCCGGAGCGTTTTTTGTGTTTTGGCCGTTCAAAAGACCAAGCGGGGGTCGTGCATCCACAAATTTTCCGTCTTGCCTTCGAATCACATCCCCATTTTGTGTGCTTATCCAGAGAGTGCCATCATGACTTGTCAGCAAACTTGTAATCTGCGAGTCGGTGAGAATCGATCCCGGACCTGGCTTGTACACCTTAAAGCGTGATCCATCAAATCGCACCAATCCCTTCGGCGTCCCAATCCACAAATAGCCGTCAGGCGTTTGCTGAATAGCGGTGATCTCACCGTCCGGCAGACCGTCTTCCACGTGCCAGTTCCGAACTTGAAATTCCTGGCCAAACGCCACAAAATTCTGCATGCCACATATTAAAATTCCACAACCGGCTACGCCAACCAGACAGCGAATGTGTTGCGGCAGCCTCTGACAAATCCGGCAGAAAAAAACTTTCAAATGGATGTGAAAAAGTAACTTAACTTGGTTGTCCCGTCAATGGTCCTTTGCCTCAGAAGGCATCCGTCATTTGACGGATTGTCGAAAACTCAATTCTAAGCCACAGTTAATTCATGACCATCCAGATTGTGACTTGCTTCGCCTATTTGTCGGCGGGCTTTGAGAGTGCGGCACAGTAGAGGAATGCCTGGTAAGGACAAGTTAAACCAAAAAAACCTTATCATCAATATGAAGAAAAACTATCTGGTTATATGGACTAGACCTCTTTGGTTCGGACGTTTCTTATAACTCCTCTGATATGACGCGATTCTATATTGCACGTTATGGCAGTGTCCTTTTGACGACAAGCATTTTGAAAGCTTGGCGTAAGACCCAACGATATCTTGGTGTCGATGAAGTTGGTTTTGCAGACGGCCACGTCGGGCCTGTCGCACCTCAAAATCTCATGTCTCTGCAATGGTTGAAAAACTGGTAATAAAGCCTGTCCGTTTGACGCGACCCTGGCAATTTAGATTGGTAATCGGGATTATGTGTAAAATGGGTCAAATTTTCGCGACCCCATCATATGTGGGCTTGCTTGCACAGCCCATCACGACACAAGCTACTACAATAGCCTGGTGGTTGAATCCATCGTCGTTCAAAGTAAACATAACCCGAAAAGTTCCGATTCGTCGTGAGCATGGCTTGGCACCCGTTAAGGATATATGAGACTCAGCATCATCCTTCTCACGCTGATGTTCTGGGCTGCGTTTAACGCCGGGGCCACCACCGTTAAAATCGATAATACGAAGCTGTCTGTGCGATATGATGACGCCAGTCAGACGTTCACCGTGGCCGAAAAAATTACCGGCAAGACTTTCCTGACCGATGGCAAAGTGGAAGGCGATGCTGTAAAGGCGATGGTCCGTTCCGTTAATGACACTATCTTCGGATCTGGAAAGGAAATCATTGTGATGCAAGCCGATGGCAGCACCGTATCCCTGGAACTTTACGACCGCCTGCCGTTCGTGCTCGTCCGTAAGGAACTGCATAATGATGGCACGAACATGACTGACTTTCAGAAACTTGTTCCCGTCACATTCACGCTCGACCTGGACAAACCTGCGGGCGAACTCCGCACCATGGGCACAGCGGGTTTAACAGATCCAGACAAGCAGCCGGGCAGCTACTTGTTCCTGACGCTCGCAGATCCGGCGACACGCCGGGGCGTGGTTACCGGCTGGCTTACCGAGGATCGGGGTAGCGGAGTGATATTTTCAGGCGTAAAAGACGGAAAAGTGGAGATCAAGGCGCAAATTGATTATGGCCATCTACACATTCCCGCCGGAGAATCGGATAAACTGGAGACCCTGGCAATCGGTGTGTTTGATGATGCCCGTATCGGCGAAGAGAAATACGCCGATGCGATCAAAAACCAGTATCAAATTAAATTACGGCCGCAAGTTGCAGGTTACTGCACATGGTATTCTGAAGTTGGCGGACTGACTGATAAAAAGGGAGGCGCCGGTTGTAGTAATGAGAAGGACATCACGACACTGGCCGAATTTGCCGCGAACGAACTGAAGCCTTACGGATTTTCATTTGTGCAGATTGATGACGGATGGCAAGACGGTGAAAGTATTAATGGACCCAGGCGCGGTTTTATGAGAGCGGCGCCGAATGGCGCCTATCCACACGGCATGATGCCCGTGGCAGAAATGATCAAAAGTAACGATTTGACCGCAGGGATATGGTTCCTGCCTTTTGCCAGAAATTACCAGGATCCTGAATATAAAGATCGCCAGGATTGGTTTATGAAACGGTTGGATGGCAAGCCTTATGAGACGGTTTGGGGTGGCACTTCGCTCGACTTGACGAGACCAGAAGTCCAGGCCCATCTGGTGAACCTGGCCCAGACCATACATGGTTGGGGCTATAATTATTTCAAATTGGATGGCCTTTGGACGGGATCGGTCACTGAGCAAATATACGTCAATGACGGTTATAAAGATGATGACATTGGCAACTATCAACCGTTTTACGATCCGATGGAGACCAGTATCGAGGTTCTTCGTAATGGATTGAAGCTATTGCGCAAAGGTGCTGGACCGGATGTTTTCTTTTCAGGCTGCTGCGCCAGCCAGAATATGCGTTCGTTGGGCGGTTCCATCGGCCTGGTGGATTCCATGCGCATCGGACCCGACAACGGCTTTGACTGGCAGGATTATCGCAATGAGGTCATTCATTTTAATGGCGGCGGCATTATTACTGGCCCCATTCGTGGGAGCCGCCTTTATTTCCTGAACGGTCGCGTGTGGTGGAACGACCCCGACCCATGCTATGTTCGCGTTAGCGTCAAACTGAACCATGCGCAATTGCTTGCTTCATGGATGGCCCTCAGTGGGATGTTTAATCTCAATAGCGACTGGCTTCCTGGTTTGCCGCCGGAACGCCTCGATATTCTTAAACGTTGTATGCTTCCACACGTGGCTGTGGCTCGCCCGGTGGACTACTTCGAATCAGCAATGCCGCAAATTTGGTTGACGACACAGACTAACCAGTCCGTACGTCGCGATGTGCTAGGTTTGTACAATTGGGACAGCGAAAAGAAAATTATTAGTTATGATGTCGCTAAAGCTGGATTGGACGGGACGAAAACCTATTACGCTTTTGACTTTTGGAATAAATTACCTCTTCCAAGCTTCAAGGATACCTTCAATTTTGAAGTTCCGGCAGAATCCTGCTGCGTTATTGCTGTGCGCGCCGCGGAAGGACACCCCGTGTTGGTCAGCACTTCACAGCATGTTACCCAGGGAATGGTGGATGTTAAGAACGAAAAGTGGAACTCATTTTTGGGAACACTTTCCGGAGTTAGCCAGGTGGTTGGAAATGACCCGTATGAACTCCGGATAGCCGGAGTTAACGACAATAT
>DASXYX010000030.1:0-227532 GCA_036502245.1 Verrucomicrobiia bacterium
CGCCAAGTCCCTGGCAGAAATGGTCACGACGCGTGTCGTGTTGGGGCCGGTCGGGTTCATGACCGCGAACTCAAAGTTTTGCGCGCTTTCACCGTATGATTTGGTTTCACCTTCCGTGAACCGCACTTGCGATTCTTTGGCCAGCATATCGGTGGCAAGCTGGCCGACGAGAAGCAGGATGACACCGGAGTGCGCGATCTGGATGCCAAGTTTTTTGATGGTGAGCTGAAAACGATAAATATGCGCTGCCAGAAGGTTGGCCAGCAACACCGTGCCAACGAGATAGCCACCGGGCAAGACGAGAGGAATCCTGTGGCCGAACAGGTCCGCGCCAAAGACGACCCACTGCCTGAAGTAACGGGCCTGGGCGTTGTAGAGGCCCTCATCCACCTGCGCGAGTGTGCCGATAAAGACAATGATGATGGCAAATGCCAGTAGGGCCACGGTAAGCCGTAGCGACGTCAGGATCTTGATGAGCCGGTTAACGAACGCGCGAATCATGGAGAACGAAGGGGGTGTGGGCCACCGGAACGAGGAAGTTTTGTTTGCCGAGGCCCGTGCCGAACATCGGCGAAGCGGGCACTGACTGCGATTTACAGAACACAGCAAGAATGGCACTCATGACAGCGCCGGCATAAAGGCACCACAACATATTCCTGATAAGACGGATGCGGTTCATCATTTGTTCCAAACGGCATCCTAGCAAGAACGGGAAAGGCACGCACGCCAATCTTTTGGTTGAAAAGAATGCGCAGCTATCGACGAAATTCGAAGGACCATCAACTGACGCCCATCTGGAGCAGAAATTCGATGTTGCTCTTGGTTTTCTTGAGCTTGCTCAACATCAGATCCATGGATTCCACAGGGGGAACACCGGTCAACGCGCGGCGCAGGATGACGACGCGGTTGTATTCGTCCGGATGATAGAGCAACTCCTCTTTGCGGGTGCCGGAGTGCTCGATGTTGATGCTGGGAAAAATGCGGCGGTCCACGAGGGCGCGGTCGAGGTGGACTTCCATGTTGCCGGTGCCTTTGAATTCTTCAAAGATGACTTCATCCATGCGCGAGCCGGTATCCACGAGGGCGGTGGCCATGATGGTGAGCGAGCCGCCTTCCTCGACATTACGCGCCGCGCCGAAAAAGCGCTTGGGCTTGTGCAATGCATTGGCATCCACACCACCGGAGAGAATCTTTCCGGAATGCGGCTGAATGGTGTTGTAAGCGCGCGCGAGGCGTGTGATGGAATCGAGCAGGATGACGACATCGCGCTTGTGCTCGACCATGCGGCGGGCTTTTTCGATGACCATTTCGGCCACCTGCACGTGGCGTTCGGGGGGTTCATCGAAAGTTGAGGAAATCACTTCGGCGCCTTTGCAACTGCGCTCCATGTCCGTGACTTCTTCGGGGCGCTCGTCAATGAGCAGGATGAACAAATACGCCTCGGGATTATTTTTGAGGATCGCATTGGCGATCTTCTGCATGAGGACGGTCTTGCCGGTGCGCGGGGGCGCGACGATGAGGCCGCGGGTGCCTTTGCCGACGGGGCAGACGAGATCCAGAACGCGCGTGTTCACTTCCTCAGGATTGGTCTCCAGGATAAACCGTTTGTTTGGAAACAGGGGTGTGAGGTTGTCAAAGAGGGTTTTATCCTTGGCCTTGTCCGGGTCTTCACCGTCAACGGCTTCAACTTTGAGCAGCGCGAAAAATTTTTCTTTTTCTTTCGGCGGACGGATCTGGCCGGCGATAAGATTGCCGGTCTGCAAATCGAAACGGCGGATCTGCGAGGGCGAGATATAGATGTCTTCCGGGCAGGGCAGATAATTGAAACTTTGCGAGCGCAAAAAGCCGAAGCCTTCCGGCAACACTTCGAGGACGCCTTCGGAAAAAAGCACACCGGCGCGCTCGGCATTTTTTTGGAGGATATGGAAAATGACTTCGTGCTTGCGCATGGTGCCGAAATTTTCCACGCCCAGCTCGCGGGCCATGCCGTTCAGCTCGGTCATGTTCATCGCCTGCAATTTGGCGATGTTCAGGGAGGTGACGATTTTGTCGCGTTGAAAACTGCGGCGTTCGTCGTGGACTTCGGCTTTTACCAGATGATCGGTATCACTGGTAGGCTCGATGGGAGTGGACGGCGGCTGGAGGGCCGGCTCGGGAGCCGCGGGTTCGACCGGAGGCGGTTCGGGAGCAGCAGGCGATTTGGCAGCGGCGCTTTTTGGCGCGGCTGATTCGGCGACCGCTTCATCGGGAGCGGCGGCGGAAACTTTTGCGCGGGGGGCGCGGGGTTTCCTGGTAGAAATTTTAGGCATATAATCGGTTTAGAATGGTTCAAAAAGGTTCGCTTTTGCCAATGACTTTAACGGACCAACCCCGGTTCGTTTTAGCATGCGCTTTGACGCAATGGCTTGAAAGAGAACCACATATGTTAAAATAATGTTAATGCTGGCTGGATTTCCTGCGGTGCGAGCCGTTGGGTATCCGACGACGGGCGACCGAAATCGTTCAAAATTGGATTATTCTCTTTGGCCTGGCGTTTGAGCGTGTGTTCTCAATACGGCAAGGGGAACTTCGCAGTCAACTAAGTACACGTTGACGCACTTTGGCCATGGTGTCAAACGATTTTTCTTGTGCGGTTTTCCCTCCGGCGGGTGCTATACATTGAAAATTGAAATGACCACTGATTCCGAACTGCTCCGGCACTTTGCCCGGACGAATGTCGAAGACGCGTTTGGCGAAATCGTGAGACGCCACGTGAACCTCGTCTATTCGGTCGCCTTGCGGCAGGTGAACGGCGACGAGCACCTGGCCAAAGACGCGGCGCAAACGGTCTTTGCGGACCTGGCGCGAAAGGCCGCCGCCTTATCCCGCCATGACAACCTGGCGGGCTGGCTTTACACGAGTGCTTATTTTGCAGCCACCAAAATAGCGCGGACGGAGAACCGGCGGCGTGAGCGCGAGGAAAAATTTATGCGCGAACCAACCTCTGAAACCGCGGCCGAAACCAATTGGGAACAGATCCGCCCGGCACTTGACGACGCGATGCATGAACTCAAAGAGCCTGATCGCCAGGCGATTTTGCTGCGCTATTTTGAGAACCGGCAATTCGCCGAAGTGGGCGCCAAACTGGGTCTCAACGAGAATGCGGCGCGGATGCGCGTGGAACGGGCATTGGAAAAACTTCGCACGGTCTTTGCCAAACACGGCATCACAACTACCGTGGCGCTGGCTTCAGTCATTTCCGCGAATGCCGTCCAAATAGCGCCGGCGAGCCTGGCCGCGACCTTAACCAGCGTTTCCGTTGCAGGAACGGGAACCGGAACTTTCACTCTTTTAAAAATTATGAGCATGACCCAATTAAAACTGGCTGCCAGCGTGATCATCGTTGCCGGGGCTGCGACGGCGTTTGTGCATCAACAGCAGGTCCAAAACAACTTGCGCGCCGGGAACAGCGCTCTGGCGCAACAAATAGCGCAGCTCCAGAACGACAATCAAAGCCTGTCCAACCAGCTTGCTGATGCCGGACAGTCCAAATCGTTGTCCAACGACCAAATGGAGGAATTATTGAAGCTGCGCGGTGAGGTCGGCGTTTTGCGGGAGCAAACGAATGAACTGGGGAAATTGCGCCAGGAAGCAGAGGGCATCCAACAACATCCCGCAACTTCCCCGGCAAATGGCATCCTTGTATCTCCGAATGATTATTTCAGGATTCACCAATTGGACACCGTTGATGCGTTGAAGTATATCGCCTTGGGAATGCGCATGTATCAGGGGGACCATAATCAGCTATATCCCACTAATTTTGACCAGTTGGGCACGAATTATTTCAATAGTTTTGGTTCTAACAATGAAGTGGAATTTCAGGGGAATATCGGAATGGACACTTTTGAGTTTATGAACGCGGGTCTGTGGAATGACCAATATCCACAAATGTTGAGCATGCGCGAACGGGTTGCACGTCAAAGACCGGATGGGGGATGGGAACGGGTGTATGCCCAAGTAGATGGCGCTGTGATAACACAAACTTCCAATGACGGAAATTATGATGCGTGGGAACAGCAGCACCAACAGCAGTTTGGGCCGCCGGTGAATCAGTAGGGCAACAGGAATAACATCAGAATCATATCACCGCGCCAATTCTTGATCAGGGCTCGACGGAGTCTCGCCCCACCAAATTAAGATTACGGAATCAGTAAGGCAGTGGGAATTTGGCCGTCAATTCGCGCACGCGTTGGCGCACTTTGGCCGCGGTATCCAGTGACTTAATATCCATCAACACTTCGGAGATCATGTCGGCGATGGCAGCCATTTCTGCTTCTTTCATGCCGCGAGTGGTGGCGGCGGGAGTGCCCAGGCGAATGCCGCTGGCCTGGAAGGGCGAACGGGTCTCGAAGGGGATGGTATTTTTGTTCACGGTGATACCCGCTTCATCGAGGGCGATCTGGCAGTCTTTGCCGGTCAAATTTTTCGCGCCGACATCCACCAGCATCAGATGGTTATCGGTGCCACCGCTGATGAGGCGGTAGCCGTTGCGCTTCATTCCGTCGGCGAGCGCGGCGGCGTTTTTGACTATCTGTTGCTGGTAGGATTTGAATGCGGGCTGCAATGCTTCATGGAAGCAAACGGCTTTGGCAGCGATGACGTGTTCCAGCGGGCCGCCCTGGATGCCGGGGAACACCTGGGAATCGATTTCTTTGGCAAATTTCTCGCGGCAGAGGATCAAGCCGCCGCGCGGACCGCGCAAGGTCTTGTGGGTGGTGGTGGTGACAAAATCGGCATGTTCGATGGGGCTGGGATGAATCCCGGTGGCGACCATGCCGGCGATATGCGCGATGTCAGCAAGCAGATACGCACCGACTTCGCGGGCGATTTCGCCCATGCGTTTGAAATCAATGACGCGTGGATAAGCACTCGCGCCGACGGTGATCATTTTCGGTTTATGCTCGCGCGCCATCTGGGCGAGTTGATCGTAGTCGATGCGCTCGTCGTTCTTGCGGACGCCGTAGTGGACGATCTCAAAGAATTTGCCGGAGAAATTAGCCTTGTTGCCATGAGTCAGGTGGCCGCCGTGCGAGAGGTCCATGGTGAGCATCTTATCGCCGGGCTTCAGGACGGCAAAATAGACGGCCATGTTGGCCTGGCTGCCGGAATGCGGCTGGACGTTGGCATGCTCGGCGTTAAAGATCCGTTTCGCGCGATCGATGGCGAGCTGTTCGATGACATCCACGTTCTCGCAACCACCATACCAGCGTTTGCGGGGGTAGCCTTCGGCGTATTTATTGGTCAGGACTGACCCCTGCGCTTCCAAAACGGCGGGGCTGACGAAATTTTCGCTGGCAATCAGCTCGATGTTCTCCTGCTGGCGCTGTTTTTCGTGTTGGATAGCATCGGCCACGGCGGAATCGACATTGCGCAGGCGCAGTTGGAGGGGTGCGAGGCGGAAATCCAGTTTGTTCACGCGGCGTTCGTGGCGGCCACCCTCAAATTTTGCGTTGATGAAAGTGTCGAGGATCTTTTTCGCGAGTTCACGGTCGGTGTCACCGGCGAGGCAAAGGACATTGACGTCATTGTGCTGGCGCATGAGGGCGGCTTCCTTTTCATCGAAAGCCTGCCCGGCGCGAACGCCGGGAATCTTGTTGGCGGTGATGTAAATGCCCACGCCACTGGTGCAGCAGAGCAGGCCCATTTCGGCGGCGCCATCGGCCACAGCCTGGGCGGCGGGCTGCGCAAAATCGGGATAATCATCGGCGGGGTCCTTGGTGGTGGCGCCGAAATCACGCATCGTCAGGCCGCGGGATTGCAGATGCGCTTTGAGAAATTCCTTCAGTTCAAAACCGCCGTGGTCCGCGCCGATGGCAAAATTGACGGTGGGCATTTTGGCGTCATGGGCCGGGAGGATTGCGTGTTGTTCCATAAATTTTAAAAGGGAAACAATGCCTTGCTGGATTTCCCCGCGGCAATGCACATAGATCTCGTAAGGATTGCCGATGGGGTCGGAGATGTCTTTCTCGTAGGGATCAATCGACTCGTCAAATTCGCGGAGCAAAAAGGTTTTTTCCGCCGCCACCGGGTAGAGCAACCCGATGGTGTCCACGTGGGAATGGGTCATGCCGAAGATGTAATCGGCCTGGCGAACCAGTTCAGACGTCAAGGCGCGACTGCGTTGGGCAGAGATGTCGATGCCGACTTCGCGCATGGCGTTGACGGAATGGGACGTGGGCGGCTGGCCATCCACCGCGCCGATGCCGGCCGAGAGCACGCGAAAGCCGCCGCTGCCATCGGTGGCCTTGCGGAAAAGTCCCTCGGCCATCGGGCTGCGGCAGATATTGCCGGTGCATATAAAAAGTATCGTTTTCATCCCGCGCAAAGATTTAAGGTGAATCGTTATGGGTAAATCGTCAACTTGAAATGACCGTAAAGATCATTGAAAGTAAAAAAGCCCGCGGAACCGTTGAGCGACTAGACAAATGAGCCGGTCTCTACTTTTCCGATGCGCTTATAATTCGCGGCGATGACCCCCTTGGGCGAAGCCTTGCACTCGGTCAATTTGAAAGCGGCCGGGATGGCGCCCTGGGCGAACAGGCGTTTGCCCGGGCCAAGCGTGACCGGGAAGATCTTGAGCCAAAGCTCATCCACCAGATCGTTTTTGAAGAGCGTCTGGGCAAGGTTTCCGCTGCCCCAGACTTTCAGGTCAGGGCCGTCCAGGCCTTTCAATTTCTTGATCTCTTCGACGACGTTATCTCTTATGACGACCGTATTCTCCCACGTCGGATTTGTGAGCGTGTTCGAAACGACATATTTTTTCGCTTCGTTGACCCCGGGCCAACTGGATCCATTCGCGGGCCAATAGGAAGCGAATATGTCGTGCGTTTTTCTGCCCAGGAGCAATTCAAACGGGCCTTTCATCTGCTCCGCCATTATCTTTCCCATGAATTCATCGCTATGCGGAACCGTCCAACCGCCGTAGGCAAAGCCGTCCGACGTATCCTCCTGAGGCCCGCCCGGCGCCTGCATCACGCCGTCCAAGGCCAGAAAAGATGTGATGATGATCTTTCTCATATTGATATGACAAGTCGAGTGTGAGGAATCAAGAGTGCGTCCGGCGCAAAGCGGCCAGGCCTTTGATGAAATCGACGCCACGCGCCAAAACGGGGTCGCGAATGAACGGCTGCTCGGGCGCAGGAGCGGACGACGGAGGCGCAAAGGCATTTTCCTGCAAGCCGTCTTTGATCTTTTCCCGCACGAGATCGGCCTCAGTAGTGTGGTCGATGTACGGTAGAAAATCCAAATTGGAGGCGGTATTCGTGTGGTTTGCCGTAGAAGGCACGGAAGCGTTCCCCGCCACGTCGTTTTTATTTGTCGAGGGCGTGCCATAAAGGTCATCCATGTATTTTGTTTCAGCTTCAGCGCTCACAACGACCGGGATGTCGGCGGTCAATGTTTTTGAATTTCCAAAGATCAGGCCGGCCTTGTCGGCGCGCAGGCCGGATGCCAATTGTTCCGCCGCGTCCGCAGTTTCGTTGTTCACGAGGATGGCTACGGGCATTTTTTCCTGCGCGAAAAGATTTTCGATGGCTTTGGCAGCGTCCGCATCGTCACCATGGGCAAAGCGGAGATCGAGGACAGTGCCGATGATGGCATTGGTAGCAAGTGTTTGCTGCACGGATTGGATTTGCGCGGGCAGATCCTGGGTAATGTCACTGACACGAAGATAGGCAATGTTGCTCTCCAGGACGGCAGATTTGGCCAGGCCGTCTTTGGCCGGTTGCGCCAGCACGGAGAGCGGCGCGGCCAGGAAAACGGCGAGCAGCCATCGGTGCAAGTGACGTTGTGTCATTATTCAATAGATTGAGACACAAAACCGGGAAAGTAAATGGATTTACGAATGACGAATGACGATTTACGAGCAGCAACTTTTCTGTCGGATTTCAGGTAGTGATGGCGATATGCTTTAAAAGATGACTGAGAGCGACCTGGAACTGCTGCGGCAATTTACGCGCGCCCATTCACAGGATGCCTTCGGCGAAATCGTCCGGAGGCACGTGGACCTGGTGTATTCGGCGGCATTGCGGCAAGTGCGCTCGCCGCAACTGGCCGAGGAGGTGGCGCAATCCGTTTTCTCAGACCTTGCCCAAAACGCGGGCAAATTGAAACCGGACACGGTTTTGACGGCATGGCTGTATGCCGTGGCACGAAGGACGGCGGTGGACGTGATCCGCAAAGAATCGCGGCGACAATTGCGCGAGCAGATCGCCATAGAGATGAACACTATGAACGCGACCGCCAATGACTGGAACAAGATCGGACCGTTGCTCGATGACGCGATGGCCGCGCTGGATGATACGGACCGTAGCGTGATCCTGCTCCGCTATTTTGAGAACAAATCTCTGCGCGAAGTGGGCGCGAGCCTGAAGATTTCCGATGATGCGGCGCAGAAACGGGCGGCACGGGCCGTGGAGCGCCTGCGTGAATTTTTCTCGAAGCGGAATGTGACAGCCGGCACAAGCGCATTGGCAGTTTTGATCACCGTGAACGCTGTGCAATCCGCGCCGGTTGGTTTGGCGACGACGATTTCCGCAGCCGTTGCTTTAACGGGCACGGCGGTTTCCATCACTGCAATCACCACAACCAAGGTTATCACTATGACCACATTACAAAAGGCCGTAATCGGCGTGGTATTGGCCACCGCGATCGGGGCGGGGACATTTGAAGCACACCAGGCCGCGCAATTGCGCGAGCAGAATGCAATGATTCAGCAACAGCAGGCGCCGTTGGCGGCACAAATCCAGCAACTGCAATCGCAGTTGAGCGACGCGACGAACCAAATCGCTGGATTGATGGAGCAAAACGGGCGGTTGGAATCCGATTCAAATGAGGGCGAACTTTTGAAATTGCGCGGCCAAGTGACACAGTTGCACGAAGAGGCGAATGATCCAGGTCAAACCGCACTGAAAGGTGTCGTTGACAAGGTGAACCTTCTAAAAGGATATTTGGAGCAACACCCGGACCGGAGCATTCCCGAGCTTCAATTTCTTACGGACAAAGACTGGGCCGATGCGGTCTGGAATTCAGATATGGCAACCGATGACGATGCACGGGAGGCATTGAGTAAGTTGCGCGAAACCGCCGAAGACAACTTTCTTAACAAAATGAGGGATGCCTTCAAAGCTTATTTGGCAGCCAATAACGGCGTGTTACCCAATGCTCTTGATGAGTTAAAACCTTATTTTGGCGGGCCCGTCACCGATGAAATGCTCCAGCACTATACCATGCTTCAAACAGGCAAACCGAATTATACCGCGACTTTGGTTGAAACGTCAGTACAAGTGGATACGGACTATGGTTCATATCATAGCATATCCATGAACGGCGGCGGCGGAAGCAGATTTAATCACATCAGCGATATGGTTGGAACTGCCGCATCAGCATATTACCGCGCCAACAATGGACAAATCGCCAATGACGCGGCTCAAGTCACGCCTTATCTGAAAAATTCGATCGATATGGCAACGGTGCAAAAATATCTGAATGAAATCAACGGCGGGGTAACAATGGCGAATCCGAACCATTGAAGCTGGCTAACCAAAGTAATGCGCGAGGGCGCGCATCACGGCACGCGAGGCGCGTGCGCTCCCCAACGCAACAACTTTTGCATCTCGTGTCACACGTGTCTTGTTTCAGTATCAGGTGTGCGCTTCCTTGATATGGAGTCTCGTTACCTCGACTCCTACAAAGATAATAAAAAACCCGCAGATTCGGGAAGAACCTGCGGATCGGAGAAATGTTTGGGATCAGTGGCGCACGAAATTCAGCGGGGCGCCCTGGGGCATTTCATGGGCGCAGGGCTGGTTGATGGGGGCGTCGGGCGTGCGGTTGTTCTGGGTCACGACATTGTTGGCGAGCATCCAGGCTTCGACTTCTTCGCCGCTGATGTCGGCGAGCATTTTACCATTGATCTCCACGCAGGGGCTAAGCATCTGGCCGCTCTTCTCGATCATTTCCTGGCGTTGCAGGGGATCGTTGATAATGTCGCGGTCTTCAAAGGGGAGGTCGTATTTGCGCAACACGGCGCGCACACCCTGGCTCCAGCCGCAGGTCGGTTTCAAATAAGCGATGATTTTCGGTTTGCTCATAATTTTTAAATTTTACTGTTTCTGTGACAATATAGTGCCACAAAGGGAAGGGGTGGGCAAATTTTTTAACCACGGATGGACACAGATAAACACGGATGAAAAACAAATGGCCGCGAAAAGAGGCCGAACACATAGGAATAAGATGCTGAACCAGCGCAGACGAATAAAAGGCATCGGGCCGGAGGCCCGACGCTACAGGCGAGACGCCTGTTCCACCGATAAATCCTTGTCGCCTTCCGATGAAGCCCTGGTAGAGCAACGGCTCGCCGCTCATCGCAGAACTCCCGAATCTGCTGTGCCATTGGATATGATGAAGGCGCGATTACGTTCACAATTCAAAAAATGAATCCGTGTTTATCCGTGGTTGAGATCATCTCTCATTATCCGCCGCTTTGCGGGCGGCGAGGACTTTTTGGGAGGGAACGTAATTGGCAATGAAGTCGCGATAAAAATCGGCGAAGGTCCCGGCGGCGAGATGGGCGCGGGCATCGGCCATCACACGCAGGAAGAAGTGCGAGTTGTGGACGCTGACCATGCGCAGGCCAAGGATCTCGTTCACGTTGAGCAAATGGCGCAGATAGGCGCGGGTGAAATGTTTACAGGCAAAGCAATCACAGGTCTCGTCAATGGGCCGGAACTCCGCCTTGCAAGCGCCACCCTTTAGGCTGAAAGCCCCTTTGCGCGTGATGGCCGTGCCGTTGCGGGCGATACGCGTGGGCAGCACACAATCGAACATGTCAATGCCGCGGGCGACCAGCTCCAGCATTTGCGCGGGCGTGCCCAGGCCCATGGCATAACGGGCCTTGTGCGCGGGCAGAAATGGCTCGGCCAACTCGATGGCTTTCAACATTTCGTGTTCCGGTTCGCCCACGCTGACACCGCCGATGGCGTAGCCGTCGAATTCCATCGCCACGAGCGCTTTGGCGCATTCCTCGCGTAATGCAGGATTGGAACCGCCCTGGACAATACCGAAAACTTTCTGCCCATCGGCGCGGGGTTGCTCACGGCATTCCTTTGCCCAGCGGATGGTGCGCTCCACGGCGAGCCGTTGCTCGCGGGCAGGCGCATCGTGCGGCGGACATTCGTCAAAAACCATCGCTATGTCCGAACCGAGCGCGCGCTGAATTTCCATCGCTTCTTTGGGGCCGAGAAATAAAAGCGAGCCGTCGAGGTGCGAACGGAATTCGACGCCATGCGGTTTGATCTTGCGGATCTTGGCGAGGCTGAAGACCTGGAAGCCGCCGCTATCGGTCAGGATGGGCAGGGTCCAGTTCATGAATTTGTGGAGGCCGCCGGCGGCGCGGATGATGTCCAGGCCGGGCCGCAGGTTGAGATGGTAGGTGTTGCCGAGGATGATCTGGGTGCCCATCTCGAGCAATTCGCGCGGATCGAGCGCCTTGACGCTGGCCTGTGTGCCGACGGGCATGAAGACGGGCGTATCCACCGTGCCACGCGCGGTATGGAGTTTGCCGAGGCGCGCTTTGGTGTGCGAATCGGTTTTGAGAAGCTCGAACATCGGGCAAAGGGTAAGCGAAAGAACGTGATAAGGGGATGGAAAATTGTTGTAAGGACGGTTTGTGGATACATCGACGCGTATGGTGAGATGGCCCTTCCCTTGTCTCACCCCTCATCCCTGGGAACATTCAACACTCAACATTCAACGCCCAACATCCAAGAAAGACCGGAAGCGGCAGAGGGATTGTCATCGCCAGAAGGTTGTGGTGAGACCAGTCGGCGGGGTGGCGGCTATTTGATGGATTGGAAGGTGATTGGATTTGAAAAAGAGAACGTTTTTAAAGCCCATCCTCATCCTAACCTTCTCCACTTGGAGAAGGAACAGCGAGAGAATGTGCCTGGGTATGCGGAGCGGTAATCCAATTGATTCCACCATCCGCTTTTTTAATCGGCTGAACTCGTGGGAACATTCACCGTCCAACATCCAAGATCTATGGTCGAAAGCCGAAAGCGACAGAGGACAGCCCACATTCGTGTCCATCCCAGGGAATGTCCATCGGAGCGAGATTGATTCAGCGGAGGTTTTCTGTTGTATTGGACAACGGACACGCATGAAGCGATTTGATTTTCTCATCCTGGGCAGCGGCATCGCCGGACTTTCGTTCGCGCTGAAAGCCGCGGCGCAGGGACGCGTGGCGATCGTCACCAAGAAGAACCGCGCGGAATCGAACACGAATTATGCCCAGGGCGGCATCGCATCGGTGACGGGACAGGACGATTCGTTTGAATTGCACGTGCGCGACACGCTCACGGCCGGGGCGGGGTTGTGCAAAGAGAGCGTGGTCCGCACCATCGTGGAAGAAGGGCCGGCGCGGATCCAGGAATTGATCGAGCTGGGCATGAAATTTTCCGAGACTGAAAATCACGGAAACGGCGCGCATCAACTGGACCTGGGACGCGAAGGTGGACATTCGCGGCGGCGCATCCTGCACGCCAAGGACATGACAGGACGCGAGATCGAGAGCGCGCTGCTCAATGCCATCTCCAGACAACCGAATATCTCCATTTTCGAAAACCACCTGGCCATCGACCTGGTCACCAGCCAAAAGCTCGGGTACGTAGGCGAGAACCGATGCCTCGGCGCGTATGTCTTCGATAAAAAGAGCAATGTAGTGGAAACTTTTTCCGCCGGTGTGACGCTGCTGGCGACGGGCGGTTGCGGCAAGGTCTATCTCTATACGACCAATCCGGACATCGCCACGGGTGACGGTGTGGCGATGGCGTATCGCGCGGGCGCGAGCATCGCGAACATGGAATTTGTGCAATTCCATCCGACCTGCCTGTACCATCCTAAAGCAAAATCATTTTTGATCTCCGAAGCGGTTCGTGGCGAAGGCGGCATCTTAAAAAATATCGAAGGAGGGCCTTTCATGGACGCGGCGCACCCGATGAAATCGCTGGCGCCGCGCGATATTGTGGCCCGGGCCATCGATAGCGAAATGAAGAAAAGCGGCGCGGACCATGTGCTGCTGGACATCACGCAGAAGCCGGCCAAGTTCATCATCGAACGTTTCCCGAACATTTACCAGACATGCCTGAGTTACGGCATCGACATCACCAAAGAGGCTATCCCGGTGGTGCCGGCGGCGCATTACCAGTGCGGGGGTGTGGTGACGAATGTGGATGGCGAGACGGACATCGCGGGACTTTATGCCGTGGGGGAAGTAGCCTGCACGGGTTTGCACGGCGCAAACCGGCTCGCGAGCAATTCGCTGCTGGAGGCGCTGGTGTGCGCTCATCGGGCATCGCTGAAAGCCATTCAGCACCGGCCCGCCGCCACTGACAAGGTTTCTATTCCTGACTGGCAATCGGGCAACGCGACGAATGCGGATGAACTCGTCGTGGTTTCGCACAATTGGGATGAGATCCGCCGGTTGATGTGGGACTACGTGGGCATTGTTCGCACGAACAAACGATTGGAGCGCGCGGCCAAGCGCATCGCCAATCTGCAGGAAGAGATCCGCGATTATTATTGGAATTTTATCGTGACGAACGACCTGCTGGAATTGCGCAATATCGCAACGGTGGCGGAGTTGATCGTGCGTTGCGCGTTGATGCGGCCGGAGAGCCGCGGGCTGAATTACAATCTCGATTTTCCTGACGCCAACCCGGAATGGGCGCAGCGCGACTCGGTGTTACGGCGTTGAGCCTTTGTTTTTCAGACCGTCGAGGGTTGATTTGGCCTGCGTAATGAGGCTTTGAAATTGCGTGAACTGGTCAGAGGAAAGGGAAATTCTGGGCGAATCTTCAAATTGAAGAAACGACTGGATGCCGCCCTGGCGGCGTTCACTGTGCGCGGAGATGCGCAATCCTGATTTGGTGGTGAAGGCCGCGTCGAATGAAGGCATGGGAGTCACGTTGTAGGTGATACGGTTGAAAAATGTCAACGCGTTCAGCAATGATTCCAGTTCGTCATAATCCACGACCAAATATCCGCGCGTATTGCTGGAGGCAAGCCCCACGGTGATGCCGTATTCGGCGCGACCGGTGGCCGCATTGGAGGACTGCTTGCAACGCACGGAAACGACGCCGGCATCGGTGCTGATGGTGCCGACTTCGCTATAGCCCTTGACGATGACGGCATCGGTTTGCAGTTCAAAATTCTCGATCTCGGTGGCCGGGGCGTTGGTTGAGTTTTGCGCGTGTAGAGTGAAGGCAAACGCGCAACAGCCGGTGATAAGGAGTGATTGGAACAGGCGCATATTTGTATGGGCTTATAGGTTTCCTATAGTCTTCAACGCCGTCGGCCCGGAAAAGTTGCGCTCTCAATAGGTGATGGAATAGAGAGCGCGGTTGGAATCGGTCACGGCCCACATATTGAGTGGTTCGACTGAGAAGGGGAATTTGATGAAGCGGGCGCTGCCATCGCACATGGCGTAGTTGGAACCGCCGCTGCCGCCCGCGCCGTTGGCCTGGGCGCTGGTATGGCCGTTGTTGTCATGGCGGCCCTGTTCAGCGATGCCGGTGAAATCGTTGCCACCACCTTCGAGCAGATCCATGTAGAAATCGCCGGCGTCATGCTGTTTCTCGCCCAAAATGATCGTATCGGTGGGATGCACGATCCCGATCTCCTTCATGCCCACGTTGACTATTTGGCCTTCAAGGGTTCCCCAACCCGGATCACCGTATAGATCATCAAAATAATCGTTCCAGCCGTTGATGAGATAGCTGCGCGGGGCGGCGTCGGCGATATTGTTTGAGGAAGAAGCGCCGAAGGACACGGGCGGATCGGGCGGAATGGCGACATCGGTGGGGCAGAGCAGCGCATTGACGTTTTGATAATAGCGGTAGAAATGGTCCGGCCAGCGGTCCCCTTCATTGCGGGGCGGATAGGCGCCCTGGTTGTCGTCCACGTACATCTTGGAGGCATAGCTCAATTGATGGAGGTTGTTGAGGCAGGCGATGCGGCGGCCGGCTTCCTTGGCGCGCGCCAAAACGGGCAGCAACATTGCCGCGAGGATGCCGATGATGGCGATGACCACGAGCAATTCGATCAAGGTGAAGGCCGGTTCCTTATTGGCCGGCATCCGTTGTTTTGTTATTTTTATAACCATTCAGTTCGGTTGTACGTCTGATACACAGACGCGCGCCGCCGCGCGGACGTTGCAACTATTTTATGAATAAAAAAAATTACGCGCTCATCGGTCTGGTGCTTGTGCTGGCCGCAGTGTACGTCGTCTATTTTACCGATTGGTTCCGCTCAAAACCAATCATTATTTCCCATACTTCCCGGCCGATGGGCCGGACGGGCCATGAAGCCCTGCTCTTTTCGCTCGGGGGCGATTATAGTGTCACGGAGATTGAGGTGGTGCCGTTGGATGAATGGCAGACGAACCGGCTGGCGCAGCCATTATGGCATGTGAAGGGGGACGGCACTGATCCGGTCAATCACTTCGCATACGGCCAGCGGATGGATGGGCTGGATCCTGTTGTGGACGGCACTCATGCGGAATCCCTGCAACCGGGGGTGAAATACAGAATTTTTGTCAGCGGCGACTCGCGGAAAGGCTCGCATGATTTCCTGTGGAATCCGCCGGCGGCGGCACCAGAGCGTTTTAAAAAATAATGTGGCCGTTCGGAGCGAGGATTTTTGGGGTTTTGGCGAGGCTTTGGCGAAGGAGCATGTTTGAAAACCCTGTGACTAAGCCGAAACGAAGCCAAAACCCAAAAAGACCGCTTCTCATCTCTTCCCACCCCGAATGGCTACAGTATTTTTTAAACCGCTCTAATACGGGTTCCCGGCGCGCGGTCAGCCAAGGTCCTTGAACGAAACGTCCACGAGCAGGTCGGCGGCGATTTTTTCGAGGTCTTTTTTGAGCGCGGCGACGTCGCATTGGTCGGGAAGTTGCAATCGCGCGTGGGCCTTGAAGAGGGTCTCGCCACTCATCGGCGCGCTGGCGACTTCGCTGGAAAATTCCTCCACATTCACGCGGGCGCGCGCCAGGGCGGCGGAGATTTCATGGACGATGCCGGGGCGGTCATGCCCGACAATCTCCAGCTTTGTCTGCCGTCCGCCAGCAGCAGGAATCTTTATATCATCCGCGTGGACGGTGACGGCGAGGCCGGAGATGGTCTGAAGTTCGGCGAGGAGGGCGGCTTTGTTTTTGCCGGGAATCTCGATGCGCAAAATGCCCGCGAATTCACCGCCGAGGCGGCAGAGGCGGCTCTCCAGCCAGTTGCCGCCATGGGCGGCCACGGAACGCGCGACTGATTCCACAAGGCCGGTCCGGTCGGGACCGATGAGTGTCATCACCAGGGGGATTTGCATGCCGTCAGGGTTGGCTCGTGATCTTTTGCCAGTCCACGCCCTGGGAACCGGCATAGACGGCAAACACTTTTTCGTTTTGGATAAGCACTGCGCGCACCACGCTGGAATCGTCCGCCCGGCCCATTTCTAAAACACTTTCCGGCAGGATGCTCATTTTTTTGTGCGCATACAGCAGGGCAAAGACTGCTTGCGCCACGGCGGTGTAGGGCAGTTCTTTGTAGGCGCCTTCGACCGCGTCTTCGACGGCGTCGGCAAGGAATTCCAACTGGTCCACGAGATGCGGAAACTGGGGCGCCCGGATCTGGGTAAATTCCAATTTCCATTGCGGCAATTGGCGGAGGACTTTCTCCGCGATGTTGGGCGTGATGCTGCAGGAGCCGTTGTTCACGAACTTAACGATTTCAGACATGGCGGCAATTTATGGGAAGGAGCGGAGGGGTAAAGGATAATCTGGCCAGAACATTTTCCTCAAAGCTCATTGTAAATGAGTCGCCAGGAAGATGGCCACGAGCAGTATGGCGAACAGTGTCCAGATGATGATGATGCGGATATAGGGGATTTTGCCCAGGTTGGTCAGGGTGGCGATCGGACCGAGGTCAAAGGGGCGCGGGACCATTTTGGAGATCTGAAAATCGGGGCCGGCCTGCAAAAAGCTTTCGCGCATGGCGCTGACGAACTCGTGCGGCCAGGGGCCGGGCCGGAGAAATTGCTCCTGCCATTTTCCGGGCATGTCCGCCAGCAACAGCGCCAGCCGTCCGCGCGTGGATAGCGTTTGGTCGGTCTTGGTGGGCGGGGTTTGCAGCACTTCGGAGAACCATTCGGTGACGAGATGGTCCATCTCTTCGGCGGCCAATTGGGTGGTGGAACGATTGAGTTCGTTGGGCGCGCGGCGCTGGGCGCGTTCCAGCACGCGGAGCACTAATTGGCCCAGGAGCGGTTTGTTGCGGATGCGCAAGGCGTGGAAATAATTTTCGACCTTAACGTAGGCGTCGTTCCATTCTTCAAGGGGGCGACCGGCCAATTTGCTGCCGGCGTCCGGCACGAGAGCGGGATTAATGACAAGGTTGGGGGCCGGGTTCATGGCGCGCTCCACTGATAGACCCAGGTTTCGCTCATGATATTCGTTCCGCGTTGGAGGGTGCACCGCAAGTCCACGGGATTTTTGTCTTTGGGCTGCATCTCCAGGACGGCGCGCCAGGTGCCCGCGTCGGGATTGCGGATGACCTGATTGGCGATAATCGCGGCGTTGGGACTGCAACTGGCCACGGCAGTGGGCGGACTGTTCAAGGGAATGGCATCCAGCTTCGGCCCCGCAAAATCGATGATGATCTGCCGGGCATCGCCACCGCCGGGAACCAGGCCGATGCGGGTGGAAACGACTTTGTCCTCAGACAGTTTCATGTCGGTTTCACGCGTCCAATAGAGCGTATAGCCAAAGTGAAACGGCGTCAACGGCTTGGGCTTGTCCTCGGGGTCCCAAAACGCAACGATATTGTCCAATCCCTCCCAGGTGGAACTCAATTCCACCAAATGCAGGTTCCCATTACCCCAATTTTTATGAGGCTCGACCCAAACGCTTGGCTCGTCCTGGAAAGACGTGAAGCTGTCCTGATATGCCGAAAAATTCCGTTCGCGCTGGATCAGCCCAAACCCACGGACATCGGGCGCATCGAAAACCTGGTGCCGCAAGGCTGCGGGATTATCGAGCGGGCACCAGAGGGTTTCGCCATTGTCCATTTTTACCAGCAAGCCATCGGAATCGTGGACCTCGGAACGATAATCATCGAATTTGCGTTCAGAATTTTTCCCGAACCAGAACATGCTCGTCAGCGGCGCCATGCCCAGGGTCTTGATGGGTTGCGCATTGGTCTTGCCTTCGTGGATGATTTTGGGATCGCGCAGGTAGATCACCGCTTCCACGTCGGCTGCGGTCGTTTCACCGGGGCGGATATGAAATTCATAGGCGCCGGTGCAACTGACACTGTCGAGCAACGCATAGAGCGTCAATTGCGTGTCACCTTTATTTGGTTTGCCAAGCCACCAATCGGTAAAGATGGGAAATTCCTCGCCCGCCGGGTCTCCGCAGTTTAAAGCGAGGCCGCGAGCAGATTGGCCGTAGCTTTGGTTCTTGCCCAGCAGGCGGAAATAACTCGCGCCCAGGAACGCGCCCAGCTCGTCCCATTCGTTCGTTTTATTCAGTTCATACAGCAGGCGAAAGCCCGCGTAACCGGTATTGGCGGGGATCTCATTCTGGATGTCCAGGTTCCCGTAATCAAAAAAATCCTGGACGAAGCGGATCTGCTGGACGTGCGTGGCGGTAAATTCATTGATATGGACCGGCTCGTTATAAGTATAACCGGGATGAAAAAATTCGACGCGAAAGGGCAGATCGTCCGGCGTCCAAAGCGCTTTGTCCCGGCGAAAGCGGATCTGGCGGTATTTATCGTAATTGAGATTGTCCTGCTGGAGTACTTTCGGCAAATCCAGCTGGGGATCGTGGAAAGGTTTTTCGGCGCGTTGGAGAGCGCGTTGCGAGACGTAATCCAGGTTGACCTCGACAGATTCCGCGGACACGTTAACTCGTTGAGTCAACGTCGCCGCAATCGCCAGGGGCAGGCAAATCCATCGCCACATTCTTTCTATATGAACCTATCTTCGCGCATTTTGCAAGTTTCGGCAGGAAAACGCTTTTTTATTTTCAACCTAACCGGTTGAAATTCAACTCTTTGAGAAGATGGCTAATTTGAGGACCTATGTGTTGCAATTGCTCACGGTGTGTGGCTGACAGCTTTCGGAGAACGGCTTCTCCCTGGGGAGTCAGCGCCAGGCTGACCTTGCGCCGGTCCTGCCGACCTGGGAGGCGCCGGACATGTTTGTCCGTAACCAGGCGGTTCACCAACCCGACGGCGCTGTGGTGCAGTACTTGCAGACGTTCGGCCAGTTCGCCGATGGTGATAAGTTCCCGCCCTTGAAAGCCTTTGATGGCGAGCATGGCCTGGTGTTGTTGGGGCGTTAAGCCTGCGGCATGGGCCGCCGTTTCGCTAAAGCGCAGGAAACGACGCAACGCGTAGCGCAGCTCGGCCAGCGTTTGATATTGGGCCTGGGTGATTTTATCGGCCTTCATCATCCAATCATTGCCTTCGGCCTTCCATTTGGGAATCAAAATCCGCTTGAATTATATCGTTATGCGATATAATATGGATCTTTGTTTGATGAATAAGACATTTGAAGGTTCAAGGGTTAAAACCGCCGCGGTTCCACAGAAATCCTCCGCCCATTCGTTGGGTGATTATCGTACTGATGGGCGGATGGTATTGCTTTGCGTGCTGGCGGCGCCGATCGGCATCATTGGGGCGCTGGTGGCCAAAGCCTTGCTTTGGTTGATCGCCATCGTCACGAATTTTTCATTCTTTCACCGTTTCTCGGCGGCGCCATCGCTGCCTGAACACAACCACTTGGGATGGGCGCTGCTATTGGTGCCGGTCGTGGGCGCGCTGATCATTGGCCTGATGGCGCGGTATGGGTCGGAAAAAATCCGGGGCCATGGCATTCCGGAAGCATTGGAAGCCATTCTCCTGGGACGCAGTCTCATCAATCCCAAAGTGGCGATTTTAAAACCATTGTCTTCGGCGATCTCTATCGGCACGGGTGGACCGTTCGGCGCGGAAGGCCCGATCATCATGACGGGCGGGGCTTTTGGCTCGATGTTCGCGCAGTTTTTTCACCTGTCCGCAGCGGAACGCAAAACGTTATTGGTGGCCGGGGCGGCCAGCGGCATGTCCGCCGTGTTCGCCACGCCCATCGCGGCGGTATTGCTCGCGGTGGAACTGCTGTTATTTGAATGGAAACCGCGGAGCTTCATCCCGGTGGCGGTGGCGTCGGTCATCGCTTCAATCATGCGAGTGCCGTTGTTGGGAGCAGGCCCGATGTTTCCGGTGACAGCCCATGCGGCGCTCGGCGCGAATGGCTTGCTCGCTGCATTGTTTATAGGCCTGGCGGCGGGTTTTGGCTCCTGGTTGTTAACGACCATCGTCTATGCCGTTGAGGATGCTTTCGAAAAACTACCCATCCATTGGATGTGGTGGCCGGCGATCGGGGCAGTGGTGGTCGGGATTGGCGGCATGATCGAGCCTCGGGTATTGGGAACGGGTTATGATACGATCCATGCGTTGATGCTCGGCCAGATCGTGGGCACATTTTTGGTTGGTTTATTGATCGCCAAGTCGATTGTCTGGGCAGTAGCGTTGGGCTCGGGCACGTCGGGCGGCATCCTGGCTCCTTTGCTGATCATTGGCGGCGCATTGGGGGCATTCCTGGGACATTACCTGCCCGTCGGTGATCCGGGTCTTTGGGCGATGGTCTGCATGGGCGCCATCATGGGAGGCACCATGCGGTCTCCCTTCACGGGAATGATTTTCATTCTGGAACTGACGCATGTCTGGGACGCATTGCCGGCGTTGTTCATCGGCAGCATGGCGGCCCTGGGCGTGACGGTGTTGGTCTTGCGCCGCTCGATTTTGACGGAAAAGCTCGCCCGGCGCGGCCAGCATATCGCCCGGGAATACAGCGTGGACGTGTTCGAATTAACGCGGGTGGGAGATGCGATGGATCGGCAACTTCCCCTCGTCAACGCAAAGATGACCGTTGGCGAACTCTCAGACCGGATCGCCAAAGGCGACCCGATCCTTTCGCGCCGCCAGGGAATCCTGATCATGGATGCGAATAATAAATTGGCGGGAATCATCACGCGCGGCGACCTGATGCGCGCCCTGGATGACACATCTACATCCGCCGGCGATGTCCCGGTCCTTGAAGCGGGAAAAACCGATTTGATCGTGGCCTATCCGGATGAGTTGTTGCACGATGCTATTGCGCGGATGCTTCAACATGGCATCGGGCGATTACCGGTGGTCAACCGGGATGCGCCGAACCAGGCGGTGGGTTACCTGGGACGCGGCGATATTCTTGGCGCCCGGATGCGGCTGCACGAAGAAGAAGAATCACGCGGCAAAGGACCGCTGGCACAGGAAAAAGAGGGACAGGGATTCTGGCCAATCCCGTTTTTGCAGCCGTAAAAAGCCGCCCGGAAGACTCAATCCTCGTCAAATTTCCGTTGCACCAGCGCTGAAAGTTCGGCAATGGCATCGGAGGCGTCCACGCCGCGCACATGCAAGGTCAAGCGGCTGCCCGGACCGGCGGCGAGCATCATCAGGCCCATGATGCTCTTGCCATTGATTTTTTCGCCGTCCTTTTCCACGAAGATATCGCACGCAAACCGATTGGCGGTTTTGACAAAAAGCGCCGCCGGCCGTGCGTGAATACCGAGTTTATTCACGATGACCACCTCTTTGGTCACAAAATCACCTTCCGGCAATTTCTTTGCGCTCATGGGTTTGCTCATAGGGTAATCGGGCGAAAATCAAAAAGCCATGATTTTTTCACTGCGGCGGCGGATTTTCGGGATTCTCTGATTTCATGTGGGCGATCAAGCGTTCGTTCAATTCCTGCGCCGCGTTGTATCCGGACAACTTCAGCTTGGTCTGGAACGCCGCCACTTCGATCAGGCGCGCCAGGTCACGGCCCGGGCGCACGGGAATGACGATGTGCGGAATCTCAACCCCCAACACTTTGACATATTCCTGCTCCATACCCACCCGGTCCACTTCCTCCACATCAGCCCACGCCTTCAACGTGATGACCAGGTCCAGGCCCTTTTCTTTCCGGATGCTTTTGACGCCAAACATCGCGGCCACGTTGATGATGCCGATGCCGCGGATCTCCATGTGGCTGCGCGTCAATTCTGAACAGGTGCCCATCACCTCGCGTCCGTCCATCAACGTCACGCGCGTCACGTCGTCGGCCACGAGGCTGTAACCGCGCTCGATCAACGCCAGCACGGCTTCGCTTTTACCGATGCCGCTTTCGCCGCGGATCAACACTCCGACGCCGAGAATATCAACCATGCTGCCGAGTTCGGTGCCACGCGGCGCGAACATCATTTCCAGCGCCAGGGTGGAGAGGTTGATGAACTTCATCGTCACCGACGGTGTCTGGAAGAGGGGAACGTTCGCGATCTCTGCCGCCTGCAAAAACTCCTTGTCCGGCTTCAATCCGCGGCTCAGGACGATGCAGGGGATCTTGTAGGCAAAGAGGTAGGCATAACGCGTTTCGCGTTCCTTGGAGGAAAGCGACCGGAGATAATAGACTTCCGCGTGGCCCATGGCCTGCACGCGCTTGTAGGCGAAATAGCGCGTGAACCCGCTCAACGCCAGCCCGGGCCGGTTCACCGTAGGCTCGCGGATGATGCGTTTTAAATTCGATTCGCCGGCGATGAGGCGCATTTCCAGCGCCTCGCCGTGTTCTTTAAAAAATTGTTCAACGGTGACGGATTGCCGTTGCATGGCGGCAGTCTAATGAGCTCCACAGATAAAAGAAGAAGAAAATCACCAGAGCGCCGTTGATTTTTCTTAAAGCGATGCTGAAGCCTCGCACTCCAAACGCTGCGCGACTGCGGGCTGGCTCTGAAAACTCGCGAAGCGTCTGGACTGCGCGCGGTTCACCGCCGCTTTCTCAACCGATTTAAAATTTCCGCCCGATCAATCCTGGAACTGTAGATGGTCCTCTTCATTCACATATTGAAGTCCGGCCCCAAATAAATTTCCCGCGCCTTGGGGTCGTTCGCCAAAAATTCGGCGCTGCCTTCGACCAGCACTTTGCCTTTGTAAATGATATAGCCGCGGTCGATGATTTTCAGCATTTCCCGGACATCATGGTCGGTGATGAGGATACCCAATCCGCGCGACTTCAACCGGCGGATGATCTTGCCGACTTCGAATTTTGCGATGGGGTCGATGCCGGCGAACGGTTCATCCAGCAGGAGCAGTTTGGGACTGGTCACCAGGGCGCGGGTGATCTCCAGCCGCCGTTTTTCGCCGCCGCTCAATTGGTACGCCATGCTTTTGGCAACGGGCGTCAAGTCCAGCTCTTCGAGCAGATATTTCAACCGCACACCACGCTCGGCGCCCGACAATTTGCACGTCTCCAAAATCGCCAGGATGTTTTCCTCCACGGTCAGCTTGCGAAAGACCGACGGCTCCTGCGTGAGATAGCCAATGCCCAGGCGCGCGCGTTTGTGCATCGGCAAAGCGGAGACCTTGCGTCCCTGGAATGTCACGTTGCCTTCGTCCGGCTTGACGATGCCGACGACCATATTGAAGGTCGTGGTCTTGCCCGCGCCATTAGGCCCGAGCAGGCCGACGATCTCGCCTGCGCCTACTTTTATGGAAACGCCATCCACGACGCGCCGACCGCGATAAGCTTTGGCCAAATGCTCCGTTGTGAGCAATGCCCCATTGGCCGCTGCCGTCGCAGCGCCTGCGGCAGCGGATTTTTGCAATGGGGGCTGGGGGCTAGTGTCGCTCATATTTTTAATAATCTCTAATTTCTGATTCTAGATGACAAAAGGCGAACAAAAAATACCGACGTATTCCAAGTTTTGATATTTTACCTATGAGGGATGAAACTCCATCGGTAGTGGGTTTCTTGCGGGCTTATTTCCAGAGCGGGTGATTGCGCCAGTCGGCAGGCAGTCCTATTTCTACTAATGGGATTTCCGGATATTCATCAAACAATTCGAAAAGCCTTTCACGCCACTTTGTTGTGGAACTCACCTTGCCTAGCCAGACATAACATACTGTCAACATTAAGCCGATGCGATCAGGGGCAAAACCAGGTAATACGTGCCAATCTGGATTTTTGTTCTTTCCCGGGATGGACGGTTTTATTCCGAATACTCGATTCCAAACACGGGCATGATGTGCGCAGGTGTTTCGCAAAGAGAAAATCGCCTTTGACCATGAAAACAACCGTTCGTCTGGAAATCCAAAATCTGCAGCTGCTTGTTTAAGCAAGGTTTGTTCGACCGCATGAGCGAATTGTAAAAGGCTGTCACAACTCATCAACTCACCAGCCATCCATAGCGGTAGCGTATCGTGCCGGTCACCATAAGTTTCAACAAAATGCTTCACGAACACCTCGCCTCTAGCCCGATTTTTCTCGCGATTCATTTTGCCCAACCACTGGGCATGGTCTGACCTGGTGATCCCTTTCAAGCAAGCGAGTGACTTAATATTTCGCCAGCATTTTTTCCAGAACCCAGACTTTTTAAATCCTGGTAAATTCTTTTCGTCGAGATGACCAAACGGACCATACATCATAACAAAGTGGAAAACTAAACGGGTACGAACGGAGACCTCAATTCGCTCAATGGCATCAAGTAAAATAATTCGCAATCGTCGATCAAAATTGTAACGCCGCCAGACAATATCGAACTTTGTGCCAGATATGAAATTATCGGTGGCTTTGCCGGCGGCGTCTTGCAGACGATAAGGGTAGAGATATCCACTCAAACGGTAATAATTGACGACCTTCAACCGCAAAACCAATTCGTCCCGATTCGCAACCAGTCCCCGCTTTAATAGCAAATCAGCCTGGTCTTCTAGACAGAGGGCATCTTTGGCATAAATCATTTTCTACCCCATTTCAAAAAGGATGTTGGCCAAGCAAAAAAAAGAGCCGCCGAATTGCGCTTGCATGCAGAGGCGCGGCAGCTTTGATGTCAATACATTGGCACCAGTTACATGGCATGTCAACAACAGGTTTAAACCCATGATCCATAATATCAATAATTAGGGATTATTCCGAAATTTATTTCTGAATGCGTCAATATTAGACAATTTGCTTTATTATAACGACTTACAGAGGGTTGTTATTCACTGCGGTTTTGACGGCCCGTTGGTCAGCGAGGTCATCGCGCCGATGCCTTGTTTGAAGAGCATCTTTTCACCCTTCACCGTGAATTCCCCGGTAGCGCGGTCCCAAATGATGGGTTCGCCGGTAATGACGGCCTGGGCGTTGTCGATGCGCGGGGTACCGGTGAAGGTGATAGTTTCGTTGGTCACGCCGCTTTGCACGGCAAAATCATAAACAGCTTTGTCGGCGGTGATGTGGTTGGTCTGGCCGTTCTGGTCGGTATCGATCACGACATTCGTTTCGCACACGATATGGTTGACGCGCCCGGAGGACGGCAGGGTTGCGGCGAGCCATTCGCATTGCAACTTCATCTGCGGATCATCCACGCGAACATTGCCAACGTAGGTGGCGGTGCGTGAATTCATGTCAAAATAGCCGACGGCAGACGAAATGGTCGCCGGACCGTTGGGCGTGGGGATGGAATTGGATTGCGCGCGCGTTACCGGCGCAAGGCCAAAGAACAAAATGATAACAGCACCAATCTTAAGACATCCGAACAAAATCTCATGATCAGAGATAAAAACCCCTCTCCTTGGTCCTCTCCCCACGCAAAGCGCAGGGAGAGGAAACAAATCGGGCGCGTCCGACTTTAGAATGTTCCTGACAATGCGGACGCAGGAATTGAGACGTGTCATCAACAAGCGAAAGGCGTTCACATGGTCATCCTCTCCTCCAACTATGTTGGAGGAGAGGAACGAGGAGAGGAGGTGTTTATAAAAAACGCGCAAAAATTTCCGGGCAGATCTTATCCTTAATCCCCGCGGAGAGGGAGGAGAAAAAGCCAGCAAGTCATCCAGCTTTTTTTTATGAAATTCAGACCTCATATTCATTTCTTATTATTACCGGTCACCGGGGCGACCATGCCATTTTCGAAGGTGGTTTTTTGGTTTGAAACCGCAAGAAATGAATCCGCCTGCCGCCATATAAATCCCGTGCCCTGCACCCGGATTTTTCCATCGCCATTTTGCAGGAACAAAGGCCCCGGGGAATACGCCAACCCATGGACCGTATCATAGGTGCATTCGGGCGCATTCGCGATGGCTTGTATTTCACCGTTGGTATTGACGAGTTGCAATTGGAATTTTTTGATGAGCAGCAATCCGCCCGGCTGCGGGTCGGCCTCCGCCCCGGACAAACGCGCCTTCACCTGCGCCTGATTGGGCGGCGGATAGTATTCCAACGACGTAAAATCCGTGGCACTGCCCGAAAAGGCGGGTTGCGCAAGTGCTTTGGTCATGGATAACAAGAATAACAAAATGATGGCGCTGGATATATGGATGACAAGATTTCCAGCGATCCGTTCATGACCGCGGGAATCTTTATTTATCCCCCGTTGAATCATTTCATGGTCGCTGGTCACAAGTCAAAAGTCACTGCCGATACATGGCAATGGCGTCATCCCATTTGTTCTGCGCCTGCAAAATCATTTCGACTGTTTCGCGCACCGCGCCGCGCCCGCCATCGGATCGCGTGATCATGTCCGCAGCCGCTTTGGCTTCCGGACGGGCATCGGCCACGGCTACACCGAGTCCCGCTTTTGACAACGGTCCGATGTCCACAACATCGTCTCCCACAAAGCAAACGTCTTCCCAGCATAGCTTTTCCGCCGCCAAAAGATTTTCGATGGCCACGGATTTGGTGATTTTATCGCCCTGCTGGATAAGAAAATGGATCTTCAGTTCGTCCGCGCGCAGTTTGGTGGCTTCCGAAGGCCGCGCGGAAACCCAACCGATTTTCAATCCAGCTCGCCGCGCGAGGACCAAGCCCAGTCCATCGCGGATATTGAAGCGCTTTATCTCGCGCTCGCCGCCGATAAAGATGGAGCCGTCGGTCAAAACGCCGTCCACGTCGCAAAGGAACAATTTGATGCGCGCGAGTTTCTCTTTGAGCGGGGGTGAGATTGATTTTGGCATTTTCAGCGGGTCGCGTTGAAAATTTTGAGAAAGCTTTTGAGGAGCGCGGGCATCTGCGCCAAGGGGATCATGTTCGGCCCGTCGCTCAAGGCTTTGTCCGGGCGCGGATGCGTTTCGATGAACAGGCCATTAGCTCCCGCTGCCAGCGCCGCGCGGGCCAGCACCGGGGCGTATTCCCGCTGGCCGCTGGAGCGGTCGCCGCCGCCGCCGGGCAATTGCACGGAATGCGTGGCATCGAAGATGACCGGGCAGCCGAACGATTTCATCATGGGGATCGAACGCATGTCGGCCACAAGATTGTTGTAGCCGAAGGTTGTGCCGCGTTCCGTCAGGAGAATTTTATGCGCGCCCGAGGCCCGCGTCTTTTGCACGACCTGGCCCATTTCCGGCGGGGAAAGGAATTGGCCTTTTTTGATGTTAACGATCTGGCCCGTTGCGGCGGCGGCCTCGATCAAATCCGTCTGGCGGCAGAGGAACGCCGGGATCTGGAGGATGTCCACCACTTCGCCAACGACGGCGGCGTGGGCTTCGCTATGGATGTCAGTGAGCACGGGCACACCGAATTCCGCGCGGACCTTCGCCAAAATTTCCAGCCCGCGCCCCAACCCGATGCCGCGAAACGATTTGCCGGAAGTGCGGTTGGCTTTGTCAAAACTGGCTTTGAAGACGTAAAAGATGCCGAGCTTGCGGCAGGTCTTTTGCATGGCCGCCGCCACTTGCAGGCAAAGCTTTTCGCTCTCGATAGCACACGGCCCGGCGATCAAAAATAATTGGCGCGGCGAATTGAGATTTTTCCAGATGGCTGCGTCACTGAGCACATGAAAGTTGTATCAGCGCGGCAGGGGAAAGTAAATGGGCGACACATCATGCTCCTCGTGGTTCGGGCACGGAAAGGGTGCGGCAGATTTTACGGGAAAGATATTTACCAATCTCGACATGACGAGGAACGGACTCCACTGCGCCAGTGGCGGGATTCACCCAGAGGGAATGTTTCGCACCTTCCCGTTCGATTCGACACCCATGGGCTTGCAAATGCCGGAGAAGGTCTCGACGTTTCATCAGACCAGGACCGAGGTTTGCTCGGCGCCGCGGGGCGCCTTTTCGAGGCTCTGCTCGCGGCGATAGTCCAGGATGAGATCAATCGCGGCGGCAAGGCTTTCCAAACATTCCTCGCGGGTTTTCCCCTGTCCGTTGGCTTCGGGCACTTCCGGGCAGAAAGCGATAAACCATTTGCCATCGCGCTGAACCACGGCAGTGTAGCGATTTCTCATTACCCTATGTTAACCGGTTTACGGGGGAATGCCAAATTGAAATCGCGCCAGCTCTCAAATCACCGTCCCGTGCGGGATCACGGCGTTCTTGGGAATGATGACAATGCCGTCGCGGACATAATAAAGCTCATGGTCAACGCTGTCCGGTTTGCCGGCGGGAGATATTTTTACGCCATTCCCGATGCGCGCATTTTTGTCGATGATGGCGTTTTCGATATGGCAGTTTTCACCAATGCCCAGATGCGGCGCACTGTGTTCCACGTTTTGTTTCGCGGAAATCTCGGTTTCAAAAAAGTCGCTGCCCAGCGTGACGACGCGGTTCAGTTGCGTGCCGGAGCCAATGACAGTACGCAGGCCGATGATGGAGTTTTTGATGTGTGCGCGGGTGATGATGCATCCGTCGGAAATGACAGCGTGATCGATCTGCGCGCCGTTGATCTTGGAACCCGGCAGGTAGCGCGGGCGGGAAAAAATCGGCGCGTTCATGTCAAAGAAATTGAAGCGCGGCAGTTCCGAAACAAGGTCGAGATTCGCCTCAAAAAACGAGCGGATGGTCCCGATGTCCTCCCAGTATCCCTGGAAAATATTGGCGCGGACATTGTGGGTGTTGATCGCGTGCGGAATGATGTGCTTGCCGAAGTCCGAGAGCGGATTATCGAGCATCTCCTCGATGAGGCTACGGTTAAAAACATAAATGCCCATGGAACCCAGGAATTTTTCCTCGCCATCGGCGATCCCCATCTTTTTCATCCAATCCGGCTGCAAATGGAGGGAATCGAGCACGGCGGGGTCCTTGGGTTTTTCCACAAACCGGGTGATGCGATAGTCCTCGGCGATCTGCATGATGCCGAATGATTGCGCTTCCTTGCGCCCGACCGGCATGGTGGCCACGGTGATGTCGGCCTGGCATTCGACGTGTTGGTCCAGGAGTTTGCGATAATCCATGCGATACAACTGGTCGCCGCTCAGGATGAGCAGGTAGTCGAAATCGTGGTTCATGAAGTGCACGAGATTTTTCCGCACGGCGTCGGCGGTGCCTTCATACCAGGAAGTGTTGGTCGGGGTCTGTTGCGCGGCCAGGATCTCCACAAAACCGCGGGTGAACTGGTCGAATTTATACGTGCGCGAAATGTGCCCGTGCAGCGACGCGGAATTGAACTGCGTGAGAATGTAAATGCGCCGCATCCCGGAATTGATGCAATTGGAGATGGGGATGTCCACCAGGCGATATTTGCCGGCAAGCGGCACGGCGGGTTTGGCGCGGTCTTTGGTCAAGGGAAACAGGCGCGCCCCCTGTCCGCCACCCATGATGACACAGAGAACATTGTTGGGGGTTGGAGGTTTTTGTCCCGTAGTCATAAAAATTCCGGCTGCAACGGAAATATACGGGGCAATGTTCCTTCCGGCAAGCGCGGATGGAATTAAGAATCGAAAACTTTTGGTGAGGCGACGCGGTCTTCTTGTCAGAGCAACCCAATCGCAATAGATGTTGCCATCTTGGCCAAACGCAATGCAGGTTGCAAATCGCATGTGAAATTCTATCGGTTTTTCGCATAAAAAGTGGCGGCACGCTTAAAGCTGATAGGGAGGCATGAAAACTAAATCGAAAATTGCCATCCTGATGGCAGCGACAAGTATCATGGCTATGCCGGTATTGGCAGGGCCGGGTGTAGGTGTTCAAATCCAGGTGGGTGTCCCCACGCCACCGCCGCCTGTGGTGGTAGTGCCCGCGCCAGCGCCCCCGACGGCTGTAGTCGTGGTCCCTGACAGTTATGCTTGGGACGGCAATGAATATGTGGGCATGGTGGGTGATCAATATTATTACCTTGGCCCCGGCGACATGTGGGTTCCGATGGATCAACCACACATGGCGCGGTTCCACATCTGGGTGGGTTCACACGCCGATTGGCGTTCCCATGCCATTGTAAACGAGAAGTATCGTTACGACGCGCATCATAATTATGCGCCATACAAGGGCGATCATCATGATCACGATATGGACCAGGGAGATCATGGGGATCATCACGGTCATTAAATGACAATTCGGTCCGTTATGGGATAAAACCCACGGACCAAACACCGGCGTTATTGGACCTCAAAAGCCGATAACGCCGGATTTTTTTTGCATAGAGTTTATGAGGACTCGCAGAGCTACCCTCCGAACTTTGTAATTTTGGGCTTTGAACTTTGGACTTTGAATTTAAGCTGGAGGCATGACGCAAGACGAAGTATTGCAGGTTTTCCGGGACTCGGGCGCATTGCTCGAGGGTCATTTCATCCTCCGCAGCGGGTTGCATAGCCGCCAATTTTTCCAATGCGCCCTCGCGCTCCAACAGATGCCGGTGGTGGAAAAGCTCGGCGCCGCGCTGGCGAAGAAAGTCGAGAAGTTTGAGACAATCACAGTGATCGCCCCGGCCATCGGCGGATTGGTCATCGGCCAGGAAGTGGCGCGGCAACGGCGCGCGCGATTCATCTTCCCGGAAAAAGAGGAAGGCAAACTGGTATTGCGGCGCGGATTCAAGATCGAGAAAGGCGAAAAGATCCTGGTGGTGGAGGACGTGGTGACCAAGGGCGGACGAGTGCAGGAGACGATCGACATCGTCCATGCGAACGGTGGTTATGTGGTCGGCGTAGCGGCGATCGTGGATCGTTCGAATGGCATGGTGAAGTTCGGTGTGCCGTTCGTGAGTTTGCTGGCGTTACAGGTGGAGGCGTTCGAGGCCGATAAGTTGCCGCCAGACCTAAAGGCGTTGCCGGCGACGAAGCCGGGGAGTAAGTGAAGGAGAATTTCGATTTAGGATTGCCGATTTCCGATTGCGAAAGGAAGCGCGGAACATCCAAATTCCAAGAATTCCAACATCCAGAGAAATTCCAAAATTCAATTATACGAATTTGTTTCCGGACAACATTACGATTCCCTCATTTCCTGCTTAAATCATGTCATGCGAAAGGAGCAGACATTTTCGAGTAGGAGCCGCAACAAGTTTCTGGATTTCCTTCCTGTTCTGGGGGGAACGGGCTACCAGCCCGTTGTGGTCGGCAACTTGCCGACCACATTATCTTTTTCTGACAGATCCATATCTACCCCATACCCAAAAATGAGAAAACAAAGCCAAATTATTTCAGCCCATTTTTGATTACAAACGCCTTATCAATAATTACTAATGAAACTCACCCTCGTAAAATGCCCTCGCAAAAACGAAGCCAAATTTCAGCCATTCACCCCCCCCAAATAACAACAAAATGACCATTGATATGCATTTTAATACTGTCTCGTACACCGATGATTCAATTAGTCATTATGATTTAGGAATTAGTCATTTCCGGAGGGGTTACCCCCTCTCCTCCATCGCCGATGGAGGAGAGGGATGGGGAGAGGAGGTGCTTATATCTCAACTCAAAATTCTCTCGACAGCCTCAATCCGAGTCAGTCCGACCAAATCCAACCCAGTCCAAGTGAATCAAACCAGGAAACATTGTGCCACTGCCCACCCAAACTGTGTCATTGCGGCACTTTGGCGCAGGTTGTTCATGGCTCAAGCAATCTCATAATCTTCAAATTTCCCTTAATTTTTAAGGTTTTCAGAAATTTCCAAGGTCGGCATCGACGTTGCTTTTAAGAATCCCAAACGAAGTTAACAATTAACGAAAAACGATTTTATGGCAAAAGTTTTAGGCATTGATTTAGGCACGACGAATTCCTGCATGGCGGTCATGGAAGGCGGGGAACCGCTGGTGCTCGAGAATTCCGAAGGCAAGCGCACCACGCCCAGCGTGGTGGCCTTCACGAAGAGCGGTGAACGTCTCGTCGGCGAGGCCGCCAAACGCCAGGCCGTCACCAATTCGCGCAATACGATCTATTCCGTGAAGCGTTTCATGGGCCGCAAGTTCGAGGAAGTCGGTGAAGAGGTCAAACGCGTCCCTTACAAGGTCGTGAAAGCCTCCAATGGCGACGCGGCGATTGAAGTGGAAGTCAACGGCAAGGCGCAGCAATTTTCCCCGCCGGAAATCTCCGCGATGATCCTCGCCAAGCTCAAAGCCGACGCCGAAACGCGTCTCGGCGAAAAAGTGGCGCAAGCTGTCATCACCGTCCCCGCATATTTTAACGATTCGCAACGCCAGGCCACCAAAGACGCCGGGCGCATCGCGGGCCTGGAAGTCCTCCGCATCATCAACGAGCCGACCGCGGCTTCGCTTGCGTACGGTCTCGACAAGAAAAAGGATGAGAAGATCGCCGTGTACGATTTGGGCGGCGGCACGTTCGACATTTCCGTGCTGGAAATTGGCGACGGCGTTTTTGAAGTCAAAGCCACCAACGGTGACACCCATCTGGGTGGTGATGACTGGGACAATACTTTGATGGATTGGATCCTCGACGAATTTAAAAAAGAAAGCGGCATGGACTTGCGCAAGCAGCCGGACGCTCTCCAACGCATCAAGGAAGAGGCTGAGAAGGCCAAGATCGCGCTGTCGTCCGCGCAACAATACGACATCAACCTGCCGTTCATCACGGCGGATGCCAGCGGCCCCAAGCACATCCAGAAGAGTTTGACGCGCGCGAAAATGGAGCAGCTCACGGACAGTTTGTTCGAGCGCACCATCAAGCCGGTGAAAGCCTGCTTGAGCGACGCGGGCATCGAAGCCAGCAAGATCGATGAGTTGGTGCTCGTCGGCGGCATGACCCGCATGCCTCGCGTGGTGGAAGTGGCCAAAACTCTCGTCAGCAAGCCCCCGCACCAGGGTGTGAACCCGGATGAAGTCGTCGCTATCGGCGCCGGCATCCAGGGCGGCGTGCTCAAGGGCGAAGTGAAAGACGTGCTGTTGCTCGACGTGACCCCGCTCTCGCTGGGCATCGAAACGCTCGGCGGCGTGTCTACGAAATTGATCGAGCGCAATACAACCATCCCGACGCGCAAATCGGAGATTTTCTCAACCGCGAGCGATAACCAGCCCGGCGTGGAGATCCATGTGCTCCAGGGTGAACGCCAGTTCGCCCGGGACAACAAGACCATCGGCAAGTTCCAATTGACCGATATTCCGCCGGCCCCGCGCGGCGTGCCGCAGATCGAAGTAACGTTCGACATCGATGCCAACGGCATCCTCCATGTCGGCGCCAAAGACCTGGGCACCGGCAAGGAACAGAAGATCACCATCACCGCCAGCAGCGGTCTCTCGAAGGATGAAGTCGAGAAGATGCGCAAGGACGCTGAGGCCCATGCCGACGAGGACAAGGCCAAGAAGGAAGAAGTCGAAGTTCGCAACGAAGCGGACGGCGCGGTCTATCGCACCGAGAAGATGCTCAAGGACAACGGCGACAAGCTCTCGGCCGATGACAAGGGCAAGATTGAAACTGCTGTCAATGCCGTGAAAGAGGCGTTGAAAGGCAGCGACACCGCCGCCATCAAGGCTGCGGCGGAGAAATTGAACGAGGCCTGGCAGGCCGCGAGCGCGGAGCTTTATAAGGCCGCCGCCGCCAAGGCGCAGGCTGATAAAGCCGCCCAAAGCGGACAGGCCGGCGGCCCCACCGACAACCCGGGCGGCACCGCCCCGTCCGATGACAAGAAAAAGGACGAAGGCGTGATCGACGCCGAAGTGGTGGATGAGAAAAAATGATTAAAATTCCAAAATGAAAATTGCACCAGCGTGGTTTGCATCCGTGATAAAGCGCTTTCGGCAAATGCCACGCGGCTGGTTCCGATTATTGATTATAATTTATGGAGTCTCATTGGCGGCAATTTTTATGGCGATCGCAAATTGTGGACCGACAAACAAAACCGTATTTGAAAGTATCGCCGGAGCAATTATTTGGCTTTATTGGCCAGCAATTTGGCTCTGGCTTTGGATTTGCGATGGTTTTCAAAAAGATAAGAAGCTCGATGCAATAAAATTAGAGACAGATGGTAACAACAGAAACAACTAATAATTATGAAAACCTCATCACAAATTGACCAAGTTGAAGAACCCGAGCAAAATTTTTTCCTCACTGTTTGTGAAAGGCTTCGGAAATTACGTCCTAATTTACCATCTTTTGAAGATGCAATGAAAAATGTCCCCGATGAGTTGCGTCAGCAAAAGGAAAATCGGCTCCATTATTTACGGATTTTATTGGATGAAACCGGTCTTTGGGAAAAATATTTAGGAGAACTGAAAGCTATACTTGGGAACCTTCCAGTAATTGAGAAGAAAGAAGACGTCTATTCTTTTGGACATCTTCACGATCATTGTCTTGCAGCCAATAATGCCCTTAATGCAACAGGGCATTGAAACCAAAATGAAATCGACGCAAAACATTTTGAGCAAGCTGAAAGCTTGCCGGAAATTAGCCGGGGGTAAGGCCGAAGGCCGCCACCCCCGGTCAGCGTCCCATTTTGTCACAGCCCTGAAAGGGCTGCGGAATTTTTGTTCCGACGTTTTCCTCGCGCCCCTGGGCCAGCCCCGTAGGGGCGGCATATTTGTAGAAAACCGTTCGAATCATGATCTCAAGCTCCGTAGGAGCGTCATATTCCGTTTTGACCGGCAAAGAGATGCCGCTCCTACGGAGCTAGGTGATTTTTTGAGGGTGTTAACTATAAATATGCCGCGCCTACGGCGCTACGAATTGGCGCCAGTCCGGATACGCTCGAACAACAAATGAATTTTTCTCCCGCCCGTGCGACGGGATTCAAAAACTAAAATGACATCAACGCAGATAGATTGGGCTGACGAGGGCGCGATAGCGTCTTGGAGTGCGGCGGGTGCGGGGTGGGGGCACACGCCGCTTTCAAAATCGTCGTACCCGCGCATTCAAAGCGGTGTCAGCCCTGTTCCCCGCCAGCCATCGCACTCCACAACCTCGCGGACATTTGGAGACAGCCTGTTAAATGAATTTTCCCGCTCGCGTTGGAGGGCGGGATTTGCTTAAACTGAACAACTAAACATAAACATAAAAAAACAAACTATGGCACTAAACGTAAAACCGATTGGCGACCGTATCCTGGTCGAACCAGTCGAAGAAAAAGAAGTGAAAAAGGGCGGCATCATTATTCCCGATACCGCCAAGGAAAAACCGCAGGAAGGCATCGTGGTCGCGCTCGGCACGGGCAAGACCGACGACAATGGCAAAAAGATCGCTTTCGAAGTCAAAAAAGGCGAGCGCGTGTTGGTCTCCAAATACGGCGGCACGGAAATCAAGATCGACGGCAAGGAATACAAGATCCTTTCCTCGGACGACATCCTCGCGGTGCTGGAATAACTTTCAACCTATAACATTTAACTTTTAACCAAATCTATGGCAGCAAAACAAATAATATTCGACGAACAGGCGCGCCAGGCCATCCTGCGCGGCGTCAACAAGCTCTCCAGGGCGGTCGTCGCCACGCTCGGGCCTAAAGGCCGCAACGTGGTGATCGACAAAAAATTCGGCTCCCCCACGGTCACCAAAGACGGTGTCACTGTGGCCAAGGAGATCGAATTGGAAGATCCTTATGAAAACATGGGCGCCCAGATGGTGCGCGAAGTGGCCAGCAAGACCAGCGATACCGCCGGCGACGGCACCACGACCGCCACGGTCCTGGCCGAAGCCATCTATCGCGAAGGCCTCAAGTTTGTGACCAGCGGCGCAAATCCCATCGGCATCCAGCGCGGCATCAACAAGGCCGTGGAAGCCGCGGTCGGCCAGTTGGACAAGATCGCCAAAAAGGTGAAGGACAAGGAAGAGATCAAGCAGGTCGCGGCCGTTTCCGCGAACTGGGACTATGACATCGCCGACAAGATCGCCGATGCCATGGACAAGGTCGGCAAAGACGGCACGATCACCGTGGAAGAAGCCAAGTCCATCGAGACGACGCTCGACGTGGTCGAAGGCATGCAGTTCGACAAAGGTTATTTGTCCCCGTACTTCGTGACCAGCGCCGACACCATGGAAGCGAAGCTTGAAGATTGCTACGTCTTGCTCTACGAGAAAAAGATCAGCAGCTTGAAAGACCTGCTGCCAATCCTCGAAAAGACCGCCAAGCTCGGCAAACCGCTCCTCATCATCTCCGAGGAAGTGGAAGGCGAAGCGCTGGCCACTCTCGTGGTCAACAAACTCCGCGGCACGATCAATGTGTGCGCCGTCAAGGCCCCCGGCTTTGGCGACCGCCGCAAAGAAATGCTGCAGGACCTCGCCGTCCTCACCGGCGGCCGGTTCATCACCGAAGACCTCGGCATCAAGCTCGAGAGCGTTGAACTCTCCGACCTCGGCCGCGCCAAGAGCGTGGTCGTGGACAAAGAGAACACGACCATCGTCGAAGGCAATGGCAAGTCCAGCGATATCCAGGGCCGCGTGAACCAGATCCGCCGCCAGATCGAAGAGACGACCAGCGATTACGATCGTGAAAAATTGCAGGAACGCCTCGCGAAACTCGCCGGCGGCGTAGCCGTCATCAATGTCGGCGCCGCGACCGAGACCGAAATGAAGGAAAAGAAGATGCGCGTGGAAGACGCGTTGCACGCGACCCGCGCGGCTGTCGAAGAAGGCATCGTGGCGGGCGGCGGCGTGGCATTGATCCGCTGTGTGTCAGCCATCGAAGGCGTCAAAGGCGCCAATGAAGACGAAGTCATCGGTATCGGCATCGTGAAACGCGCTGTCGAAGCGCCGTTGCGTTCCCTCGCCGCCAACGCGGGCGTGGAAGGCAGCGTGATCGTGGAAGCGGTCAAGAAAGCCAAGGGCAACGAAGGCTACAACGTGGCCACCGGCGAATACGAAGATCTCGTGAAAGCTGGCATCGTTGATCCCAAGAAAGTCACGCGTAGCGCGCTGCAGAACGCGGCGAGCATCGCGGGTCTCTTGCTCACGACCGAATGCCTCATCACCGACGCGCCGGAGAAGGATAAACCGGCGGCCCCGATGCCCGGCGGCCACGGCGGCATGGGCGGAATGGATTACTAAACGAAGCGGGTTAGGAGGATTTCACACGCGGCTGGAAGCGATTCCAGCCGCGTTTTTGTTAAAATTAAATGTAAAGAATACTTGACACATGACAAGGATGCTTTACACTGACTCCAGTATGAATACTAAACCGAATATTCCCGATGAAATCGGACTGTGGACAGGCAAACCCTATTCGTTGAGGGACTGCTTTAAAGCCGGCGCCGGTTGGATGATGCTGGTCTATCTGACGGATGTGCCCGGCTCGTATCTTATGGCGCACCACCCCGAGTGGCCGATCGCTTTGCGGATAATCATCGCGCTGATCCCCATTGCCGCAGCCCTGCTTTACGTCCGGGGCGTCGTGCAATGGATCCGCGGGATGGACGAATTACATCGCAAGATCACTCTCACCGCGTTCGGGTTTGCCACAGTCACCTATCTTTTTCTTGCCGCCGCGTGGTCTCAACTGATGGACCGCGCCGGTATTTTTGAAAATATTTTTGATTTGAGCCGGTTGCAGGCGCTCGAACGGATGCCGTTCTCCAACTGCTCATTTATCGTCGCGCTGACGTGGGTCCTTTTCTGCATGGGATTCACCATTTTCAACCGCCGCTACAAATGAAAAATACATTATTCATCGGGCTCATGATATTTGCTTCGCTATTGGCATCCTGTTCCAAACAGCCGATGTCGGCCCAGGACGAGCGAAAAGCAGAAATGACGCGCCGCCAGGTTGAGGATGCGCACCGCAAAGCGGAAGACGACCAACGCCGGATCGAAGATGAGCGCCGTCGTACCGAGGACGAACGCCGCCGCGAAGAGGACGCCCTTTGGCGCGCAGAGGATGAGAGCAATCGCCTGGCGCATGCTGCTTTCGGCAACTCCACGCCGCAAAGTCCGGCCCAATAAAATCAAACTATATGAAAGAAGAATGCCGAAGGTACAACTTGTGGTCCGTTGCGGCTTTTGCTGCCTATGCGCTGGGGCTGGTTGCCTTCAAACATTTTTATTCGGACCAATCACCGTATCGATATTGGCTGATCCTGCTGCCGGTGGCGCCCATCATCTGTCTCGCCGCCCTCACGGTCCGTTCTATCTCGGTCGTGGACGAGATGAAGCGTAAAATTTTCACGGAAGCCATGGCGTTTTCAGGAGTAGCCACGGGCTATACCTGTTTCAGTTACTCATTCCTGCGCAATATGGGCACGCCGGAATTTCACGCGGAATATGCGTTTTACATGGTCCTGATCTACTACTTCATCGGCCTGTTTTTCTCCTGGCGGAGGTATAAATGAAAAACCGTCTGCGCGAATTGCGCGCGACGAAGGAATGGTCGCAATCCGATTTGGCCGACAAACTTGACGTCTCACGCCAAACCGTCAATGCCATCGAAACGGAAAAATACGATCCGAGCCTGCCGCTGGCCTTCAAGATTGCGCGGCTGTTTAAATTAAAGATCGAGGAGATCTTCGGGTCTTGACAATGCGCATCTAAGTGCGATTATGCGCATAATGAAGATTCGCAAAAACCTGACGCTTTCCGAAAAAGCAATTGCCGTTGGCGAAAAATTGGCGGCCCTGCATGGCACAAGCCTTTCCGCTCTGGTCGAGAAACAAATCCTTGCCAGCCGGACGGAACTGGAAACGGAGCATTATTGGCCTAAAGTAGGTCGTCCCATCCCGCGTCCGGGCGATGCGCGTTACGAATATCTTCGCAAAAAACACGCATGAGAATATTGGTGGATGCTAACGTCATTATTGACGTTTACGAGCGCCGTCAGCCCCATTATGCCGCCAGCCAGCAGATTTGCCGATTGGCGCAACGCCGGACGATTGCTGCTGCGATAGCCGGGCATACGCTTGCGAACGGCTTCTACATATTCAGGAAGCCGTTTCTTGCGTTCGTTCGCGAAAGAGTGATAGAAGATTTCGAGATTTGTTGTGGAGACGCTCATCATACCCGCTCATGCTTGAAATTGGGCATCGGTGACCTTGAAGATGCCTTACAAGTGGCGGCGGCCATGGCCTGGAAAGCGGCTTTCATCATTACGCGAAACGAGCGTGATTTCAAACATTCGCCGATTCCGGCGCTCTCGCCATCAGCTTTTTTGAAGCGATTTCACTGATGCGCCAACAGCGCGAAGCCATTCCTATTGCGGCCTGGTCGCGGGCGTCTGCCAATTCAAGTGCCAGGAGAGTTGCCAGAGATTTTCCAGTCTGACGAGTTCAACGTGGCCGTCGGCCATCCCGACATTGATAGCACCGGGCATTCTCTGGGTGGTGTCAAAATTTTGCGAGGCTTTGGCCGGGATGACGCCACCATGGCGGGCGATGGTGCAGCGCGCCATTCCTTCGTCAGTGAAATTGCCGTTGTAAAGATCGGTGCTCGGAGGGCTGGTCTCCAGCGGCCAACAATCCACCCACATGGAATCGCAGAACACCGGCGTCTCCGAAGGTTTTTGGATCATGGACTGTTTATTCATCATGAATAGCGGATTGTCCGTGGCGCTGTACATGGTCTTGCTGTAGAGCCAGCCGTTCAGAGCATAGCTGCCGGTATAAGTATTCGGGCTGGGCGGATTATTCCAGACCCAGGGCATATCCGCTGCTCCCGGACCAGGGCCGCCTGACGTTGACTGGAGCGTGGATGGGCAAACCAAAATCTTGAGCTGGTTGGAAAGGTTCGGATTCCCCATCCAAAGTGAAAAGGTCTGGGGATTGTCATCGTAGTTGGCATGCGTGCCGGTGTCGGTCGCGTAAAGATAACTGCACAGCGTGAGTTGTTTGACGTTGCTCAGGCAGGCGCTCTGTTGCGCCTTTCGTTTGGCCGCGGAGAGCGCCGTCAACAGCAATGCCGCCAGGATGCCGATAACGGCAATGACCACAAGCAGCTCAATCAGCGTAAAGGCGTTCTTGCGGCGCATACAGCTATAACACCGCGAATTGCCGGGAGTGGCAACTCAATTCCGTTTGTGAACCGGCGGGGCAATCACGCCGCCATCCGTTCCAAAATTCCGGAATCCAGGCCGGGATGAAAATCGATCTCCGTGGTGCCGGCTTCGGCAAGGATTTGCAGGTGGTTATAGCGACCGCTTTCGTTGTCCTGCCATAACACGATGCGGATCGGCTCGACGATCAGATGCTGCAAGATCCGTTCGTCGAATCCCCCGGCCTCAATCACGAGGGCGTCACTGCATTCGTTTTGCTGCTGCAACGTGATGGAACGCAACGGCGCTTCTTCCGTCACCAGTTTTTTTCCCCGGTTTGGGCCGGCGAACCGAATGCTCACCGCGCCGCGATAGGTTTCACTGAGCCGCTCGCAGAATTGCCGCCAAAATTTTTGTGGAAGCTCATTGGTCATAATTTCCCTGCACACCCTTTGTCGAATACTTCTCCATCATGGAGATTTTTGAGCATTGAATGTGCCGCTAAAAAGAAGGGTAAAAGGTGAAAAATTATGAGAACCAGAACGAATGGCGTGGGTTTCAGGTGCAATTTGCAATGAAAGATGCAGAAAACAAGCGTGTGGAGACTTTTAGGGACTTGACCCAACCGAGGGGTTAATGGATTATATTGTTGCCGAAATGTTGGGGGCGCACTGGTTTCGACCTGATGAATGCGCCAGAGGCGGCATGCCGGGGATGATCGTTGGCCCCGTTAAAAATCGATCAAAACAAAACTGCTAACCAAGAATTAGCTCTCGCGGCCTAACGTGCTGCGACGTTCGCCGGTGGACACCTGCTACGCCGGACGAACGCTATAGCAGGCATGGCGTAACGCGGAGACCGCGCGCGGCGCGCCGAGAAAATCTCATGCGGACTAGGCAGTGCGACTCGAGCCCGGGCGCCATCGCATAGCAGAAAAAATTCCCCGGGCTAAGCATGTAGTCGCGGCTGGTTATTTTGCCAGGGACGCGGGTTCAACTCCCGCCGCCTCCACCACTTTTCGCTTTGCGAAAAGTGCCGCGCCGTAATTCACCGCAGGTGAATGAAGGCGGGCCAGTCAGTCATAGGATATGCCAATATACGAATTCCATTGTGAACAGTGCGGGCGCGACAGCGAGTTGCTGGTGCGCTCAAGCGATTGGAAAAACTCGGAGTGCCCGAAGTGCGGCTCGAAAAAGTTGTCCAAGAAATTTTCCACCTTTGCTTCAGCATCGAGTGGCGGGGTGTCTCCAATCAAAAGCAGCGGCGGCGGCGGGCATTCGTGTGGTGGCGGCGGTTGCGGCTGCCATTGAACGTCAACGGGGACAGATTTCGCGCGCGCTGATCTCAGTCAAATCGCGTACCAGCCAGTTTGGCGCCAGGGGTTTGAGTTCATGATGTTTTGCGCCTCCGGTAGCCACCGCTAAAATCTTCGCGCCGATAAATTCCGCGCACCGCACATCAAAAGGCGTATCTCCCACCACTACCACTTCATCCGGACGCAAATCGTTGCCGATGATGCGGCGACCGCGTTCAAGGGCGGCCACGGCGATCTGGTTCCGGTCTTCATGGTCGTCGGCAAAGCCGCCGGTTTCAAAATGAGTCCAAAGGTCGTAATGCCGTAATTTTATTTCCGCGCCCAGGCGGATATTGCCGGTGAGCAATCCGAGCATCGGCGGATCGGGGAGCGCCTGGAGGTCGCGGATGAAATCGCGCACGCCGCGGCAGGCATTCCCATCGGTTTGCCGCATGACATGATCGAGACAGAAGGCATAGTGGTCGAAAAATTTCTGGAAATTTTCCGGCGTGGCGGGGATGCGATGGAGGCCGAAGATTTCACGCACGAGGCTGACATCGGTGCGACCGGCGAAACTGACTTTGCTGGCGCCGTTATGTGTTTTAAAAGCGGTCGAGAAAGTGTGCCCAAAAGCATTCCTGCCGGCGCCGCCCGTGTTGACGAGGGTGCCGTCGATATCAAATAGAACCAGCCGTGCCATGGGAAGATATGATAATGAATTTGTGTGAAACCGGTCAACGGCGCCGGTTATAGGCATCCTGAGAATATTTTTGGCGTACCAGGGCATCCGCAAGCGACAAAGCTTGCGGGTCTGCCACCGCGGTTTCCAAATGTATGTTGAATTTTTTCTGGCCGGCGTCGCGCATGGCGTTCTCCCAGTCCGCGCGCGTGAGGGAAACGGGAGGAGGTTGAATAGAACCCTGAATGAGGAGGCCGAGCTTGTTCCGGCGTTGGGCGGCGCCGGCGATTTTTTTCCCGTGCCAGAGCAGGTCGAATTTCTCAAAGCCGGCAAAGCATTGGCCGGGCAAAGTTTTTTTGGCTGCGGACGCCAACTCAGTTTCGATCTTCAAATATGCGAAAGCGTCATGGATCCATTCGTGGATACGGCGATAACTCTCTTCCGCTTTCAGCTCATACCACTCGTGGGCGGGTGGCGCGACAAAGCTATACGTCCAGTCCGCATCGTGTGGCACGATGCCGCCGCCGGTCGTGCGGCGGATGAGAGGGCGCAGGTGCGTGGCGAGTTCCACTTCGGCATATTTCTGGAAATAACCAAAGGTAGCCGCGGGTTCGGTCCAGCCGTAAAAGCGCAAGACGGGTGCGCCAAGCCTGGAAGAGTTTTCAAGCAACACCTCGTCCAACGCCATGTTGATGGCGGGGTCGCCTTTCCCGGAATTGAGGAGGAACCAGGTCATTTGGCGAATCTGATGCTGCAAAGGTTTCGATTTAGACTAAATGACTTCCGCGCGGGCAAGATGCACTTGCAGGCGCGATAGCGTCTGGGAGTGCGGTGGCTGGCGGGGAATAGGGCTGACACCGCTTTGGATTCGATCGTCTTGATTCCTTTCCAAAGCGGCGTGTGCCCTCGCCCCTCACCCGCCGCACTCCAAGACCTCGCGGAATCAGGCAGCCGCTGCACAGAAGGATGAGGGACAAATATTGAAAACTTATTCATTTTGCGAGAGGTTCTTTGACGCCGATGCGCGGGCAGAGCTTGAGTATTTCGCAATTCGCGCAATCGGGTTTGCGCGCGAAACAACGGCGGCGACCGTGCCAGATGAGCAGATGGCTGAATAAGGCCCATTTGGGTTGCGGCACGAGAGACATCAAGTCCTGCTCGATTTTTTCCGGCGCGGAATGCTTCGTGAAACCGAAGCGATGGGACAGGCGTCCCACGTGGGTATCCACGACGACGCCAACATTGACGTCAAAGGCGTTTCCAAGAACGACGTTGGCAGTTTTACGTCCGACGCCTCCGAGCAGGATCAATTCCTCCATCGTTTGCGGAACCTGGCCGCCGTGCTTTTCCATGATGTCCCGGCAGGCAGACTTGATGTTGCACGCTTTGTTTTTGAAAAAGCCGGTGGTGCGGACGTCGTTTTCCAATTCGGCGAGGTCCGCGTTGGCGAAGTCTGCGGCGGAACGGTATTTTTTGAAAAGGGTTTCCGTGACAATGTTCACGCGTTTGTCAGTGCATTGCGCCGAGAGAATGGTGGCGACAAGAAGTTCGAGCGGGTTGGCATGGATCAACTCACAATGCGCCGTTGGATAGGTTTTTTCCAAACCGGCGATGACCTTCTTCGCTCGTGTCTTTTTGGCTTCTGCGGTTTCGCGGGGCATGTGTCTATTTGTTTGCGGCGATTTGCTTTTTGGCCCAGGTTTTGGCCTGGCGGGGCGTTTTAAACTCTTCCGATAATTGGCGATCGCGAATTTCATGAAGCAATGCGCCCATCGCCGGGCCTGGCTTCATGCCAAGTGCGATCAAATCACTTCCCGTGAGTAATGGTGGACGGATGGCCGGCTTTTTATTCAGCTCCGCGGCTTGTTCGAGCAGAAAATCGTAATATTCCAGCGACCCGTGTGAACCGAGGCAATCCAGTTTGTGCAATTTTATTTCAATCGGGAAGGTGTCGCGCAACAGTAACCGGCGCAGGGTGGCTTTGCGCATTTGTTTGACGTCTTTGAATTGCATGTGATGCAACACGCAGGCGGCGATCGTATCGATCTGTTTTCGGGGAAAACGCAGGCGACCCAAAATTTCTTCGGCCATAGTAGCGCCGATCTTTTCGTGGCCGTAAAAATGGATCGAACCGGTTTTGGGGTCCTTCTCAGTTGTCACGGGTTTGGCGATGTCATGGAAGAGGACGGTCCAGGGCAGGAGCTCATCGGCATCCGGCGGCAATTGCGCGAGCATCAGCTTGATGTGCTCAAACACAGATCCTTCCGGATGATAATCGGGCGATTGCTCGCAGGAAATGGTGGCGGCGAGTTCGGGCAGGACGTGTTCCAGGAGTCCACTGTCGCGAAGCAGGAGGAGGCCGCGCGCGGCATAAGGCGGGCGGAAGAGTTTCAATAATTCATCTCGAATACGTTCGGCGCTGATAAGCTTGATTTTGGGCGCGAGTGATTTGACGGCCGCGAATGTTTTTGGCTCAATCTCAAAATCGAGCTGTGCGGCAAAACGGATGGCACGCAACAATCGCAAGTGGTCTTCGGCAAAGCGCTCTTGCGGTTTGCCGATAGTGCGAATGATTTTGGCCCTCAGATCCTTTTCACCACCAACCCAATCGTGCGTCGTTTTTGTGATGGGATCGTAAAAGAGGCCGTTGACGGTGAAATCGCGGCGGACGGCGTCAGCCTGGGCATTAGCAAAGACCACCTTGCCGGGCCGGCGACCGTCCTGGTAATCGGCCTCGGCGCGAAAGGTGGCCACTTGGAATTGATGATTGTTTTCGATGACAACCATCACGCCAAATTTGCGGCCGACGGCGATGGTTTTTTTGAAAAGTTTCTCGACCTGCTCCGGCTTCGCATCTGTGGCGATATCGTAATCCTGCGGTTCGCGACCCAATAGGAAATCGCGCACAGAGCCGCCGACCAAAAAAGCGGCGAAGCCCGCCTTCTGGAGGCGTTGGGCGATTTTGGTGGCGGTGTCGCGTGGCGAATCGGTCATTGGCATAAATATGTCAGAAACACCTCCTCTCCCCAAGCCCTCTCCTCCATGGTGAGTCCAACGCAACCTGTTCCTCCTACCCTTAACGGGGAGGAGGTCAGGAGGAGGGGTGAGACAACAGTGAACATTCTCATTACCTGCGTGCATTGGGTTATATATAGTCATGATTTCATTCTCACCCCTCACCTTTAATTCCTCTCCCCGTTGAGGGGAGAGGATGGCATGCGAGCGGTCCGCGTTTTTCGAATGGTTATGGTTCGACACTTTACCAAATTGAATCAATCCGGCGGAGTTGAGTCCGATTCTATCGATTCCGGTTGGATCGGGTCGGATTCGGTCGGATTGGGTTGGATTGAGCCGGATTTGGTCGAAGGCGGTTTGTTTGCCCTGGCCAATTTTTTGAGGGAGGCGTTCATCTGTTCCATGGATTGACCGGAATTAACGATCTCCAGCAAATCCGCCATTTTTCGCCCATGCTCGCCGCCACCAAAGCCTTGGGCCACGATGTCCTTCTCCATCGGGGCCATAAGCATGTTCCTAACGCGTTCCTTGAATTGCTCTTCGTGCTCTTTGTCATCGGCACGTTCCTGGAGGTGTATTTCGCTATCCCAGCGTTCTCGCTCCAATTGGACGCGCTGGGCGCGGTGATCCTCCTGACGCAAGCGGGCCAGTTCGCGCAAAATCTCGCGAAAACGCTTCCAGCGCTCTTGTGAATCAGCAATTTCTTTCAATTTGGCAGCCGCATCGGCCAATTCAGCGGCGAGGACACGGCTGAGGAGATCGCTGATGTCTGCTTCGCCGGCGGCATTCTCCAAATCTCCAGCGCGCTCGGCGAGATGACAGACGCGTTCGCAGGTTTCTTCATCCTGGACCCACTCCACGTAGCCGCCATTTTTCCATTCGGACAGGTTTTGTTCGGTGATGGCGCGTCCCGCAAATTTATCTTTTAGGACTTCCCGAACGCTCTCTTGAATATTGAGCCATTCCACCAGTTTTTTGCCTTCTTCACCGTCGCGCAGGCGGCGATTAAGTTCATCGCGGACGTGTTTGGGTAACCGAGCAATTTTTCCATTTCGAGTCATAATCCATATCTCCTTGAGGCGATTTAAGCATGGATTGGAGAAAGTGTAATGTTGCCCGGAAACAAATTCCGAACGACGAATTATGATTTGCCAATAAAAGCATTTACGCTAATTAGGAAACCTGCTATTTCGAAGTTGAAAATCAGGTAAATCAATGTGGATCAAAAATCTGAAGTTATAGAAGTTTACGCGTTGCTAACAGAACAGAAGGATGTTCTCTGGCAACTTTATCATGTTGCAACCGAGCCACCTGGAAAAGTGCTTAAGAAGGCAGACCTGGCTAATTTTTTGCTTTATCACTCACTTCATGTGCATGAAATGGCAAAGGCTGCTTTAATCTTGATAGAAAATCGTCAACAGTATGGAGTTGTGTTGTTTGGGCGATCGGCTCTGGAAAGTGCCTTTATTCTTATGGCTGCTATGGAAGACCATCAATTTGGTCCTCAACGTATTGCTTTTGAATACGAAGAGCTTTCCAAAAAATTGGAACTGTTGTTGCAACGAGGTATGTGGTCAACATCGCGGAGACCATCTCCAAATGACTGTAAAAAGGAAGCAGAGAGAATCCGAAAATTGTATTCCGCGCCACAGCCCTTGGACACAAAAGCGCGTAATCGCATTAAGATAATTGAAGAAATTTCAAAAATTGCAGGACTTTTACCATTCTACGACGATGATTATCGGCAATTGAGTCTTGCGGTTCATGCAAACCAAGCTGGTATATTAAACTCTGCTTCCGGGTTTTTGGTTCGTAAAGGCGCATTGGCAATCTGCAATTCCGTTTTTATAACATGCCATGTGTTGTCTGGTGTGTTTCGGGTTAAGACATTTGATTCGACCCTTGAAAAGCAGTATACAAGGTTAAATCAGTTGATGTTAAGTCCTGACTTTCTGCCGACTTCTCCAGATCTTTTTAATTGATGTTCAAAACTGTATTTGCGAAATAAGCGGATGCCGATTGAGTAGTAAGCAAATTAGGAATCGATGCTACAACTCCTTCAGAGTTGGTGAAATCAGACGGACATAACCCAGGGTAGCTTCGCAACCCTGGGCTATACGATTGAATCCCGTTGGGATTCCTGGCCAAAGTTATTCTTTGCCCCAGGCGGCTTTGATGTGGGCGATGCCGCATTTGACGGCTTCGACGGGAAGGGATGGGCTTAATTCAAAAACCTTGATGTGTTCAGGTTTGACGAATGGTTTAAGCGCGAGAAAATCGATGGTGCCTGTGCCGGGCGCGGCATGGTCGCGCGCGGGGAAGAGAACATCGTGGACATGAAACCCCGCAAGCCGGTCGCGCAACGATTCCAGGTGCAGGACATGATGGATGAAGCCGAGGTTCTCCTTGATCTGGGCGTGGCCGCAATCGTGCCAGTAGATGAGATTCGGGCTTTTCAGTTCGCGAAAAAGGAATTGAAAATCGCTTTCGACGGGGATCTCCTCCAGGGCCTGACGATTTTCGCATCCCAGCTTGAGACCGCGTTTTTCGGCTTCGGGCAGGAGCGCGCGAAGCGTTTCCCTGGTGCGTTCAAAGAATTTTTCCTTTTTGGCATCACGAGTCTTTGAGACTTCGGCGCACAACTTTTGGTATTTGGGCGATTGTTTTTCGCCGCGTTCCAGCATGTCGCATAGTTTACCGGTGTAATCCTTCATCTCGATGCTGCCGAGGTGCAGGACGACGGCGGGCGCTTTGACGCGTTCCGCCAGTTCGAAGGTCTTGAGGGTGTGTTTGACGGCCAGTTCGCGCTGGCGAGGGCGTTCGTCGGAAAATTCGTAGAGGTTCGGCGCGGCATGGTTGACGCCCAATGGCAGGGGGCAAAAGTTGTGCAGGCTGGAGATCTTAATCTCGCCAGAGTCCACGGCGTCGAGGATGCCGGGCACGAGGCTGATGCGGATGCCGTGGCTCAGCTCGGCGTATTCGAAGCCGAGGCCGCGGATTTCGCGCAACATTTCCCGGCCATCGGTATGGCGAGGGGAATTCCAGCAGGTGGAAAAGGAATACATGAGTATGAATCTGGAAATGATCGGGCAATATCCTTACCACGAACGAGCCTGTCTGTTTTCTCACCCCTCACCCTCGTTCCCTCTCCCCGTTGAGGGGAGAGGGAGGAAGCTGGCGGAAGCGCTTTTCGGCAGTAAGCCCCGGTTCAAAAACGGGAACTACAATAAATCACATGTCCGCGTAACGCGCGGAAAGCATCGCGGAAAAGCGGGCGACTTTTTGTTTGCGACGGCGCTTTTCACTCGGCTTTTCGAAATGCCGGTGACTGCGCACGACTTTAAGCGTGCCCTCGCGGTCGACTTTTTTCTTCAGCCGCCGCAACGCACGATCCACAGGTTCGCCTTTTTTTAGTTTAATCTCTGTCAATGCAACTCACTTCCTTTCCACGCGGGATGACCCCGCAAAATATAATCCAAAGGAACGCATAGCCTATCTTTTGCGCACCGGATGTCAATGTTCAAAATTATTATAACCACGGATAAACACAGATGAACACGGATCCTTAACCGCGAATTCACGCTAATTTTTTTCTGGAATAGATTTTTTAATTGCCCCTCTCTCCGGCTCTCTCCCCGCTTAATCGCAGGGAGAGAGGGTAAGCGTGCGAGCGCGCTTTTCTTTATTATGCCTCAGTGTAGCGAACGCATTCCTAATGCGGGTGGCAAGCGGATGGACATAGCCAATCGACGATAGCCAATAGCCAAACGACGGCAAGTGAACATGGACAAACACGGATTCTTAAACGCTAATTCACGCAAATAAACGCTAATTTTTCATTATGGAACCAAAGAAAATGAAGGCGTCGGGCCTGGGGCCTTCGCCGAGCTTCGTGCGACAGAGATGCCCACCTTGAAACAATTGTCGCCTTTCTATTTTCTCACCCCTCATCCTAACCTTCTCCCCATTAAGGGGAGAAGGGACAGGGTGCGAACGGGCCTTCATATTTAAAAGGTTTGCCAACTTCATCAGGTTAAGGAGCACATCAATCAAGCGATTGCATTTGTTTACAGGCAAATTATTCTTAATCACATGAAGGCAAGGACTGAGCAAAGAGAAAAGGCCGGCGCGGACGCGGAATTGCAGAAGCGCATCCGGGAACTCATCCAGCACAAAGGCGGCGGCCATAATGAAGGCGAAGTGGCGGACATCATCGGAAATGCGCTGCGGCTGCTGACCGACGTGAGTGATACCGGGGACGTGCGCATCATCAAGACGGCGCTACGCGAATTGCGCTATGCGTTCCGTCTCTTCGCGCCGTACATCGGCAAACGCAAGGTGACGATCTTTGGCTCGGCCCGGACCAAGCCAGACGCGCCGGAATACCAGCAGGCGGTCGAATTCGGGCGTAAGATCGCCGAGGCCGGTTTCATGGTCATCACCGGCGCGGGCAACGGCATCATGCAGGCCGGGCACGAAGGCGCAGGGCCGGAAAAAAGTTTTGGTGTAAACATCCGGCTGCCCTGGGAACAGGCAGCCAACCCGGTCATCGCCGAAGATAAAAAGCTGGTGACATTCAAATATTTTTTCACGCGCAAGCTCATCTTCGTGCGCCATTCGGATGCCATTGTACTTTTCCCAGGCGGCTTTGGCACTTTCGACGAGGGGTTTGAAGCTCTCACCCTGATGCAAACCGGCAAGAGCCAAATCATGCCGCTGGTGCTGGTGGACAAGGCGGGCGGCGATTTTTGGAAAACCTGGGACAAAAATATTCGCGATCATTTACTGAGAGATAGATTGATCTCGCCCGAGGATTTAAGCCTGTACCAGATCACCGACAGCACGGATGAGGCGGTGAAGATCATCACGCGATTCTACCATAATTTTCATTCGACACGGTTTGTCCGGGAACAACTCGTGATGCGGCTGAAACAGGCGCCGGGCGAATCCGCTCTCACGAAGTTGAACAAAAGTTTTTCCGATATCATCGTCGGCGGGAAGTTGGAGGTTATCCAACCGACGCCCGATGAGATCGAGGATAAAGACAATTTGAATCTGGCACGCATTGCCTTCAATTTCAACCGGCGGGATTACGGGCGGTTGAGGCAGTTGATTGACGAGTTGAATGGATTATGAAACAATTAGGATATGAGCGCGCAGGAAATATTGATTGAAGAAATCAAACGCCAGCCAGAATCGATGGCGCGAGAAATTCTTCATTATTTGAAATTCCTCGAGCGCCAGAAGGCGGAAGAAGCCTGGGTTGATATTCTTCCATCGCGTGAAGTTGAACAGGAAAAACTGGATATACTGGACGGCAAATGAATCCGCGCCATGGCGAAGTCTGGTTGGTGGACATGGGGATGGCGGCTAAAACCCGTCCGGCAGTGGTCCTGATTGCCGATAAACTTGACGCTCCACGCTCACTTATCATCCACATCCCAATTACACGACAACACCGTGGCAGCGAGCTTGAAGTGCCGCTAGGTCATCTACCCTTTCTCGATCCTGAATCCGTTGCCAACGTCCAGGGCATCAGTTCGTTGCCATCCATTCGTTTTGAAAAGCGCCTGGGAATTGTGCCAGAAGCCGACTTGAAAAAGGTAAAGGCTGCCCTCCTCAAAGCCTGTGCGTTGTAATAATAATTCTTTTGGTTCATTATGAATCTTCCACACGCCTCGGCCGCGCAAGCTAACATGGGTTTAATCAACTGGCCGCCGGAATATCGAGCCTTGCGTGAAACCGCTGGAATTTTCGATTTGAGTACTCGCTCGCGGATTTGCCTCATCGGAAACGACCGCGTCCGATTTTTACACGGACAGATCACCAACGATATAAAAAAGCTCGGTATTGGCGAAGGTTGTTATGCCGCGATTGTCACAGCAAAAGGCAAAATGGAGAGCGATGTGAACGTCTTCAATTTGCAGGATGAGTTGCTGTTGGATTTTGAGCCGGGTCTGGCGAGCAAAATCATTGCCCGCCTCGAAAAATTTATCGTAGCGGATGATGTGCAGATTGTGGATGCCACGCCGCATTATGGGCTATTGAGCGTGCAGGGGCCAAAGGCCGCAGACGTTGTGAAGAGCCTGGGGTTGTTTTCAGAAATACCCGACAAGCCGCTGGCTTCCATGAAAATTTCCGAGGCAAATTTCGGGGAGATTTACCTGGTGAACAATCCGCGGCTTTTAATCCCCGGTAGGAGCCGAGGTAACGAGGCTCAAATTAATGAAAAATCAGAGACTCCTGACGTCGTCTCCTACAATTATCAAACGGGTTTTGATGTGTTTGTTCCCATCAATTCTCTTTCAACGCTAAATGAGCAATTGCTGGCGGCTGCGAAAAAAAATGGCGGGTACGCCGCCGGCGAGACAGCATTTGAGACCGCACGGATTGAAGCCGGCGTCCCGCGCTTCGGCGTGGACATGGACGAGACAAATATTCCATTGGAATGCGGGATTGAAAATCGAGCGGTGAGTTACAAGAAGGGTTGTTATATCGGACAGGAAGTCATCAATCGCATCCATAGCATCGGGCACGTGAACAAGGAATTGCGGGGGTTGCGGCTGGCAGATGACTTGAAAACGCTGCCAGTGCGCGGCGATAAATTATTTCGCGATGGCAAAGAAGCCGGATATGTGACCAGCGCGGTGAAATCTCCGACCCTAAATGCCAATATCGCATTGGGGTATGTTCGTCGGGAAGCGTTTCAGATTGGGAATAAACTAATGGTGCGCACGCAAGCGGGCGAGAGCGCGGCGGTAATTATGGAATTGCCGTTCGTGAAGTAGGTTTGTTACAGCAAGAGAAAGAGATCAAGGCCCCTCTCCTTGGTCCTCTCCCCGCGCAAAGCGCAGGGAGAGGAAAACAAATCGGACGCGTCCAGTATTTGAACGGTTTTTGACGGCCTAACGTACTCTTTTGAAACCGGGCTGGCAGAGAGGAATACTTAGATTGCCTCGGCGATCAAATCGTAATCCGTATGACCGACGATTTTGACGTTGGCGAATTGGCCCAAGGGCAACTGGCCGCGGACATAGATGCGCCCATCAATATCCGGAGCATCGGCTTCGCCGCGGGCGATCAAATAGTTTTGCGTTTTGAGTTTTGGCTTTTGAGTTTCGGCTTCGCGCACCAGGCCGTGCTCCCATGAGCTGACATTGGCAGACTTAAGTTGTTTGGCATCCGCTTTGCCTTCGATAAGCACTTTAAGCTCGCACCCGACGTACGAGGCGGAGATTTCGCGCGCAATCCTGTGTTGTTCAGCCATGGCACGCTGGCGACGGGATTGTTTTTCCTTATCGGAAATCTGGCCGCTCATGGCGCCGGCACGGGTTCCCTCCTCCTGCGAGTAAGCAAAGATGCCGAGGCGTTCGAACCGGGTTTCGCGAATAAAATCCAGCAGGGTTTCAAAGCTTTGTTCCGTTTCGCCGGGAAAACCGACGATGAAGGTGGTCCGCAAAGCGATGCCCGGGACTCCCGCGCGGATCTTCTTGATCAAATCGACAATATATTGCCGCGAGGTTTCGCGGCGCATGCGTTCGAGCATGTTTTCATGGATATGCTGGAGCGGCATATCCACGTAACGCGCCACTTTTTTGCAGGCGGCGATCGTTTGGATCAATTCGTCGGTCCAATGCGCGGGATGCGTGTAGAGCAGGCGTATCCAGAAATCGCCTTTCAGCGAATTCAATTCGCGCAACAAGGAAGAAATGGTTGTAGCGCCGGAATCAAGCGCTTTGGCCGCAGCCGTGAATTTTTCCGGCGACGAAATAGCGCGGCTATGGTTGGGGCGCAGGTCGAGGCCGTAATAGGTCGAGTCCTGCGAAATGAGGTTGATCTCTTTGACACCATCGGTAATGAGCACTTTGGCTTCGGCGACGATGTCCGCCTGCAAACGGCTGCGGTGCGAGCCGCGCATCCGCGGGATGATGCAAAAACTGCAAGGGTGATTGCAGCCTTCAGCAATTTTGACGTAGGCGAAATGGCGCGGCGTCAGCCGAAAGCGCGGCGTACCAAAATCGGGAATGAAAGTGGGACGCGCATTGACGTCCAGCAACGGCTCTGATTTAGCCGCCACGACGGTCTTAGTTTTGCCGAACTTGTCCGTACCGCGAATGGCTTCAGATTTTTCGTGCCCGGAAACGGAGCCTTTTTTATCGATCTCGTTCAAGCGCGCAGCGATTTTTGTTTTGCTGCTTTTGACGAGGCGAGGGCTTGACCCGAGTTTCTCGACGCGATGAGCGATGGCCTGTTTGACGATGTCCGAGACCTGGGCGACCTGGTCGATGCCCATGAAAGCGTCCACTTCCGGCAACAGTTTGGGAAGTTCCTCGCGGAAGCGTTGTGGCAGGCATCCAGAAACGATGAGGCTTTGGCCGCGATTGCGCGCCTCACGCACTTCGGACGACTCCAGGATGGTATCCACACTTTCCTCCTGCGCGGAGTCGATGAATGAGCAGGTGTTGACGATGACGGCATCGGCCTGCGCAGGATCGTTGGTGATCTCGACGCCGCTCTTGAGCAGCGAGCCGAGCATGATCTCGGCATCCACGAGATTTTTGGCGCAACCGAGGGAAATGAGGCCCACGCGCAACGGGCCTTCGGGTCGAGACGATGCGGCGGCGCGCGAATTATCCCTGGAAATTTTTTTGCTCACAGAACGAAATAGGATTATTGGCTGACCGCATTGGTCGCGGCATTGGTGACAGTGAGCGCGGGCGCAACCTCATTGGTGGAAACCTGGAACGGAGCAGTTGAATTGGTTTCCGGACCCATTTTTAGATAAGTCCGGATGACGGCGCGGTAGGCGTAAGGAACCGCCAATCCGCTCTGCGGATTGAGCAGGTCATCGAGAACCTGCCGTTGCATATCCTTCATCGGCGGAAGGGCGACGCGCGGCTGGCTTATGCCCATTTTCTCCTGATAGCGGTTGTACAGCTTTTGCGCGATCAATTGAAAGGAGGTATAACGGTCATCCTGGCCGAGAGCCAGATTGAGGTAGGACTTTCTAAGAAATCCTTCAATGGCTGAGGTCGTATCATCGAGGGACGTCCCGGAGGCATCTTCGGTCAAATCGCGGAAGATATACTCATCCAGGGTCATGGTTTTTGGCAAAGCTTTTGCATCGTAATCCAGGATCGGTTTGTCGGGATAATGGTCTCCCAGATATTTGAACCATTTCTGCGCAGCGGCTGTGCGATCGTCCATATAGAGGTATTCGATGGCCGTTCGCAAAAAATTTCGATGGGCGATCAGGATGCCGTTCTTTTGGTTTGGGTCCGTTTCTTCAGCATACATTTGCATGTAGGCGTCGTTGGCCTTGTCCATCAGATCGAGGTTTGGCTCCAGTTCGACATTTTGCGTGAACGGATCAGAGATGATCCGTCCGTGCCGGAAGGCTTGCAGCAACGACTGGTAAATGACGCGGCGTAACTGAATCAAATCGCCTTCTTTGACTTTCTCGGGATGTTTCCGGGCATCTTCGAGGCCCTGGCAGGCCCAATAGATGGCGTGGGCCTCGGGCAACCGCCAGTCGAGCGGGCCCCATTCCTCATTCACCTTTGCCGCGAAGGCCGGGTCGATTTTGTATCGTTCACGAAGGATGACGGCGTTGGTGCTGTGCGGTTGGAGCAATTCGGTGAAATTGGTTCCTTGCGGCCCGAAGAACGGCGTCATGTCCTGCGCCCAATGTTGCTTGTAATAATTGTTCGCGTCGTCCAGATAATCGCCCAATTTCATCTGGTAAAACCAGGCGAGCTGTTGATGGATCTGGACGTTGTCCGGGTTGTATACCAACGCCTTGTCGCGCAACAGGGAGATGCCGTTTTGGACCCAGCGCCAGCGGTCACCGAAATCCTTGAACTTGACGGAGATGTTGAACGCCATATTCCAGGCCTGGAAGATCCAAACCTGGGAAAATCGCGGCTCGAGGTCGGTGATCCAGTTCGCCAGTTGCGCCGCTTCGAAAAATTTATCGTCCTCCTGCAGGCTGTTGGCGCGTATCCAGAGATAATTGGAGATCAACCCGCGGAATCCACCCAGGGCGACCGTGGTGAAGGCCAGCAGCGGTGGCGCGTTTTGCAACGGCTCAGCTACGGTCAAGGCCAGCGTTTTCCTGTCGCGATTGAGCGAACTCTGGATGCCTCCGGACGCGAACAGCAGCGCGACCGCCAAAACGACCAACAGGATTTTTTTTAGCCGGTCGTTCATTGGTTTCCTTGCGCGGTCGCCAACTCGCGACGGTGAAACAGAATGATGCCGCAAACAACGAATATTCCGCCCATCAACAGGACAATATGCGCGAAGGCGAGACCCAGATCGCCCCAGGAAATGGCGCGGCCCGCGCTCAAGAGGTCGATCGGTGAGATGCTGTTCGTGAATTGAATGACAAACAGAAGACCCTTAAGCACAGGAATCATCACGACGTCGGCCGACGAGTGGCCGGCTTTTCCGGTATCCTCATTGCCTACGGCAATGGAACCACTGGCCACGGTTTCAGCGATCGAACCGGAAGAAAGAACCACCGCCAATACCGCCAGCGAGAAAAAGGTGGCGACAGGGAAGGACAGGAAACTGGCTGCCGCCAGCCCCAACGCGGACAGCAGCGCCAGCCAGCACAGAATGACCGCCAGCCCACGCACGAAGTTCATCGTGAATCCACCCTCGGGATATAATACCTGCATACCATCATCGAGCGGGAACAGCAGGGCCGTGGTGTTTTCATTGAGGAACACAATCGTGAGGATGCCGTTTGTATCCAGGAGATTCGGCGGAACATCGATTTCATGGAAGGTATCCGGCGCCAGGCTGGGGGTCGGCATTTGGATAAAATTGGTCCCGTTGGGGTCGCCCAATTGCCACAGGCCGAGGTAATGGCCGGAATTATTTTGATCGGCGGTATTGAATTTGATCCGCAATTGCATGCCTTTGTCGTGGAGATAATTTTTGACACTGCTCAAGTTGATCTGCCACGTGCGCGTGTAACCGGGCGGCACCAGTTGGAAATCCGCCATGGCCTGCTGAAAGATCTGGTTTTGAATGATCGCCTTTTCCGCATTGGACAAATCATGCATCTGGGGATTCTGCTCGAGACGGGCCTGGTACACCTTCAGCGCCGCCGCTCCAATCTCCGCCATCTGGCTCGGCTCCTTTGCGGAGCCACGCGCCACCAACACCTGGTCGCGCAAAATCTTTTGTTCCGCTACCGGCAATTTGGTCGCCCGCCACTGCAACAGTCCGCAAATGCAGAGGCCCGCCAGTAACAACAGAACGGCGTTCAACGATACGATGCCGAGCCATTTGCCGATCCAGATCTGCCAGCGCGCGATGGGCTTGGTCGCCACCACCTGGATCTGGCATTCCTCGACGTCGCGGGCCAAGGTGCCGCACGAAAGCCAAAGGGTCGAAAACCCGAGCAGGGCCGCCGTGGCCGACAACGTATAGGTCAAAATGATCTGGGTGAATCCCTGCGCCGTGCCGTCATCTTTGACGATGAGCGGCAAACCGACCACCGCCAGGACCAGCAACAGCGCGATGACGGTGAATACCCTGAACCGCAAGGCGGCTTTCCACGTCAACCCGGCAATGGCGAGAATTCGTTGCATGACGCCAGGGACTATTTTTTTCCACCAAGGAGCGATGACAATTTTTCATCCGCCCTGGACAAATCTTCCGGCTTTGCCTGCGGAGCGGATTCGGGTTTTGGGGGCGATTGGGCGGGGGCCGGCTGGGACAGCGATTCCAATTTTTTCTCGTCCAATTTGGTTTCGGGAGCCGTGGCGGCCTTCGATTCCACTTTAGGCTGCGCCTGCGGCAGTGAAAGTTTTTCCAAAATTTTGTCCGTGGCCGGGGCGTCCTCGATCCCTGCGCGAAGATAGGCGGCGACATTGGCGCCGGATTGCGCGCCGCTGGTCTCATGCGCCGCTTCGCGCGCCCTGGCCACAACTTCGAGAAAATAGCTTTCCAGGTTCTGGGTCGGATTGTCCACGTGGACTTCTCCGGTGGAAATATCCTGCCGGATGATTTCCAATACTTTTTCCAGGGCCGGACGCGACAGGACCGGAGTGGTGATGCGCAAGGTATCAGGTTTGGCCAGCAATTCCTTCAAAGAACCAGCGGCGCGGATCTTCCCGCCGAAAAGAATAACGACGCGATCGCAAACGTCCTCGACGTCGGACAGCAAATGGCTGCTCAGGATGACCGTCTTGCCGCGGCGCGCAAGCGCGAGGATGAGGTCTTTGACTTCGCGGCAGCCGATGGGGTCCAGGCCGGCGGTCGGTTCATCCAGAATCACCAGGTCCGGATCATTGATAAGCGCCTGGGCCAGGCCGATGCGGCGCTGCATGCCCTTGGAAAATTCACCTACCGGGCGTGTCTGCGTCTTACCGAGGCCGACCATTTCCAGCAATTGCGCCGCGCGGTTTTCGCGCTCGCCCTTGCTCAATTGAAAAAGGTTCCCGAAGAAATCCAGGGTCTCGCGGGAATTCAGGTAGCGATACAAATAGGATTCCTCCGGCAGATAACCGATCCGCGCCTTGGTCTGCACGTGCCGGGGCGAATGGCCAAAGACTTCGATGTGCCCCTTGGTGGGATTGAGCAGTCCGAGCAATAATTTGACGGTGGTGGATTTGCCGGAACCGTTCGGCCCAAGCAGGCCGAACACTTCACCGCGCCGGACTTCAAAATCGATATTGTCAACGGCGCGCGCCTTGGGCCGGTTCCAAAAGTCACGGAAGACTTTGGTCAGGCCGCGGACGGTGATGACGGACTCGGCGGATTTTTGATTTCCGAGTTGCGATTGTGCATTTAATTCGACGCCTGTCATGTAATTTATTTGGCCAGTACGTTCAGAAGCTCACGGTTCTCGCGAAAAACCACGTCGCAGGCTTCGTTGAACGAAAGTTTTTTTCCGAGCCATTGTTTTGCGTTTGCGGCCCGAGCGCCCACCACTTTTTTAGTCAAAAAAACAAAAAGTTCCTGCTGCTCCGCGTCAGGCAGTTCTTCGATTTTTTGCATGATTTCAGTAACGCTCATTAAATCAATTTAACCGCAACTGCTTGCGGCCTTCATAAATCGTAAATCGTATATCGTAAATTGCTACGCCATCTTTGGCGTCAACTGGCCGGAGGCGCGGCGCGGTGCGAGCGTTTCTTCGTGGAAATGCTCCAGTTCCTCGCCCTTGCGGACCAGGCGCGCGCTGTTAAAGATCACGATAAGCGAGCCGACGTTGTGCAGGATGGCTGCCGGAATCGGGCCCAGATAACCGAGCGACGTCACCGTCAATCCGACGATAATAAATAGCACACCAAAGGCGAAATTCTGGTTGATGACCGCCCGGGTGCTGCGCGAAAGCATCACGAGGAAGGGCAACCGGCGAAGGTCATTGTTCATCAACGCGATGGTCGCCGTGTGGATGGCCACTTCGCTGCCGGCGGCGCCCATGGCAATGCCAATATCGCCTGCTGCGAGCGCGGGGGCGTCGTTCACGCCATCGCCGACCACCGCCACGCGGTAGCCCTTGGCCTTCATGGCATCGACAAATTGGACCTTGTTCTGCGGCAGACAATCGCCTTTGGCCTCTTCGCAACCGATCTCGGCAGCAACGCGAGAGGCCACTATCTGGCGGTCGCCGGAGATCATCGCAATCCGGCGGACCCCGTTCGCTTTAAGCCCGGCGAGGGATTCTTTGGCCTCGGCGCGGGTTTTGTCCTGCAAACCGACCCAGCCGACGCAGTGGCCGTTGCGGGCCACAAAAATCAAACTCCAGCCTTCCGCTTCGTTGAGGTCAACCGATTTTTCAAATGGGGTGTTGATGCCGTTATCCTTGAGCCATTGGGCGCGGCCGACGAGCACTGTGGCATCGCCGATCTTTGCCTTCACGCCACGACCGGCAGTTTCTGTAAAATCTTTCGGCTCGGTCAACGGCACGCCAGCTTCGCCCGCGAGCGTAGCGAGGGCTTTGGCCGTGGGATGGTTGCTATATTTTTCGGCGGACGCTGCCAACAACAATAATTCCGCAGGTTTCACTTCGCCGATAGGCGACAATCGGCTGACGGCGAGCTGGCCAGTCGTTAATGTGCCAGTTTTGTCAAAGATGAAGGCGTTGATCTTTGCCGCCAGTTCGATGTCGGCCACATTCTTGATGAGAATACCCAAACGTGCGGCGGCGGAGAGCGCGGCCACCATCGCCGTGGGCGTGGCCAGAATGAACGCGCACGGGCAGGAAACCACGAACACCGCAATGACGCGGTTTAAATCATGTGTGAAGGTCCAGACCAGCGCCCCGATCACCAGCACCAGGGGCGTATAAAAGCCCATGTACTGGTCCACGATCTTCATGATGGGCAACTTGGTTTTTTCGGCGGCCAAAATCAGTTCGCGCACCCGGCCGATGGTCGTGTCTTCGCCGGCGCGGCTGACTTTGATCTCCAGGACACCGGTGAGGTTCTGTGTGCCCGCGAATACATCCTCGCCCACTTTTTTGTCCGCCGGTAATGATTCGCCGGTGATGGTGGCTTCGTTGAACGAGCCTTGTCCGCTGACGATGACGCCGTCGGCGGCAACGTTGTCGCCCGGGCGAATCCGGATGACGTCGCCGACGCGTAACTCGCTGGCGGCGACTTCTTCCTCATTGCCGTCCTTCAAAATACGCCGGGCTTTGGTGGGCGTCAGTTTGATGAGTGATTCGATGGACGCGCGCGCGCCTTCGGCGGTGCGGGTCTCGATCAATTCGCCGGTAAGCATGAAGAAAGCAACAATGCCCGCGGTCTTGTAATTGCCGGAAGCGAACGCCGCGAGCACGGCGATGGCGACCAGTTCATTGATGCTCAAACGTCCCACGCGCAAATCTTTGATAGCCGTGATAACGATGGGATAGATCAGGATGATCGCGCCAATCATCGCGCTGGCATTGGCGATGGTTGAACCGCTTTCAAATAACCAATCCACGATAAAGCCGTTGAGGACGAAAACCACGCCCAACACGGCCTGCCACAAATGAACGGAAGAATGTTCGTGATCGTGGCCGCAGCCGCAATCCGGCCCGTGCTCATGCCCGTGCTCGCTTAATAACGATGTAACCTGCATAAATTTCGATACTTATTATTGACCCGGCGGCGCGGCATTTGGTTCAGGCGGCTCGGGATTTAATTGTAACCTAAGTTCGTCCGGCTTGCCACCGGTCTGCCGCGGGATAAACCATTTGTCGCCGGCATTGGTCAGCGCTTCCGCCATGACCTGGTTGACTTGCAGTTGGGCGAATAACGCGGCGTTGGTCCGGTATTGCGGCAACAAATCATTGAACCGTTTGGCGTCCGCCTGGACGAAGCTGACATAATTTGCGCTGTCCACGGCGGCTCGATTGGTCAGCGCCGTGGCCCGCGCTTCGGCATTAAGCCACTTGTTGGTCGCATAGCTCTGCGCGCCGGAGATGGCGCTGGCGCTTTTTTCACGCGTATCCGTGACTTCGGTAAAAGTGCCGGCCAATTGCCGCGGAGGAACACTGGAGATTTCGCAACTGTCCACCTGGATCCCCAGATGCTCCTGGTCGGCCAGGTCTGTGACTCGCGTTTGGACGGCTTCACGGAATTCCGTTTGGCGATTGAGAAGGATGTCGTCAGCCGTAAAACTTGCAGCGGCGTGAAGCAGCGCGTTGTTCAACGCATTTTGCACCGTCAATTCAGCATTGGAAAAATCGAACGTATAAGCAATAGGGTCCGACACATGATAATACAGCGTCGCACGGGAATGCACGATGTCATGGTCTGCCGTGATGAGATAACCATCGATCGCGGGGTTGAGCGTGCCTCCGGCCATCGATGGTTCGCCGCTCAATTCCTGTTCCTGGGTCGTGAAATACCAGCCAACAGTTGATTCGACTTTTTGTTGAGCCGAAATGGGTATTCTCACGATCTCATCTATGGGAAAGGGGAACGACCAATGCCATCCCGGACCGAGCAAAGCTTTGTCTCCTTCGCCCACCAGTTTGCCAAACCGCAAAATGACCGCTCTTTCCGACGCTCCTACGGTAAAGAACCCGGAGCAAATAAAAGCCACGACCATGAGAAGCATAACGACTTTGACAATGAAGAAACTGCTGCGCAATGCCTCGGAGAGCGCCTGGGTGCCGGCATCCTGCGCTTCCGGCGCGGTATGCTGGTGCTCGTGGCCGTGATGAGAATGTTCGTGCTCGCTCATGGATTGGAGACAGAATTCGTCGGCAAATTCTGGAACAGGTCAAAGGGCGGAATCTGCTGGTCAAAGATCAGCGTGGATTTTTGGTTGATGGACTGCCTGACCGCATCGATGCGGAACAAAAAGTTTGCCAATTGCGGATTCTGCTCGAAGGTCGGAAGAATCAGGGCAGCCTGCGCTTCGCCTTCGGCCCGGATGCGGATGGCTTCCGCATTGGCATCGGCAAGGGTCCTGGCCGCCTGGCTATCAGCAGCGGAAGTGATCTTTAACGCGTCGGCCTGCCCCTGGCCGGAAAGCGAGGCGATGATCTTCTCCCGGTTGGCCTTCATGCGATCAAACACGGCCTGGCTCACGCTTTCCGGAAGCTCAATCTTTTTCAAACCGAGAAATTCCAGTTTCATTCCGTAGTTATTGGCGTCCAGGTCCGATTGCACCAATTGCATCATGTTGCTTTCGATGTCGTCGAATTTTAACTGGGACGGATCGGCATTCACAAAATCGGAAAGAGAATGGCCGGCCACCACCGCGTTTTTGGCGTTGCGCACCATGTTTTCGAGCATCTGCTGCGCCGTCGCAATGCCGCCGCCGGGGAATTTTGGATAGAATGCCGCCGCGTCTGAGATCCGCCAGCCGACATAAGCAGTCACGATGAGATTATTGTTGTCCGCGGTGAGAGTTTCACTGAACCGGTCTTCGAAGTTTTGGATGCGCTTGTCGAACTTATAGACATGCTGGATCGGCCAGGGCCACTTAAAGTAAAGGCCGGGCTTGTCGATACCCGGTTCTACCGGCTTGCCAAAAGTGGTCACCACGGCGATCTCCGATACGCGCACCTGGAAGGTGAACAGCAGCAATAAAAAAATGACGACGAGTATCGCGCCGATGATAATGGTCATTACATTTCGTTTCATAAAATCATTCGTTAACAGGAATATTTTCCAGGTCCGTGCGGATCTTTTGTTCCAAATCCAAATAATAGACGTTATAGGTATTCGTCACAAAAAGGATGTACTTGGGCCGGTTGCGGGTGGCTTCCACAAAGGTCTGGAAGTAAACGCGGTTTTCGTAAACCGACGGCGCGGCGTTAAATTCCGGGATCTGGTTCGTGAAGAGCGCCGCCCTGGCCGATGCCTCGGTTTCTAATTGGAGCGCCGTGGCCTGCGCCATCTGGTTGGTGGCAAAGGCTTCCGCCTGGGCAATCATCACATTAGTGACCCCGTAGGCATGCGCCAGATCATTTGAAGCCACCCTTTCCTCGCCTGCTTTGACCACGTCCTCGTAAGTGCTGGCGACGGTCGTCGGTGGATGAATATCCTGCAGGCCGACAAAAACAATTTTCGCGCCGAGCTTGTGTTCATCGGCCGCCGCCTGGATGGCGCTGCGCAATTTATCAGCCGCTGCCAGTCGCGCCGTGCCCATGACGTCTTCCATGTCCATGCCCGCGAGATAGCGGACCACCGCGCGCGTGGCCAGTTCTTCCAATAAATTCGTCGGATTGCTGTTCACGTAGGCCCAATCCATCACGTTGGTGATCTGGAACTGCACCGGAATGCTGATGGTGATCAAATTGATCGGTGGCGTTTTGGTGGCGTTGTTGGTGTCCTCGTTCTCAGTCTGCACGGTTTGCAGCGCGCGGTTGCCCACGAGAAAATTTTCTTCCTTGTTGTGCGCTATCGTCCACAACAGCACGTTTTGCTGGTTGGTTTCGTCAGGGGTGTAGCCGACGTACAACGACTGGATCTGGTCCGTGCGGTAGCGATAGGTTTTGTCGATCGGCCAGGGCAGCTTCAGATGCCCGCCCGGCTGGAGGGGAGTGGCGACCGGATTTCCAAAATGTTCCAGGACCACCTGTTCGCCGGCGTCAACAAAAACCACGCAAGTGGACAAGAACAAAACGACCATTTGCGCCAGCACGAACAGCGCGAGATTTTTTTCGAGCAACTGGTAAAACCACGTTTCGGAGACTTTAAAACCGAATTGATAATCCAATGCTTGCGCCGCCGTGGTGAAAAGGCTTTCCGGCTGGCCGAGCAGCCCGATAAGCCGGCTGTCGTAGAGCGGCCGGATAATTTTGCCTTTGACGCGCGGACGATAAATCTCCAGCAGCAGCGTCACGAGCATCTCGGCGGCCATGATGCCGAAGAGAATGCAAAGCGCGCGGGCCAGCCAGAAGTCCGCCCTCGGAAATCCTGTTTTGTTTCCTGCGATGGCTACGGCCGTAAACGCGCAAATATATGCGCCGGCCAACAGAAAATTCGAGCCGGGCCGGAGCAACCGGTGATTTTCCAGCCGTGCTATCGTTGCGGAGAACCGTCCCAACAGGAACAGCAGGAGCGCCAGGATGGCGAACAGGGCCAGGGCAGGCATCGCGCGATCCGGAGCCAGCGCGGTGGTGGTGACGGCGGTCCAACGCCACAGGAAATATCCAGCCGCTGCTTCGATGATGAACAGCAACACCGCGAAACCAGGCACAAAAAATCTCTCAAAAAGTTCTTTGGAACGGCGCGCGGGAAACAATTCCGATTCTTTGGATTCAAAGAGCGCCACTTCGTCCTTGGTGCGGGCCATTTCTTCGACTTCGAGCCACTCCAGGTGTTCGTTCTCCTCCAGCCGCATCTGGAACCAACTGATGAACGCGATGAGCACGCCAAGCCCCAGGAAAATCGCCGCCGTTTCGCCGGCGAGCGAACCGGCATAGACGGTGACGGCCAGCCCGGCGATGAACACGGCCACCGCGGCGAGCAGATTCACGATTGCGTTCTTTTGGACGTTGCGATCCATTTTTATCAATTCACTGATGTTGTTAACTTAATTCCCGGTCATCAAACAGCGCCGTGCCCACGGCCAGGACTGCGCCCGAATAACATGCGGCATACGCCAGGGCTTTGCCGACGTAGTCCCATTGAAACGTGTTTTTGCCCGCTTCAATGGCGTCGGCCAGCCAAAAAAGTTGCCAGTTTGGAATCACACTGTAAAGCGTTGAAGCCCACAGTTCGTGCTGGGTGGCGCGCTGGCCAAAGAAATAATCCGACATCAGGCCGATCAAAAAAAAAGCCGAACAAATGGCCAGGGTCGGGATCGTGTCCAGCCGGGTGGAACAGGCCAGCGCAATCGCCGCCAGGATCCAAAGCGCAAAAAGGACCAGTATGCCCGCCGGCAACAGGTTCCAATTGACCTCGCCTCTGGTGCCCAGGCTGGCGACCTGCGTGGTGAATTGGAAAATGACAAAGGCGGCGACGGTGCAAAGCACCAGCATCGCAAAGACTGTGTCGCTCACAAAGGGCCGGCGCAGGAAAAAATTGCTGAATCCACCCACGGCATAGGATAAAGCGATGGCGCCGCCAAAAATTTCGAGCGCCTTCACATCGGTCGAGCCATAAGCATCGAACGCCATCTTGCTGCCCAGCAGGACTCCGACCATGTTCACATAGCTCAAAACGGTCAGCGCCGCCGCAAGCCCCGCAAACTTGGCCAGCAGGAATTGCGCGCGCCCGACCGGTTTGGACAAAACGGCCAGCGCCGTTCCCGTCCGGATCTCGCGAGCCAGCGATGACGACGCGCTCAATACCGCGCCAAACAATCCCGAAAGCAACATCACCGCCAGGGTGGAATTGGCCACGAGCTTTGGTTCGTCGCCAAACGCGAAGTAATACGGCACCGCCAGAAAGATCTCAAACAGCACAGAACCGGTCATCAACAGCAGAAAAATCGGCTGCCGGACCAGTTCCATGAAGGCGTTGCCTGCGATGGTAAAAAATTGTCGCACGAGTCGGAACGCAAAGATTACTCTATTTTTGCGCTAGAAATCAAACGGTTTATATCCTGTCGCGTGGGAGGTTAGAGTGGAAATCGACCGATTTTGTTCAAAATCAGCCCATCGCCCGCGCAATGGCGTTCCACCATTGGTCGTGAAGTTCCGCCAGTGGAACAGAAAATTCGGAGGCAGTCGTTTTGACGGCCAGCTTGTCGCCGCCGACTTTTCCGATCTGAACGGCGGGCACACCCAGCAATTTCGCGCGTTCCACCACTTTTGCCGCATCCAGCGCGGCGCAGGTGACGACCACGCGGGATTGGGATTCGCCGAATAACAGCGCGTCGAGCCGGATGTCTTTGAATGTGGAAAGGTCGATTTGCGCGCCGATGAGCCGGGGAGTTTCGCGACCGACAAGCTGGGAGATGCCGCTTTCAGCAAGGCACACGGCCAGGCCGCCTTCACTGCAATCGTGCGCGCTTTTGATGAGGCCGGATTGGATGAGGCCGAGGAGCGTTGAATGGAGGGTCTTGGCCGTTTCCAGGTCGCAGGGCGGCGGTGAGCCGGTCTTTTTACCGTGAATGACTTGCAGATAGGCGGAGCCGCCCAGGCCCAGGAGCGGGTCGTTCTTGTCCGCGATCTCGCCCAATAAAATGACGGCATCGCCTTCGTCCTTGAACCATTGGGTCGTGACGTGTTCCGGCTTTTCAATGATACCGACGACAGCGACGGTCGGGGTCGGGTCGATCGGTCCGGCGGGGCTTTGATTGTAGAGCGAGCAGTTGCCGCCGGTGACGGGCGCATTGAAAGCTTTGCACGCTTCCGCCAGACCGCGGACGGATTCTTTCAGTTGCCAGAACAGTTCCGGTTTGAGTGGATTGCCAAAATTGAGATTGTCCGTGGCACCCAATGGCACCGCGCCGCTGCAGGCCAGGTTGCGGCAGGCTTCCGTGACGGCGGCTTTGCCGCCTTCGTATGGATCCAGATATACATAGGTACCGTTGCAATCCACGGTCATGGCGATGAGCTTCTCGGGGATTTTTTCGTTGGGCGCATCGGGCAATGAATCAGCCTTGATGCGGATGACGGCGGCATCGCTGCCGGGACAAACCACCGAGCCGTCACGCACCATGTGGTCATATTGCCGGTACACCCAATTTTTTGAGGCGATGCTCGGCCAGGCCAGTAATTTCTTAAGATTGTCGGCAGGACTCGTGGTGTCGGAGATCTGGTCCAATCGAAACGCGCGGACTTCTTTCAAATAGGCCGGCTCGGCGGATTCACGCTGGTAGATGGGTGATTCGTCGGCAATTTTTTTGGCCGGGATGTCCGCGACAACTTTGCCGTGCTGCTTTACCACCATGCGTCCGGTATCGGTCACAACGCCGACTTCCGCCCAGGGCAGGTCCCATTTATCGAAAATGCGTTTCACTTCTTCTTCACGGCCTTTGTGGACGATGATAAGCATGCGCTCCTGCGATTCGCTCAACATGATCTCGTAGCTGCTCATGTTCGGCACGCGTTGCGGGACTTTTTCCAATTCGATCTCAATGCCCGTGCCCGCGCGGGCAGCGGTCTCGCACGTGGAACAGGTCAAGCCGGCGGCGCCCATGTCCTGGATGCCTGCGACCGCGCCCGTGGCCAGCAATTCGAGGCACGCTTCGCACACGAGTTTCTCCATGAAGGGATCGCCCACCTGCACCGCGCCGCGTTGTTGCTCGGCGGATTCCTCCGTCAAATCCTGTGAGGCAAACGCCGCGCCCGCCAAACCATCGCGTCCAGTGGCCGGCCCGACATAAAAAACCGGATTGCCGATGCCTTTGGCCGCGCCGCGAGCGATCTGCTCGTGACGCAGGACGCCGAGGCAGAAGGCGTTCACCAGCGGGTTGCCTTCGTAGGATTTATCGAAATACACTTCGCCCGCGATGGTCGGGATGCCGAAACAATTTCCGTAGTGCGCAATGCCGTTGACGACGCCGGAGAAAAGGCGGCGGTTGTTCGCGGCGCTTCCATTTCCGGTGATCGGCCCGAACCGCAGCGAGTTGATGGCGCAAACAGGCCGAGCGCCCATGGTGAAAATATCGCGCACGATGCCGCCGACACCGGTCGCCGCGCCCTGGAACGGTTCAACGGCGCTGGGATGGTTGTGTGATTCGATCTTGAACGCGATAGCCAGGCCGTCGCCGATGTCGATGATGCCGGCATTCTCCTCACCCGCGCCGACGAGAATTTTTGGCGATTTGGTCGGGAACGTTTTGAGCAGCGGCCGCGTGTTCTTGTAGCTGCAGTGCTCGCTCCACATGACAGAAAAGATTCCCAACTCTGTGTAGCTCGGCTCGCGTCCGAGAATCTTTTTCGCGTGGGCGTACTCGTCGGGAGTCAGATTGTGCTTCTGCACCAATTCGGGAGTGATGGCGGGTTCGGACATTGGACTAAGCAGCGACTTCCACTTCGCGGACTTCGCTTGGTTGTGGGATTTGTTCTCCGCGTTCACGCATATCTTCAATGTGCATCTCCAACGCTTCTTTCATTAGTGAAAGCGTTTCTGCCTCCGTGTCCGCCGCCGCAACGCAGCCGGGAAAATCCGGCGCGTAGGCGCTGAAATTATTCGGCCCATGCTCAATGATGATGGTATAACGTTTAGTCATTTCAATTTGGTCGGCTTGAAATTGTTAAACCAGTTCTGCCACATGCTCATCCTCATATTTTTCAATGAGCACGCCAATCACTTCCATGAGTGAAGCTAAGGGGTGATTTTCACCTTCACCCACTTCATCGACCAGGCGGTCCAACAATTTTACCAGTTGCCGGTATTCACGCTCGCTATGCGGCATCCGTACCGCTGGCCCGATCTGCGGCCAGGCCTCGAACGCTTTCTCTATTTGTGCAGAGGACATATTACTTCTCTTTCCATTTGCCGGTATCATATTCGGCATGTGTCAACACCGCTCGAATATACACCTTGCGCCGATTATAGTGAAGAGCGGCAATTAAGCGAGCTTTGTTGCCGCCGATATTAAAGACGGTCACCCCATCGACCTGGTCCGCGTGCGGGAAAATGCCTCGCAATTCCGCAAAGTTGGTGGGGTTGTTTTGCTTTAACTGGCGATACCAATGCGCCAAACCCGCGGTCGCGGTTGGATGTTTTTCGGCAAACTCATTCAACCGTTTTCGCGTGATGATATGCATATCATCACGCCGCCTTTGCCGCCGTCCTGTCTTTCAGCGCGGCGATCACGCTCTCAAAAATCAATCGGCCATCCGCGCTGCCCAAAATATCTTCACTCGCGCGGTCGGGATGCGGCATGAGACCGGCCACATTGCGGCGCTCGTTGCAGATACCGGCAATGTTCAACAGCGAGCCATTAGGATTCGCGACATCCGTCAGATTTCCCGTGGCGTCGCAGTACTGCCAGAGGATCTGGTTGTTGGTCTTCAATTTTTCCAGCGTGGCTTCGTCGGCAAAATAGCAGCCTTCACCGTGCGCGATGGGGATCTTCATGATCTTGTCGCGCGGGATTTTGGCGGTGAACGGCGTCTCGAAATTGGCCGTCTTCAAAAAGACCTGCTCGCAATGGAATTGCAGGTCGCGGTTGCGGATGAGCGCGCCCGGCAACATGCCCGCTTCGCAAAGGATTTGGAACCCGTTGCAGACGCCCAGGACCAGACCGCCTTCATCGGCAAATTTTTGGACGGCCTGCATGATGGGGCTGAACCGCGCGATGGCGCCGGTGCGCAGGTAATCACCGTAGCTGAATCCACCGGGGATGATGACGGCGTCGGCATTGCCGAGCGACGTCTCCTTGTGCCAGAGAAGGCTGGCGGAATGGCCGGTCACGCGCACGGCATGGACGCAATCCTGGTCGCAATTGCTTGCGGGAAACTGGAGCACGGCAAAATTCATTCGATCTCCAGTCGGTAGTCTTCGATGACCGGGTTGCTCAAAAATTTATGCGCGGCCTCGTTCAATTGCTGGCGGGCGGCCTCTTTGTCGCCGTCCAGTTCGATCTCCAGGTATTTGCCCACGTGCACGGCTTTGATGCCGCGGTAGCCCATCTGCTCGAGCGCGGTCTGGACGGTTTTGCCCTGGGGATCCACGACGGCTTTCTTTGGGGTGACGATGATTTTTGCTTTCATTTCGCGCGAAACAATTGTGGGAAATTTCCGGCACGTAAGCGAGATTTTTTTGGAATGCGTTGCTCCCGGTTTGGTGGGGCGGGGATTTATTTGGCGCGAAATGTTCATTTTTGTTTAACCGCAAAAAACACGAAGGACATAAAAGGAAGAATATCCGCTTCTGCATGGCATTCGTAAATCGCAAATCGTCATTCGCAAATTCTGCGGGTAATGTTTCCCGGAAACAAAATCGGAATGCGTTTCAACCGCGAATCGACGCGAATGAACGCGAATTTCACAGAAGAGAATAAAGCGCGAGATGCAAACAGTCAAAATGAACGATTACTCGAATAAAGGCTGCGGACCCCCTTTATGAATTATACGTCCATCAACCCGGCTGGCCGGATTCCAGATCGAACAACATCTGCCAGACGCGATCAATTTCGCCGCGTTCCACAATTTGCAACGGTGTCGAGCCGTCGAATGCCGGATTGGGCGATTTGAGCCATTGCCCCACCTGGGCGGGCTTCATCACGCGCGCAAGCGCGTCCAGCAGGCGATCCATTTCGACCAACGCTTTTTCCTGCCTGGGTGAAGGCAAAATCCCCTCGCTCCATTTGGCGACCGAGCGCGGCGAAAAGCCGGTCAACCGCACCACAAAGGGCTGCGACATGTTGAACCTCGTCCGGTAGAGCCGCAACAAACCGGCGTAATCGTTTGCGCCGCGGTGGCTGAAGCGGAATGGGTTTAGCGCCGGATGCGCGGCCTTGAGTTTTTTAGCAACGGCTGACATATCTTTATGCCTGCAAAATAACCTGCAATTTTGCAGGTGTCAACTCTTGGTTCGGACGCCCAGCTTTTCCAGCTTCGCCCCTTCCACGATCTCCAGTTGGTCGGCGGCGACCACGCCCGGAAAAACCGCCGCATTGACACCACGCGGCACGGCGGCGGAACGCGACAACAGGCCGCTGCCACCGGCTGCGGCGACCGCCCGGCCAATCGCCTGCGTAAAACTTTCCTTCCCGGCCGCCTGCAATTTGCGCCAGTCCTCCGCCCCAAGTTCGGCGAGCGTCATGTCCATCATGCGCAGGGTGGCGGGCGCGGTCAGGTCGAGCATCCGGGTCAATCGCGCCTCGAGGGCGACCAACAGGCGCGGGCTTTTGGTTTCCACGCCGTAATAGCGGTCATGGGCCTTGCACTCATCCAGCGCGGTGCGATCTGTGGTGCTGCCGTAAAGCGTGGCAAGACCGGGCGGATTCCAACGACCGCCGCGCCAGCGAGCGCCTTCGCCACTCAGCACGTCCTTCGGAGCGGGAAAATCCACGGTCTGGAAACGGAACAATGTGCCGCGCCACGCACTGAACCACTCGGGATGCGCCCGGAACAAGTCGCGCAATTCCACGAACCGGGGATGACGATGGATGGTCCCGCTCATGCCTTGACCTCAATGATGCGAATTTCCCCGATGCTGTCGAGGATGAAGGCTGGCCTGCCTAATCAAAATTACTACAACTCTAGGAGCCGCCCTCTTTAGGCGGATGTTCGTAAAAGTTTTGAATTTCTTCAGAAGTTGCGGGTTGAGGCCAGACCAAATCAAAATCGTGGGCGAACCAATAAAATTCCCACCATTCGTGGGTTGAAGGTTTGCCGCCATCATCTATGCCATTTTCACCGACTGAATAGAGCAGGAATGTCCCGTCTGAATTTCTCTTGTATTGTAATGCCTGCCCGTTCATGTAATCGCGCGGAATCGTTTGAAGGAATGCCGGTATCAATTCGTCAAGCGTTGGCGGGAATTCATGATGTTGAAGCTCGTATCGTTTAAGGGCAATTGCAGCAATCACCATGTTCCTTGCGTTTTCAAAAATAAAGGCTCGCCTTAACAAGCTAAACGAATCGAAAGCGTCTTCTGACATGAGGCAATGCACGTCCAATGGATCAATATCCATACGAAAAGTCTCTTCCTGGGGAAATGGCCAATCAAAACCGAGTTGGTCGGCATTTGTACGCACGAATGATTGCGCCGACCCATACGACCCATTGGTTTCGGCCATCCGCATCGCATCAGCCAGAATCTGATATATTTGCACCATACGTTTTTCGTCGGCGTAAGCCCAGAACCATTGCCACTGAAGTTTGCATAATTGGTACAAAACTGTGTCGCGATCTCCACTCACACCTCGCCACAAATCGGACGGGTCTTGGAGATAATGTTCTGTCGAAAGCACGTTAACGACTCGTTCTGTCAAAAACGCCTTCCTGGCAGGGTCGATAAATTCTATCGATTCCCAATCCTGCTGTAATGATGCCAAATCAGATTCTGAAACCGCCGGATCCTGCAATATTTCCCAGGTTGTCTCTGCGGCTATGCTCGCAATGGCATCACGGGTAGATTGGGAATCTTTAAGACGCTCATCCGTCCATCCTCTTACGATTGCAAGGATCAAATGCGTATCTTCACATGCTTCGGCTGTCTGACGTTCATGCAGATGAAAAATTGCCGAGGCGCTCAACCATCTTGCCGCATGCCCGAGCCGCGACAAATGTCGAAGCTGAATTGAGTAGGCTTTTCCATAATCCAAATTAAAATCCAAGAGAGGGTGATTGGTCAGGCATTGAAAGGCCTGCAGGTCGCCTTTTGCCGCATCCAGTTCCTTCCCCAAATCTTCCCAAGTATTTGTCACCACATTATTGCTCTCTGGCCAACTGTCCCAGTCGAAATCAGCGATAACAGGCTGGTTCCACTCGACCATTGCTTTGCCGGGAGAAACCGCAAGCATCATTGGCGGTGGATTGGTCTCAGAAATACTGTTGTATTTTCCTTCAAGATTCGTGAGTGCGCTCATTATCAGTGGCGCGGCATTTTGTTCCAGGGGCACCTGCGGCGGCGTTACCTGTGCCAAGTCCATTGGCTCGCCTTTGGCTTTAAGTTCGGAAATATAATGAGCTGCTGTGAAGCGCAGTTGGTAGTGGTAAACAACCGGAATAAGAACTGCCAATAGAAATATACTATTAGCGGCAACCAGGACTTTTCGGCGGAGGCGCATTCAGATTCCAGTCGTAAAGGGGTCGTTTCTTGTATTGTAGCATTTATGGATTTCTTTTTCCATGCCGTTGTCAGTATGGCAAATGGTTGCGGGGCTTCACCGTCATTTTGACTCTCTCAAAGGTCGCTTTTTTGCTTTTCTGTTCGTCCGTTCCCTCCGTTTCCTCCTGTTGATTGTTTTCCCTTTTGTGTGTTTCGTGTATTTCGTGGTTAAAACTTGTCCCAAACCATCGGGATTAGCGGTTCAACCTGCTTTTTTGTTTCCGGGCAACATTACAGACTGCCTTTTTTATGATTCAATCGCGCCATGAGAAGTGTGAGAAGGGAATTACGATTGCCGATTGCCGATTTACGAATGATTGGAATTATTAGTCGTAACCTTTGGCTTTACCTGGGATGGCCCATAAATTCGGAAACTGGTATATGAAAATGAGAAAACGAAGCCAAATTATTCCAGGCCATTTTTGATTGCAAATACCTCATCAATAATCATTAGCAAAATTCAGGCGCTCAAAATGTCCTCGCGAAAACGAAGCCAAATCTTATGAGAAAGGGATCCACAACACGAATTTGTTTCCGGGCAACATTACAGACCGCCTTTTTCTGCTTCACTCATAGCGCATGGGAAGGGAATACGCGATTGCGGCTGAAAGCCGCTTCCATAGTAGCCGAGGGCAACGCCCTCGGGGGAAGTCCACGAATTGTCATCGCCCTGTAAGGGCATTCCATTAAAACCCAAAAATGAGAAAACGAACCCAAGCTTTTGGCCTCAATTTTTCGATTCAAAATTTTATCAATCAATCTTTTATGAAAACCCGGCCTGAAAATATCACTTTCAAAAACGAACCCAAGACTATGACATTTGCCGCGCGGAATATTCGCTCATTGAGTTTCTTCCCCGGTTGCGCCATTGTTGAAGTATGAGTGCTGACCAATTCGAGGGGCAGGTATGTAACATCAGCAGTGAGCGCAAATTGACGGAGCCGTGCTCCATCATCATTTTTGGCGCGAGCGGGGATCTGACGGCGCGCAAGTTGATCCCGGCGCTTTATCATCTGTGCAAGGAAGGGCTGATGCCGCCGGATTATCGCGTGGTGGGTTTTGCCCGGCGCGAAAAAACAGACGACTCCTGGCGCAAGGAATTGCGCGAAGCCCTGGACCAGTTCTCCCGCACCAAGCCGGTGGATGAAAAGGTTTGGGCCAATTTCTCGAAAAACCTTTGCTATTGCCAGGGCGACCTGACGGATGACGGGGCCTATAAAAAGCTCGAACAGAAGCTGACTTCGTTCGGCAGCGGGCCGTTGCGGGAAAACCTGCTCTTTTATCTCGCCACCCAGCCCAGCCAGTTCGGCGAAGTCATCGAACAGATCCACAAGGCGGGTTTGCTGAAAAAAGACGGGAAAGCCTGGCAGCGGCTGGTGATCGAGAAACCGTTCGGGCACGACCTGGCGTCCGCGCGCGCGTTGAACGCGGAGTTGACCCGTTTTGTGGATGAACCGCAGGTCTGCCGCATCGACCATTATCTGGGCAAGGAAACCGTGCAGAACATTTTGATGTTCCGCTTTTCCAATTCGATTTTTGAGCGGTTGTGGAACCGCGAATCAGTGGACCACGTGCAGATCACCGTCAGCGAGAAGATCGGCGTGGGCGATCGCGGCGGTTATTATGAGGAAGCCGGGGCGTTGCGCGACATGGTACAGAATCACATGCTCCAGGTGCTCGCCCTCTGCGCCATGGAACCGCCGGTTTCGCTTGAGGCCGAAGCCGTCCGCGATGAAAAGGTGAAGCTCCTCAAATCGATCCGGCAACTTTCGCATGAGGAGGTGGCCAAACAGATCGTGCGCGGGCAATATTTCGCCGGGGTGGTCAATGGCGAGGCCCGCCCGGGTTACCGGCAGGAGCCGAAGGTCAAATCCGATTCCAATGTGGAAACGTACGTGGCGCTGAAACTGTTCATCGATAACTGGCGCTGGAGCGGCGTGCCGTTTTATCTGCGAACTGGAAAAAACCTGCCGATGAGCGCCAGCGAGGTGCGGATCCAATTTCGCCCGACGCCAAATGTTTTGTTCGCCGCGCAATGCGGGAACAGCCTCGATACCAACGCCCTGGCGTTGCGGTTGCAGCCGAATGAGGGCATCTATTTGCGCTTCAACGGCAAGGTCCCCGGCATGAGCCTGGGTGTCCGGCCCGTGCGGATGAATTTCAGCTACGATTCGGAGTTCGGCGCGTACACGCCCGAAGCGTATGAGCGGTTGCTGTTGGAAGCCATCGCGGGAGATGCCACGTTGTTCATCCGGCGTGACGAGGTGGAGACCGCCTGGCAGATCGTGGATTCCATCCGCGCCGGCTGGGAAGGCAAGCCGCTGACCAATCGCGAATTTTATTCCGCCGGCACGTGGGGGCCGATCGCCGCCGATGATCTGCTGGCGCAACTCGGCCATGTCTGGCATGAACCGCAGATTATAAAGTGAATTACCCCATGAACCCTTGGGAACATTCAACATTCAACATTCAACGCCCAACATCCAAGGGAATGGTGGAAAGTGAACCTGTCCGTATTCTCACCCCTCACCCTCAATCCTGCCCCATCGCCCCTGGGGAACATCCAACATTCAACATTCAACGCCCAACATCCAAGAAAAACCAAAAGCGGCAGAGGACTGCCGCACTCCAAGACGCTATCGCGACTATCGGAGCCTCTTTCCGATTCATAGATGAGGGACGAGGCGGGCGAGCAGACCTTTTCCAAAAGCATTTTTTGGCAATCCAATAACCAATAGTTAAATCTTCAATTTTTATGGCAGAAAATAAAGCAACGATCAAATGGCAGCGGACCAGCCCGGATTTTCTGAAGGGAAAATATTCCCGCGAACACACCTGGACGTTTGACGGCGGCATCACCGTGGCTGCTTCGTCGTCGCCGCACGTGGTTCCGGTGCCGTATTCGAATCCCGCCAATGTGGACCCGGAAGAGGCTTTTGTGGCGTCGCTCTCAAGCTGCCACATGCTCACCTTTTTGTTTTTTGCGGCCAAACAGGGGTTCCAGATGGACAGCTACGAAGATGACGCTGTTGGTATTGTGACTAAAAACGAGAAAGGCGCGATGTGGGTCAGCAAGGTAACGCTCAATCCCAAAATCGTTTTTAGTGGAGATAAGAAGCCGTCGCCGGAGGACGAAAAGAAATTGCATCATCTGGCGCATGAACAGTGTTTTATCGCCAACTCGGTGAAAACGGAAGTGATCGTTGGTTCCGCATGAACTTGAATGGATGGAACGATGGATGGCCGCAAAGAAAACGCGCGCTTCGCGCGACTTCGCAAATGGCGGCTGTCGCTTCGGGACTGGATACCCCGGGTGGCGTTCGCAGGCTCACTTACCCGGGGCTAATAGCTTTCACCCCCTCCGGGGGTTTTGATTCAGCGGCTGCGCCGCATGAAGGAACATGGAAACGAGCCTTTCTGTTTTCTCACCCCTCACCCTCAATCCCTCTCCCCGTTGAGGGGAGAGGGAGGAGACGGGCGGATGCGCCTAAAAAGGTAGAAATTTTCAGCCATGCATAGTTTTACAATGAAATGGCGAAACAGCCCCTCACCTCTCCCTGACCCTCTCCGCTCCCATCAGATGGGAGCGGAGAGGGAACAACCTGCGGGCGCTTATTGTTTTTCGGTCCAACTTGACAGCATATTATCCCGTGAAAAAATTTGAACTGATTTCTTTCGCGACTCCTGACGACCTGGCCCGCGCGGTGGCCAGCCAGTGGCTCGACGAGATCGAGGCGGCGAATCGCGCAGGGCAAAATCACTGTGTCGCGCTTTCAGGCGGCCGCATCACGCACAAGTTTTTCGCATCGACGGTCGAACAGTCGCGGGAGCGGAAAACGTCTTTTGCCCGGGTCCATTTTTTTTGGGCGGACGAACGCTGCCTTCCGCCGGATGATCCGGAAAGCAATTACAAGATGGCGAATGAGCTTTTATTTGTGCCATTGCAGATTCCAGAAAAGCAAATTCATCGCATTCTCGGCGAGGCTGCGCCTGAAATCGCCGTACAGACAGCAGAAAAGCAGTTATTACAACTTGCCAAAAGCAGCGAAAACCAACCTGTTATTGACCTGGTTCTTTTGGGGATGGGAGAAGACGGGCACGTGGCGTCGTTGTTTCAAAATGCAAAGCCAATTTCCACAAACGATGCGAAATGCAAAGAATCTTTCCTGTTTGTTGCAGATTCACCAAAACCGCCTCCGTGCCGGATTTCATTGACCTTCAATGCAATAGCGCTGGCAAAGGCGGTTTGGGTATTGGCTTCCGGCTCCGGCAAGGAAACTGCTTTAAGAGATTCGTTAGCTGAGAAGGGACAAACGCCGTTGGGAAAAGTGATCGCGTCACGAAAGAATACGAAGATTTTTAGCGATATTCGCGCAGGGGCATAGTAACTGTTTGGTGAATTAGGAATAGGATAGAAACAGGATAGGGTGAAGACCCTATTTAGTTCGGGAAAAAAACTTATATAATGTTTGAACAGTTGGAGCGCGATGGGGTCTGATTTACAGAGTGACGAAGATTTGAAGATTTCGCTGTTCGTTTAGGGTTGGCAGAGAGGTTTTGCTCGCGGCGCGGCTCGAACAGCGACCCCCAAGTTGGTCGCGTCGCCCTTCTGAGCGCCTTGGTGAAGGCGTATAAACCTCATCACTGTGAGAGGCCGGACGAAAGTCCGGCCTTTCGTTTTTTATTTAAACGGTTTTAAACATCCCGGATTTCGCATTGTCAAAGCCTTGAAAATGGCTACCCTTTTAAACGCATGAAACATCAGCTCGATTTCGAGAAACCGATCATCGAACTGCAAAGCAAACTGGATGATTTGCGTCTTCACCCCGAGAAACATTCCCTGGGCATCAGTTTTGAAGAAGAGATCCAGTTGATCGAGAAGAAGCTGGCGGAGACCCGCCGGCAAATCTTTTCAAATCTTTCGCCCTGGCAACGGGTCCAATTGGCCCGGCATCCCAAACGGCCTTACACGCTGGATTATATCAAACTCGCTTTCAGCGGTTTCCAGGAGTTGCACGGGGACCGGCTGTTTGCCGACGACCGCGCCATCGTGGGCGGCTTCGCCAAACTGGGCGAACATCCCGTAGTCATCATCGGCACCCAAAAAGGCCGGGACACCAAGGAAAACATCCTGCGCAATTTCGGTTCCGCGCATCCCGAGGGCTACCGCAAAGCCCTGAGGTTGATGCGGCTGGCGCACAAGTTCAAACTGCCCATTATCACCTTGATCGATACGGCGGGCGCGTATCCGGGTGTTGCCGCGGAGGAACGCCACATCGCCGAGGCCATTGCCGTCAACCTGCGCGAAATGATGCTGCTCGAAGTGCCCGTCATCGCCGCCGTGATCGGAGAAGGCGGATCGGGAGGGGCGTTGGGCATCGGCGTAGCCGACCGGGTATTGATCCTGGAAAACGCGTATTACTCGGTCATCAGCCCGGAAGGTTGCGCGGCGATCTTATGGAAGGACCGCGCCGCCGCATCCAAGGCGGCTTCAGCCCTGAAAATCACCGCCAAAGATTTGTTGGAGCTTAAACTCATGGATGAGATTGTGCCCGAACCGCTCGGCGGCGCGCACACGGACATGGCCGCGACGGCGGAGAACCTGAAGTCGCACCTGCTGAAACATCTCGAAGCGGTCAAGGCATTGCCCGTGGCAGAACGATTGAAATTGCGCTACGAGAAATATCGCGCGTTCGGGCATTATTTCGAGAAGACGAACGTCGAGGCCAACGGGGTGCCGCAAGCGGCGACTTAATTCCACGAGAGGTTGTCGGGCATCTGGGAGAGCAATTTATTCCGCCAACCGCCTTTGCTCTTCAAGATTTTTTGCCAGAGTGTTTCCGACGGAGTATCAAACACCAGTTCCAAAGAGGCCGGGAACGTCAGCCAGGATTTGCGTTTCATTTCATCCTCCAACTGGCCGGGCGACCAGCCGGCGTAACCGGCAAACATTTTCACTTTTTTGACCGGGGAGAACGATTCGCCGATCTCCACCAGGTCATCCAACGAATGGCCCATGTTCAGGTTGGGAAAAACGTTGGCTTCAGGAAGAAAATTGTCCGAATGCAGATAACTCAAGGCGGTGGGCTGCACGGGGCCGCCGAGGTACAACGGGGATTCCCTGAGCGCATCGGGAAGGTCCGCAACAATGACTTCGCCGACCTTGTTTCCCGCCGACCGGTTGAGGACCAGGCCAAACGCGCCTTCAGTATTATGCTCACAAATCAGCAAGACAGTGCGTTGGAAAAAGGAGCCGTTTAGCTGCCCGCTGTCGAGCAGCAGTTGGCCCTTCAAGAACTTTGGCGTGGGCGCTGCCATGTGCTCAAATGTTCCTCATTTCCCGGACTTTTGCAACTGTTTGACGTTTTTCTTCAAGCGCTTTAATTATTCCAAAGCTGGAGTTGTTGTTCTTCACCTGAACCCAGGTTCTTTACCCTCACAAAATTGGTCTGAATCTGGAGGCAACGGACTTGCACTTCTTTTCCTCCAATATTCACTTTGAACTGGTCGTTGGCGAAAACAGTCTGGTTATTGATGATGGCAGCGGGCGGGTTTCCCCATAAAATCCCTTGTAATTCCAAGGACGAAGATGCGCGAACCGGCGTCTTGGCCGCGGTGGCGTAAAGCGCTGACGATGCGGTGGCAGCAACGCCCGAGGGCATTTTGACATCGCGAATTGCGTCCAAGTGCCCGCCCTCCAGTTCGGATGTTTCACCATACTTCATCCAATCCAGAATCTGGTCAAAGCCGTATTGCTGTTCCGCCGCGATGAACAGTTGGACCTGCCCGCGTGTATAATGGTTGCGCAAAATAAACTGTTTTTCCGCTTCCTGGCCTTCGGAATCCATCAGCAGATAAGCCACCATCTCACAGAAACCCTCCTCGGCATCGCGCGCAATGTTGGCGTGCCGCTCCGGGGAAACATTTTCGCCGACCCAGGCGTGAGAAAATTCGTGCGCGGCCGTTGCTCGCAATTCCACCAGAGGCAGTCCGGTGAGGAGCCGCATCTCATAATGTTTTTTACCTCCGTCTGAAACCTGCTGGATGCAGCCCATCAGATTTGGACTCTCAAAATTGTTTCCCGCCGGCTGAAACATCGTGTCCACGTCGATGCGGTCGATGACGTTGATGTGCACATTGGTCGGCCAGGAGGTGTAGCGGGAGAATACCTGGTCCAGGTCATCGCGCGTTTCATTGGCCGTTTGCCGGGCGGTATCCACATCCATCACCGCCGTTTGGGAATCGCGGGCGCAGAGCCAGCGTCCGTCGGATAGTTGGGTGCCGCCGGTCTTGACGGGAAGGCCGCAAATAAAACACTTCGGCAACAGGATGCAGGTCGAACAAACTTTTTTCTGTTCGCCGCTCACCTGATCGGTGACCAAATAAAATTGCCCGGTGATTGGTTTGCCGCAGATGGCGCAAACGTCCTGCGCCAAAACCGGGGCGGAAAAATACGCCGCCAGGATGACCATCAAAAGAAATCGCCCAGCCTGCTGCATGTCAGGACTATTGCAGAAAATGAGGCGGGCAAAAGAAAAAACGCGAAGGATTCTCGCCTGTGAAATGGCATGGTTGCTTTTATATCCCAAACAGCTATCTTCGTTGGTATGAGCATTACGGCTGTCGTTGAAAAGGGGATCATCAAGATTCCCAAGGATATTGCCTGGGCGTCGGGCACGGTCGTGCGCATTGAACCGGTGGATGAGCAAGTCCCGGCGCTGTTCGATACACTCAAAGAGTTCGACGGCATGGCCGGCGATTTGCCTGCCGATTTAGCCGAAAATCTTGACCATTACGTTCATGGTCACTCCCGTGGATGAACGTTGTTTTTGCCGATGCTTTTTATTTCGTAGCGCGGCTTAACCGGCACGACCAGCACCACAAGCGTGTGCTGGAATTTTCCCGCGACTTTCGCGCCCGTCTTTTGACTTCCGACTGGGTTCTGATGGAAGTGGCTGATGCGTTGGCTGAATCAGGATGCCGGGGCCGTGTACGAGAGTTTATTCTCCATTTGCGCCAAACGGCGGCGTGCGAAATCGTCCCTGCCTCGCGTCAATTACTCGATCAAGCTCTTGATCTGTATCATCAACACGCCGATAAAAAATGGACGCTCACCGATTGCGTCTCGTTCGTTATCATGCGCGAAAAGAAAGTATCCGGCGCGTTGACAGGCGACAAACACTTCGAGCAAGCAGGATTTACAGCGCTGCTGAAATAGGCCCGCTTCTAAAGCGACTTCACTTTTTTGACGATGGCGTCGGCGTCGATCTGGAAGTGCGCGAGCAATTCGGCAGCTTTGCCGGAGCGCGGCAGGCCGTTGACGGCGAGTTTGTGGACTTTGACGCCTTCGACGCTCAATTCACCAGCCACGGCATCGCCCAGACCGCCTTCGGGATAGTGGTCTTCGACGGTGATGACGGTGTTGTTGGTCTTGCGGGCGGCTTCGAGGATCTCTTTTTTGCCGAGGGGCTTGATGCTGTAGGCGTCGATGACGGTGATATTGACGCCTTCGCCTTTCAGGGTGTCGGCGGCTTTGAGGGCTTCAAAGAGGGTCACGCCCGCGGCGACGACGGTGACTTTGTCGCCGGTGCGGAGGACTTTCGCGCCACCGACCGGGAAGGATTCGTCGTTATTATAGATGACCGGGGTCTTGGGACGACCGGTGCGGATGAAATAGATGCCTTTGCCGAGCGCGGCCTGCTCAACGAGTTTTTCGGTGGCGACGGCATCGCTCGGATAGAGAACGATGCTGCCGGCGATGGCGCGAAACGCGGCGAGGTCTTCCAATGCCATCTGCGAGGGGCCGTCTTCGCCGATGCTCACACCGACGTGCGAACCGACGAGCTTGAGGTTGGCCTGCGAAATGCCGGCGACACGGACCTGGTCGAAACCACGGCCCAGGAAGCAGGCGAAGGTGGAGGCGAAGGGCACTTTGCCGCGCGCGCCGAAACCATTGGCCACACCGATCATGTTCTGCTCGGCGATGTAGCCTTCCGTGGAACGGTTGGGGAATTTTTTAAAGAATTTGTCGGCGTAGGTGGAGTTCTTCGTATCGCCATCGATGGCGACGATGCGGGAGTCGGCTTCGCCGATGCGCAAGAGCGCGGCGCCATAGGCTTCGCGCGTGGCAACGCTGTCGCCGAGCTTGTAATTAATGGGAGGATAGCTTGCGGGCGCGGTGTTATTCGGCGCGGGCAACTGGTTGGGCTGCGGGATGGGGACGCCGATGCCGGATTTGCTGCTGGGCTGCAATTCAGCAATGGCCTTGGCGGCTTCTTCTTTACTGAGCGGTTTGCCATGCCAGCCGTCTTTGTCCTGCAGGAAAGAAACGCCGGCGCCTTTGTATGTTTTGGCGATGATGGCCAGCGGCTTGTCGTCCAGGCCGATGCCGCTCAGCACTTCGATGATCTCTTCGATGTCATGGCCGTCGATGGTCTCGACGCGCCAGCCAAAGGCGTTGAAGCGGTCGGCATAGACTTCGATGTGATGGCCGAAAGCGGTTTCCTGGCTTTGACCGAGGCGATTGGCATCGACGATAGCGATGAGGTTATTCAGCTTGTTGACGCCGGCCAATGAGGCGGCTTCCCAAACGGAACCTTCGGCAATCTCACCGTCACCGAGCAACACGTAGGTGTTGTAATCGAGATTATCGAGGCGGGCGGCAAGCGCCATGCCTACGCCGACGCTCAGGCCCTGGCCCAGGGAGCCGGTGGCGACGTCCACAAACGGCAAGCGCGGGGTGGGATGGCCTTCGAGGTCGCTGCCGAAGGTGCGGAGCTTCAAGAGTTCGGGAACGGGAATGAAACCGTTCTCGGCCCACGCGGCGTAGAGCAGCGGGGCGGCGTGGCCCTTGGACAGGATGAACCGGTCATTGTTATAAAAGCGCGGGTTTTTCGGGTCATACTTCATGTAGCCGAAAAACAAAGAGGAGACGACATCGGCGGCCGAGCAGCAGGAAGTCGGGTGGCCGCTGTTGGCGGCGGTGGTGGAGTTAATAGAGTGAATGCGCAATTGGTTTGCGATGCCCTTCAATAATTCAATGTCCGTGTCAATCATGGAGCGGACAATTTACGCGAGAAACGGCGAAAGCCAAGAATGAATTTTGCACCGCCGAACCTCGGTCTGGCAATGCGCCTGGTTGGGTGTACTAACGCCTATTTACAATGAGCTAAAACCCAGACCCTCACCTCACCCTGGCCCTCTCCCCTCCCATCAGAATGGGAGCGGAGAGGGAACCGGTTGCGAACGACCGTCATATTTGGATGCCTTACCCGTTGCGTCAGGTTCAGGGATTCGTGAATTTTTCAGAGAATTCTCTCCTCATTAAAACGCGGGGAGAGACGGCTCGGCAAGAGCCTCGCCCTACCAGCGTTGCCGCGCTATAGCTTGCGGAGAAAGAACTGCGCCGGGCGTCCGCTCAAATCAAGAATTCCCTATAGTCACTGTGCGGGCAAGGAGCCGTGGATGGAACAGGAAGCCGATGAGCCGATGGCGCCAATGGTATAAACGCCGCCGGAAGGGCAGACAGGGAAGATGCCACCGGTCAAATAGGGCAATAAGTCGTTCTCCGTGGGCACAGCGCCGGCGGCCTTGCCGGTTTCGAGCGCCCATTCATTTTTGGCGGCTTCAATCTGGCGCAGGTTGTTCATGCAGGAGGTCTGCTCATTAGTGACCTGGGTCTGCTGGGTGTCATATTGCATCTGCTGGATCTGTTGCTGTTGCTGGACGGCAGCCTGCTGGACGGAGGTCAATTGCTGGGACAATTGCTGGCTGGCGTCGTTCAGGGTGGTGTTTTGCCGTTGCAGGTCGGAAAGTTTTCGGGTGAGGCTTTTGTTTTCGGCATTGAGGCGCATGTTCTCCATCGCCTGCGAGTCGGAGGCAGACTGGACCTGCTGGAGTTTGGCCTGGGTCGCGGCGGCATCGTGCTGCGCGGCGTCCATTTTGCTCTGCGCGTCGTGTTTTTGCTGGTTGGCGGAAAAGAGGAATAATTCGCTCACCAGCAACGCCGCAATGCACAGGCCCAGAACCAAGTCTTTCGGTTTCATGGCTGATTAGTTTTTCGCGTTTTCAGGGGCTGACGTCAATATCAAATGAAGAAAAACTGAAAAGCTAAACCACGGATGGACACGGATAAACACGGATTGATGCGAATGACCAGTGAGAGCGGCAAGAGCGAATAGCGGGAAGTTTCTTGTCACCTGCCCGGGCTTTTCTGCCACTTACGCAATAGCATGATTTCAAATGAAAGAAACAAACCGTATGCCGTGGGCTTGTCGATCGGCACGCGCTGGCTTATTGCCGCAAGCACCGGCTTTGCGATCTATTTATTATCAATGGCCGGAATGACCCATGCCGGGCCAGCGCTCATCGCAGTTCTGTTGGTCGCAGGGACCCTTCTGGTCGCAAGCGCGCGCCAGCTTGTCGCGGCTCTGAAGCTGCCGAACGAGTCGCGCGCTGCCGAAGGCCGGGATTCTCAATTTTAGGGACTCGTGTAACTCGTCCCTCCGAAATCAGCCTGACTTACTCGTATCGCAAAGATTCAATGGGATCGAGGTTGGCGGCTTTGTAGGCGGGGTAGGTGCCAAAGATGACGCCGACGACGGAACAGGTCACGAGGCCAATGACCACCCAGTCGAATGGGATGACGGGCGGATATTTCAGAAGGGCGGCCAGACCGTCGCCACCCAGGATGCCGAAGACGACACCCATGACGCCGCCGACTTCACAAAGGACGATGGCTTCGATGATGAACTGGACCATGACGTTGCGTTTTTTCGCGCCGATGGCGCGGCGGATGCCGATCTCGCGGGTGCGTTCGGTGACGGAGACGAGCATGATGTTCATAATACCCACGCCGGCAGCCAGCAAGGCGATGGAACTGATGAGGGCTGCGCCGATGCGCACATCGCGGGTAAAGGAATCGAATTGCGCGATCATCGAATCGTTGGAGGCCAGCTCAAAATCGTCGTCCTGGCCCGGCGGCACTTTGCGGATGGCGCGCATGGCGCCGCGGGCTTCTTCGAGCGTGTCCTGGTAACTGGCAGTGTCGCGCGCTTCCACAAGGATGCTCAGGCTGCGGCGGCCATAACGATTCAAACCGGTGGTGAGGGGGATGACCGCGAAGTTGTCCTGGTCACCGCCGAGGGAACTGCCCTGGCTTTCCAGGACGCCGATGACGGCGTAATCAATGCCATCGATCTTGATCTGATCGCCTACTGGAGTGCTATTCGGGAAAAGGTTCGCGGCCAGCCCGGCGCCGAGCACGCAGACATCGCGCGCGCTGTCCACGTCGGCGTCCAGAAGGGGCCGTCCTTCGGCAAGGTTCCAATTATGGGCGGGGAGGCTGCCGGGGGTTTCGCCGTAGAGCCGGACGTTGGGGGCGCTGCTTTTGTAGCGTGTGGTGATCTCGCCGGACCAAAAGCGCGTTTCCATGCCGATATTCAACGGCAGGGTGGTTTTGTCCTGGAAACTTTTTCCTTGCTCCAGGGTGATACTCTTGCGGCGCCAGTATTTTTCATAGTCGCCACTGGAAACGCCGAAGTAGGTGCCGGGCCATTTGCTGATCTTAAAGGTCTGGCTGCCGAGTGAACTCAATTGCTTGGCAACGTTGCTCTGCATGGCGCGGATGGCGGTCATCACGACGATGATCGAGAAAACGCCGATGAGCACGCCCAGGAGTGTCAGGGCCGAACGCAGTTTATGCGCGGCCAGCGCGCTCATGGCCATGAGAAAGCTTTCGCGCGCTTCAGCATAGAAGGTGATGTGGTTTTTACTCATGAATTGATGGGAACATTCAACGCCCAACATCCAATGAAAGAGGGTTCGAAACCCGCCATTGCTAAGGTTGCGGCCTTGCCGTACCGATTTCTAATGATTTGATTTTTACTCATTGCGCAGGGCATCCACGGGGTTCATGCGGGCAGCGCGCCAGGCGGGGAAAACCCCCGCGGCCAGTCCGGTCGCCGCGGAGAAAAACAACGACACACATACGACCAACGGCGACATCGTCGCCGGCATGGCTTTGCGCACGAGAAGCGTGGCCGGCCAGGCGATCAGCAGCGCGATGATGCCGCCGATGAGGCAAATGCAAGCCGCTTCAATCAAAAACTGGATCAGAATCGTCCGCCGTTTGGCCCCAATGGCCTTGCGCACGCCGATCTCGCGCGTCCGTTCCGCGACCGAGACAAACATGATGTTCATGATGCCAATGCCGCCAACGAATAGAGACAGGCCGGTGATGAACAGGCCGATGACGGCAAGGGTCCCGGCAACTTGATGGAACACTTTCAGAAATTCATCCTGTTGGTCGATGGAAAAATTGTCGGGAGCATCGGGCGGAAGATGGCGCGCGCGACGGAGAATCCCACGCAATTCCTCTTTATCGTCCGGCAATTGGGCGAGGCTCTTGACCTTCACCTGGATCTCAAAATCCGGGGATTGATCGATGATGGTTGTGAATTGCGGAATGGGAATGATAGCGGCTTCATCGGTATCGCTGGCAAAACCGCCGATCTTTTCCAGGACGCCCACGACTTCGAAGGGGCAACCCGAAACAAAAATTTTCTGTCCGACCGCCGGCTCGCGCTGGAAGAGATTGGTGGCGAGCACGGAACCAATGACACAGACGGGGCGTCCGCCATCGCATTCCGCCGCCGTCAAAAAGCGGCCTTGCGAGATGGTCAACCCGCCGGTCGCTTCAAATTGTTCCGTGGTGCCAATGACCGGAGCGCTGGAGGAGCCGTGGCGCTGGAATTTCACATGCGCATTCTCTTCGACGACGGGGGCGACGGCATCGGCGGTCGCCATATTACGCTGGATGGCATCCACATCATCCAGGGAAACCTCGGGGCGCTTGAGGTCCTCGAACCATTCCTGACGCGTCTGGATAAACCAACTGAAACGCTCCACATAAAGCACGTCTGCGCCGATGGAGGAAATATTATTCAAAAAAGAACGGTTGATGCCTTCGATGGCCGTGCCCATGAGGGTGACAGTGACGATCCCGATAACGATACCCAGGGTGGTGAGCATCGAGCGCAGCTTGTTGGCGCGGATGGCCCCCCACGAGATCAGCAGGCCTTCAAAAAGTTCGGTCACGAAGTTCATCGGAAAGGTGGATGGGTGGATTATTGGATAGATGGATTGTTGGATTTTTGGATGACTGGAAGAGAGTCAGACCATTCTTTTGTCCGTCGTTTGCTTTCCAATGATTCAATGAGTTTCAAAAGTTTATTTTCGATCTCATAGTGCAATTGATCAAAATTTTCGAATTCGTCATCGGAAATCAATTTGACGTTTTTCAAACCGATGGCACGCGTGAGCGCTTCAGCCATGGAGCCTTTGGCGGTATAGAGAAATTGTAAATATTCCGGGAGCGATCGCCGGCCATAACCTTCAGCGATGTTTGCCGAAACGGACTGCGCGGCATCCCGAAATTGCGATTTTAATTTAAAATCTGGAACTTGCGCAGAGAGTTTAAACGTCATGGAAAACAAATCCATGCCGCGCTGCCAGGCCTCCAGTTTCATATACCCACGATTTAGATTTCGCCGCTTTGTATATTCCATAATCGTTAATTGTTCGTGATTTTTACATTAATCCAATCATCCACAAATCCATTTATCCAACTGGCTCATCGCTGGCGATGAGGCCATCGCGGATGCGGATGATGCGGCGTGAGTGGCGGGCCACGTCTTCTTCGTGCGTGACGACAATGATGGTGTTGCCTTGCGAGGAGAGTTGCGCGAACAGGGCGAGAATTTCCGTGCCGGTCTTTGAATCAAGGTTGCCGGTCGGCTCATCGGCCAGGAGAATAGACGGTTTGTTGACGAGGGCGCGGGCCACGGCCACGCGCTGGCGCTGGCCGCCCGACATTTCGTTCGGTTTATGATGGATGCGGTCGGCAAGGCCGACATTGCTCAATGCTTCCAACGCGGTTTTGCGGCGTTCATCGAACGGCATGCCGGCGTAGATCAACGGCAACTCGACATTGCGCAAGGCATCCGAGCGCGGAAGAAGATTGAAGGTCTGGAAGACAAAGCCGATCTCGCGGTTGCGGATCTCGGCGAGCTGGTTGTCGTTCATCTCGCTGACACGATGGCCGTTGAGAACGTAATCACCGGACGTGGGGGTGTCCAGGCAGCCGACGAGATTCATGAGCGTGGATTTGCCGGAGCCGCTGGGGCCCATGATGGCGACGTATTCGCCGCGCTGGATGCTGAGGGAGACTTCACGCAGCGCGTGGACCGTTTCCGTGCCCATTTGGTAACGGCGCGAAATTTTATCGAATCGGATCAGGCTCACGGGGATGGGGAGCTGGGGGCGGTATCGGTGGCAGGCCCTTTGACAATCTTTTTGCCGTCATCCAGGTCGCGGCTGATGGCATGGTAACCGCCGATGACGATCTCATCGCCTTCTTTGAGGCCGTCGGTGATCTCCCAATAATCATCGTCGCTGATACCGATCTTGACCGGCACTGCTTTGACGTAACTGCCGTTCACGACAAAGACCACATCCACCGGCTTCATGGCGGTATCGGCTTTTTTGCCGGCGGCGGAATTGGTCTTGCTGTCGGCGGAGGCGATGGTGTTTGTGGCGGGAGAATTGGTTTTAGGCGGATCCAAGGGCAGTTTGTTTTTGACGACGCGAGTGGTGACGCTGGCAATGGGCGCGCCGAGCACATTGGTGCGCGAGCGGGTCTCGATCTGCGCCGTCACGGACATGCCCGGGCGGAATTCTTCCTTTTCAGTGACCTGGATGCGCACTTGAAATTGAGTGGCGGTTTGTCCGGAAGACGAGGAATCGGACGAGGAAGTGCTGCCCAATGCGGAACTGCTGTCGAGGCCTTCGGACGAACTGCCGACGTCGGTCACGATACCGGAAAATTTTTTGTCCTGGAACGAGTCCACGTCCAGCTCGGCCTTTTCTCCGGGCTTGATGAGGACGACGTCCATTTCGCCGATGTCCACGCGGGCTTCCATGTGGGTGAGGTCGGAAATGGTCATGATTTCCGTGCCTTCATTTTGCACCGTGCCCAGGACGCGCTCGCCGAGTTGCGAGTTCAGAATAGTGATGGTGCCATCGATGGGCGCGGTGATGGTGGTTTTGTCCAGCGAATCCTGGGCGCTGTCCACACCGGCTTTGGTCATGTCCACCTGGTTGGTGGCGCTTTGGAGTTGAGCGTAGGCGACGTCGCGCGCCACTTTGAATCCAATGAAGTCGGATTCATCGAGCAATTTGTTGCTGAATAACAATGTGTTTCGTTTGTAGTCCGCATCGGCCTTTTCGAGATTCGCCGCGGCCTGCGCTTCAGCGGCGACGGATGATTTGTAGCTGGCCTGCGCCTGGCTGAGCGCGGCCACATAGACATCGGGATTGATCTTCAACAAGAGGTCTCCCTTTTTCACCGCCTGGCCTTCTTTGACGGGCAGGTCGATGATCTCGCCGCTGACTTCAGGACTGATATGGACCTGGACGACGGGATAAATTTTTCCGTTGGCCACGACGGTTTCGGTAATATTGTGGCGGCTCACTTTGGCCGTTTGCACGACAATGGGCGGGGTTTGATGCCGGAATACGACGGCCAGCACCACCACCACGACGACTACCAGGCCAATGGCGAGAAAAATGATTTTATTCCGCTTTTTTGCGCGGGGCTTTGAGAGCACGGGCGGGGCATCCATAATCTGATATTTTCTGTTTTGAAATCATCACAAAAGTTTTTAAGGAAAGCAACTGCGCAGAGTCATTACCACGGATGGGCACAGATAAACACGGGTTTTAACGCAAAGACGCAAAGGGACAAAGGCGCGGAGAGGGAAGAAGAAGTTCAATTGTAATGGCAACCACGAAACACACTAAATACACGAAAGCGGTTTTCTTTAGGCAAGCTGGCAGAGGCCGAACAATCGCAGATTGGATTTGAGAGTATGAATGTTTTTCAAGCCCGCCCTCATCCTGGCCTTCTCCCCCTGGAGAAGGGAGAGGAAAGGACATTCCCGGATTGACCGGCAGGCTCTCTGATTGAGTCTGCCATTGGTATTAACAAAAGATAAGCTTTCATCGCCAGTGGCTTGCCATTTTGTTTGCGATGGTGCGAAATAGAGGCATGAATCGTTTTGTTTTTTTGCTGGCGGCGGCTTTGTGTCTTATTCCGGCACGGTCTCACGCGGCGGACACGCGCAAGGATTTTCTCAAACTCATCGATCATCCGCGCGTGCCGCTGGCGCCGCAGACTGAAGCATCGCCCGCAACAAATGATCTGGTGTATGAAAGGTTTTCTTTTGCGTCGGATTCCCGGGACCGGGTGCCGGGCATCCTGATCAAGCTGGCAGATTTGCACGGTCGGCGGCCGGTAGTGATCGTCATGCACGGAACAGGCGGCCGAAAGGAAGATGAGATCCCACTGCTGCAACGGCTGGCGGAGATGGGGTTCGTTGCGGTGGCGATCGACGGACGCTACCACGGCGAACGCGCCCACGAAGGCAAAGCTTCGTATCAAAACGCCATCGTCCGGGCCTGGCAGGGCAGCGGCGAACATCCGTTTTTTTACGACACGGTTTGGGACATCATGCGGCTGGTAGATTATCTCGATACGCGCAAGGACGTGGACCCCAAACGTATCGGGCTGACGGGCATTTCCAAGGGCGGCATTGAAACTTATTTGACCGCCGCCGTGGACAGGCGCATCGCGGCTGCGGCGCCATTCATCGGCGTGCAAAGTTTTGAATGGGCGCTGCAAAATAATGGCTGGCAGGGGCGCATTGGGACCATACAAAACGCCTTCGACACCATTGCCAAAGACGAAGGCGTGGCGCATCCCGATTCAGCGTTCGTGCAAAAATTTTACGACCGCGTTGTGCCGAAAATTTATTCCGAATTTGATGGGCCGCAAATGCTGCCGCTCATCGCGCCGCGTCCGTTGCTCGTCATCAATAGCGATCTTGACCCCCACTGCCCGCTGCCGGGAGTGGAAGAATGCATTGCCGCGACGCAACCGGCCTATCATGCGGACAAGGCGGACGATCACCTCGGCGTCATCATCCAAAAGAACAGCCGTCATCAGGTGCGGCCGGAATCCGAGCAGGCCATGATCGATTGGTTCGTGAAATGGCTCAAGCCATGATCACGTTTGACCATTTCAAGTTTAATTTGATACAGAAAGTTTGTCACCTTTTCCGCCCGTCGACCACTGATGCGGCGTTATGATCCAGGCCATTTTCACATATCTGCTCATCGCGGGATTTCTGATCAACGCCTTGCATGACTGGCTCGATATTCCCGGCTGGACGCATGGCCGGCAGGTGCGAGCGGCGATCGGACCTGCGAAAATGATCATCGGCACTGCGGTCAACGCCCTTCTGCCCGGCGTCGCCGTTTTCCTGGCGTTGCGGTACTGGAACCACCCGGCCCCGTTGTTTGCGCGCATTTACTGGGTCGTTTATTGCGTCATGGCGGGCATGGGCGCTCTAACGTCGTGGTGGATCCCGTATTTCCGCGGGACGGATGAAAAGACCAGGCAGCTCTACAAAAAAATGTATGAAGGCACGATTCAAGTGCTGCCACCGCACGGCGACAACCCGCGACCGAATCTGCTGCATCTGTGCCTGCATGCCATCTTTGTTGTGTCGCTGCCCCTGGTAGTGATCCTATTGCTATGAATGTCGCTTGAAAAATGATTCCGGCGCGGCGACCATGCGGCTGTGTTCGAGCACCGCACCAGCCCTTTACTGCCGCGCCGCCAGTTTTATCGGCGCGTCAGGAATAGTTTTCTGTTGGGTACGGGCATTCTGGCCTTTGCCCTGGGCATCGGCATGACGGGATACCATTTTTTTGAGTCGTTGAACTGGGTGGATGCTTTTGTGAACGCGGCGATGATCCTGTCCGGGATGGGGCCGGTCAATCAATTGAACACCAACGGCGGGAAGGTTTTTGCCGGATGTTATGCGTTGTTCAGCGGATTGGTGTTCCTCACGGCTGTCGGAATTTTGTTGGCGCCCATCGCGCATCGCGCCCTGCACCGGTTTCATCTGGAGAGCGGGAAGAAGGATTCGTAGGCAGGGTTGTCAAAAAATTAAAATTTAGTTTTTTAGCTCGCCCTCACCCCACCCTCTCCCCCTGGAGAGGGCTTTTCCCAAGTCAGCTTTTTGAAAATTAGCGTGGCTGGATTCACGAATGGGCTTTTCGTGAATCAAGAAATGTCCTATAGCTGTCCCTTCTCCTGGAGGAGAAGGTCAGGATGAGGACGGGCTTTTAAAATGCACTTCATTTCAAATCCAATTGCCATTAAAAAACTCACTCTATTTAAACGACCGGGCGCGTTTTTGTCCCTCTGCCAAAAACAAATCGATCAACGGCGTCTTGCGGCCGCGCCATAATGCGCCGATGACCACTTTGGGAAAACCGTTTAACGGCAGCGCCTTCACATTCGAGGGCAGTGATTTGCCGGGAACGGCGATGGAGAGGCCGATGCCCAGGCCGGCAGAGACATACGCCTCGACGAGGTCCCATGAGCTGACTTCAATGCCCGGAAACCAGTCCACGCCGAGTTCACTGAGTTTTTTCTGAAAACTTTTGCTGATGGATTCGCCCGGCGGCAGGCAGATGAGCGGCTCGGCAATCTTATCGCGCCGCCAAAGTTCGTCCACGGATTTGATGGGATTGTTTTTTCCCGCCAGCAGGACCAGCGGCAATTCGAGAATGACGAGTGAGTGAATGCCGGCGGGCGGCTTGCGTTCGATCAACGTCACGGCGAGGTCGATCTCGTCCTTGAGCAATAATTCTTCGAGCTGCGCCGGGAAACCTTCGCGCAGGGTCATCTTCAGCTTGGGAAATTTCTTTCGAACGGCCTGGAACAGTTCCGGCAGGTGCTCGCGCAGGACGATGGTCGAAGCCCCGATGCGGATCTGGCGCGCCTGCCCGCCCTGAAGGTCGTCGGTCATCCTCTCCAGGTTCGCAAAGAACGGCTGGATGAACTGGAACAGTTTCTCGCCTTCCGCCGTCAGCTTGAACGGACGCCGTTGGAAAAGCGTCGCACCGAGGAACTCCTCCAGTTGCGCCATCTGGGAGCTGACGGCGGGTTGCTGGATGCCGTACGGGATGTTCCGCACGGCAGGCATGATGCCGCCGTGTTTGGCCACGTAATAGAACAATTCGAGATGATGGACGTTCATTGAGCCGGTCAATGTTCGGACAAGTTTTATCAATTCACGGCCTCTACGCAAGGTGAGTTAAAAAGGAGCCATGCAAAACGAATTGGCGGCAACAATGAAAACGAACGAAACGGCGGAGGCGGCAGCGCTTCCCCGGGCCGCCGCGCCGGTTTGCCGTTTACGAAAGGAAACAAATGAAAACGCTCATGTTCAACCTTGCGCAAATTGTGGGAATTGTCCTGGCCGCGGACTTTGTCGGCGGTTTCGTCCACTGGCTTGAGGACGCGTATATCCGCGAAGACACGCCGCTGGTCGGCAAATGGGTGGCGCGGCCCAATATCGTGCATCATCACTACCCGCGCTACATGACGCGGCATAGCTGGTGGCAGGCATCGCGGGAACTGGTCATCCTGGCAGCGCTCCTGCTCGTGGTCGCCTGGGCCGCGGGTTTGTTGTGCTGGCAGGTCTGGCTTTTTGCGATCCTCGCGGCCAACGCGAATGAATTCCATAAATGGGAGCATCGCACACGCAAAGAGAACGGCCCCATCATTTCCTTTTTGCAGGACATCAGGATTTTGCAAACCGCCAAACATCATGCGCTGCATCATACCGATCCCAAGAACAGTCATTATTGCACCACCACCAGTGTTTTGAATCTGGTGCTCGACGGCATCGGTTTCTGGAACGGACTGGAATGGACGCTCGCGCGGACGGTGGGATTGGTCCGGCGCGAGGATACTTCCGTGCGCGGTCATGGGCCGGGCCCGGCGTGGTTGGAGGAGTATCGGAGGCCGGCGGCGTAGTGAAGGCATGCGCCGCGCGCCGAACAACCTGCCAAAATACCGGTTGACAACAATTCCAAGTGAGACTATTTTTTGTATCAAATGAGTCAAACCTTGACCAAATCATTAACTAAGAAATATATCAGCAAGGCTGTTATCCGCCCCACGATCGCCTCCGCGACGCTAAAAAAGTATACCGGCGGCATTGTCGCTTATTGTGTTCATGGCCCTACGGGCAGGATTACTGTTTCCCCCTCCAGGCTCGTCGAAGTGCTTCGCGCGGGTTTGCCGGTCAAGGAGTTGGACGATCTCCAGTCCTCGCTGGATGTGCCGATGGATAAGCTCGTTCCCATGCTTGGCATCTCCAAGGCCACTCTTCATCGCCGTAAGGCCGTTGGCCGGCTGGATCAGGCTGAATCTGACCGCGTGGTTCGCTTTGCCAGGCTCATGGGCAAGGCAGTTGAGGTTTTTGAATCTGAAGAAAGCGCCCGGCAATGGCTAAACTCGCCGCAATTCGGTTTGGGCGGTGCGGTGCCGCTCCAATACGCCGAAACAGAGGTCGGCGCGCGAGAAGTCGAAAATCTTCTGGGCCGTATCGAATATGGAGTTTATTCCTGATGGGCCAGGCCTGGCGCATCGTGATGAAGAAGCACGCGGGTACCGCCTTCGATGGTGAAGGCGCGCGGCTCAACGGCGGTCGCTGGAACTCTATCGGCGTGCGCGTGGTTTATGTCAGCCTCACCAAGTCCCTCGCCGCCCTGGAAACTCTCGTGCATCTCAAACAGCCAGTGACTTCCAAATACGTTGCCATCCCGCTTCAATTTGACGATGCGTTGATAGAAAGCTTACCGCCCGCAACCCTGCCGGCGGGATGGGATGCCGAGCCGCCGTCACCGGCCTCCCAACAGATTGGCAACGATTGGGTCAGAACCTCACGTTCCACCCTCCTCGCCCTGCCCAGCGTCATCACCGGCGAGACCAACTATCTCATCAATCCAGCCCATCCCGGCTTTGGCAAAATCAAAATCGGCAAACCGCAATCTTTCACATTTGATCCCCGGCTGCTCGCTTGAAAATCGTGAACGCCAAACATGAAAACACTTCCATACGCGGTCATGGTCCCGGCCCGGCGTGGCTGGAGGAGTATCGGAGGGTATAAGGTCGGCTGCGTTAGCAACGCATGGGCGGTGTTGAATTGCCGACAGGCCTGCGGAAATTCCATTGCAATCAGCGCACTCTCGCGGTACAAAGCAAATATGCCAGCCTTACCGCGCGCCAAATTAAGCGGCTTCTCGTTCATTGAACTGCTGTTGGCGGTCCTTGCCATTGTTTGCCTCTTTGCTTTTTTTCTGCGCAATTTCTCCACCGTATCACAGCGTGCGAAAAGCCCCGCGGTGAGCATCCTCTTTCATTACCGCGTATTTGAAACCGATGCGAGTTTGGTAGACCAGATGATTCCCACCAACGACCGGCATAACGGCATTCAGCCTAACGTTCAATCGACGTTCTTGCGCGGTCACGTAATAACCCCCGTAAAAGAAACCAAATCGCAAATCGCCCGGGTCAGCCCTGCTGTCATCAACACCCTACTTCAGGGCATTGCGGCAAAACCCGGTTTGCTTGTTGACCAATCACGTTTGGTGACTTCTGATTGGTGGGAGCCGGGGTTGGCCGATTGTTGGACATACGGCATCGCGGATGACACCTTTCTCGGTGGTGGAAGCGGTACTGCTTTTTTTGGCGCCCGACAAAGGAATGGCGTCACAGATGTGCAGATCGCCTGCCTGCTTGGGCATAGCGTCGACTCCTTGGGCAATGGCGCTCATGCCAACGTATTTTCGAGGATTCTTTATGAGGGACCGCTGCCCAAAACGGATGCCCTAGCCTTTCTGGTGCCTTTTCTACGGCATGACGGTTCGCCGCATTACCTGGTGACGGTTTTTGATTTCAACGGGCAGACCAACCGCAGCCTTGCGCTAGAAAGCGAACATGTCGGCCTTTCCACGCATTAAACCCAAAGGCTTTTCGCTCATCGAATTGCTGCTGGTGGTCGCGGTCATGGGCATCCTGTCGGCATTGGTCGTCGGCAATATGGGCTGGAAGCATCACCAGGATACGCAGATGGAACTGTGCGCCGATAACCTGCAAAAAATGTTCCTGGCCACCCAGATCTACGCCAACGATTTCGGGGCCTACCCGCTCAACACGAACGCGCAGACTTCCGAGGATGCGCTCGCGGCGCTGGTGCCGCGTTATTCGGCGGATACAACCATTTTCACCTGTCCGGCAGCGCGCGATTCGCAGATCCCATCCGGCGCGTCGCTCCGCAAATATCGCATCAGCTATGCATACTATATGGGCGTGGGCACCAATGCGTCGCAGACGGTCCTGTTCTCCGACCGGCAGATCAACACGCAGTCAAAAAATTTCGGCGACCAGGTTTTCTCCCTCAATGGCCATGCGCCGGGCAATAATCACAGCAAAGGCGGCGGCAATTTTCTTTTCACCGACGGCAGTGTGCAAAAGAGCGGGCCGCAGGCGGCATTTTCCCTGTTGTTTTCCAACGGTATTGTGTTATTGAATCCAAAACCATGAGTCGATGAAGATCCAATGTCCATGCGGCGCGAAGTATTCCCTGGATGTGACGCCGGGAATGGCGCCGGTGCAGTTTGTCTGCCCGAATTGCGGGGGCGATTATTCCGCGGTGGTCAATGAGATGATCCAGCGCGAACTGGCGCAAAATTTTCCGTCGTCCGTATCTCAACCGCCTGTCGCTGCTCCTGCCGCACCCACCGCACCGGCTCCCCCTCCGGCTTCCGGCTTGCGCATTTCACGCGCTCATGCGCCCGCGGCTCCTACGCCGTCCGCGTCCGCCGAAACTGGCGCGCCTGCCGAAGGCGCTATCTGCGCCAGGCACAGAGAGCCTGCCGCCGAACAATGCGCGGTTTGCCACAAGCCGATCTGTCCCAGGTGCATGGATATTTTTGGGTATTTCTGCTCGGCCATGTGCAAGAGCAGGGCGGAGGCGCAGAGATTGAATGTGGGGGCGTATGAAGGCAGCACTTTTGCCACCGAACAACGTTTTTGGCGCAAGGTGGGCAAGATCTCCGGCGTTGTCGGCGCATTCGTGGCGATCGTGCTGGGCGTGTGGATCTGGTATTCATGGATCGCGGCAGTGCCGCACAATTATTTTTCAGTCGCCTTCGACCAGATTTCGCATTCAGGCAGCTCCTACCTGGCTGACGGCCAGATCGTTTTTCTCCACGGCGGCACGCTGGCGCGTTATGACATGAAAACCGGCAAACAGGCCTGGTCGAAGCAATTGATATCGCAGGAGCAGATCGATGCCATGGTAAAAGGCGAAAACGACGCGCAGTCGCAGGCGCGCGAGGACAATCCCGGCGGTTACGTGCCCGCGACGTTGCCGTCGATGGTCCAGAAGTACGCGCGCATCGGGTTGGAGAGCGCGTTGTCGCTGCATTGCGCCGGGCAAAATATCTGGGTGGCGGGCAATGGATTGTTGACGAAGTACGATTGGAATTCCGGGAATGTCCTGCAACAGATTTCCGGCACAGGCGATGAAGCGACTGCCCAGGGCAATGATCTGGTGGCCTTTGACCAGGCGGCGGACGGTTCGCCCTCGGTGGTGCAGGTGGACCTGGCCAGCGGCAGCGTGACGACGAATGAGTTCCATGATGCGCCGGTGTCCGCGCTGGCCGCGAATGCTCCGGCGGCTGCGGATAATGTGCCCGCCCGGGCGGGTGGCAGCGGCTCGCCGCTTTCGCCGTATAGCGCATCGCAACCGGTGAATTCGCAACGCCTGGCGCAACAGGTGCATAATCTCTCGTTGCAGGGCCAGGCCGCCCTGCCGGCTATCCTGGCCAACAATGCCTACGAGCAGCGCATTGAAGCGGCCATGAATGATGGGCAACAACACCATCGGCCGCCGCCTCAAGCCAATAACCGGCCTTCTAACGTGCCGGCCGCCGCCGGGGGCAAAACGGCCGCGGCTGCCGAGCCGAAAGATTTCACGCTCGTTCCGGACAACGGCGCTTACGAAGAATTTTCTTCCGAACTCGTCCAGGAAAATGTCGTCCAGCACGAAGCCATGAAAGCGCCGGCTCGCAACAAAGATTCCGCGCTTCAAAATGTCACGGGCGGCGATGAAACCGCGGCGCTCAACGAGCAGTTGAATGACATGCGGCGCGACAACGGCCAGGACAAAGTCACCGAAGACCAAAGCTCGTATAGCGTCACCATCCGCCAGGCCAGCAATCCCACGGCGTCGTGGACCGGCGAAGTCACCGGCCCGCCGCAATTGATCGCGCTGAAAACCGTCAATGTCCTCGCCGCGGGCAAGACGGTCATCGTTTTTGACAAGTCGAACAAGAAACTTTGGCAGACCGCCCTCACCTATGACATCACGGGCGGCGACAATCAATCGTCTCTCGAACAATCACCTTATGGCGCCGGCCCGTGTGTGGAGCAGAACGGCGTGCTTTATGTTTTTGACCAGGCGGTGTTGGGCGCGTTCGACGTGACCACCGGCAACGCACGTTGGCGCATCCCCAGCGTAGGTGTTGTGGGGTTGTTCTTTGACCCCAAAGGCATGCTGTATGTTAACACCACCACCGGCAATCCCGATGACATCAAGTATTCGCGCGAGATCGATGTGACGAAATCCGCGTCGGCGGTCATCATGAAGGTCGACCCGGCCAGCGGCAAAATCTTGTGGAAAGCCGGGGGCAGCGGCTACGTCACCTATCTCTCCGGCCCGTTCATCTATACGCTGCAATCGTTCGATCCCGGCGATGAAGAGGACCAGATGAGCGATGCGACCGCCGGTTTCATGAAGCCGGCGCTCACGCGCATTATCCGCATCGACCCCTCCGATGGCCATCAGCTATGGCAATGGGACGAAAGTCACGCTCCAATGAACGTGCAGTTCGACAACAATTACATCGAGATCGTTTTCAAGAAAGAAGTGCGGGTGCTGCACTTTCTGTCGCTTTGAATGGCGGGGTTTCCGGATTGGCCGCAGATCGGATTCGCGCTATCGCGCGGCTTCGTAAATCAGCGACAGAATTTTAGGGTTGGCTACCCGGGGTGGCGCGCTCGCGGACTCGCGCTTACCCCGGGCTACAATCTTATGCCCCTTCAGGGCACTCAGTCAGCGGCTGCGCCGGATAATTTTTGAGAGCGCAATTTCTGTGATACCGCCTGAACGGCGCACACGGAGTGCGCGCCCTACCTAAGCCCTTACTGCTGTTGCACCACGGTGACTGAGCCGGCCTTCGGATCGTACTTCAACTGATAACCGAGCGGCGGTTGCGGAATTTTGCCGATGTAATTGGGTACGAGGTCCTGGAGGGTCTTGGGATAATGCCCCTGGTCCACATTGTAATTCTGGATGGCCTGGTTGAGATAGGCGGTGTCCAATTTTTTATCGGCAGATTGCTGGGCGGCGACGAGTGTGCCCAGGTAATTGACCGAGGACGGCGGTGCAGGATTAGCTGGCGCAGTCGCCACCTTGGGGGCTGCATTCGTGGACTGCGTGGATGGATTGGATGAACTGGATTTATCACCGCATCCGACGACAAACAACGCGGCAATCACAGAGAGTAAAAATGTCTTTTTCATGGGATTAATGTATTTGCCTGAGTTATAACTTCAAGTTTTAGCTAAACGTCAATTCGCATCAATTCGCGTCACACATTTCCGGGTTTTCCGAACGGCAACATGAGAGGCGGTCGGCAAGCCCCGAAAGCTTTCGGGGCAGGTTGCCGACCGCAACGGGTCCCGATGGAATCGGGATTCCCCCCAGAACAGAGAGAATGCCTTGCCAAGCAACAGAGGTTTCCTGCCGGAGGCCTCACTTATCTGTTTCTGTTCGTTTCCGATCGGTGTCAGTTTATCAAAGAAATGGAAATCGTAATGTTTCAAAATAGAACCAATTTCCAAGCACCTCCTCTCCTGTTTCCTCTCCTCCAATCAATATTGGAGGAGAGGACGAATCCGTGTGCATCAGTGTCCATCCGTGGTAAAAATTGCCCTAAGCAGTTTGCACCAATTGCCGCGCCTGGCGGATGAGTTCCAAATCCTCTGCCAGGTCTCCGAAACGGAATTTGGGCATGCCGCTTTGCTCGCGTCCGAGCAATTCGCCCGGCCCACGGATTTTCAGGTCGGCTTCGGCGATCTTAAAGCCGTCGGTCGTATCCTCCAAAATCTTCAATCGTTCGCGCGCCTCCAAGTTTTTTGCGTTCGAGACCAAAATGCAAAAGCTCTCATGCGCGCCGCGTCCTATACGGCCACGCAACTGATGCAATTGCGATAGGCCGAATTGCTCCGCGTTCTCGATCAACATGATGCTCGCGTTGGGGACGTCCACACCCACTTCGATGAGCGAGGTGGAAAGCAGGATCTGGATCTTGTTCACGCGGAAACCGGCCATGACCTCCTCCTTGCCCGCGCTTTTCAAACGACCGTGCAGCAGTCCCACGCGAAATGGCGCGAAGGCCTTTTGCAGTTTCTCAAATTCCACCGTGACCGCTTTCACTTCTTTGGATTCCTCCACGCGCGGATACACGATGAACGCCTGCCGTCCGGTCTGGATCTTCTCGCGGATGAACTCGATCACTTTCGGCAGCTTGTCCGATTCGCGCAGGAAGGTTTTAATTTTTCCACGACCCGCAGGCGGTTCCGTAATGACCGAGACATCCAGATCGCCATAGAGCGTAAGGCCCAGCGTGCGCGGGATGGGCGTGGCCGTCATCACGAGCAGATGCGGGTAATCGCCTTTGCGGACGAGTTGTTCGCGCTGCGCCACGCCAAACTTGTGCTGCTCGTCAATAATCACGAGACCCAGTTTTGGCAACTGGAACCCCTGCGTTAGCAATGCGTGCGTTCCAATAAAAAGGGTGGCGCGATTTCCAGAAGTGACCTTTGTGTCACTTGTCACCTGTCTCTTGTCACTTACCGTTTTCGTACTGCCGGTTTGAAGTTCAACGGCCACGCCCAAAGGCTCGAACCATTTTTTGAAATTACGGAAATGTTGTTCGGCCAGGATTTCCGTGGGCGCCATCAGGGCCGCATTGAAACTGCTTTCCAATGCCATCAAGGCTGTGCAGGCCGCCACGACGGTCTTGCCGGATCCAACATCCCCTTGCAATAGCCGCCGCATGGGATGCGTGCCGCCCATGTTCGCGCGGATCTCCCGCAGGACACCCGTCTGCGATTCTGTGAGCTTGAAGCCCAACGCCGCCAGGAAGGGTTTCATCAACCGGTTGTCTCCGCCGCAGGGCAGTCCCCGCGCGTTTGACTCAAATCTTTTTCGGCGCGCCTGCATCTGGATCTGCAACGCCACAAATTCATCCAGCGCCAGACGGCGACGGGCGATCTCCACATCCGTCAACTCCTCAGGAAAATGGGTCATGTGAATGGCATTGGCGCGCGCCGGGAAGGCTTTCAGATCGGGCGCGGGCTTCGGCTCGGCGATCTGGGTTTCAAATTTCCCGAGCGTTCGCCAGATCAACCCGCGCAGCCAGCGTTGCGGCAGGCCTTCCGTCAACGGATAAACCGGGGCGATGCGGTTGATGTGGATGAAATTTTCCTCGCCGCCCTCGATCACCTCGGTTTCAGGATGGTCCATCGTGCGCGGTTTGAGTTCCGAAAGTTTGCCGAAGACAAAGACCTCGTCGCCCTGCGCAAAATAATTCTGCATGAACGGCAGGTTCCACCAGCGGCAATGCAATCGCGCCGAGCCGTCGTCCAAAACGATCTCGAATACCGAACGGCGCCCGCCACGAAAACGGGTCAGTCCCAGCGCCACGATGTTTCCCCGCGCTGTGCCCGGCTCGGCTTTGGTCAGTTCGGAAATCTTTTTGAAATGCCGCCGGTCTTCATAGCGTCGGGGACGGTGCAGGAGGAGGTCCTCGATGGTCGCGATCTCCAGCCGCGCCAGTTGCGCCGCGCGTTCCCCGCCGATGCCCCAAAGCGAGGTGACGGGTGCTTTAAGCGGAGATGTTGTGGATTCCGGCGGCGGCATCAGCCGCACGATACAAATCGCGCGGCGCGGCTTCAACGGGAAAGCGAAACTAGGTGTGCTTGAGGGCTAGTCGTTTTCGAGGCATCAGCCAGGCAATTAAACCAAGCAGAACTCCATAATTGATTCCATCGTAGACTAAAATCCATTCATATTGAATTGAGACAGGGCTCTGTGCTTGAACGAATATTCTTAAATAATGCAGATATATCATTAAACAATCATATGCCATCAGCAAAAGAGAAGTCAGCGTGCATACAACAACCAAGTTTAGAGGGGAACGGAATAAAACATCGGCCATTCTATTTATTTTGCTCGTCCGGCCTGTTGCCAGATCAAACACAACCCAGATGATTGGTCCATAAATAATCGTTTTATAAAACAATACGGAAAGGATACCATTATCGAAGAGACTCGGGAAAGTTATGCGAAAGGCATTTGCCATTTGGGTCCAAAATTCAAATATTAAACAAAAAATCGCCACCCAAAAGATCCGTTCCCGCCAGACTTTCGCTGGATTGGCCTTGATGAATTCATCACCAAGCTGCTCCGGCGAACCGGTTCGGCGGCGTGCCAGCCAGAAGGCTTCTTCGTCGGATAGGCCGCGCCGGCGCAATTCAGCGAGAGTATCCTGCATGTGCGTTTCCAGTTCGCGCCGGGCGTCCTGCGTCAGGTTCGGTTGCGCGGCCAGTTCAGTGCGCCAACTTTCCAGGGCGGCATTCAGGTCGAAACGGGTTTGATGTTCCATAGTTTGTTCAGGGTGTTATGAATGAAGAGCCGCTTTTGACGTCTTTTTTTGAGGCATGAGCCAGGCAGTTATAGCAATCAAGGCGCTAAAATTGACGATACGAGGAAATAAAATCCATTCAATTTGGCTTAAGACTATTTGATATGAGGTATAAGACATTCGAGAATACAATTGTAAAGAATTAAAGCCCAAAACCAAAACTGCGGCCGATACGGTCAGGGCAATAAAAATGCCACGAGAGTGTAAAAAGACATCTCCCAATATTTTGAATCTTTTCGCTCGCCCAGCAACGAGACAATAAGTGACCCAAACGATGGGACCATAAAAGATGGTATAATAAAAAACCATAGAATTGATCTCTGAGCCGGCAAGAAATGGAAATGTCACTCGAATAAAAAGTGTCAATGAGTTCCAATATCCGATCATCAAAAGTGCCATCCCCAACCAGAAAACCCGTTCCCGCCAAATATTAGACGAATCTGTTTTCACGAATTCCTCGCCAAGCTTCTCTGGCTGACCGGTGCGGCGACTCGCCAGCCAGAAGGCTTCTTCGTCATTTAAGCCGCACTGCCGTAATCCAATAATCGTGTCGCGCAGATGCGTTTCCAGTTCGCGCCGGGCGTCCTGCGTCAGGTTCGGTTGCGCGGCCAGTTCAGTGCGCCAGCTTTCCAGAGCGGCGTTCAGGTCGAAACGGGTTTGATGTTCCATAATTTGCACAGGGTGTTGTGAACGGAGAGCCATTGCTGCCGTTCGGTTTTCAGGGCTTTGTGACCGTCTTTATTCAACGCATAATACTTCCGTTCGCGCCCGGTCTCCGATTCCCGCCATTCGGACTGGATGAGGCCGTCGCGCTCCAGCCGGTGCAGGACCGGATACAGCATGCCGTCGCTCCATTCGATATGCCCGCCGCTCAATTCGCGGACTTTCTGGATGATCTCATAACCGTAGCTTTCGCCGCCGGCCAGGATGGACAACAACAGCGGCCTGGAGGACGCGGCGACCAAATCTTTCGTAAGCATGGCAGTCTTATACATTGAACTGTTAGATATGTCAACAAAAATATTTTTTGGGCTGACCTAGTGCGGCAGGCGCGCCAATTCCTTTGGTAATAGCCCAGCCATTTATGCCCGAGTAACCGATCCGAAAAATGATTAAAGTCCCTTTAGGGACGGCAGAAAATCCGGCTCACCAATCTCTTTCGTCCCTGACGGGACTTTTGATCATCGCGGGGTGTCTTTCCCAGCCATAAAGGGCGTGTTGCCCAAATGACATGAAGCTTTTGGATGGAAAAAACAGCCTCCACAATCGACTTATAGCGCATTTTGATTTTGAGCGAATGTGATTTGGACACGTCAATTCGTCAAAATTTTGCTATAACGAATGAAAGTTGATTTGGGCAACACGCCCTAAAGGGCTGGGCTATTACCATTACAAATCTCGAGCCAACCAACATTACAACCGTAGATTCTTTTCCAAGACATCAAACAAGAGAGGTGGATTCGCCAGATGTGCGGGCGCGCCAGACTTGCCGATCAAACCGAAACCCTCGCCGTAGGCCGGGCCGTTCACGACGCAAAAGTTCGTCGAGCAATCGTCGAGTTGTTTCTGTCCGGCGGCGATGACGTCCGCTCGCTTGCCGTCCGCCTCAAATTTCCAGCCCACGATCATTGTCTTGGGAAACAGCTTCCGTAGTTCGGAGATGATTTTTGGCGTCGGGAGCAGTTCAGCCAGCAGTTTGCCCTGGCGTGTGGAAATTTTCTTCGCGCCCTTGATCTCAGAAAGTTTGCCGGTTTCGCCCGGCTCGAAGATTCGGCCAAAAGCAAAATCGCCCACTGCCGCCGCGTGAAAGATCGCGTCCGCTTTTTTGCCCGAGAGAGTCTTGAATTTGTCATGCAGGTCCGCTGCGGTCGAAAATTGTTCCACTTTGTGCGCCTTGCGTTCACCGGGATAAGTGGCCATTTCGCCAATAAGCAAGACCACCTTGTGCCCGCGCGCCACTAAAAAATTTGCCAGCTCGGTGCCCAGCCTACCGGTGGAAAAATTTGTCAACCGCCGCACGTCATCCAACGGCTCATACGTCGGCCCGGCAGTGACGAGGCAGTTCATGGGACAAACATAAGGAAACGGTGGGAACATTCAACATTCAATGTCGTTGGGCGACCGCTCCATCAATCGGCGGATTTTTATTGAACGGCGACGCGTTAAGCCTTCAACTCTTGCGCGCAACATGAGCAAAATTGTCGGCATTGACCTGGGTACCACTAATTCACTCGTCGCCACGGTGGATTCGGGCATTCCCCTGGTCATCGCCGATGCCCAGGGTCAGCGGCTCACGCCCTCGGTTGTGCATTTTCCATCGGCCACCGCGCAACCTGTCGTCGGGCACGAAGCCAATCGACAGCGCGTTCTCAAGCCCGCTGAAACCGTTTATTCCGTGAAGCGTTTCATCGGCCGGCGCGGACGCGAGATCTCCGACGCGGAAAAATCCGTCATGTATCCGCTGGACTGCTCTGGCAACGGCGCGGCAACCATTCCGATCCACGGCAAAAATATTTCACCGGAAGAGGTCTCCGCCGAAGTCCTGAAAAAACTTAAGCGCGATGCGGAAAGTTCCCTCGGCGAAACCATCTCCCGCGCCGTCATCACTGTGCCGGCGTATTTCAACGATGCCCAGCGCGCCGCCACCAAACGCGCGGGCGAACTGGCGGGATTCACCGTCGAGCGCATTGTCAACGAGCCGACGGCCGCGGCGCTGGCCTACGGGTTGGATAAACTCAAAGAAAAATCGAAGATCGCCGTCTATGACCTGGGCGGCGGCACGTTCGACCTCTCCATCCTGGAGCTAAATGAAGGCATCTTCCAGGTGTTGTCCACCAATGGCAATACGCAGCTTGGCGGCGACGACTTGGACCGGCGCATCATCGATTTCCTCATCGAAAAGATCAAAGTCGCGGCGCGTCTCGAATTCACAGCGCCCGTCCTCTCGCGCATCCGCGAAGTGGCCGAGGCCGCCAAAATAAAATTGTCTTCGGAGATGGAAACGGACGTTGCGCTGCCATTCCTGACAACGGACTTTTCTTTCACATTTAAACTCACTCGCATCGAACTGGAAAACCTTACCCGCGATATCATCGCTCAAACCCGTCCGCATTGCTTGCGCGCGCTGGCGGATGCAAAACTTGAGGCCAAAGATCTCGATCAGGTCATCCTTGTCGGCGGACAGACCCGGATGCCGCTGGTACGAAAATTCGTGGGCGACTTGTTCGGCTGCGCGGAATTTGAAGAAACGCGCGGCGATCTGCGGCTCGGCAAGGATTTTCACAGGACCGGTGGTCCACAGTTGAACACGTCGCAAAATCCGGATGAAGTCGTCGCCCTCGGCGCGGCCATCCAGGCCGAAATCCTTTCCGGCGGTTTTAAAAATATTTTGCTGCTCGATGTAACTCCGCTTTCGCTGGGGATTGAGACCTTCGGCGGCCTGATGAACGTCCTTATCCCGCGCAATTCCACTATTCCGGTCAAAGCCGGCGAAATGTTCACGACGGCCGTGGACAACCAGCGTTCCATGCTCATCCATGTCCTGCAAGGCGAACGCGAACGCGCGAAGGACAACTGGAGCCTCGGCAAATTTACCATCGAATTCGACCCGGCGCCGCGCGGCACACCGCGCGTTGGCGTCCAGTTTGAAATTGATGCCAATGGCATCCTGCACGTCCTGGCGCGCGACACGCGCACGGGGCGCGAAAAAATCGTTGAGATGAAATCGGCCGTGGATGTGGAGGATTCCGCCGTGCAAAAAATGGTGGAGGAATCCGTGGAACACGCCTTTGAAGACCTGGCCGCACGACGTTGGATCGAAACAAAGCTCAAGGCGAACGAAACGCTGGTCGCCACCAAAAAGGCCGTTACGGAAAACGCCGCCGAATTGGAAAGTGATTATCGGGTGAAAATCGAATCTGCCGCGCGTGAAGTGGAGAATATTCTCGCAGCCGAAAAACCGGAACCGACCGCCGCTGATTTAAAACAATTGCAGACTGCCATCGCTGCCCTGGACGAAGCCACCAAACCGCTAGCGGATCATCTCATGGACAAGGCCATGGAAGCGATGCTCAGGAAACGCGGATTGATCCAGTGATTGGAGTGGTTTAAACCACCCGCGCTTCGCCACGGCCTTTAACGACTTCGCCAATGAACCACGCGTCATGCTTTTGCGCGCGGATGAATTTTAGCGCGGCATCCGCTTTGTCGGCAGACACGATGACGACCATGCCAATGCCCATGTTGAAGACCTGATACAATTCCTCGTCCGGCACGCCGCTTTTTTCCGCAATGATGCGAAAGATCGGCAGCATGTCCCACGAGCCTTTTTCGATGGCCACGTCCAAATTTTTCGGCAACACACGTGGGATGTTATCTACGAAGCCGCCGCCGGTGATGTGGGCAAAAGCTTTCACAATTGCCGATTGCCGGTTGCCGGTTGCCGTTTTATTGAAACGCGCGATTAGTTTTTGGACAAGCGGGCCATAACTGACGTGGACCTTCAGCAGTTCGTCACCGAGAGAGCCTTTCAAGCCAGGAAGGCGGCTCTTTATCTTGAGGCGCATCTGCTCGAAGAAAATTTTTCGCGCGAGGGAATAACCGTTGGTGTGCAGGCCGGAGGAAGCGATGCCGATGACCGCGTCGCCGGCTTTGACGGTTTTCTGGCCGTTGAGCATCCGGGATTTTTCCACAACGCCGACAATGGTGCCGCTGACGTCGTACTCGCCACGTTGATAAAAGCTGGGCATCTGCGCCGTCTCGCCGCCGATGAGCGTGCAATTATTTGCCGCGCAAGCGCGGGCGAAGCCCTTGATGATCTCCGTAAAAACGTGCGGCTCCAGTTTGCCGGTGCCGAGGTAATCGAGGAAGAAGAGCGGCTCGGCGCCAAGCACGGCGATGTCGTTCACGCAATGGTTCACCAGATCCGCGCCGATGGTGTCGTGCTTGTCCGTGGCGAAGGCGATCTTGAGCTTGGTGCCAACGCCGTCCACGGAGGAGACCAGCACCGGTTCACGATATTTTTTCAGGTCGAGCGCGAACAGGCCGCCGAAACCGCCGACCTTGCCGAGCACCTCGCGCCGATGGGTCGAGGCAAGCAATTGCGGCAGGGTGGCTTTGACACGGTTGCCAAGATCGATATCAACGCCGGCGGCGGCGTAGGCTTTCTGTTTCATGCGCAAAGATTAAAACGTGAAAAGGCAGGACGGGCGAGAAAATTCAAGACCGCTTGTAAATTTCACGCCGATTGTTGACGGGTGGTGTAACGGCCTTCGGCGATTTCGCGGCGGGACTGATCCAATTTGACCTTTACGTCATCAGTAAGTTCAAGCTGGTCTTCAAGAAAATCATCAATCCATGCGCGGACCCGCTCAATTTCAGCGCGAGTCAGTTTGGGCAGGACTTCTTCAATTTCTTGAACCGGACTCATGGAATCTATTTTTACACCTTCTTTATTCCCCGCTGCCACAAATCAAAATGGTAGAGCGCGACGACGACGAGGGAATGACCGATCTTTTCATCCGCGACCAGTTTGGGAATCTCCGCTGCCGGCACGAGCCGGGTGACGAGATCTTCGCCATGGTCCAATTCCGTGGCGTGTTTTAGACGGCAGTTTTCGATCAGCACTGTGTAGGTAATATTATTGAAGATAGCGGGGTTGGAATGGACTTTGCCGAGGATGCGGGCGTTCTCGCCTTCATAACCGGTTTCCTCGCGCAACTCGCGCGCGCCGGCGGCCACGGGGTCCGCGTCATTAGGATCCATCATGCCACCGGGGATCTCGAGTTCCACGGTGTTCGAGCCGTGCCGGTATTGTTCCACCATGACGAGCTGCCGGTCCGGAGTGAGGGCGATGACATTCACCCAGTGGCCGCTCTCCAGGACAAAAAAATCGTGTTCCTTGCCCGTGCGCGGCGAGACGCAGATATCGCTGCGCAATTTGAAGATGCGAAAATCGCCGATGGGTTTCGACCCGACCTTTTTCCACGGTTTGATCATGAGGGAAGATTAACGCAGGGAGGCGAAGGCGCGGAGAAAAATTTGGCCGGCTTATTACCCTTTCTTCTGCGCCTCCTGCCCCTGGCGCATGAGCGCGAGCAGATGTTTGAGGGCCTCGTCGTAGGTGCGGCCTTTTTGCCCGGCCAATTGCTTGGCGCGTTTGTCCAGTTGCGCGGCCATTTCCGCGGATCTTTCGGCCGGGCAGCCGAGCGCCGTGAGAACTTTGGCCAGTTCCGAAATCTCCATGAACTTATTTCACCGAGTCGCGCGGGACGATCTTGATGCTGTTGACGCCGATGCGATTGAGCGGCTTGCTCTTTTCACCGCCACCGCCGCCGACGGGCGTGTTGGCAATCTTCGTCAGCACGTCGTCGCCCTTGATCAACTGGCCGAACGCCGTGTACTGGCGGTCGAGGAACGAGGCGTTGCCGTCGCAGATAAAGAACTGGCTGCCGGCGGAATCTGGATGGTTGGAGCGGGCCATGGAGATGACGCCGCGCTGGTGCGAGCGGGCGTTGAACTCGGCCTTGATGGTATATCCCGGGCCACCTGTGCCCCAGGCGCCTTCCTTGGCGGGGTCCTTGGTCAGCGGGTCGCCGCCCTGGACCATGAATCCCTTGATGATGCGATGGAAACAGGTCCCATCGTAAAATCCTTTTTGCGCAAGGGCCTTGAAATTCTCGACGGTCTTGGGCGCATCAGGCCAGAACTCGATGGCGATTTGACCTTCAGTGGTATCAATGACAGCGACTTCGCTCATATATATTCGGGGTTATTTTACGATGGTGGCAGATTTGATGTAATCCAGGTTGGGAAAACTTTTCTTCAGATAGGTATTGCCCTGCTCCTGGAGGGATTGTTGGCTGGGACCGTTGCCCATAGGGGCGCCCTCGCCGTATTCGCTGTTGATCTTGTCAACGACATCCATGCCATCGGTCACTTTGCCGAAGGGCGCAAAGCCCTGGCCATCGAGGCCGGTGTTATCGGCAAAGTTGATGAACAACTGGGTGGTGCGGGTGTTGGGACCGGCGGTGGCAAAGGTGATGGTGCCGCGGGTGTTGCTGCCCTTGACCGGATCATCCTGGATGTTCGCCTGGCGCCAGGCCGCGGAAATGTTTGGATCACCGTCGATGCCGAACTGGCACATGAAACCGGGGATGACGCGGAAGAAAGCGATGTCCTTGAAATAGCCCGACTTGACGAGGTTATAGAAACGGTCGGCGCCATTGGGTGCGAGCGAGCGGGTGACGGTGACGGTGAATTTGCCTTTGGTGGTGTCGAACACCGCTTTGAACGTATCCGGCGCTTTGTCCGTGAGCTTGGACGGATCGGCGTAAGCAGGGGCAGTGGCTGGAGCTGCCGGAGCCGCAGGTTGTGCTTTGGTGGCGGCTGCGCCCAGGAACAGGCCGAGCGCGCAGAGTAAATGGATTGTTTTCATGGTCGCAAAATCTTCCATACCCGCGGCCAAAAGTCACGCCATTTCAATCTTTTCTCATGGAACGCGTGATCAAGCTGCTCTGGTTGGAATTACGACGGCGGGAAGCCGCCATTGCTATCAGCGCGACGGCGGCCACCAAAAGGCCTGCCCCCACCGCCAGCGCAACTTTGCCACTAAAATGCGGAGCATCCGCCGGCGGAGCCGCTTTGGGCGGTGGCGGAATATTGGTCACCGTCACCGTATTGGTTTGGGTCAAGGTCACTGTATCCGTTTCCGTGAGCATCACCGTATTGGTTTGCGTGACCACATTGGTCACCATCACAGCCGGCGACGGTGCGTTCGTGGGTTTGGCAATTTCCGGCGCAGGCTCGTGGTCCATGATGTTGGTGCCCACGATGATAAGCGGAGGGAGCGTCTGCGGCGGCGGCGTTGGCTTGACCGGTTGTGCGACCGCCGGCTTGGGTTGTGGCGGAGCCGGTGGCGGCGGGAAATCGGGGAGATTCAACGTGCCCGGCGGGAAATTCATCGTGCAGCCCACGTACTGGCCCAATTGTGTCCGGATCAGCAGGATGAAGGGCTGCCTATCGTGTTTTTGTGCGGCACTGCGCTCCTGAAACAACTGATTGACCCCGTCATTATACGGCGTCCATTTGATGGCATCGTCGCCGTCGCAAAAGATGACCACGGTCAGCCGGGGCGAGCTTTGGATAATGCGATCCAGCATGGGTTGCAACGCCGCAAAACTTGTGTTCCCGGAATAATGCTGGCCACCTACGAATTTATTGATGCTGTTGGCGATATCGCGCGCTCCGTCCGGAGCCCATGAAATCAGCGGAAACTGGCCGGCATGCAGGGTCTGGTCAAAGGTCCAAACGCCAACGCTATCGCCTTCGTGTAATTGTCCACTCAATCCGGTGGACAAGAGCTGGTTGATCTCGAGTTGCTCGGCCTTGATCCGGCTCTTCATGTCCGACGACGTGTCAAAAATAAAAAGGGTGCGGCTCTCCAAATCCTGGGCGCGCAGGCTTTGGCCAAACATCAATAAGGCAAGGACTACCCACCAGCATTGCGGCCGGAATATTTGTCCTAAATGTGTCTTGTTCATTTGTTGTCGTCAGCGTGACCGCTTAAAGCGGTTCTGCTCGGTGCGATTGTGATTTTTTAGCTCGTCCTGCAATCCGGTCAGCGCGTCTCCGATCATGCGGATGAAATTTCCGCAACTGGACACGTGCGCGCCAAACCCACCAACCGTGTCGCGTTCGGCAAAGTCATCGGTGACCACCAGCACTTCGCCGTAGGGCTGGAACCGATGCGCGGCGCGCTCGATCATATCGTCCGCTTTTTGGCCCCGGCGCGAGAATAAGACTTCCACGCCGGGTTGCGACTCATTTTTTGGGGCGCCCGCGGGCGCGCCCGCGCCGTCAAAAAAGACGGTGATGGGTTCACCGGTCACGTCCTGGTATTTCGTCAGGATAAAGATCAATTCATCGCGCGCCCGCTCAGAGTGGCGCGCCGCGCCGTCCGCCAGTTCGGGCCAGTTATGCAACAGGGAGTACCCATCGATGAGTATTCGCACCAGCGCCATGCCTGAAGGATAATCTTTTTATGGCCAAAACAATATCTTAATCTCCGGCAATGTAATGCTTGAAACCGGGCGGCTGAATCTTAAGACTGTGACAGTGCCGTCCATCCTCAATAAATCGAATGTCCGCATCGCCGTGCTGGCGCTGGTCGTATTGGCCATCGATCAAATCACTAAATGGATGGTGGTACACTCGATGGTGATGTTTGACGAAAGGGACGAAAAAGTCCTGATCCCGGGATTTTTCAAATTTGTTTATTGGGGAAACACCGGGGCGGCGTGGAGCATGTTCAGCGGTAACAATGGCGTCCTGATCGTGGTGATGCTTATGGCGATTCTGGCGCTTTATCTGACCCGGCGCCATTTTGATTCGCATACCTTGATGGGGCAGATCGCCTTTGGGCTGATTTTTGGCGGCATTGCCGGGAACCTGGCTGACCGTTTGTTCCGCCATGAGGTCGTGGATTTCATCCGGTTTGTTATGGAACAGCGCGGTGGCGGGGAGATCGGGTTTCCGGCGTTCAATATTGCCGACAGCGCCATCTGCACCGGCGTGGGCCTGATTTTTCTCATCACGTGGAAAAATGAACAAACGCCGAAGAAGGTGGCGAGTGGCGAGTGACAGGTGGCATGAGGACCTGCAACGATTCTTGATCCACAACCCGTTGTTTGAATCATGAAAAAATTTCTTATTTTCATTTTTCTAATTTTTCTCGCGATGGTCTTGTCCGGCTTATATGGAATGGTTCATGATCAGATCAGTTACACCGTTTCTCCGGAATATTTTACAAAATTCAAATTCCGCCAGTTTGGATTGGACGGACTAAATGTGCCTGATAGAGCCAAAGCTGCGATTGTGGGTTTTCTAGCTTCATGGTGGATGGGAATTCCAATTGGTTTGATGGTTGGAGGTTGCGGTTTTATGCATTCAGGTCACTGGCGGATGTTAAAAATATCCTTATGGTCATATGCCGGTGTAATTGCTTTCACATTCTTGTTCGGATTGTGTGGTTTGTGTTATGGCTGGGGCAGGACCCAAACAATTAATTTGGCGGATTATCAAAATTGGTACATTCCAGATGGGGTTGTACATTTACGCCGGTTCCTCTGCGTCGGTTATATGCACAATTCGTCATACATTGGCGGCGCAATAGCGATTTTTGTCGCTGCGATTTTCCATCTCGTTGTTAGAATCAAAGCAAAAGGTCAAGATTCATAATGGACGGACGCACAGAAATTTTCACAATAGAGCAATCCCGGCCGGGCGAACGGTTTGATTCTTTTTTGCGCGGGAAATTTGCCGCGGTCTCGCGGGGGACACTGCAACGGCTTATTGAACAAGGCCACATCCGCGTGAACGATAAAACGGTCAAAGCCACATACACTCCCCGCGCCAACGACCGGGTCGAGGTCCATTGGCCGGAGGCAAAACCCGCCGAGGCGCAGCCGGAGGAAATGCCGTTGGAGATTTTGTTCGAGGACAAATCGTTGCTCGTGCTCAACAAACCCGCCGGACTGGTGGTGCATCCTGCCGCCGGGCACGAGGAGCACACGCTCGTTAATGCGCTGCTCCATCATTGCAAAGGATCGTTAAGCGGCATCGGCGGCGTGGCGCGTCCGGGCATCGTCCACCGGCTGGACAAGGAAACGACCGGCTGCCTGATCGTCGCAAAAAACGACGAAACACACCTGGCGCTTTCAAAACAGTTCTCGGAAAGGCAGGTGGAGAAAATCTACAACGCGATCGTCTGCGGCGAGATTGCGCGCGAGGGCGGCGAAATCCACGCAGCTATCGCACGGCATCCCACGCATCGCAAACGCATGGCGGTGCGCGATGACGATGCGGGCCGCGAGGCGCATACGAGTTATAAAGTGGTGGAACGGTTGAAAGGCGCGACGCTGGTTGAAACCCAGATCCATACGGGGCGCACGCACCAGATAAGAGTGCATTTTCAATTCCTGGGTTATCCGGTGGTCGGAGATGAGACCTATGGCGCGAAGCAAAACAAGAAATTGATGGAAGCGACGGGATTTGAGCCACCGCGTGTCTTGTTGCACGCGCACGAATTGTCGTTCATCCATCCAGGGACGAAAAAGCAGATGAACTTTGAAGCGCCGTTGCCCGAGGATTTTCGGAAGGCGATAAAGGCTTTGCGTAAATGAACGCCGGGCGGGATAAGCTGCGGAAGGGGGATCTTTGAAAGGCTGGAAGAGGATTGGATTTGAAATGAAGCGCGTTTTTAGAGCTTCGACCTCATCCTGGCCTTCTTGTATTTGTGATTTCATCCAACCTTATCTGGATCTAAATAGATGAGAGGATGTGGCTGGAAATGCCAAAGGTTTGACGCGAGGCGCGTCAAACGGCGACCGAAGGTCGCGCTCCCCAACGCAACGATCTATTTGGTGACGGATCTCCTGTCTAGAACTATGGCTGGAAAGGGATTGAAGAGACGAGAGGGCAGGAATTAATTCGCCGCCGTAAATTTATAAAGCATCACGCCGTGGATGGGAACGTTTACGGCCATCGAGTCCCGGGTAGAATCGATATCGGATAAATCCTGCTGTCGCCAGAGGTCGCGGACGTGTTGTCGTCCCGTCAGACCGAGTTTGGAGAAATCTTTAAAATTTAGGCTCATTGGCGTGCTGCCAACATTGAAAAAACCGATCGCGCGTCCGCCGTCTTCCAGTTCCTTCACATACACGCGCAAATCGCCGTCGGTGATCATGCAGGTCGCTTCTTTGCCCAGCGCATCCTGGTCAATGGCCAGCACCTCGTCATTGCCCAAAAGATTCAAAGTGAAATCGTCGAGCTTCGTCATATCACACCCGATCAACAACGGCGCGGACAGCAGGCCCCACAGACTGATGTGCGTGTATTGTTCGTCCGGCGTCAGGCGGGTCGGATGCAAATGGCCCCAGCCGACCTGGCCTACTACGAGCATATCGGGATCATTCCAGTTGCCCGGTTTGGCATGGGGAGCGGCGCGTTCCTGCCGGAAGCCGATATTGCTCATGCTGCGCCAGGTATCGGTGATATCGCCGGTGGTCCGCCAACTGTTGCCGTCCACCGACCCGCCCCATTCCCAGACGTTGTCCATGCCGTATTGGCAGAGGCTGAAAACGATGTCGCGATCTTGTTTGCGCAAAAGTTTGCCCATCAGAGCATACGGAGCCACGGCGGATTCTTTATTGCGCGGGTTTTGGCCATACAGCCGCACTTTCATGATATTGGTGGTCGCATCCAAAGCGACCGCGCCGTAACTGCACCAGTCGTATTTCAAATAATCGAAGCCCCAATCGGCATAGGTGCGCGCGTCCTGCTTTTCATGCTGCCAACTTCCCTCACAACCGCCGCACGTCCACGGCCCGGGCGATGAATACAAGCCTGCTTTCAATCCGAGCGAATGGATATAATCCGCCATGCCTTTCATGTCAGGAAAACGCGAATTGGGCACGATCCTGCCGCCCCGGTCGCGGAACGGCCCTCGCAGGCTGGGATCGGTGGAGTTGCGGTGATTCTGCCAGTAATCATCCACGTTGATATACGTCCAGCCGTGGTTGATGAGACCGCTCTGGACCATGGCATCCGCCGCGCTTTTAACTTTGTCCTCGGATACTGCGCTCGCAAAACAATTCCAACTGTTCCAGCCCATTGGCGGCGTCAATGCGATCTGATCTCCGCAAACGATACGAAATTTCTTTGTGGCCATGCCCAACGCATTTTGCGCCGTCAATGTGACCGTAACTTCACCTTTTTTCCTCAGTTTGCCGGTGATGCGGCCAGTCGTCGCATCCAGCTTCAATCCTCGTGGCAAATTAGTGGCCGAAAAGGTCATGGGACGGTCGCCTGTTGCCGGAATCGTGTAGAGAAACGGTGAGCCGGGACGCACACCGAAAACGTCCGGGCCATTGATGCGGGGCGTATGCGGCGCGGGCGGGGTAAGGATGTAAGGGGCCGCCGGCTCGTTTGTATCCGCCCGGGAATTCAAAGCGCAGGCGGCCAGAATGAAAAGAAGGAAAAATTTTTTCATGTTCCAATCATCTTCTCGTAAGATGTCTCGCATTCCCGACTAACGAGCGTATGGCCGGACATGCCAGCACTGAAAATCCAAGTCCCAAAATCTATTGGGACAGTCTTCAGGAGCATGAGCTTAAAAACTTCTGACGGTCTTCGCCCGCCTGCTGCCTGTCGCAAATCTCGCTCTCGGTTAAGGCGACGCAATGCAACGGTATAAGCACTGTCCTTACTCCAACACCAAATCGGACACGCGACGAATGTATCGAAGCCCGGTCTCAAAACATCGCCGGAATCGCTTGTCACTTTAATGATGAGGTTGAGAAATGGCATAAACGCTCGTATGGTAACGATCCAAAACTGCGCCGCACTGGTTATTCGCGGCCTCGCGCTTCGATAGTCGTTGTATAACTCAAACCGTTCGTGGACTCAAGAGGGAGTTGATGTTGACTTCAGTAACGGGCGCATCTCAGTTTTTGCGAGGGCAAATCATACTATGCCGCCCCTAACGGGGCTTGAACGTTTTTTTGGGTCGTTTGCTACAAATATTTCGCCCCTGACGGGGCTTGCCTGAATGACTTCGACGGTCACGGATGAATTTTTAGCGCCATAGGCGCGGCATATTTGTAGTAAAAAAACAAAAAATCGCCAGCCCCGTTAGGGGCGGCATCTTCTGTGAATAAAACGTCAGATGCGTCCATCGAGAATTGAGAACCCGTTACAAAATGCTTTTCATCGGACTTTGGTCAAAACTTCGTCAGTTTCTCGAGTTCCTTCACACGCCGCTCGATATCGGCTCGCTTGATTTTGGTCGTGGAAGTCAGGCCAAAGCCTTCGCAACAGAAGGAGGCCACTACGCTGCCGTAAATCATGCCGCGTCGAAAATTCTTCTCGACCGGGCCGCGCGCCGATGCCAGATATCCGATAAGGCCGCCGACAAACGAATCGCCCGCGCCGGTCGGGTCGCAAACACTATGCAATGGATAGGCCGGGCAGATGAAATATCCGCGCGGGCTGGACAAGATCGAGCCGTGGGAGCCTTTTTTGATGATGACGTATTTGGGGCCGAGCTTGTGGATCTTTTTGAGCGCCAGAAAAACGTTATCTTCCTGGGTGAGTTGATGCGCTTCGCTGTCGTTGAGCACAAAACAATCAAGGCGCGGGAGCAGTTTCAACAGATCCTTCAACGCAATGTTGAGCCAAAGGTCCATCGTATCGGCGATGACGAATTTCGGCCGCGTCATCTGGTCCAGGACATGGTGCTGGAGCGCCGGCGCGATGTTGGCCAGCAGGACGAACGAGGTTTTTTTGTGGCTCTCGGGCAGATGCGGCGTGAATTTCTCGAACACGCCCAATTCGGTGAGCAGCGTCCGCCGGTTGTTCATGTTCACTTCGTACTCGCCCGACCAGTGAAAGGTTTTGCCCTCGGCGATCTGCAGGCCGCTCAGGTCGATTTTGTGGCGGCGGAAAAGCCCGACATATTTTTTAGGAAAATCGTCGCCGACGACACCGATCAGTTTGACCGGCGAGAAAAAACTCGCGGCCACGGCGGCATGGCTGGCCGAGCCGCCCAGTAGTTTTGGGTTTTCCGCTTTCGGGGTTTTGATGGAGTCCAGGGCGGTGGAACCGACGATTAAAACACTCATTCAGGTAGGCTTCTATTCAGGGGTTAATATTTTGTGCTGCCGCGCTCGATCAATTCGATCTCGTATCCTTCCGGCGCGTCAATGAAGGCGAACTTCGTGCCCGACGAACTGCTGGTGGTGGGACCGTCGGAGAATTTGATGCCGAGGCCGGCGAGGTGTTTTGCAAATTCATCGAGATTCTCGACTTCAAACGCCAGGTGCGTGAGGTCTGGTTGCACCTGCACCGGACCGCTGCCGGGAAAATAAGTGATCTCAAGCTGCTCCTCGCTGCCGGGCACTTCCAAAAACGCCAGTTCCGAGCCGCGGGGTGATTTGTGCCGGCGCAGCTCTTTGAGACCCAGGACTTCGCAATAAAACTTAATGGTGCGATCCAAATCGTTCACGCGATAGCGGGTGTGCAATAGTTTTGTGACCTTGCTCATGGCGGGAGGCATTTTAGCGGGGAAACGTTCTGGCGCAATTTTTCATTTCCGAAAGCAGGAATCTGAGGCATGATTGAATGGGATATGGGAAAACGTCGTGAAGCGCGCGAACGCGCCGTGCAGTTTTTGTTCCAGCACGATCTGAATCCGCCTGAGGATTTGGACCGGGCGCTGAATGAATTCTGGGGTGGCCAGCGCGCGGCGGCCATCGCCGATGAGAAGGGCGCGGCGCATTGGGGCCAGCAGGTGGAGCTTCCCCCGCCCACCCTTGACGAAGTGGAGACCCGCCTGTTCGCCGACCCGCTCATCCGTGGCGTGCTTCAACACCGCGACGCCATGGATGAAAAGATCAAGAGCCACGCCAAAAACTGGGAATTCCACCGCATCGCTGCCGTGGACCGCAACATCATGCGCCTGGCCCTCTACGAGATGCTGTATCGCGAGGACATCCCGCCCGTCGTCAGCATCAACGAAGCGGTGGACATCGCCAAAAAATTTTCAACCCAGGACAGCGGCAAATTCGTCAATGGCATCCTCGATAAGATCCGGCACGAGATCCTGCGCCCGGGGAAAGAAGCGAAATGAAGATTGCCGACCTGCATCTGCACACCAATTTTTCTGATGGGACTTTCACGCCGGAAGAACTGGTATTAAACGCGCAAAAAGTCGGGCTTTCATGCATCGCGCTCACCGATCACGATTCAGTGGAGGGTTGTGTGCGCGCTGGCGCCGCCGCATCGGCAGTGAACATGGAATTCATCTGCGGCACAGAATTGACTGCCGAGCATGACGATATTGAATTGCATGTCCTCGGCTATTTTTTAGACCTCCACAATGAAAAGTTGCTGAGCGAGATCGCGCGGTTCCAGGTCGGGCGCCAGCAGCGCATCCACGAGATGGTCGCGCGTATCAACGCACTGGGCGTGCCGTTGCAGGTGGAATCGGTCTTTGCGCTCGCCAATTGCCGTTCGCCGGGCCGCCCGCACGTGGCCCGCGCCATGATCAAAGCCGGTTTGGTGCGAAACCTCGATGAAGCTTTTGACCGGTTTCTCAAAAAAGGCCGTCCGGCATGGGTCCCCAAATCAAAAATTTCCGCACTCGACGCCATCGAACTGATACATCAGGCCGGCGGTTTGGCTGTGATGGCCCATCCCGGCCTCAATCGCACCGATGAGGTCATCCCCGCGCTGGTTGAATTCGGCATGGATGGCATCGAATGTTTTCACACCAAACATTCCACCGTGATGTCCGAGCGTTACCTGGAGATCGCCGACAGACATAACCTGCTCATCACCGGCGGCAGTGATTGCCATGGATTCAGCAAAAACAAACCGCTCATTGGCACCGTCAAGTTGCCCTATTCGCACGTCGAGAAAATGAAAGAGAAACTTGAACGGCGAAAAGCGGCGGAGATCAAGAATTAAGCCGCGGTGAGGGGTGAGAATTGCAGAGCCTCCGAATGAACCTTTTCCAAAAATTCAAAGCCGGCCTTGCCAAAACCCAGGCCAAACTCGCGCACGAGATCAAGCGCATCGTCACCCGCTCGCCCAAACTGGATGCCGATGCCCTCGAAGAACTGGAAGCCGCGCTCATCGGCGCTGATCTGGGCATGGCCATGACCGCGCAGATCATGGACGCCGTAAAAAAGGCCTACGAATCGCAAGGCAGCGCGGGGTTGGATGTTTTTGCCATCGCGCGTACGGAAATAGAGAAGAGCCTTTCATCGGTCGCGCCCAAATTGAAGGAAATCCCCGGCGGCGTATGCGTCGTCTCCATCGTGGGTGTGAATGGCACCGGCAAGACGACCACCAGCGCCAAACTTGCCCATTATATCCAATTGCAAAAACAGACCGCCCTCCTTGGCGCGTGCGATACCTTCCGCGCGGCGGCCATCGAGCAGCTTAAACTTTGGGGACAGCGGTTGAAGGTGGAGGTCATCGCCAGCACCTACGGCGCGGACGCCGCCGCTGTGGCGCACGATGCCGTGACTGCCGCCCAGGCGCGCAAGGCCAACTACCTGTTCATCGACACCGCCGGTCGCCTGCACACGAAGCATAATCTGATGCAAGAGCTTCAGAAGTTGCATCGTGTCATCGGTAAGCAATTGCCCGGCGCGCCACATGAAGTGCTGCTCGTGCTCGACGCCACCACTGGCATGAATGCCTTGAATCAGGCTCGGGAATTTCATAAAGCCGTCCAGCTCACCGGTCTCGTCGTGACCAAACTCGATGGCACCAGCAAAGGCGGCATGGTCGTGGCCATCCAAAAGGAACTGAGCCTGCCGATCAAATTCATCGGCCTCGGCGAACAGCCTGACGACCTGCAACCGTTCGACCCCAAACAATTCGCGCAGGCATTGTTTGAGGAGTAAAAACCCCGAAAATACAAAAATTATGAACCTCGTTCGCAAGACTAAACAGCGGTACTTGATTTCATTAACATCAGATGAATTGAGAGGCATCTCGAACGCTCTAAACGAAGTTAGTAACGGTTTGCAAATTAATGAGCCGGAATTTCAAACTCGTCTTGGTCATACTCGTTCAGAACTAATTAATGTTTTGGATCAAATTGGCAAATTTTTTGTGGCTGACCAAGTCGAGAAAATGGAGGTCGCCGAAACTTGGTCGGATGCTGGTTCTGTGCAAGTTCGCGCCATTTCAGTATTCGGCGATCCAGTGGATATGGGCGCGGACGAGGCATTATCATTTGCCACAGAAATCACCCGTTGTGCCCATGAGGCGGATGGTGTTTAAATTTGCGATCAATTAAAGCCCGTTAGGGCTGGCATATTTGTAGATTCACCATTTCAAGATTTGAAAGCTCCGTAGGAGCGACATCATCAGAATATGCCGCTCCTGACGGAGCTTGATTTATTTTGGAATGTAATTCTACAAAGATGCCGCGCCTACGGCGCTAAAACTAAGCGGCTCGGCAGGAGCCTCGCCCTACCATCCGTGTTTATCTGTGTCCATCTGTGGTTAATCATCTTTTCTTTTATCATCCCAGTGGTTTTTCCTTCACAATACCTCCGTGCCCGATGACTACCAGCTCGTAACCCTCGCCAATGGACAGCGCACTCTTTTCTCCGCCAGTTACGGTGAAAAAATGCACCCTGGCCTTGGCCCTCAAGCCGAGGCCGATCTTCTTTACGTCAGCCAACTCCACATCCCTGAACGCCTCGCGGAAACCTCCGGCGAATTTGTTATCTGGGACATCGGTCTTGGCGCCGCCGCCAATGCGATTGCCGTCCTCCGCGCCACCAGCCAGATTCCCGGACGTCTCTGCCTCGTCAGTTTCGACAATACTGCCGAACCGCTGGAATTCGCCCTTAAAAATTCTGCCGCCCTCGGCTATCTTTCCAGTTACGAAGACCACTTGAACGAACTGCTTCTTGCGAGAAAAGTTTCCTTCAGGAACGGTCCGCTCCATGTCGAATGGCAATTTCATCTCGGCGATTTCCCCGCGTGGCTGAATCAGGGCAGGAGCGCCGTTCCACCGCCACACGCGATTTTCTACGACGCTTTTTCTCCCGCCAAAAACCCCGCCATGTGGACTCTTCCCGTGTTTCAAGATTTACATCGTGCTCTCGATCCCCAACGCCCCTGTGCCCTCACCACCTACTCCCGCAGCACTTTGTTGCGCGCCACGTTGCTGATGGCAGATTTCTTTGTCGGCGTCGGCTCCGCCGCCGGTTTGAAAGAAGAAACCACTATCGCTGCTAACACCCGCGATCTGGTCCGTGAACCCCTGGATCACAGTTGGCTCGCTCGCGCCCGGCGTTCCCATAGCGCTGAACCTCTGCGCCAACCCGCCTACTCCCGCGCCTCCCTCAGTTCTGACTCCATCTCTAGATTACAGGCCCATTCTCAATTCCAAAAATAATTCACATCGATCTGATGAAAGCCCGTTAGGGCTGGCATATTTGTAGATCCGATGTTTCAAAATTTGAAAGCTCCGTAGGAGCGACATCATCAGAATATGCCGCTCCTAACGGAGCTTGATTTATTTTGGGATGTAATTCTACAAAGATGCCGCGCCTACGGCGCTGTACGGTTTTGCAGTTGCAACGCTATCTCAAGGAGGGCAGGATTGTAAACTATGGCGCAAATTTGGTCAGAACCATTTGATGGATTGAAGCATCGAGATCAAATGCCAGGCGTTGCATCGTCCACATCTGATCATTCGCGAGCGCCAACCCTTCTTCAAAGACGGGTCTTTTTTGTCCGGGTTTGCTCATTCACTTTTCAATTTCATTCTCTTCAGCAAATTCAAGCCTGTTTGGGCTATTATAATCGAAAGATACAACCCAGTTCGCGATGCGATATTGGTGCTATGGATCATTGGGAATGTGAACGCTGGCTTGAAAAATTGCCTCTTTTTTTGCGGGAGGAGCCAAAGCGTCAAAGGGTTATCAAGGCCTTACACAATGCTTTAAAAGTTTTCGAAGGAGACTCTGATTAATCTAACAGGCATATATGGGCTTATGGATGGACAACGATCAACGTACCGGCTTTGACGAGGCCGAGTCAGGCTTTTGCCTTTTCTTTCAAACGCCACCATTTAACCTGCCCGCATGGCACAATTCAAAAAGGCGCTCAGCGACGCCACCGCGACCATCAACGGATTGACCGCATTGGAAGAACCGTTCAATCGCGCCGTGAAAATGGTCCTGGACTGCCTGCTCGCCGGCAAAAAATTGCTCGTTTGCGGCAACGGCGGCAGCGCTTCGGACGCCACGCATCTGGCCACCGAATTTCTCTGCCGCTTCCAGGGCGACCGCCGCTCGTACCCGGCCATTTCGCTCACCACCAACGGCGAATTGATCACCGCCATCAGCAACGATTACAGTTTCGAAGAAGTTTTTGCGCGGCAGGTCCAGGGCCTCGCCCAAAAAGGCGACGTCCTTATCGCCTTCACCACCAGTGGAAAATCTAAAAACGTTTCACGCGCCCTCGAAGAGGCCAAACGTGTGGAAATCCAGAGCATTTGCTTTCTTGGCCGCGATGGCGGGTTTACCAAAGGCCTGGCCACCATCGATCTACTCGTGCAAGGCCCCAACACCGCGCGCATCCAGGAAGCGCAGAAATTGCTCTACCACATCCTCTGCGAAATGGTGGATGAGAAGTTGCCAAAGAAATGAAGAATGAAGAAGGCAGAATGAAGAAATTATTCACCGCGCGCCCGCTTTATAATCGTAACAAAGATCGCAACCAATTCATTTGCTTCTTGAAGTAATGGTGATAACCGCGATTGCGAAATCATTTTTTCTTCCAGCAGGAGTTCAAGCCAATAAATAGTTTCATCAGCTTCTTTCAAGCACTCGCCAACCTTCGAAATGAACTCCGCTTTTGAACGCGCCCGATTTGCTTCGCGATAATTTGCCCCGACCGATGTTCCCGAACGCAACACTTGTTTGCCAAGAACTTGCGCGACCGTTTCCTTCGGCAATGCGACATAAAGCCGGATTATTCGATGGGCAAAATTCTTTGTGCGAGGCCCCAAGTCTTTTTCTTCATTCTTCATTCTGCCTTCTACCTTTAAAAATAATCCGGTTCCTGGCCCGTCTTCCATTTGATATTGCAACCCATGCTCGGCTTTTGATCTTTGGGAATGTCTTTGCCGGTTAGAACCGCATCCAGCGCCGCGCGCAAATCTTTTCCAGAAACCGGCAGCGCGTTTCCCGGACGGCTTTCATCCAGTTGACCGCGATACACCAGGCGATGCTCCGTATCGAATAGGAAAAAGTCCGGCGTGCAGGCGGCACGATACGACTTGGCCACCGCTTGCGATTCATCGTAAAGATAGGGGAACGTGTAACCGGCGGATTTTGCCTCTTCCTTCATCCGTGCCGGGCCGTCATCCGGATAATTCGCCACGTCATTCGAACTGATGCCCACGATGCCCACGCCGCGCGACTGGTAATCGCGGCCCAGTTTGGCCAGTTCGGCGCGGATATGTTTCACATACGGGCAATGATTGCAGATGAACATCATCAGCACGGGTTTGCCGCGAAAATCGGGGAGTGAAACTATTTTTCCATTGGTGTCCGGCAGCTTGAATTCCGGCGCCGCCGTGCCCAATGCCAACATTGTCGAAGGTGTCAATGCCATGAGCCGAATGTAGCACAGGTCGCGAATCGCTCAAACTTTTTGGCGGCATCCGAAATGACTCCCTCTCCGCCACGAAGTGGGGGAGAGGGTCGGGGAGAGGTGGTGATTTTCAATTTTTGAATGGAGCAAATCCCTGTTCGCTGTTACAAATGACCGTATCGTGGCCAAAAATATTGTCTATTTCGATCTGGAGACCCAGCGTTCTGCCGAAGAAGTCGGCGGTTGGAACAACATCTCCAAAATGGGCATGAGCATCGGCGTCACCTACAGCACCGCCAGCGCCGAATACAAAATTTTTCATGAAAAAGCCATCAACGACCTCATCCGGGAACTTCAACGCGCCGACGTTGTCGTAGGTTTCAACAACCTGCGTTTCGATTACGAAGTCCTGCACGGGTACACGTCGTTCGATCTCAGCCAATTACCCACGCTCGACCTGATGGTGGATTTGCAGAACAAACTGAATCATCGGCTTTCCCTCGATTCCATCGCCACGGCCACCTTCGGCGTGGAAAAGACCGCCGAAGGCCTGCAAGCCATCCGTTGGTTCAAAGATGGCAAATTTTTGGAGATCGCCGAGTACTGCTGTTACGACGTGAAATTGACCAAGCTCGTCCATGAACACGGCTGCCATCATCGTCAGATCCACTACAACAATCGCTTCGGGAAAAAGATGACCGTGCCGGTCAGTTGGTAGAGAACGGATTTTGAAATGAAAATCAATTTTAGCATTTGGAAAAAGAAAATCATCGCCGCCTTCATTGCGGGACTTTTTTTGTTGTCCAGTCCGCACGTTTTTGCCGACGGGACCAACGATCCTGCGGTTGAGCTACAGACCCTCGTAGCGCAGATCAATGCGAAGATCGCTAAGGGGGACAGGGCTGAAACTGATTTCGCCCCGGAGATAAAACAATTCGATGATTTATTGGCCGAACACAAGGGTGAAAAGACCGATGCAGTAGCGCAGATCCTCTACATGAAAGCGGTTCTGTACGGCGAAGTGCTTGGCGACGACACCAAAGCCGATGCTTTGATCCAGCAGCTCAAAACGGATTTTAAGGGCACCCAACTGGTGGGATTGATAGAACAACAGGAAGCAAAGGAAGCCGCGGCCAAAAAAATCCGGGATTCGCTGGTGGTCGGGACCAAATTTCCGGTCTTCAGTGAGCAGGACAGCGAGGGCAAGCCTCTTTCCATCTCCGATCACAAAGGCAAGGTGTTACTGGTGGATTTTTGGGCCACCTGGTGCGGCCCTTGTCGCATCGAAATGCCCAACGTGATAGCCGCCTACCAGAAGTACCATGGCAAGGGTTTTGACATCATCGGCATCAGCCTTGACGAGGACAAACAAGCGCTGGCGGACTATACTCAGGAAGAGGGCATGAGCTGGCCGCAATTCTTCGACGGCCAGAAGTGGGACAACAAACTCGCGGTAAAATATGGCGTTGAATCCGTTCCCACCACCTATCTCCTGGATGGCAACGGCAATATCATTGCCGAAGACCTGCGCGGTGATGATTTGGATGTGGCTCTAGCCAAGGCGCTGGCATCAAAATAAATTGAAGAGACGGTGACATGAACAAGCGTGCGCTCATCAAGAAAGTCATCGGCCGGTTGAACGAAGAACTGGAGATTTATTTCCGGGCGGCCCGGGCCTCGCGTACTGAAGCCACGCACGAACAGAGCAAGGCCGAGAACAAATATGACACGCGCGGACTCGAAGCCTCCTACCTGGCGCACGGCCAATCCCGGCAAGCCGCGGAGATTCAGGCCGCCATTGCCGCGTTCGAGAAACTCGATTCGCGCAAATTCGGCGCCGGTGAACCCGTGGATGTCGGGGCCTTTGTGGAACTGGAAACGAACGGGGAAAAATCTGCTTACTTCATCGGTCCCCGCGCGGGAGGCACGGAAGTGCTGCACGACAAGCGCGAAGTGCTGGTGATCACCCCGCAATCTCCCTTGGGCGAACAGATCATGGGAAAGAAACAGGGGGACATCCTCAAATTAAAACTCGCCCAGGGACAAAACCAATGCCAGGTGACTTTGGTGGTTTGAGAAAGCTGGATCGCTGTTTTCCGCTGCTCCTTTTCGCTTCCTCCCTCTGCCCATTTGTGTTTAATTCGTTTCATCCCAATCCAATCAAGCAAAACTATGAAAAGCCTTATTAAAATCACCCTGGTGGCGTTCGTGCTGGCTTTTGTTGGCAACGTTTCCGCCCAAAACAACATCAACGGAACGTGGAAATCGCAGTTCGATTCCCAGATCGGCAAGCAGAACTACACGTTCGAGCTTAAAGCGGACGGCACGAATCTTACCGGCCGGGCCATTGGCGAACGACAGATCGGCACGAATGACGTGGCTATCACCGGCGGCAAAATTGACGGGGATAAAGTTTCATTCAATGAGCCGATGACGATCCAGGACAATAGCATCACCGTCGAATACACCGGCACGATTGACGGCGACGAATTGAAGCTGCACCGCAAAATCGGTGACTTAGCCGAATACGATATTGTTGCCAAACGGGCGACGGATGCCGCGCCCGCCCAGGGTTCGGTGGATGGGAAATGGCACGGGCAGTTTGATTCCCAGATCGGCTCGCAGGATTACACCTTCACCTTCAAGATGGACGGGAGCACCTTGACCGGCAGGGCCTATGGCATTCGTAGCAACGGAACCAATGACTTGGCCATCACCGAAGGCAAAGTTAGCCAGGAAGACATTTCTTTCGTCGAACCTCTCAGCTTCAACGGCAACGACATCCGCATCGAGTACACGGGAAAAATCTCCGGCGATGAAATCAAACTGCACCGAAAAGTCGGCGATATTGCCCAGGAAGACCTGGTCGTGAAACGGGTAAAGGATGGCGCACCGTAAATTAGCGCCCTTAGTTTGCCAATTGCCATTTTAGTTTTAGCTGTGGTAGATTGGAAAGGTTATGCAAGTCATAATGGACATGCCCGATCAGGTAGCGCGTCAGTGGGGAGAAACCCCCGATGCTGTCGCCCGCCACGTCATGGAGGATGCGGCGATTGAAGGCTATCGCACGGGCCGTCTTACGCAGCGGCAGGTTGGCGCCATGTTGGGGTTGGACTATTGGCAAACGGAAACTTTTCTTCAACAACGCTCAGTCATGCTGAACTATTCCGGCGAAGATCTCGCGGCTGACAGTGTGACTTTGGAAAAAATTCTTTCGCGCTCGTGAGCGTTGTTGTCTCCGACACTTCACCGTTGCATTACCTTATTTTGTGCGGTGCGGTTGATATACTCCCGCGTCTTTTCCACCAGGTGGTGATTCCACCCACCGTTTTCCGTGAGTTACAGCAGCCCAATACGCCTGCCGCCGTGCGAGAATGGGCAACGGCCATGCCAAAGTGGGTGGCGGTCCAAACCCCAAAGACAGTCAGTCTCAAATTGGATATCGATGCCGGTGAATTGGAAGCAATATGTCTCGCGCAGGAAATCCGTGCGGAAGCTATTTTGATGGATGATCGCGCCGGACGTAATGCCGCTGTTCGTTGCGGTTTAGCGGTGATCGGCACGATCGGTTTGTTGGAACAGGCGGCAAATAATGGATGGATTGAATTGCCGTCGGTTTTGGAACTCCTCCGCAAAACCAATGTTCGCCTCGACCCCGAATTGATACGAGCTGCTTTGGCCAGAAATCGGGTCCGTCAACAAACCGGGAATAATCCGAAAAACTAAAACAAGTGGTGCCCACGACAGGACTTGAACCTGTACGATGTTACTCACTAGAACCTGAATCTAGCGCGTCTGCCAATTCCGCCACGTGGGCAATGCGGCTATTTTAATACGCGTTGCCGCGCCTCACTTCAAGTCAAATCGCGTGACTGTCTGATTCGGCCGTCCCTTCGGGACTTTAGCTTTTTGGGGACATTCCCCGCAGTTAAAACTGCGGGCTATTATCAGAAGCCGCTTCGCGGCTGCGGCTCGCGGTGGCAGCGCCACTTGCCATCCGGCTCGCCCCACCAAGTCAGGCACCGCCAAATCGCGTCCTCGAATATCCGCTCCGCCGAAATTTGACTTCCAACTGCCGGCCGCGTGACTTCGGGGTGATTTGCGATATATTTAACGGGTGCGACAATTCACATACCGCATGATGCGATTGGTCGTTGGAACGGCGGTAGTTGCCGCGATTCCGGCAATGGGGCAGTTGTTGGGTCAAAATCTTTTCCCCTCGAATAGTCCCTGGAACCAAAATATCAGCAACGCCCCGGTGGCGACGAATTCGGCGGCCATCATCGCTGCCATCGGCGGTACGGTCAAAATTCATCCTGATTGGGGAGCGGACAATCCTGCCGATGGGACCAGCCCCTTGTACGGGATTCCGTACAACGTGGTGCATGGCAACAGCACGCCGAAGACGGGTGTTATCATCGATGATTATCCCGGCGAGAGCGATATCGTGCCGGCGCCAATCCCGACGAATGCGGTCATTGAAGGTGATTTTGAAAATGGACCGAACACCAATGGGCCGGGCTACAACCCGAACCAGCGCGGCGATTCTCACCTGCTTGTGTGGGACGAGGATAATAATGTGGCGTATGAATTTTACGGCGCGGCGCGGCCATCAGACACGAATACTCTTGATGAGACCGTCCACACCGACGGCGTATGGCATGCAGCGCAGGAATCGGTGTGGAACTATAATACGAATGACTTTCGCCCGCTCGGTTATACCTCTGCCGATGCTGCGGGGTTGTCCGTCCTGGCCGGTCTCGCGCGACCGGATGAAGGGTTGCCGGTGTCCCAGGGAGGCCAGGGAGCAATCCACCACGCGTTGCGGATGACGCTGCCCAGCAGCATTGTCAGCGACCAATACATTTATCCCGCGTCGCATATCGTGACCAGGCCGGGCACTCTGCCTATGGGAGCACGATTGCGCCTGAAGAACAACAGCACCGTCAATGCGCTCATCGCCACCATGGGACCTGAGTCGCAAGTCGTGGCGCATGCGATGCAACAGTACGGCCTGATCCTGGCGGACATCGGCAGCTCGATGTATGTCTCCGGCGCATCCGCCGCCGGGAACGCCACCAACGGCATCAATCTCGTCTGGGACATGGACGATATCCTGAGCGGACTCGAGCAGCTTAGGGCAAGTAATTTCGACGTCGTGAACCTCGCACCCGCGGTCACCAATCTGAGCCAGAGTTCCGGCAATGCCGGCTCTCAGTTGACGATCAACGGATATAATTTCGCGGGCGCCGCCGGGCATCTTTCCGTTTTCTTCGGCGGCACGGCAGCGACCGCAGTCAACGTGCTCGGCGATTCGCAGATTTCCGTGACCGTCCCGCCCGGTTCCGGCACGGTGGATATCACCGTCCAGTCGGGCCTGTATGAGCCGGATACGTATGACAACCCGGGCGCGAACGTGAACGGGCCGATTTTTGGTTACGGAACATCGGCGACCAATGCGGCGGACAAATTCACCTACGGCGCGACGCCAAAAATTCTCAGCATCTCCACCACAGGCGGAAATTTCATCATCAACGGGACAAACAATAGCGGTTCCGGAGGAACATACGAGGTGCTGGCCTCAACGAACCTGTTGCTTCCTCCGGCAAGTTGGACGGTGCTGGCATCGAACAGCTTTGATAACAAAGGAAATTTTTCGCTTACCAACGCCCTTTCTTCCACCAACCCCGGCCTGTTTTACATGCTGCGGGTGCCGTAATGAGGCTTCAGAGGACGAAATCTTTCCTGCTTTTGGTTTGAGACAAGCCCGGAGTTATCAGATTTAATGCCAGGTGGTTGCGTTCTGAATGTCACTTATAATATACAAAAAAAGGACTTGAGATTTTTGGGTTTCGGTGAAGACTTACCCGATGCACAAGGTGGAGTCGTTGGACTTACTGAAAAAGGTTCCTACGGGAATTACTGGCTTTGATGAAATCACAAATGGCGGTTTGCCCGCCGGACGTCCCTCGTTGGTTTGTGGCGGCGCGGGCTGCGGCAAATCTCTTTTTGCCACGGAATTTCTCGTGCGCGGCGCATTGCAATTTGGCGAGCCGGGAGTGTTGATGACCTTCGAGGAAACCAGTAACGACATCAAAAAGAACGTCGCGTCCCTGGGCTTCAACATCACCAACCTGATCGCGCGCAAAAAACTTTTCATCGACCACGTCCACGTGGACCGCAACGAGATCGAGGAGAACGGCGAGTACGATTTGGAAGGGCTGTTCATCCGCCTGGACCACGCCATCAAAACCATCGGCGCCAAACGCGTGGTGCTCGATACCATTGAGACTCTTTTTGCCGGGCTTTCAAACCAGGCGATCCTGCGTTCGGAATTGCGCCGGCTGTTCGGCTGGCTCAAGGAGCGCGGGATGACGACGGTGATCACCGGCGAGCGCGGCGAGGGCGCGCTGACGCGGCAAGGGCTGGAGGAATATGTTTCGGACTGCGTCGTCCTGCTGGACCATCGGGTGAACGGCCAGGTCTCGACCCGGCGGTTGCGGGTGGTGAAATATCGCGGCTCGACCCACGGCACGAATGAATATCCGTTCCTGATCGACGCGGCGGGCATCTCGGTGCTGCCGATCACGCTGTCGGGCATGGACTATGAAGTTTCGCGAGAGCGGATCTCTTCCGGGGTCAAGGAACTGGATGAGATGCTGGCGGGCGGATTTTATCGCGGCAGCAGTATTTTATTGAGCGGCACGGCGGGCACGGGCAAGAGCAGCCTGGGGGCGCACCTGGCGAATGCGACCTGCAAACGCGGCGAACGCTGCCTGTATTTTTCGTTTGAAGAATCCCAGGCCCAGATCATCCGGAACATGGGGTCCATCGGTTTGAACCTGCTGCCGCATGTGAAGAAAAATTTGTTGAAGTTCCATTCCACCCGCCCGACGGTCCACGGCCTGGAGATGCACCTGGTGTTGATGCACAAGATGATCGAAGAATTCAAGCCATCGGTGGTGGTGATCGACCCGGTCTCCAATATGCAGACGGCGGGGACGATGGATGATTCGACCAACATGCTGATCCGGCTGGTGGATTTCATGCGGAAGAAAAAGATCACGGGTTTTATGATCAGCCTGAGCAGCAGCGGCAACAAATCACTGGAAACGACGGATGAAGGGCTGAGTTCTTTGGTTGACACATGGCTATTATTGCGCGATGTAGAGTTAGGGGGGGAACGCAATCGTCTTATGTATGTTTTGAAATCGCGCGGCATGGCGCATTCCAACCAGGTGCGTGAATTCCTGATCAGCTCCAAAGGCATCAGACTGGTGGACGTGTACCTGGGGACCGAGGGGGTTCTGACGGGTTCGGCAAGATTGAGCCAGCTCAACCGCGAACAAGCGGAGAAGCAGATCGTGAAGGAAGAATTGCAACGCAAACACATGGCGCTGGAACACCGCCGCAAGGCGATGGAAGCGCAGATCGAGGCATTGCGCGCCGGATTTTTGGCGGAGCAGGAGGAATTTGCGCGGTTGGCCGCCAGTGGCCGGGACTTGATCACAAAGACCGAATTGGACCGCCAGTCAATGTCCAAAAGCCGGCGCAGTGGAAAAAAGACATAAACCGATGATAGAAAAAGTCAGATGAAAGCGAAAACAGTCACACGAACAAAGCCGGCGCCGGTAAAGAAGAGCCGCGCGGCGAAACAACCAGGCAAAAAGTCCAAAAATGGCGCGGAATGGAGACTGCGCCTGTACGTGGCGGGCCAGACGCCCAAGTCCATGACGGCCTTTGCCAACCTGAAAAATCTTTGCGAGGAACATTTGGCCGATCGCTATTCCATCGAGGTGGTGGACCTCTCGAAGCAGCCGCAGATGGCGGCCAGCGACCAGATCGTTGCCCTGCCGACGCTGGTGCGCAAGCTGCCCGAGCCGATCAAACGCATCATCGGCGACCTTTCCAATCTTGAGCGCGTGCTGGTGGGGATGGACCTGAAACCGCTAAAATGACCGCCTGATCTTGTGCCGATAAAAAAATCCAAGCCGAAGTCGCCGCGCGCTCCCAAAGCGCCGGTGAACAGCGCCAAAGCATTTGAAAAATTACTTAAAGCGGCCTCGGTCATCCAGCACTACTCGCTTCGCCTTTATATCACGGGTTCGACGGCGCGTTCCACGGAAGCGGTGACCAACGTGCGCGCCCTGTGCGAGGAATATTTGAAGGGCCGGTATAACCTGGAAGTCATTGACATCTACCAGCAACCGACCGAGGCCATGGATGAGCAGATCATCGCCGCGCCGACGCTGATCAAGGCGTTGCCCAAACCGCCCAAACGTTTGATCGGCAACCTGTCCAATCGTGACAAGGTCATCATCGGTTTGGATCTCCACGGGAAAAAGACCGGCCGCGGGACCAAATGGTCAAAGGTATGAAGGGCAAATCCTCCAAACACGACAAGTCCAGGCCTCACAAACCAGGGCATTGGGTCAGTGATAAAAAATTCGCGCAATTGCAGGACAGCCTCCGGGAAGCGCAGGAAACGCTGGAAGCCATCCGCAGTGGAGAGGTGGATGCCGTGGTGGTCAGCGGGCCGAAAGGAAACCATATTTACAGCCTCACCGGCGCCGACCTGCCCTACCGGGTCTATGTGGAGCGCATGCAGGAAGGGGCCGTCACGATTTCCGCCGAAGGATTCATCCTCTATGCCAACCGGCGCTTTGCCGAGATGGTGAACCAGCCTTTGGAGCAGGTCATCAGCGCGCGGATGCCGGGCTTCCTCAACAACGGGACATGGGAAAAGATCCATTCGGTCTTTAAGAACCCCGAGAAGGTCATAAAATGCGAAGCCCTGTTGCAGCCTTCAGATCGCGCCTACATGCCCGTCAATCTCACGGCCAGCAATCTGCCGTTGGAAGGGCAAAATGTGCTTTGCCTGGTCGTCACCGACTTGAGCGCGCAGAAGCAGAATGAAGAATTGCGCATGGCCAAGGAAGTCGCTGAAAAAGCCAATACCGCCAAAGACAATTTCCTGGCCGCGCTGAGCCATGAACTGCGCACGCCCCTGAACCCCGTGCTGTTGCTGGCCAGCGAAGCCGCCAAAGATGACGAGTTGCCGGAGCGTATCCGCGCCGATTTTGTCACCATCCGCGACAACATCGAATTGGAAGCCCGGTTGATCGATGACCTGCTCGATCTCAACCGCATCGCTCACGGCAAAATGACCTTAAATACCGCCACGGTGGATTGTCATGCCGTCCTCAACCGCGCGATCGAGATGATCAAACCTGATCTGGACCAGAAAAAAATCAGCATGATCACGGATTTTGCCAAAAACCAGGTTGAATTGATGGCGGATGAGACCCGTTTGCAGCAGGTCTTTTGGAACGTCCTTAAAAATGCCGTAAAGTTTACTCCCGGAAAAGGCATCATCAAAGTTGTCACCGCCATCGATATTCCATCCAACCGCATAGCCGTGAAGATTTCCGACACCGGCATCGGCATGACGCCTGAAGAATTGCACCGCGCCTTCGATGCTTTTGTCCAGGGCAAACATGCGCAGGACGGCTTGCACCGATTCGGCGGCCTGGGCCTGGGCCTGGCCATCAGCAAGATGCTGATCACATTGCACGAAGGCGAAATCTCCGCCGATAGCCAGGGCCGCGGCAAAGGCGCCACCTTTACCGTTCGACTGCCGCTGCACCGTCTCTCAGAAAGCAAAAAGAAAAACGGCCGATGAGCATAGAGTGGATTGAGGCCCCGACAAATAAATCAAATCGCAGTATCAAATGTTAATGTGACAGGTTGATCGTTTCAGGATGTTCACGAAGGAACTCGCAAAAATCAGGAGCGATTCGCTGAATCACCGGATCAATCGGATATATGTGCCCATCGTCCGCCTGGATTGCATTGCGGGGAAACAGGTCAAATACCAACAACCCTTCTCTGGCATCATAATAAGCGCCCTCCGTTAGCTTCTCGCAGCCTTTCTCTAACATTAATTCATTCAGCACCGCCGCCGTAGCTGAACACTTTTGATAAAGGGTTGGGAAGTAAGGATCATAGGCTTATTTTTCTTCAAAATGATCCGCTCAAGCCTGATGTCGTCATTGAAAATCTGATTTTGCAGGTCGAGACGGTCAAGGTATTCGGATGGTGTGGCTCCGCGAATATGCGATCCCGGGGCAATACCATAGCCTAACTGCCGTTCTAACAGGGTAAGTTTGAGGTGCCGTTTGGCGGACTTTTGAAAATAAACCTGATGTTCTCCTCCGCGACCGAACTCAAGAGGCAGCCGATGGCTTCGGCCTAATTTCTTGTTTTCTTCAGCCCATTGGATGAGCCGCCGTTGCTCGATTTCAACACGCTTTGTGCGAGTGGCGTGATCGGAATCATGGTCTGGAGCTGGCGAACCGCCTCCGCGCGCGTAACGGGCGGCTGATTCAAGCGTCCGGCCAGAATTGGCCATGCGGGTTTCACGGTTGGTGCTGGACGTTCCATGTATGCCCATAACTACAGCTTCAATGGCTGTTTCAAGCGAGACTTTTTAGCGTTTTTCCACACACACATCCAGTTCAGGCACTTCAGGCTTGCCAGCTTGGAAAATTGAATCATAATTCAGGTTTGTATGGCAGACGTTGCAAATAAATATCCCGAAAATGTCCCGGGCAAATACTACGTGGACAACCAGTGCATTGATTGCGATCTGTGCCGCGAGACCGCGCCTGATAATTTCAAACGCAACGACGACGGCGGCTATTCGTTTGTTTATAAACAACCGTCCGCGCCCGAAGAAGAAGCCCGTTGCAAAGAAGCCAAAGAAGGCTGCCCCGTTGAAGCCATCGGCGATAACGGAGCCTAGAGTCATCGGATACCGGAATCTTTCCCTCACGTCCCCCTGAAATTGTTCGAAGCTGAATGGGCCTAAACCTATTCTGCGGAAAACGTGATAGCTTCAGTATCGCCGATTGGAATAGAGACAAGTTTTAGGGAGCGCGACCGTCTCGGTCGCTGTATTCGGCGTCTCGCCGAATACAATTAAACCCCGTTCCCGCTCATCTGTTCGATCGGCAGCACGATCCGCACGATGGCCGGTTGGCCCGATTGCACCGGGGGAATTTCCAGCCTGCCGTGATGCGCTTCGATGATTTTTTGACTGACTGTCAGGCCCAGGCCCAGGCCGACATTCCGTGTCGTGAAAAACGGCGAGGGCACCTTGTCCACCGCTTCCGCTGTAAAACCTGAACCGTTGTCCTGGATCTCTATCTCCACGCTCGGCCCGCTTTCCTTGCTCGACGTTGTGTAACAGCGCACCCCGATGACCGGTGTCTTGGGATTTGCCTGGAGCGCGTTGAGCATCACTTCCGCCAGCGCATGTCTCAGCGCCGGGCGGTCCCCGGTGATCACCACCGGTTTGCCGTTGTTCTCAAATTTAAACTGTGCGCCCTCCGCAGGCTGGTGTTTGCGCGCCTCCTGATAAGCCTCTTCCACCAGGCCGTCCACCGCGAACGCCTCCTGTTCAAATCGGCCTTCGCGCGCCAGAAAACGCATCTGGTTCAACAGCCGCGTGACGCGCTTGACCCCGTCGGCCATCGCGCGGTCCAGCGAATCGCGGAATTCCTTGTCCTTGAATTTTTCCCCAAGCAATTGCTGGTGCGTGGAGAGCGGCACCATCGCGTTGCCGATCTCATGCGCCAGCCGGTCTGCCATGCTCTTGATCAACCGCAGGTTCGCCGCTTCCACTTCCAACCGTTGCAACTGCTCCGCCTGCGTCAGGTCGTCCGCCGTCAATAAAGCCGATACCGGCACCGCCGAATTGCCGCGCTGGAAAGGCACCACGCTCACGCTGTAAATCGTGCCCGGAGAATTCTCCGGCTCATAACGGAACGGCCCGATCGCCGCGCCCGTCTTGAGCACCTGGTAAATTTTCGCGCCCAGCGTTTGTGGTATATCGCTGAACTCCAATCCGCCCGTGCGCTCATTCTTGCGCCCGAAATGCCGGCGCGCCGCCTTGTTGGCATGCAACACTTTGAGATCGCGCCCCACCACGATGCACGCGCTGCTCAATTCCCGCAGCACGTCCGCCATCATCGCATGATTTCCTGCCAACTGGTCGTGCAGCCAGATGTTCCGCAACGCCAGCCCCACCTGCTCCAGCAGGTGGAAAATCAATTCCAATTCCGCGTTCACCAGCGGCTCGCCCGTCACGCGCCCGTCGAAAACCGCCACGCCGCAAATGCTTTCACGGTCCGGGATCGGCACCGCCACTTGCGAACTGAGCAGCTCAAACTCCTTTTGCACCTCCGCATCCGCGCGCGCCTCATCGCTGTCGCGCCGCAAGATCCGCCCCAGCTTCGACAACTGGTCGCCGATGCCCGAATCCAGGGACAGCTCGAAATGCTCCAGCAAACCCGACGAAAGCCCAATCGCCGCCGCCGAGCGCAATCGCCGGCTGTCCTCGGGCGACAAAACTTCAGTCAACGGTCCCGCCGGCCGGTTCAAAAAGATCGCCGCCCGGTTGATGCTCAGAATCTCCCGCAGAAAATGTAAAAATTGTTTCAGCATCCCTTCCGCATCCAGCGAATGCGTCAGGATGGACGAGAAATCGCGCAACATGTCCAGTGTTTGCGATTCGTTGACCGTGCGCGCCGGGATTTCCTGGCCGACCGGGCGGAACAAGGAAGCCTGCGCAGGCGCGGGCAGCGGCGCCAATGGGGCCGGCCGTTGCGCCGGCTCATTCCATAAACGTTCCAGCAACGAATTCAACAGCCGTCCCCTCATCGGCTTGGTCAACACATGGGTCACCCCGTTCAAAAATGCTTCTTCCTCCCATTCTGACTGGCTGAAGGCCGTATAGGCGATGATTGGAACTTTCGAGGCCCGGCGGCGCAGCCTCTCGATCACCCACACGCCTTCGACCCCCATCAGATCAATGTCCAAAATACAAACGGTGGCCAGCCCGTGTGTCAGCAAAGGTTCCGCCTCTTCCACCCCAAGACGTTGCACCACCCGGTATTGTTCCGGATTGACGCTCGAGCGGATGGAGTCCGCGAAGTCAGGATGGGTGGACAATACCAATATGGTCTTCATGGTTTCGAGCTTTTAGTAGCTTACGCCATACCAATCATTTCATAAAAGATGCCCCTCGGTCAACGCAAACTTATGATCAACTTTGTCCCAATTTATAACAGTGTAACAAACTCGTGACCTCGGTAAATTCCTGTCTCCCACAGCCATAGCCCAGCCGCCTTTCCGCCACTTTTTTATTGTGGACAAAAACCCTTGAGCACATAATAGCGAAAGGAAAATGGGTTGAGACACCCAAAGGCGACAATCGGCCTGCTATAATCGCCGGTTTCACCATAATGTTCATGTGGATTGTCTCATCCTGCTTTCTTCTGGCAAAAATCCTGCTAATGATAGCTGGACAATTTACGCGTTTTGTAGACAATAAGTCTATCAGATAGAAATATATGACCCTGACCAAACGTGACCTCGTAATCCGCATCAGCGGCGAAAACGGCCTTAGCCAGCAGCAGGTTTTCGATGTCCTCCAAAAAACGCTCGACTATATTTCCGAATCACTGGCCAAAGGCGATAAAGTCGAACTGCGCAACTTCGGCGTCTTTGAGGTCAAAGTCCGCAAAGCCCGCGTCGGCCGCAATCCCAACCGGCCCGAGACCGATGTCCCCATCCCGGCCCGCGCCATGGTCAAATTCAAAGCTGGCAAGGAAATGCGCGCCGAAGTCCTCAAGCTCCCCACCAAAGGCTGATTCGGAGGGACGAGTTATACGAGTCCCTGATCTTAAACCTTGGATGTTGGGCGTTCGATGTTGGATGTTGGATGTTTCTTTCCGCTCCTTGTCCCTTTTGCCTCTTCACTGTTTATTCGCGCCTTTGCGTTGAATCCATAACTCCTTTGTTTTCTTTGCGATCTTTTGCGGCTAATCCATCTTTCCTTCCGGTCTTTGAGGTTGCTCCGCCTTTGTTTCCTTAGTTTCTTTGTTGTTAAATTTGCCTTAAACCTTGGATGTTGGGCGTTGAATGTTCGATGTTGGATGTTTCTTCCACTCCCTTTTTCGTGTCTTTCGTGGTTCCCCTCCATTTCCGCTTTATCGCCCTCCCCAAATATCCTAACCTCCCCGCATGGAACGACTGCCCGGTTTTCGCGACTTCTACCCCGAACCCGTCCCGCACACGGACGTTTGGAGCGCTGACGCACGCCAATTCATTTTCGACACATGGCGCACCATCGCCCGCCGCTATAATTTTCGCGAATACGACGGCCCCCCTCTCGAACCTCTCGAACTCTTCACCACCAAAAGCGGCGATGAGATCGTCGGCCAGCTTTACAATTTCACCGACAAAGGCGAACGCGCCATCGCCCTGCGCCCGGAGATGACCCCGACCCTCGCGCGCATGATCGCCGCGCACGAGCGCAACTACAAAAAGCCCGTCAAATGGTTCGCCATCCCGCAACTGTTCCGCTACGAACGCCAGCAGAAAGGCCGCCTGCGCGAGCACTTCCAATTCAACGCCGACATCATCGGCGAGACCGATCCCGCCGCCGACGCCGAACTCATCGCCCTGCTCATCGACACCCTCCGCAGCTTCGGCCTCACTGAACAGGACTTCGTCATCCGCCTGAGCAGCCGCAATGCCTGGCAGGATTTCTATAAGAAAGGCTCCAAAGCCACCGCCAACGGCCACGAATACGAATTTTTCCAGACCATCGACAAACTCGAACGCGCCACCCCCGAGGAATCTGAAAAGAAACTGGCCGCGCTCGGATTTTCCCTGGCCGACGTGAACCAGTTCATCGAATCCGGCACGCCGACTGCCGAGCTGGAAAGCATCCTGCAAAACCTCGCCGCTCGCGGTCTGCGCAGCTTTGCCAAAGTGGATTACCAAGTCATCCGCGGCCTCGCCTATTACACCGGCGTCGTCTTCGAGGCCTTCGACGCCAAAGGCGAATTCCGCGCCATCGCTGGCGGCGGACGCTATAACAACCTCGTCAAGCTCATCAGCGGCGGCAAAGTGGACCTCCCCGCCCTCGGCTTTGGCATGGGCGACGTCGTCCTCCTCGAACTCCTCAAGGACCGCAAACTCCTGCCCGCGTTCGATTCGCGCACCGATGTCTTTGTGCTCATCGAAGACGAGGCCCTGCGTCCGCAATCGCTTCAACTCGTCCAGGACCTGCGCACCGCCGGTTATGCTGTGGAATATCCCCTCACCCCGGCCAAAGCCGACAAGCAATTCAAGCGCGCTCAGGAATTGAAGGCCGCCCACACCGCCAAACTGGAGAACGACGAATACGTCCGCATCCGCAACCTGAAGACCCGCGCCGAACTCACCACCGGCTTCGCCAGCGCCAAAAACCATCTGCGGTAGGGCGCGCGAAGGTCGCGAAGAGAAAAATTCTGCGGCCGGAGGCGGGAAAGTTATTCCTCCCTCACCCAAACCCTCTCCCCAAGGAGAGGGCTTTCACGGAGTCCATCTCTTAAAATGCGAGAGACTGAATCAGTCGGAGAGCCCTTTCAAAGATCTAGAAGCACCCTCGTGCTATTCCTTCTCCTGGGGGAGAAGGTCAGGATGAGGGCGAGCTAAAAACTGACTCCATCCTCCATTCTCGTTTGCTTCAACTTCTTTGCGTCTTGGTCCCTTCGCGCCTTTGCGTTAAATCTGTGCCATCCTCGCCGCATTCGTTTCTTCATTCTGCATTCTTACTTCTCCCTTTTCAGTTCCCCGGCTTCCGGGCCATATGCCTGTGCACAAAAAAGTAATAAAGCCCGCCCAAAATGATCGCGATGCCTCCGACCAACGCCATCACCTTGTGCATCTCGCCCTTCGTGACCTCCGTTCCGACCGTCACGCCCACCCAGCACAACACCGCGCACCAGATCGACGCCCCGATGAGCGTGAAGATGGAAAATTTGAGATAATCGAACTTCGCGATGCCCGCCGGGATGCCCACCAATTGCCGCGCCCCCGGCAGCAGCCGCGCCACGAACACCCCCGCCGCGCCGTAATGCGCCGACCAGTTCTCCGCTTTCTGGATCTTGTCCGGCGTGATCAGGATGAACCGCCCGTACTTGATCAGCAACGGCCGCCCCGCCAGCCGCGCGATCCAATACACAATTGTCGCCCCCAGCCACGACCCGACGGCCCCGGCGATCACGATGGCCGGCAAACTCACCCCGATCTTTCCCGTATGCGACCAGCTTGCCGCCAGCGGGATGATGCTCTCGCTCGGCAGCGGCAGCACCGAGCTTTCCGCCGTCATCAGCAACCCGACGACCCAAAAGCCATCCACCTGGAGCGCGTGCTGGTACCAATCAAGGATGACCTGGAAAAGATGTTTCATTCAGAAAAAATGTGTCCGCTAATTACGCGAATTATCGCCCGATGGAAAGAAGCAAATTATTTGCATCCATGGTTTGCGTTGTCCAAACGATTCCATCTGGGTAGGACGACACTGCTGCGTCGCCGCACCAATAATTGTAGGAGACGACGTCAGGAGTCTCTAACTTTCTTAACGCTCTCAGCAATACCGGATTTTTTGCAGCTTTTCCCTTCGTGCCTTTGTGGTTAAATCCGATTTCGTTTCCGGTCATTCGCGTTGATTCGCGTCCATTCGCGGTTACAACTCTGTTCCCTCTGTTAGCTCCTGTTAATTAGGTCTTCCCAAATTCGCATAATACTTCTGCACCTCTTCCGTCGTCGCCGGCTGCGGCCAGACCCAGTCCAAGGCAATATTACTGGTCCAAAAAAGATTTGAACCTCTATAATTTTTTGGGAAAGCGGGATTCCCGCCATCGTCTTTACCATTCTCGCCCACAGAATAGAGCAGATAAATTCCGCCCGCATTCAGCCGATAATGCAATGGTTGAGCATTGACTGGATCCGTCGGAACACCAGGCAAATATTTCGGCCCAAGGGAATCCAAATTCGTTGGATAATGACCGTATTTAATTTGATAACGTTTTAAGGCGATAGCCGTGACCACAATATTTTGTGCGGTTTCAGCCTTCATGATTTTATTATTTAAAGAGCTTAGGTCATCGATCGATTGCGACATCAACCAATGAAAATCCAGATCTTGAAGAAGAATGCTGAAATAATCATCATCACTCATTGATGACACATGCAATCCATCCAATGCCTTGTTCTGGGCTTGCAGCGCATCCAAAAAAGAAACACCGGAGCTGGTGGACCTGACAGCGTTAAGTGAAGCTTCGTACCCTTTTAGGTAACGCAGCTCATCTGGGTAGGACCACCAATACCTCCATAAAAATGCTTTACTCCTGATTTTCAAACCGCTCCAAAAACTTTTGTCATCAGTGTCCATTCCTAAAGATGCTTGTGCTCGTGAGATTATGCTCAGGTAAGGATTCAAACCGGCAGCGGAACCCCTCCATCCCGCAAGAGTTAATTCCCCCATCGCGCGCTCTACCTCCTGCGCGTTTACGCCCCCTGTCGCAAAATTAAAACGTGACCAGTCCTGCTGCAGTTCATTGAGTTGATCATCAGTGACATTCGTTGTCTGCAAAATCTCCCATGTCGTCGCCGATGCTATATTGGCAATCGCTATTTGGATGAGCTCTGAGATTTCCAAACGATCATGTTGCATGGCGTTGGCTTCCAAAAGAATAGCATGAATATCGTTCGCCGCCACACCGGCATCACCCTGATGTAGATTGAACATGGCATGCGCCGCCAAAAGCAGCGCTGATCTTCTTAATACAATAAAATTTGTGATCTTCAGATTATCGAAGCCTTCTGCGTAATCAAAATTGAAATCGAGTTGCGGGCGGTTCGTGATTTGTTGCGCTGTATGTATGATATCATCAGCCTGATTAAGGGCGGCCTGAATTTCCCGCCAGGAATTTGTTCCATCCGAACTACGAACATCGGGTTGCTGCCAACCAACCATTGCCTTTCCGGGTGCAATCATGCGCATCTCTGGTGGTCGATTGCTTTCAAGAACATCCCACGTGGCATCAACCTTTGACGCAATCTTTAAGAAAGCAGGAGCATCATTTTGCTCCGCCGGTACCGGTGGCGGAATCACCTGCGCCACATCCAACGGCTCACCCTGCGCCTTCAACTGCGCGATGTACGCATTGACCTCCGCCTTGAGTTGATAGTGATGAATGACGGGAATAACAATCGCCGCAATCACAACGATACCTATGGCTATTAGTATTTTGATGCGCCACTTCATTCTGGATTTGACAAAACTTTATCATTCTTCTGAATTATGGCGAATTACAAAATTGGGCCTGATTTATCACCCATGGCGAGCTTGCCAAACAGACTTGCCAACTCAAAATGACGATTTAAATTGGTTATATGAGTCGAGCGGAAATCATCTCTGAAATCCCGAAATTGTCGCACGCCGATCGCCGCGAAATTATGCGTTATATCATCGAGTCTGAAGAGGACGCTCAAACGCTCGCCGATTGCGACCAACGCGCTTTGAAGCAGTTTCAAACGCTGGATGCCATGGAAGCCGAGGATGAAAAGAACGCTACCCGGCGAAATCTGGCGTGTGGATTTTGGCCTCGCTGCCAAAGTTCGGCCTGCGCTTATCCTAAGCGATTATCCCGCCTCTTTGGGTCTTTGCTTTCGATTCGTCATTGGTTAATCTTCAATATGCCTACACGTTATGGCACTGGCGAATTATTCGGATTCGATTTTACGGCGCTTTCACCGGAACGGATTCGCGAACTTTCGACGACGTCCCATAAGCTAATGGACTGTCCGTTCAAGCCGATACAACCAGGCAAACCAATTCCAAAATGTAACAAAAAAGGCGGCGTATGTTCTCTTCGCCAGTTTTCACAAAATGAAGAAAGAAAAGTTGAAGGCAGAGGTGAGCCGGTAACGACGTGTCCGAATCGGTTTTTAGAAGGAAATCTGGTTTCAAAATGGGTGGGTGAGACATTGTTGGGAACTGCCAATCCGGTGATAATTTCACAACTGCCATTTTTGATGGGCGAAATTCAAGCGGAAGAAGAGGCCGATCAAGATGCCGTCGGAAAAATTGATGAGGTTTTAGTTAATCCCGAAGGCCAAACACTCCAATGGTGTGCTCTCGAATTCCAAGCCGTCTATTTTTCCGGCAGTAGTATGGAAAATGATTTCAAGGAAATGCGTAATTGGACTGGCCCCGGTATTCCGTTTCCCAAAGTTCAACGAAGGCCAGATTTTCGTTCATCAGGTCCAAAACGCTTGATGCCGCAATTACAAATCAAAGTTCCGACTATCAGTCGTTGGGGAAAAAAGATGGCCGTTGTGATTGATTGGGCATTTTGGGAGTCACTCGGAACGATGCGCGAGGTAAAAGACTTATCAAATTGTGAGATTGTTTGGTTTGTTGTGTCTTTCGCGCCGGCGCATAATGGACACTTTACGCTTCAAAGACACGAAACTCATTTCACGACGCTCGACAATGCCGTCGAAGGCCTTACTGGCGGAACACCTATGTCGCTTGACCGTTTTGAAAAACAGATTCGCGCTCGCCTTCCGCCTTCTTGAGCCACGATAAATCTTTGCCAATTAGAAGTTCAGTCATCTTGGCATGATGTGTGTTTTTCATCGCAATAGGCTGGCATTCAAATCTATATTTTTTTGCTAGCGTCGCGATTTCCGCTGTATTGTCGTAGCTCATCAGAAAGTCACCCCTGCACTCCGACATCATGCTAAACAGTTTTACATGGTCAATTTTCCAAACTTTGTAAAGACGCCGTGCAGCAACGGTATAAGGAGGGTCAATATAAAATGCTGCATCGACATCCGCTTTATGTTCTTCAATCAAGTTAAGCCCATCACCATTCACAAATGTTATCTTGTCCTTTTGTTGATTGATTTCGCGGATGCGTCTGGCAAGTGTTTCTGGATACCAGCGCGAACCTAGTCCGCGTTCTCCTTCTCCTGTTTTAATTAATCCTGCTCCTTCAGCAAGAATTCCACCACGTTGGACACGATTACGCAAAATAGTTTGAAATGCTTTCTGGCGTAATTCATTGGAATCTTCGCTCAATGACATCTTAACGTTTTCCAACGTTAAATCGAAATTCAAAATTTGTTTGGCAAGCCATTCAGATTGCCCATTCAGAACGACGCGCCAAACCGACGCAACCCCATTATCCATTTCAGCAAATATGACATGTTTTGCCAACCCCTCAAATGCAGCTGTAAGGCTGACAATGGCGCCACCTGCGAATGGTTCAATTAGGCGAGCTGTTTTTTTGCTTTTACTGCTTAGCCAATCGCGAATGTAAGGAACTAGCCACGTTTTACCGCCGGGATAACGGAACGGACTGCGTTGAGGCACACTTGACACATTTATTGGCTTGGTTGATTTGTAGGAAACAGGCTTGGCTGGCATCAATTCGAGCACCAAACTTCCCGGTTCGTCACGTAACCAATAACTGGGGGAAGAGTCTAATCTTCGAGCAATCTCTAAAAGATCTTCGGCCATTTTCTCTGGCACACGAATGACAGTCGTGTCGCGTGAATTCCATTTGCGAGGAAATGTTGTAGAGGAGCGCGCCATGACGACATCATTTAAACAAGAACGTCGCCTGTTGTCAACCCTGTAACAGGGTTGTTTGACCCTGTTACAAGATTTAAGGAGGCAAGCCTATGTTGATTAGCCATAGCCACTTTTTCACCTCTCCATTTTTGTTTCCGGGCAACATTACACCTTCGCTTTTTCATGCTTAAATCACCCCGATATGAACGAAACGACATATTGTTTTGGGAGCGCGCCCGCCCCGGGCGCAGTTTCGAGCGCCTCGCTCGAAACATCCGTTCCTTCACTTACAATTGGCCAAAACTTTATTGCGCGAAGTTGCGCGATTTTGCATTTATGCCCCGAACCATTTTTACACTTTTGTGAAACGAATTGACGCCAATTGATGCGAATTGAGGTTTAACTATGACCACGAAAAATCTATGCTCGCAAAAAATAATTTCTCTGCTTTTCGCTGATGGGCATGCCCAATTTTTCCATGGCGGCGAGCATGTCTTCCCAGACTTTGCGTTTTTCGGTCATGGCCTGGTTGCGGAGGAGGTAGGCCGGGTGGAACGTGGGCATCAGGGGTGTGCCGCGATAGGTCTGCCAGTTGCCGCGCAGTTTCATGATGCCCATCGTTTTGCCGAGCAATCCTTCCACGGCCGTTGCACCCAGCGCCACGAGGACTTTGGGACGGATCAAATCGATCTGCTCGTGCAGGTAGGGGATGCACGTGGCCATTTCGTCGGGCGTGGGCTTGCGGTTGCCGGCGCTTTGGCCGGGCGTGTCGGGACGGCATTTCAGGATGTTGGCGATGTACACGTCCGAGCGTTGCAGGTCCATGGCCTGGATGATCTTGGTGAGCAATTCGCCGGCGCGGCCCACAAAGGGTTCGCCCTGCGCATCTTCGTCGGCTCCCGGCGCTTCGCCCACGAACATGAGTTGGGCGTCAATGTTGCCGACGCCAAACACGACGTTCTTGCGCGACGACGCGAGGTGCGAGCATTTGACACAGGCCATCACGCGTTCGCGCAGAGCGGCAAAGGCGGCGGCTTTTTCTTTGGGGTCCAGAGTAGCCCCGCCGGTTGAGGGCAACCGGCCTACAGGGTCAAACGCTGGTTTGGGTGCAGTTGAAGGCAACCGGCCTACAGGATCAAGCAATGGTTGTGGCGCGGGTGCGGCGGGTTTCGGTTCGACGAATGAGCGGCGGACGGGTTGGGTGAGTGCGCGGAATGTTTCGGTGGAGACGGCTACGTTGCGGATGCCCTGGGATTTCAGGTGTTCGAGCTTTTGGATGGTGGCATCGAGCAGTTCTTCGTAGGTGACAGGCACAGGGGAATCGTAAAGTGAATTTTAGAGTCTGCACAGAAAAAATGGTCGCGCGAAAGGATTGACAACAAAGAAACCAAGAAACGAAGGGGAACAGATGTGCGGATGCCGCAGTCCAAGACGCAAGACGATGAGATGGTTCACACCTGATGCGTCAGCCTGGGTTTTATCACACATTTTTTAGATGCCTCCTCTCCTCGTTCCTCTCCTCCAACTAGTGTTGGAGGAGAGGATGATCTTGCGAATGTCATTCTTGATTGAGGCGGCTCTGGAATTTTGTAAAGCGTGAGAAAGATTGTCAGGGACGTCGCGTGAAAGGATTAACAACAAAGAAACCAAGAAACGAAGAGGGAAAAATCTAGCCGCCGTTGGCGGGAGGGTTAGCTCGCCCTCACCCAAACCCTCTCCCCCTGGAGAGGGCTTTTACGGATTCAGTCTTTCGAGGTGCGAGCGCCTGATTCCATCGAATGGTCCTTTTGAGAATCAGAAAATGTTCTTGTGCTGTTCCTTCTCCTGGAGGAGAAGGTCAGGATGAGGACGAGCTTTAAAAACGTTCTTCATTTCAAGTCCAACCCCCGGTTAGAAACTTCTGTCGTCCCTTCGGGACTTTATTCATCTTTGGTTTTTACCCGCAGTTAAAACTGCGGGCTATTGTCGGAAAGCCGCTTCGCGGCTACTGCTCGCGGTGGCAGCGCCACTTGCCATCTGGCTCACCCCACCGGATTTACTCCAGTTCTTTGCGGATCTTGAGTAATTGCTGATGCCGTTCTTTGGTGACTTCGGGGAACGACATTTTCAGGCCCTTCAATTCGTCGAGGACGATCTGGGAGATGATGAGGCGCGCGTTTTCTTTGTCGTCGGCGGGGACGACGAACCAGGGCGCATGTTCGGTGCTGGTGGTGGCCAGGCATTCTTCATACGCGGTTTGGTATTCCTTCCACAGTTTGCGCTCGGTGAGGTCGGCTTCGCTGAACTTCCAGTTCTTGGCGGGGTCATCGATGCGCGCGAGGAAGCGTTTGCGTTGCTCGGTTTTCGAGAGGTGCAGGAAGAATTTAATGATCCTCGTCCCGTTCCGGGAGAGATGCCTTTCGTAATCGCAGATGGATTGATAGCGATGTTCCCAGAGCTTTTTGTCGTCGCGATCGCGCACGGGCAATTCTTCGGCTTCCAGGATTCCTTTGTGCACCTGGACGATGAGGACTTCTTCGTAATAGGACCGGTTGAAGATGCCGATGCGGCCGCGTTCGGGCAGGCAACGGGTGGTGCGCCACAGGAAGTCGTGGGCGAGTTCCTCGGCGCTGGGATGTTTGAAGCTGAAGACCTGGCAGCCCTGGGGGTTGACGCCGGACATGACGTGCTTGATGGCGCCGTCTTTGCCGGCGGCGTCCATGGCCTGGAAAATGAGGAGCAGGGAATAGGAGTTGTTGGCATAGAGCATTCCCTGCTGGCGGCTCAGGTCATGGATGTGCTCTTTGAGGATGTGTTTGTATTGTTTGTCGGATTGGTAGAAGGGCTTGACCCGGGTGGGCCATTTTTTGAGGCGGACGTTTTCGTTTTCCCGGACACGGAATTTCTTGGGTTCGATTTTCATGTTTAATCGGCAGTGTAATATAATATATTCAAATGTTCCAGCCGCCGTTGGCGTGAGGGATTGGAAAGGAAGAAGTGAGAATGCAGAATGAAGAAGGCGGGGGTGTGATATAATCTCCCCTCTCTTCGGTTCTCTCCCCGCAAAAGCGCGGGGCGAGAAGGCGGCGCGCAGCGGAGTGCGCGCCCTACCGACGGCTTGTGGTGGCAGCGCCACTTGCCATCCCGCTCACCCCACCACCCGCTTTTGTTGCATTTCGCGCGACAAACGCTTTAACAGGCCGTTGAAAAACTCCTCGAAACGCCGCGTGAGGGCACACGGCCTACAGAATTCGTTCAGTATTCGCATGCTTTGTAGGCCCGGTGCCCTCACCGGGCGTGTTTTTCAACGACCTGTTAAATCCCTCAAAATGGCGGTTTTGCTCAAAAAGGGGCGATTTTGGGCGTCGGAATTGGCACTTGACGGCTTGGTGACAAAAACTTATTCTATGTTCCAAGAACGGTAAAGTCTGCTGGTTCGGCCAGCGCGCAAAAGTCGGAGATTCATTCTTCCGGCTTTTTTATTCGTCGCGTGCGGACGTAGTGGACGCCGTTAAACATTATGAACGCAGATTTTTTGGCCGTCCTGGAATTTTGGGAGCGCGAAAAAGGCATCAGCCGTGATGTCCTGGTCGGCGCTGTCCAGGATGCATTGCTGTCCGCCGCCAAGAAAGCGGTGGGGCCTGCCCGCGAACTGCGGGTGGAGATCGACCAGAAAAACGGCGATATCAAGGCCTTCGCTAAACTTGTTGTCACTGAGAAAGTTATCTCCAAGCACGACCAGATCTCGGTTTTTGACGCACGCCGCATCAAAGACGGCGCCAATGTGGGCGACGAGGTCGAAAAGGAAGTCACTCCGACCGGTTTTGGCCGTATCGCATCGCAATATGCCAAGCAGGCGTTGATGCAAAAGATCCGCCAGGCCGAGAAGTCCCTCATTTTCACTGAATTCAAAGACCGCGTGGGCGATATCGTCAGCGGGACGGTCCGGCGTTTCGAGCGTTCGGATGTCATCCTGGACCTGGGCAAATATGAAGCCCTGTTGCCGAATCGCGAGCGCGTTCCCACGGAGGAATATCAGGTGGGCGAACGCATCCGTTGTTATGTGAAGGCGGTCGAAGAAGGCGCGCATGGGCCGGAGATCATTCTTTCCCGCGCGGATCCCCGCTTCATCATCAAGCTGTTCCAGGTGGAAGTTTCTGAAATCAACGATGGCACGATTGAGATCAAGGGCATTGCCCGCGAACCGGGTTTTCGCACCAAGATGGCGGTTTATTCGCGCGATCCGAAGGTGGATCCAGTCGGCGCGTGCGTGGGCATGCGCGGCCAGCGCGTGAAGAATATTGTTCGCGAACTCAACAACGAGAAGGTGGATGTCATCCCGTGGTCATCGGATATCCGGGCATTTGTCACGAAAGCGCTCGAACCGGCCAAGCTCAAGAGCATTGAAATCGATGAAGTAAAGAAACGCCTGGCTGTCCTCGTGGCGGAAGACCAGTTGTCCCTGGCAATCGGCAAGCGCGGCCAAAACGCGCGGCTGACGGCCAAGTTGACCGGCTGGGAAGTGGACATTGACGCCGAGGAAGTCGTGACCAAAGGATTAGAGGAAAAAGTCGCCGAAGTCATTGAGGCGCTGGCGACCGTTCCCGGGATCACGCGTGAACAGGCCGATGCCCTGGTCCATGCGGGTATGACACGGGGGTTGGAGGATTTACTTTCCGCCGATGAAGGCGACTTGAGCAGCATTCCGCAGATTGGCGACAAAGCGTCCGAGATTTTGAAAGCGGCGCGCGCGTATGCGGAGAGCCGCACGTTGCCGGTGAACAGTTGATTGTTATGGAGCAGCCCGGAATACAATTTGTTTTTGCGATTTAGCCATGAAGGCCAATTGCACATTCCCGGCGGCGAAAGATAATTTATATGCCCGTTCGTATTTACGACATTGCCAAGAAGTATGGCCTGGAGAACAAGGAAATTCTCTCCAAGGCCAAAGCGCTGGGCATTGCCGCCGCCAAGGTCCCGTCCAGTTCGCTCGATAAAATTTCCGCCGAGTGGCTCGAAGGCGAGCTGCTCAAAGACCACCCCGATATCGCCCCCAGGCAGGCCGCCCCGCCGGTCGAACCGCCCAAGCCCGCGCCGGTCGAAGAAAAGATCCAGATCATTTCCGCGCCCCCGCCTCCTCTGCCGGTCATCGAACCGCCCAAGCCGGAGGTAAAAGTTGAGGTCACAGTCGCGAGCGCGCCGCTTTCGCCGCCGGTGATCGAAAAGCCAAAACCGATCGCGCCGCCGCCGCCTCCAAAACCGATCGGACCGCGCGTGGGCGATAAAGTGGGCTTCATCCAATTGCCGAGTCGTCCGCAACCGCCGCGCCTTGGTGAAAAGGTTGGCTCGGTGAAATTGCCTCCGCCCCGTCCGGGCGGGCCGGGACCGCGCCGCGACGAACCACGGGGCCGTGATGGACAGCGTGGACGCGATGGACGCCAGCACCAGCGTGAGGCCGCCAAACCCGCGGCCCCGGCCCCGCCGAAATTTGTCGCGCCGGAGAGCGGCGAGATCATCATCATCAAGCCGCCCATCATTGTCCGTGACCTGGCGAACGCGCTGAAACAAAAGCCGTTCCTGATCATCGGCGACCTGATGAGGCTCGGCGTTTTTGCGACGGTGAACCAGGCGATCGATGAAAAGATTGCCCAGCAGATTTGCGCAAAATATGGTTTTCGGTTCGAAGTGGAAAAGCGCGAGCGCGGCGGGGGCACAGTCCATGCCGTCGAAAAGAAGGTTGAGTTGGATATCGAAGACAAGCCGGAGCAACTCAAACCTCGCGCGCCGGTTGTGACCATCATGGGTCACGTTGACCATGGCAAAACGAGTTTGCTCGACGTTATCCGCAAGGCAAATGTCGCCGCGGGTGAAGCCGGTGGCATCACCCAGCATATCGGCGCATACACGATTTCAGTGCCGCATCCCGAGCGTAAAACTGAGATGGCGCAGATCACATTTTTGGATACGCCCGGCCACGCGGCTTTCAGTTCCATGCGCGCGCGCGGCGCGAATGTCACGGACATCGTCGTCCTGGTCGTCGCGGCCAACGACGGTGTGATGCCGCAGACAATCGAGGCGTTGAATCACGCCAAGGCCGCCAAGGTTCCCATCCTGGTGGCCGTCAACAAGATCGATCATCCGAACGCGAATCCGCTTAAGGCCCGCCAGCAATTGCAGGACAAGGGCCTCGTGCCTGATGATTGGGGTGGCGATACCATTTTCGTGGATGTTTCCGCACTGACCAAGCAGGGCATCGATAAACTGCTGGAGATGATTTTGCTCCAGGCGGATCTGCTTGAGTTAAAGGCCAATCCTGATCGTCGCGCGAAGGGCAACGTCATCGAATCGGGCGTCGAACCCGGCGGTCCCATGGCCACGGTCCTGGTGCGCAAGGGCACGTTGCACGTCAGTGACATCATTTTGTGCGGTGAATTTTACGGACGCGTTCGCGCGCTCATCAATGAGGAAGGGCAACGCCTTAAAGAAGCGGGACCATCGGTCGCGGTCAAAGTGCTCGGTTTGAACGGTGTGCCCGATGCTGGTTTGGAGTTTTCCGTCGTCGAAGACGAAAAGGCCGCGCGCGAATTGGCCGAGCAGCGTTTCCTGCAGATGCGCGCGGAGAACCAGGAGGCCAAGAAAGTCACCCTGGAAAATCTTTTTGCGACTCTCGAAGCCGCGCAGAGCAAAGCGCTTAAAGTCATCGTCAAGGCTGACACGCAAGGCTCGGTCGAGGCCATCGTGGATGCGCTTAACAAGATCGAATCAGAAAAAATCTTGCTCGAAGTCATCCATAGCGACGTCGGCGCCATCACGGAAAATGACGTGGCGCTCGCCTCCGCTTCCACCGCCGTCATCCTCGGTTTTCATACGCGTCTGGACAGCACCGCCGCCGAAAAAGCCAAGCGCGAAGGCGTCCAGATCAAGCTTTACGCCATCATCTATGAATTGATCGACGAGGTGAAGAATTCGATGGCCGGGTTGCTTGAACCGGACATCAAGGAAATCATCGTCGGTTCGGCGGAGGTCCGAAAAGTTTTCGAATTGTCCAAAGGCGCGCCCGTCGCCGGCTGCATGGTTTCCAACGGCCGGATCGTGCGTGGAAAAGTCCGCGTGCGCCGGCGCAAAGACGTCATTTACGAAGGTGTTACGCAGTCCCTGCGCCGGTTCCAGGATGAAGTGAACGAAGTGCGCGCCGGGATGGAATGCGGCATCCGCATCGAAGGCTTCGGGGAGTTCCAGACGGGCGATGCCATCGAATGTTATTCCATCGAAAAAGTGGCGGCCAAATTGTGAGGTGATCCGTGCCGAACCTGAGACATGAACGAGTGCGCGAATTGTTGAAGCGCGAAATTGGCGAAGCCGTTCGCCGCGAATTCAACGTCAACGAAGTTGGCTTGATTTCCGTCAATGACGTGGACATGGCGGGCGATCTCAAATCCGCCGTCGTGTTCGTCAGCATCTTCGGCAAGCCCGAGCAGCAGAAACGCGGCATCCAATTGCTGACCGAGCATCGCATCCGCATCCAGGGGCTGGTCGCCAAAGCCGTCGTCCTGAAGTACACACCCACGCTGAAATTTGTTTTCGATGATTCCATCGTCCGCGGCAATCGCGTTTTGCAGATCATCGAAGAATTGGAAAAGGCCGCCGCCGAAAAGGACAAACCTTGAAAAGCTATCCGAAAATCATCGACCGCATCCTCGAAGTCATCCGCGAGCATAAGACGTTTTGCATCGTTGGGCATATTCGTCCCGATGGCGATTGCGTTGGTTCGCAGATCGGTTTGGCGCTCGCCTTGCAAGGCGCGGGCAAAAAAGTGACCTGCTGGAACGAAGACGCCATTCCCGCCAAATACCGTTTCCTCGATCCCGATGGAATGTTCCAAAAGCCGAAGCCGGGGAAAAAGTTCGATTGCGTCATCGCCACCGATTGCGCCAACTTCGAGCGTCTGGGCCGTGCCGGCAAACTTTCGCTGAACCGCAAGGTGCTCATCAATATCGATCATCATGAAAGTAATCCACATTACGGCGACGTGAACTGGGTGTCCGCCCGCGAACCTTCATGCGGCGAATTGATCTATCGCCTGCTCAAAGTCGCGCGCTGGCCCATCACCAAGCCCATCGCCGATTGTCTTTTTGCCGCCGTCTCCACCGATACCGGCTCGTTCCAATATCCCACGACCCGGCCAGGGACATTTCACGTCGGCGCGGAACTTGTTGCCTGCGGCGCCGATCTCGCGAAAATCTGCAACGAGGTGTACGAGTCGTATTCCCTGTCCCGCGCGCGGCTCATGAAGCACGTGTATAGCAAGTTCCGCCTCACGGCGAACGACCGCATCGCCTACTTGTGGCTCAAGAAAAAGGATTTCACGCGCACCGGAGCCGAAAGCAACGATACCGAAGGCCTGATCGATCATATCCGCGCCATTGAACCCGTCGTGGTCGCCTGCGTGTTTGAAGAGCTTGATCCCGGGTTGACCCGCATCAGTTTGCGCTCCAAAAATCCTGAGGTGAACGTGAACGAGATCGCCGCGCAGTTCGGCGGCGGCGGCCATCCCGCCGCCGCGGGCGCCCGCATCCCCGGCAGTTTTCTCTCCACCCAGCGCAAGGTCATCACCGCCATCAAACGCGCGTTGAACGGCGCAAAATAATTTCCGGTCATGCAAGAATTTACAGCGCTCGACGGCGCGATTCTCATTGATAAACCCGCCGGCCCGACCTCCCACGATGTGGTGGATGCCATCCGCCGGACGTTTAGGATCAAGAAGGTCGGCCATTGCGGCACGCTGGACCCGAACGCCACCGGCTTGTTGATCATCGTGCTCGGACGTGGCACCAAGCTTTCGGAAAAATTGATGGGCGACGACAAAGTCTATGAGGGCAAAATCAAATTCGGCATTGCGACCGATTCATACGACGTCGATGGTGAGATCATCGCAACCAAACCGGTTCCGCCGCTGGCCCTTGAACAATTGAATGAACTGGCTGCTCAATTCGTTGGTGACCAGATGCAAATTCCTCCGATGGTTTCGGCCATAAAAAAAGACGGTGTGCCACTCTATAAACTGGCCCGCAAAGGCATCGAGGTGGAGCGCGAACCGCGTCTGGTCCATATTTACAATTTTCGCTTCACGAATTACACAGAGCCATTTGGCGAATTCAAATTGGCCTGTACCAAAGGTACTTATGTGCGCAGTGTGGCGCATGACCTGGGCCAAAAGATTGGTTGCGGCGCGCATCTGGCCACCCTGCGGCGCAGCGTTTCGGGAAAATTCGACGTGGCGGATGCGGCGCCGCTTGATGCCGTTTTGAAGATGACCACGGCCGAATTGCAGAAACGCGTCATCCCGTTTTTGAAATTGGCAGCCTGAACGGCTTTTCAAAAAATCTATCTGTGACGAAAACAATCCATGCCGCCGGCGAGTTGAAGCCCAAGGGCAAAAAAGTTTGCCTGGCCATCGGTTTTTTTGACGGCGTCCATCTCGGGCACCAGCAGATCCTTCGCCAGACGATTTCGGATGCCCGGCAGCATGACGCTATTTCGGTGGCCATCACGTTCGATCAACATCCCAATACGATTGTCGCGGCGACAAAAGTCCCGCCGCTCATTTATTCGCTGCCTCAAAAATTGCGGACTATCGAGTCACTCTGCCTGGAAAATATATTGTTGATCCATTTCAACAAACAATTCAGTGAGCAAACCGGGGAAGCTTTTATTCGCGGTCTTGCCAGGGATTTCGGAAAGATTGGCAGCATCTGCGTCGGTTCAGATTTTGTTTTCGGACACAAGCGCGGCGGCAATGTCGCGTTGTTGAAAAAACTGGGAGCGGAATTGAGCTTTCAGGTGCACGGCCTTTCCGCCGTCTCCCTCGACGGAGAGGTGGTCAACAGCACACGGATCCGGGCATTGATTTGCAACGGTGACCTGGACACTGCTAGCCAGATGCTCGGGCGGCCTTATGCCATTTCGGGCAAAGTCATCGCAGGTGACAAGGTTGGCCATACAATCGGATTTCCAACTGCTAATCTGGATACCTCCGGCCTGGTGCTGCCTCCCAACGGAGTTTATGCGGCGCGGACGGTGATAAAAAAGCAAGCTTATCGGGTCGCCTTGAATATCGGAGTGCGCCCAACTATCGCTACGGGCAAACGAGAGTTGCGGGTAGAAGCCCATGTATTGGATTTTGAGGGGAATCTCTACGGAGAAACACTTGATTTGGTAATAGGCACTCAACTTAGAGAAGAGCGTCAATTTGGCTCAAAGGGCGAGTTGCAGCTTCAGATTAGAAAAGATGTTTCTTCTGTGCGCACTGGCTGTGAATAGCGGTGAATAAGCCTAAATTCGCATGTAATATGCTGAAAATAAGACACTTGAAATAATATCGTCTGGTGATACATTGTTTCGAGAATGTGACGATTTTGCTTGAAATATGGGCGAAAACGGCTACGATTGAATCGCGTCGGGCTTCTGGTGTTCGTGATTTCTAGGACTCACAGGCGAGTTTTTGGATGAACATTTTCGAGCCGAACGCATTGAGGATTCGTGATTTATTCTGAACCAAAGCCTGTCATTTAGGTCTGATATTCTATGTTGAAACGAAAAAAATCGCCTCCGGCCAGCGCGTCGCATAAAAGTCGCAGCGCCGGACGTAAAACTGGAGCCAAACCCGCCCCCCGGCGGCGGTTTGTCATTACCAGCAGCGCCCGTCGTGCTGCTGCCGCTCCGGAGACGAACGGCAAATCGAAGTCCACTCAATCTATTGCTGAGGCCGATAAACGCCATCAAAACGGCCATGCGAATGGTTCGGCCCAAACGGCCCCCCATCCATCCATCGACCTGACCGAGACCATCAAAACGCTCCTGCATTTGGCCCAGGAGCATGGCTACATCACTTACGACGACATCAATGATGTTTTGCCAGATAATTTGAGTCCCGACGATTTGGATGCGCTGCTTTCCAAACTGCGCAGTCTCGACGTCGAGATTGTCATAGACCAGGCGGAGGCCGAGCGCGCCGAGCGCAGCAAACAGCCTGACAACCAACAGCAGCAGGAGGAAGTGGACGAGGACGCGCGTCTGGAGATTCTGGACGACCCCGTCCGCATGTACATGAACCAGATGGGCAAAGTGCCCCTGCTCACGCGCGAACAGGAAGTCGAGATCTGCAAAAAAATCGAGGAAGCCGAATTGGCGATGAAAACCATCATCTACAATCTCGGATTCACCGCCAAGGAACACATCGCCATCTCGGAAAAACTTTTGTCCGAACCGCCCAAAGAGCGTTTTGACCGCGTGATTGTCGATAAAAAGATCGCCAATCGCGAAGGCCATTTGCGCGACCTGCGCAAGCTCATCAAAAAGATCCATGCGCTCGACCAAAGCGTGGACCAGAAATATTTCAACTGGCAGAAAGCCCAGCAGAAGGGCCGCAAGGAAAAGCTTGCGCGCGAATTGAAGAAAATGAGCGTGAAGCTGCAGGACATGTTCCCGAAGTTTTACTACAAGCAAAAGGTCGTTGAAGAAATGATCGTGGTGGCCGGAAACATCCATGAGAAATTCCAGTCCAGCCTGCGGCACATCCAGGAATTGGAAAACCAGCGGACCACCACTGATCGCCGCCACGCCCTGGAGGGCGAACGCGCCAAGATCCTGACCCTTGAGCAGTTCGTCCGCATGCCACGCGAGGAGTTTTTCAAAATTTACGGTGAACTGAAATCCGCGGCTGATCGTGGATTGAAGGCCAAGACGCACATGGCCGAGGCCAACCTGCGTCTCGTCGTTTCCGTGGCCAAGAAGTACACCAACCGCGGCCAGTCCTTCCTCGATCTCATCCAGGAAGGCAATATCGGCCTGATGAAAGGCGTTGAAAAATTTGAATATCGCCGGGGTTATAAGTTTTCAACCTATGCCATCTGGTGGATTCGCCAGGCCATCACGCGTTCCATCGCCGACCAGGCCCGCACGATCCGTATCCCGGTCCACATGATCGAGATCATGAACAAGCTTTGGCGCGCGCAGAAGCAGCTCACCCAGGAACTGGGCCGCGAGCCTACGCCCGAGGAATTGGCTGATGAGATGCACATGCCCGTGGCGCGCATCCATGCGCTGCTGAAGATGGCGCAACAGCCCGTTTCCCTCCATGCCCCCGTCGGTGACGACGGCGACGTGAGCGTCGGCGATTTCATCGAAGACAAATCGGCGGAAAATCCGTCCGACGTGACCAGCTACAGCCTGCTCCGTGAAAAATTGAGCGACGTGCTCACGACGTTGACTGAGCGCGAGCGCAAGATCCTGGAGATGCGTTTCGGCCTGCTCGATGGCTACGAACGCACGCTCGAAGAGATCGGCAAGATGTACAACGTCACGCGCGAGCGCATCCGCCAGATTGAGGCGAAGGCGTTGCGGAAGCTGCGTCATCCGACACGTGTGCGGCATTTGCAAGGTTTCCTCGATACGCCGGAGCCTGAAATGGCCACGACCGCCTGATCGCATTTGCGATTTTCAGGTTTTGATTTACGATTTATCAATGTCCGCATGGAGCGGGCATGGTAAATCGTAATTTTTTTTGTTATGAAAGTCACTTACTACGGTCACGCCTGTTTCTCGGTCCAAATCAAAAATCGCACCCTGCTTTTCGACCCTTTCATCACCGGCAATCCACTGGCCAAAGCCATCGATGTGAACAGTGTGCCGGCGGATTTCATTCTCGTCACCCATGGACACGGCGATCATATCGGCGATGCGGTAGCCATCGCTAAACGCACTAATGCTCTCGTCATCGCTAATTATGAAGTGGCTACCTGGCTGAACAAACAGGGAGCGCCCAAAGTGCATCCGCTGAACCATGGTGGCGGGTTCAATTTTGATTTCGGGCGCGTGAAATTTGTGAACGCCATCCATTCCAGCGCCATGCCGGATGGCACGTTTGGCGGGAATCCCGGTGGCTTTGTCATCGAGAGCAGCGAAGGCAATTTTTATTTCTCCGGCGATACTGCCCTGACACTGGATATGAAATTGATCGCCGACACGCCGTTGAAATTCGCGGTGTTATGCGTCGGCGACAATTTTACGATGGGACCGGACGACGCCATCAAGGCCGCTGATTTTGTGGGATGCAAGCAGGTCATGGGCGTTCATTTCGACACTTTCCCGCCCATCAAAATCGACCATGCCGCGGCGAAGGAAAAATTCAAGGCCGCCGATAAAACGCTGCATCTGCTACCCATCGGCGGGACGCATGAGTTTTAGATCACTCCATGGGCAAATTAACCCTTGTCATCCATTTCTAAGTATTTATAGCAATTTCTACATTTAATCAGGTAGAAATTGCCATAATCAACTTTAACATATTTCAATGTGTTTGCCTCTTCAAGAGCGCAAGGTCACATCTCCAAAATGATTTTCAATTTTTTATAATTATGTTAGCGTAAAGCCATGTCGGAACGCATTTCCATCAAGCCGGATGTTTGCAACGGACGTCCTGTTGTTCGCGGCACGCGCATCACAGTGCAGACAGTGCTGGAATTTCTTGCCGCTGGCGATTCCATTGAGGATGTGCTGGAGGAGTATCCCAGGCTTGATCGGGAAGACGTGCAGGCTTGCCTGGATTACGCCTCGCGCGTGATGGGCAATCATTTCTCCGTGGTTAAGGCGGCATGAAGGGGTTTCTCTTCGCCGAAGTTGCCGATTATTCCTGTTTCCAAAGTCGGCAAAAATCCGACCGATACTCAGATTTGGGAATATGCGCGGAAACATGATTTAGTCATAGTGAGCAAGGACGCGGATTTTTCCGACCGCATTATCACCGCTACGCCGCCGCCGAAAGTTGTGCATTTGCGTTTCGGCAATCTTCGCAAAAACGATTTTCACGCTTTGCTTGCGCGCGTCTGGCCGCAAGTTGAAACATTATTGAAATCTCGCAAACTGGTGAACGTCTATTTGGACCGGCTCGAGGGGATTGGATAACAATTCGTTACGCTGAAAAAGTTTATAACTTCAATTATTCGGATCCACGATATGGATATCAATGCCTGGGGCGTGGTGTAGGAAAAATTCCAGGACATTTGGGCGCGTGAACTGCCACCATTTCCGTTCCGTGGTGCCCAGCACGACCAGGTGCACGTCATGGTCGCGGCAGAATTTCAACAGCGCCTCGCAGACATTTTCGCTTTCCAAAACCGTCACACTGCCGCCCAACTCGGTCGACAACTGGACATTTTGCATGAATTTTCGCTGCACGTCCGCCGGGATGCGCATCGGGTCTTCATTGCTGCGCCGCACATAGACCGCGATCCATTCCCGGTTCAGCCGCCCGGCCAATCGCGAGGCCGCGCGCAACAAACGCGCGGTGGTTTCAGGGTTGGTGCTGATGAATACGGCGATGATCTCGCTCACATCCGGCGTTTGGGCGACTCCCGGTCGCGGGCGGCGGTCCAGGGCCGCAGCGGTCTCGCGCAAGGCCAGTTCGCGCAAAGTGTTCAGGTTGTTTTCTGTGAAAAAATTTTCCAAGGCGGCCAACGCGCGGTCTTTGGCGTAAATTTTTCCCTGCTTCAGGCGTTCGCGGAGTTCCTCCGCCGTGAGATCCACATTCACGATCTGGTCCGCCTCCATCACGAACCGGTCCGGCACGCGTTCGCGCACGTCCACGCCGGTCGCCCGCAGGATGGTATCGTGCAAGCTCTCCAGGTGCTGGATGTTCATGGCGGTGATCACGTTGATGCCCGCGAGCAGGAGATCGTGGATCTCCAGGTAGCGCTTTGGATAATGCGAGCTTTCCACGTTGGAGTTCGGCAGCTCATCGATGACGCACACCGTGGGATAACGTTTGAAAATGGCTTCGGTATCGAGCACTTCCACCGTGGTGTCTCCATGCGGCACTACTTTGCGCGGAATGATCTCCAGCCCTTCCAGCAGCGCCTCGGTCTCCACGCGCCCATGCGTCTCCACCCAGCCGATCACCGCGTCCACTCCTGCTTTCTTGAGGCGATGTGCTTCCTCGAGCATCGCGTAGGTCTTGCCCACCCCGGCGGCATGGCCGAGATAAATCTTTAGCTTCCCGAGCCGGCTCTTTTCGATCAGCCGCAGGAAATCTTCTGGCTTTGGCCGCACATCGGACGCATCCATGCCGCAGGAGACTATTTTTGTGCGAGTTGGTCGAGCGTGAAGTTCAACGTCATCACATTCACCCTCGGCTCGCCAAAAATTCCTAGATCATGGCCTTCGGTATTTTGTTCTACCATTTTGCGCACCTGGTCTTCGGTCATGCCGCGTTGTTTGGCCACGCGCGAAATCTGCAATTCCGCATTGGCCATGCTGATGTCCGGGTCCAGGCCGCTGGCCGATGCCGTCACGGCGTCGGCGGGGACCGGTGTGTTCGTCGTCATATTATTGTCGGCGCGATAAGCGGCAATATTGGCCGTGATATTGTTGACCAGATTGGACGAAGTCGGCCCCAGATTGCTGCCGCCGGAGCTGGTCGGGTCATAGCCATTGCTGCCCGCCACCGACGGGCGTGGGTGAAAATATTTTTCGCCGGTAAAATTTTGCGCCAGCAGTTCCGACCCGCGCACTGCGCCGGTTTTGTCCTTCAACAGGCTGCCGTTGGCCTGGTGCGGAAACATGATTTGTCCCAACCCAAAAACGACGAGCGGATAGGCGCCGCACACGATGACGGCAAAAAAGAGGGTCGCCGCAATCGAACGGATGGATTCAGCGATGATAGTTTTCATAAATTGTTTTGAAAGCATTCATTGTCTTGAGCCTGAATGACCCGGCAAAACGCCCCGGCAGGCGCGATAGCGTCTTGGAGTGCGGTGGCTGGCGGGGAACCGGGCTGACACCGCTTTCCTCGCGTCACTTTCGTTTGGCTGAACTGCCCGGACAGCCTCACTCCAATCCACAAACGTCCTCACGCTGTTCCTTCTCCTGGGGGAGAAGGTCAGGATGAGGGCGGACTTTAAAAACGTCCTCCCTTTCAAATCCAATCCCCTTCCATCCATTCCGTCCCTCCGATAGTCGCGATAGCGTCCTGGAGTGCGGCGGCTGGCGGGGAACAGGGCTGACGCCGCTTTCATCACGTCACTTTCGTTTGGCTGAACTACCCGGACAGTCTCACTCCAATCCAGAAACGCCCTCTTGCTGTTCCTTCTCCCCTCAACGGGGAGAAGGTCAGGATGAGGGGTGAGAAAACAAACAGGCCTCCGTTTCCGCCGATTTACGGAGAGTTGAGGGTCCATATTGGTAATTATTATCCTCTTCATAGCTATGCCAAATGCAATCCGGCGATGATCATATCTATCACTTTGATGCCGATGAACGGCAGGACGATGCCCCACACGCCGTAAATCAGCAGGTTGCGTTGCAAAATCTGCTTTGCGCCGAGGGGACGGAATCGTACCCCGCGCAACGCCAGCGGAATCAGCGCGATGATGATGAGCGCGTTAAAAATGACCGCGCTCAAGATCGCGCTGTTCGGGCTATGCAATCGCATGATGTTCAACGGCGCGATGACCGGGAACGTCGCCATCAACATCGCGGGAATGATGGCAAAATATTTCGCCATGTCGTTGGCGATGCTGAACGTCGTCAGCGAGCCGCGCGTGATGAGCAATTGTTTTCCGATCTCGATGATCTCCAGCAGTTTGGTCGGATTGCTGTCGAGATCCACCATATTGCCGGCCTCTTTCGCCGCCTGCGTGCCGGTATTCATGGCTACGCCGACATCCGCCTGCGCCAGCGCGGGGGCATCGTTCGTGCCGTCGCCGATCATGGCGATCATCCGGCCTCCCTCCTGCTCTTTGCGTATGAGCGCCAGTTTGTCTTCCGGTTTGGCTTCGGCGAGAAAATCATCCACTCCCGCTTCGCGCGCAATGGCGGCGGCGGTCAATTTATTGTCGCCGGTGATCATCACGGTGCGGACACCCATCGCGCGAAACCGCTTGAACCGGTCGGGCAGCCCGCCCTTTACGATGTCTTTCAGGTGCACCACTCCCATCACGCGCTCACACGTGGCCACCACCAGCGGCGTGCCGCCGGAAGTGGAGACCGTCTCGACAAACTGTTCAACTTCCTGCGGAAGAGTTCCGCCTGAAAACTGCCGGACTGCGTTGGCCGCGCCTTTGCGGATCTGTTTCCCTTCAAAATCAACGCCGCTCATCCGCGTCTGCGCCGTGAACGGCACAAACTGCGCTCCGGGCATTTCATGGATGGTCCGGGCGCGGATGCCGAATTGTTTGGCCAGTACCACAATGCTCCGGCCCTCGGGTGTCTCATCGGCGAGCGATGCCAGTTGCGCGTCGTCGGCCAGTTCGCTTTCAGTTACTCCGGTTGCCGGCATGAACGCAACCGCCTGACGGTTGCCAAGCGTGATAGTGCCGGTCTTGTCCAACAGCAAAACGTCCACGTCTCCGGCGGCTTCCACGGCGCGGCCGCTCATCGCCAATACATTTTTTTGCAGCAACCGATCCATGCCCGCGATGCCGATGGCGCTCAACAGGCCGCCGATCGTTGTCGGGATGAGGCAGACCAATAACGCGATCAGGACTGCGTTTGAAAAATCGGTGCCGGCATAGATGCCAAACGGCTTCAATGTCACGACTGCGAGCAGAAAGACGAACGTGAGCGCCGAGAGCAAAATCGTCAGGGCAATCTCATTGGGTGTCTTCTGGCGTTTGGCGCCTTCCACCAGTGAAATCATCCGGTCGAGAAATCCTTCGCCGGGATTGGCCGTGATCTGGAGCTTGATCTCATCCGACAACACGCGCGTGCCACCAGTGACGGCGCTGCGGTCCCCGCCGGCTTCGCGGATGACTGGCGCGGATTCGCCCGTGATGGCCGATTCATCCACCGTGGCCGCGCCATAAATGATTTCGCCGTCCGCCGGAATGATTTCATTCGCCCGGACCAGGACGACGTCGCCTTTGCGGAGCGAATCGGCGTCCACGACCTCCATTTTGCCATTGGCGATTTTGTTCGCGTTGGTGCGTGTGCGCGTGGCGCGCAATGCTTTGGCCTGGGCTTTGCCGCGGCCTTCCGCAACCGCTTCGGCAAAATTTGCGAATAGCACTGTGAACCAAAGCCAGATCGCGATCTGCGCCACGAAAAGTGTCTGCCCCGGCGAACGAAAAACTTCCACGGTGCTGATCGTCGCGCCGACCAGCGTCACGAACATGACCGGGTTCCTGACCATCAGGCGCGGGTTCAATTTGACGAACGCGTCGCCGACGGCAGGCCACAGGATCTTCGAATCAAAAATGGAAACAGATTTTGTCGCCATAAAATCAATACAGATGTCCTTTCAACATCAGGAAATGTTCAACGACCGGCCCCAGCGCGAGGGCCGGCAGAAACGTCAGCGCGCCTACGAGCAGCACGGTGCCGACCAGTAACACGACAAAAGTGAGGCCGTCCACGGGAAAGGTTCCGGCGCTGGTAGGCACAAATTTCTTCTTTGCCAGGGAACCGGCCAGGGCCAGCAACGGTATCATCATCCCGAACCGTCCGATGACCATGTCAAAGGCGAGCGTTGTATCATACCAGGGTGTGTTGGCATTCAATCCGGCAAAAGCGCTGCCGTTATTGCCCGCGCCAGAAGTGTAGGCATAAAGCATTTCACTGAAGCCGTGCGGACCCTGGTTGTTCAATCCGGCCAGCCCCCACGGACTGGCGCACGCCCACGCGGTGAAGCCCAGGATGATGAACGCCAGGACCACAAACGCCAACAGCACCATTTTGACATCGTACGCTTCGATCTTCTTCCCGAGATATTCGGGCGTGCGTCCCACCAGCAATCCTGCGATGAACACCGCTATGACGACGAAGATCAACATTCCGTATAATCCCGCGCCGACTCCGCCAAAGATGACTTCGCCGGTCTGGATATTGAACATCGGCACCAACCCACCCAAAGGCGTTAATGAGTCGTGCATGCAATTGACGGCGCCGCAGGAGGCATCGGTCGTCACCGTGGCGAACAACGCGGATTCGAAAATTCCGAAGCGCACTTCCTTGCCTTCCATGTTGCCATCCGCGGCGGCGACGCCGAGGTTTTGATGGATGGGATTTCCTTTTGCTTCCGCCCACCAGCAGATGAATAGTCCCGCGAGAAACATAACGAACATGGCCTGCCACACCGCCCAACCGTGTTTCTGGTTTTTCGTTTCGCGCCCCAGATGATAGGTCAGTGCGCTGCCGATCAGCAGGATGGAAAGCATCTGGATAAAGTTCGAGAACGGGGTCGGATTTTCAAACGGGTGCGCGGCATTGGCGTTCATGAAACCGCCGCCATTGGTGCCGAGCATCTTGATGGCCATCTGCGAGGCGACCGGTCCTTGCACAATGGTTTGGGTCGTGAGCACCTGGCTGACCATTACAGGATTGCCCTTGGCATCTTTGACCGGATTGCCGTTCGCATCGGTTTTCGGGACAGAGATGGTTTGGGCTTCGATGAGGGCGGCAGTCGTGTTTGCGCGAAAATTTTGGATGCAACCCTGCGACACCAGGAACGTCGCATAGACGATGCAAACGGGCAGCAGGAGGTAATAAGTGATGCGGGTGATATCCACCCAAAAATTTCCGATGGTCTCCGAGGTATGCCGCGCCAGGCCGCGCACCAGCGCCGCCGCGACTGCGATGCCGGCGGCGGCGGAAAAGAAGTTATAAAACACCAGCGCGACCATCTGCGAGAAATTGGACATCGTGGATTCGCCGCCGTAGCTCTGCCAATTGGTGTTGGTCATGAAGCTAATGGCGGTGTTGAACGCCAGGTGCGGAGCGAGGCCGGGAAATTTTTGCGGGTTGAGCGGCAGATAATACTGCGCCCGGAGGATGACATAAGTGAACAGGCAACTCATCGCGCTGAAGATCAACAGCGCAAAGGTGTATTGTTTCCAGGTCTGTTCCTTCGCGGGATCGATGCGAAGGACGGTGTAGGTAAGTTTTTCGAGGGGCCGAAAAATTGGATCCAGCCAGGTGCGGCCAGTGGTGTCCAGCACCCGGTTGAGGTACAGGCCCAGAGGTTTGGTGACCAGCACGAGGATGGCGATGAAAAGCGCCAATTCGAACCAATGATGGAGATTCATAGTATGGGTCTAAAATTTCTCCGGGCGCACCATGGCAAAGATCAAATAACCCCCAAGCGCCAGGGAAACGATTCCAAGGATGATATTTTCATTCATAAGTGGACTGGTTTTGTATCATAGAAATTACATTTTCCCTCTCCGCTCGCATCCCGATTTTTGATCTTCGGCCGCGCAACGAATCAAAGCCATAAGCCGGCAAAAAAGTCCGATACCCGCGATAGCGTCTTGGAGTGCGGTGGCTGGTCCCGCAAAGCGGGAGGGTTGACACCGCTTTCATCGCGTCACTTTCGTTTGGCTGAACTACCCGGACAGCCTCACTCCAATCCAGAAACGCCCTCCCGCTGTTCCTTCTCCCCTCAACGGGGAGAAGGTTAGGATGAGGGGTGAGAAAACAGTCAGGTCTAATATCGCTGCGGTTCATGGAGCGAGGCGCGAGACTATATTTGCCGCTCATTATAAATTAGAGTTAATTTGGCCGCGCTAAAGCCTCTCGCAACCCACGACATACAGCGCGAGGGCCGCGAATGAGGCCAAAATCAAACCGGCATAGATTCCGTCCAACATAATAACTTTCCGCGTGCTGATGCCTGAGCATAACACACTGCAATTCATTTTCATATTGGGTGAACTTGGTGATCGCGGACTTCGCGATCCAGAGGCTCGCCCTTCCAAATGCCTGCGAGATTAGCTGTCGGGCTGGGCCTTGAAAGTGGCCTCGAGACCGGTTACCCGGCCCCATTCGCCCCGTCCTCAAATTTCTTCGAGGAATTTGGGTCTCCCGCGCCCGGCTTCAGGAAGGAAACCGGACCTCGGCTGCAACGGATTAATTGAATCACAACGCGATGGGTTTGTCAATGACAGCCGAAACGCCTGATTTTATCGTTCACTTTGATAAGAATGCGTCTCTGCTGAACTCATCCATGTTTCCTTTGTTTCTGGGCAACATTCCACAGCCCAATCATTCTCATCCTCTTGCTCATCCTCATCTATCACATCTTTTGTCCCTTCTGTCCCCTTTCACCTCCCGCTGCCACTTTTTGTTTCCGGGAAACATTCCACCTTCACATTTTTATGCTTAAATCACCCCATGAGCACTGCTCTGACATATTGTTTGGGGAGCGCGCCCGCCACGGGCGCAGTTTCGAGCGCCTCGCTCGAAACATCCCTCTGCTTTTCCCACCGCCTCCCTTCCTGTTCCGGGGGGGAATCCCGATTTATCGGGACCCGTCGCGGTCGGCAACTTGCCGACCGCCTGGATATTTCTTCAAACTTAACCGGACTAAACCATTCTTTTTCTCGCAAAAATTGTTTCCCCGAAACAAAATCCCCCTTCGTGCGCGCGATTGCGTCCTTTTGCGGGTTCTCTCAACTCCGCCACACCAGGCCAAAAAGTTGCGAGGCCAATTGAGGCGAATTGAAGTTTATGTTTTTAACCCTCCAGGCCGGTCATCTCCTTGTCGTATCGAAATACAACGTGGACGGATCAATTCAAACCTCTCTCGACTGGCCTCATGCCATGCGAACCTTTCTGAACCTTTTTTACACTTACAAAGACGAAAAAGTTGACGTCAATCGACGCCTCCTGACGCGAATTGACACAAAACTTCGTCTTCGGAATGTCCAAGAGAAAACTTTGTCATCCATTTTAAAATGCGATTATATTGAGGAAGCAATTGATGAAATTGGTAATACTAACAGTCTTTGGGTTTTTGACAGCCGCAACTCTTTTTGCGGCCGCGCCGAGGGATGTCTATCGCGCGAGCAATATCCAGCCGCCTCCGGTGCCGCGGGAATTTCGCGCTGCATGGATTACTGAAGTGGCTTCCAATGCTGATTGGCCCTCCGGCCCCGGCTTGAGCGTGGCCGATCAGAAAGCGCAAATGACAGCGTTGCTCGACCAGGCCGTGCAGTTGCATCTCAATGCTGTGGTCTTCCAGGTGCGCCCGGCATGCGATGCGGTTTATAATTCTCCGTACGAGCCGTGGTCGGCGGTCCTCACCGGCACACAGGGAAAGCCCCCGGCGCCATTCTATGATCCGCTTGCTTTTGCCATCGAGGAAGCGCATAAGCGCGGCCTTGAACTTCATGCATGGTTCAATCCATTCCGCGCCTGGCTGCCCACGGACAAAACCGCGCCCGCCTGGAACCAGATCACACGGCTCCATCCGGAATTCATCCGTCACTACGGTGACCAGACCTGGCTCGATCCGGGCCTTCCCGTCGTGCGCAATTATGTGCTGAGCGTGGTCCTGGATGTCGTCAAACGCTACGACGTGGATGGCGTGCAGTTCGACGATTATTTTTATCCTTATCCACAAAATGGCGACAACGACCGTCCCTTGGATTTTCCCGATCGCGATACCTGGGAGGAATACGGCGCACCGCTGCATTTGAGCCGCGATGACTGGCGCCGGGCCAACATCAATAAATTCATCTACGCGGCCTACGTTGACATCAAAGCGCAAAAACCGTGGGTCAAGATCGGCGTCAGCCCCTTTGGCATCTGGCGGCCGGGCTATCCGCCTCAGATCAAAGGGCTGGATTCTTACGCGAGCCTGTACGCCGATTCGCGCCTGTGGCTGGCCAGTGGCTGGGTGGATTATCTGGCGCCGCAACTTTATTGGTCAACCGATTCGAGGCAGCAAAGTTTTCCCGTGCTGCTCAATTGGTGGGAACGGCAAAATGTTCGCGGTCGCGGACTATGGCCCGGCCTGGGCGCCGCCTACGTTGGCGGAACTCTTTCGGCGGAAGAGATCGCACGGCAGGTTGAGATCATCCGTTACACGGGACAGGCCACCGGCGAGATTTATTTCCATCTGAACAATCTTGTGAACAATGTCGAGTTGAACGGCCTGATCCGGACTCAAAATGTCCAAACAGCCCTGGCGCCTGCTCTGACATGGGATTCCTCGGATGCCCCCGGCCAGCCGATTCTCACGGCCACGGTAGATACGGCGACCAATCTCACTTTCCAATGGACATCCGCTGATAGCCAGTCCCCGAGATTTTGGGTTCTGCAATATGCGGGGACCAACCGGATGTGGCGCACACAGATCTGTCCCGGCACCCAATCAGGATGTTCGTTCACAACGTCGCACCCCGAGGCGATTGCCATCAGCGCCATGGACCATTACGGCAACGTTAGCGCTCCTGCGGTGCTGGGAAGGATTGCCGTGCCCGCGCCGCGACCCTGGCGCAAGGGAATGCTTAATTCATATTGAAATGGCGAAGGCGGCTGAGGGATTTCCTCAACCGCCTTCATTATTTTGGCTTTGGAGGGCTGTAAGCCGGATTCTGTCTTCGCCTTGCGACGGAGAGAATCATTTGTCTAATGCAGCCGATACCCGGAATCCGTCCACTTTCGCGGACATGGAACGGGCCGCTCCAGGATTCCCTATTTGGCCTTGCACCCGATGGGGTTTTCCGTGCCGCGTCGCTTACGCTTCGCGCGGTGCGCTCTTACCGCACCTTTTCACCATCACCGCCGGTTTGCACCGGAGGCTGTCTGTTTTCTGTGGCACTTTCCGTCAGAGCTTTCGCCCTGCCCGCGTGTATCTCAATCGAACGGACTTGAGTTACGCGGCATCGCGCCCTGTGGTGTCCGGACTTTCCTCTCCAGCTTGCGCTGAAGCGATTCTCCGCCAACCAAAGCCGATGTTACTATAAAGTGAGAACCCCCGGGTGGCAAGTTACAAGAGGATGGCGCGCCTACTCCGCCGCGACCAGTTCCATGTCGCGCGTGTAATAGAGGATGCGTGCGCAGTTGATACAACTGACAATCTCTTTCTGTGATTTGCAACTCACCAAAATCTGTGCCGTCAATTTCATGTGGCAACCGCCGCAAACGCCGTGGTTGATGCCCACCACCACGTTATCGCCCTTGCTCTTGAGCAGCCGCTCATACCGGCCGCGCGTGGTTTCATCGACGGCTGCCGCCAATTCCGCGCGTCCGGCCTGCAATTCAGCCTGCTCCTTTTTCAAATTCTCTTCGCGCTGATCCAATTTGCCGATCTGGTCTTCCACCAATTTCTTCGCGGCATTCGCCTCGCCGGTGGCGCGCCCGACGTCCTTTTGCCCCGCTTCGGCCTGCTCCATCAATTCGATCTCGCGGTCCTCGATTTTCTGGATCTCCGCCTTGCAATGCTCGATCTCCGTCGCCAGCGCGCGGTACTCTTCATTTTTGCGTGTTTGCAATTGCTGGTTGGCGTATTTCTCGATCTGCGTTTTTTTTGCGTCCACGTCCAGTTCGAGACGTTTGCGGTCGGACTCGATCTGTTTCACACGATTTTTCGCCGACTCCAATTGCGATTGCGTCGCTGTGGCTTTGGCGCGCAACGATTCGCGCTCGGGTGAAATATGGGAAAGCTCCTGTTGAACGCGATGGATTTTGCGGTCGCGGTCCTGCAAGACTAAAAGTTTCTCGATCGTGTCCAGCATTGAATCGTGAAGTCTACAGGATTCGCGCGTCAAGGGCAACACTTGGTGCTGCTTAATTTGAGCGCAGACCCGCCGCATTTCTGAACTTGAAACCCGCAACCTTAAACCTGAAACTGGCTCAATGCGTTTCATCGGCAATGTCATCGAAAAAATGCAACGGCATCCCAAGCGCGTTGTTTTCCCGGAAGGCGACGAAGCCCGCGTGCTGCAGGCGGCCCGCCAGTTCTTCGCCCTGCGCCTCGGCGTGCCCATCCTGTTGGGCGACCAGGCCAAGGTCAAAGAGGCCGCCGCCACATTGAACATCTCACTGGAGGGCATCCGCGTCATCAATCCCGCCACCAGCGAGGACCTGGACAATTTTGCCAACCGCTTCTTCCGCTTGCGCCGCGAAAAAGGTGTGCGCGCCCCTGAAGCCCGCGAGGCGATGCTCCAGCCGAATTATTACGGCGCCATGATGCTGGCAATGCACCAGGCCGATGGGCTGATCTCCGGCGCTTCGCACATCACCGGCGGCGTGTTGCGTCCCCTTTTCCAGATCATCAAACCCGCGCCCGACATCCGCACCGCATCCAGTTGCATGGTCATGGAGGTTGAGGACACGCGCATTGGCGAGGAAGGAGTCCTGTTCATGGCGGATTGCGGCGTCATTCCCGATCCCACCGTGGAGCAACTCGCCGATATCGCCATCTCAACTGCGCGGCTGGCGCGTCACATGCTCGGCACCAAACCGCGTGTTGCATTGCTTTCCTTCTCCACCAAAGGCAGCGCGTCGCATCCCAGCATCGGCAAAGTGCAGGCTGCCACTGCATTGGCCAGGCAGAAAGCCGGTCAACTCTCATTGGAAGCCGAATTCGACGGCGAACTTCAGGTGGATGCCGCGCTCATTCCCGAGATCGCCGAGCGCAAGTTGCGCGACAGCCAGGTGGCCGGACGCGCGAACGTTCTCATCTTCCCCGACCTGAACTCTGGCAACATCGCCAGCAAGCTCGTTCGTCTCGTCGGCCATGCCAATGCTTACGGGCAGATTTTGCTCGGTCTCAATCGCCCTGCTGCGGATGTTTCCCGCGGCTCAAGCGCGCATGATATTCTCGGGGTCGCCGCCATCGTTGGCGTCCAATCCACCGACTATCAAAAACTTTATCCCGGTGCGGACCAACAGTTGCCCGGGGATTAGGCCCAGGCAAAGACGCATTCCTGATGAATTCCTCGACGCCCAGAATTTTCATCGCCGCCACGCGCCAAAACGACGGCAAGACCACCACCTCGCTTGGGTTGATCGCCGCGTTGCAGAAATTTTTCCCGCGCATCGGTTATATCAAGCCGGTTGGCCAGCGTTTTGTTGAGATCGAAGAGCAAAAGATCGACGAAGATACCGTGCTCATGGATGCGGTCTATCGTATGAATTGCCCGCTGGTGGACATGAGTCCCATCGCCGTCGAGCCGGATTTTACGCGCAAATATCTCCTGGCCGCCAACAACGATGCGCTCGTCAAAAAGATCCAGGTCGCCTTTGACCGGGTGTCATGGGAAAAAGATTTTGTGTTGTGCGAAGGCAGCGGTCATGCGGGTGTCGGCTCGGTCTTCGACCTTTCCAATGCGCGCGTCGCCAAGTTACTTGGCGCAAAAGTCATCATCGTTTCACAAGGCGGCATCGGCAAACCTATCGATGAGATCGCGCTCAACCAGGCGCTTTTCGAAAAAGAAGATGTCGAGATCATCGGTGTCATCCTCAACAAGGTGCTGGGGGGAAAAGTGGATTATATCACGGACTTTGCCCGGCGCGGTCTCAAACGCAAAGGACTGGACCTGCTCGGCGTTCTGCCTCACCAGCAGATCCTCTCCAATCCCTCAATCGATCTGATCCGTGACGAGCTGCACGCGGAATTGCTGAACCGGCCTCCCACTATCCATGCGTTGGTTGACGACGTCGTCGTGGGCGCGATGAGCGCGCAGAATGCCATTCAGTTTTTCAAACGTGGCACCTTGCTGATCACGCCAGGCGACCGCGAAGACCTCGTGCTCGCCGCAGGCGCAATCACGAATCCGGCCAGCGATGATAAAATGGCTGGCATCGTTCTCACTGGCGGACTCCGCCCCTCGGCCTCCGTACTCAAGGCCATCCAGGCCATGCCCGTGCCTGTCCTGCTCGCCCAGGCGGACAGCTACGAGGTCGCGTCCAAAGTGAATAATCTCATCGTCAAGACACGTCCCGCTGATGCCGAAAAAATTTCTGTCATTCGCGACATCGTCGCCAAAAATGTGAACGTCAAAAAAATCGTTGAGTCACTCTAATGCTCCCCGTCAATCCCAGCCTGAAAAATTTGCCGGTTTATCAACCGGGCCGCCCCATCGAAGAAGTTGCGCGTGAACTTGGCCTCGCTGCCGATTCGATCATTAAGGTCGCTTCAAACGAAAATCCTTTCGGCCCGTCGCCGTTGGCCATCGCCGCGATGCAAAAAGCGGTGGCCGGAGTAAATCTTTATCCCGACGGCAATGCGTTTTATCTCAAACGAAAACTGGCCGACAAACTTGGCGTCGAACCGGCCAATCTCATTCTGGGCAATGGTTCGAACGAAATCATCGAGTTTGTCGCTCATGCCCTGCTGGGACCCGGCGATGACATCGTCGTCTCGCAGTTCTGCTTTGCCATTTACCCTATCGTCGCAAAGATGGCGGGGGCCAACGTAGTAACAGTTCCCGCCAAAGATTACGGACATGATTTGCAGGCGATGTTGCGCGCCATCACGCCGCGCACAAAAATCATCTTTGTTGCCAATCCGAATAACCCCACCGGCACCCTCGCCGCGCGTGAGGAGGTTATCCGGTTCGTGAACGACGTCCCGGATAATGTTTTGTTGGTGATGGACGAGGCATATATTGAATTTTTGAACGACCCGGTTGATCTGGTCTCATTGATCCGCCTCGGCGCGCGCAAGAACCTCATCCTGATGCGCACATTCTCAAAGATCTATGGCCTGGCAGGCCTGCGCATCGGTTATGGCATCGCTCCTGCGGAATTTATTTCCGCGCTGGAAAAAATTCGCCAGCCTTTCAACGTGAATCTCCTTGCCCAAACCGCCGCCTTCGCCGCCCTGGACGATGACGGCCACGTTCGTAAAACCCGCGCAAACAATTTAGCCGGCCTCGAATTTTTTGGGCAGGCGTTCCGCGAGCTAAAGCTGGAATTTGTCCCGTCTCACGCGAATTTCATCCTCGTGCGCGTTGGCCAGGGGCAGAAAGTTTTTGAAACGATGCAGGCGCAAGGCGTTATTACCCGTCCCATGGGCGGCTATCAATTGCCCGAGTGGATTCGCATCTCGGTCGGCACACCGCAGGAGAATGAGCGATGTCTCAGAGCCTTGAAATCTGCATTGGACAAGAAATAATTGTTTGAATCTCGCGCCCCGCCAAACCGACTACTTATTCCGCGACTTGCTAAAAATCAACTATCGGCGATAATTTCACCATGAGTTCGGCCGCACAGGAATTGCTCGGTATCGTGAATGAATTGCCTGACGACAAGGCGCGTGAGGTCGTGGATTTCGCCCGTTTTTTGCAACAACAATCCGGCGATGCGGAGTGGGAACGCATCATCGCGGCCCGCCGCGCTTATCCGAAGCTGGAACAGTTCGCTGCCGCTGCGTTGCGCGAAGGTGCGGCTGAACCGCTCGACCCGTCCAAGTTGTGATTTCCCAGGTCCGGCCCTCTTTTTGGCGGGCTTACGAAAAACTTTCGCCTGCTGTCAAAGCCCGCGCGCGCATGGCGTATCAAGTTTTTATTCTCAATCCCGATCACCCGTCGCTGCATTTCAAAAAGCTTCAAGGCAACCAGGAATTTTGGTCGGTGCGCATCAACGAACAATATCGCGCGGTGGGCATCCGTTCGGGCAGCACGATTCAATGGATTTGGATCGGCACACATAACGAGTTCGACAATCTTTTTTCGTGAGATCCGTATTCTTTGTAGAAATGAAAATTAACAGTTGCCTAGCGCGTAATTTCCGCCATTTTTTGCGCTGTAAATGAAACTGACCGACTTGCGGGGCATCCTGCAATACATTCCGCAATTCCGCGAGAAGACGTTCGTCCTCGCGGTGGACGGCGTCATCGTCACGGACGAAAACTTCGCGACGCTGTTGCTGGACGTGGCAGTGTTGCGGTCGCTCAACATCCGGGTCGTGCTCGTCCATGGCGCTTCCGCGCAGATCCAGGCGCTGGCCGACGAGAAAAAGATGACGGCCTCGGACTTGACCGGCGCGGGCATCACCGATGCGGAGACACTAAAGATTGCGCTCACGGCCGCCAATCGGCTCACGCATGAGATTTTGGAAGGCCTTTCCGCCAACGATCTTCGCGCCGCCAGCACCAATGTCATCATCGCCCATCCCATGGGCATCATCCAGGGTGTTGACCATCAGTTCACCGGCAAAGTCGAGCGCGTGGATACCGCCTTGCTTCAAACATTGCTCGCCCAGGATGTTGTTCCGGTCATACCGCCCCTCGGTTTCGATGGCGACGGAAAGACCTATCGCGTCAATTCCGATGGCGTCGCGGCTGCCGTGGCCGACGCGCTTAAGGCGATCAAATTGATTTTCATCACTTCGTCGGATGGCCTCATCTGCCAGGGCCAACTCATCCGCCAAATGCTCGTGGCCGAACTGGAAAAACTGCTCCAGCAGAACAGCGCCGGCTTTGCCCCCGAGATCCTTTCCAAGGCACAGCATGCGGCCATCGCCTGCAAAGCCGGCATTCCCCGCGTTCACGTCATCAACGGCAAGGTGGATGAGGGTCTGCTCGCTGAAGTCTTTTCAAACGACGGCATCGGGACGCTCATCTACGCCAACGAATACCAGCAAATCCGGCCGGCCAAGAAAAAGGATATCCGGGCCATCCAGCTTCTGACCAAGCAGGCCGTTGAGGCCGACGAATTGGTCAAACGGACGCGGACCATGATTGAAAAATCGCTCGGCGATTATTACATTTTTGAGATCGATAAAAATCCCGTCGCCTGCGTGGCCTTGCACCTTTATCCCGAACAGAACAAGGGTGAGTTGGCATGTCTCTACGTGAGCGCATCGCATGAAAATCAGGGCATTGGGCGCAAGCTCATCCAGTTCATCGAAAACAAGGCGCGGGAAATGGGCCTGAACGAGCTGATCACCCTTTCGACGCAAGCCTTTACCTATTTTCAATCCAAAGGCGGTTTTGCTGAAGGGACCCCTGACGATCTGCCGCCCGCCCGACGCGAGAAATACGAGCAAAGCGGGAGAAATTCCAAAGTGCTCGTGAAGAAATTGAAAGCGTGAAGAAAACCGTCCTGATCACCGGTGCTTCCTCCGGCATTGGCCACGCCTCCGCCAGATTATTCGCAGACAAGGAATGGAACGTCATCGCGACTCTGCGCAATCCTGTGACTTCAACGGACCTTGCCTGCATGGATAACGTGGCGCTGGTCCAATTGGATGTCCGCAATCCACAGGACATCACTCGGACCATTGAAGGCGCCATTGCGCGCTTCGGAAAAATCGATGTGCTCATCAATAACGCCGGCTTCGGCCTGTCGGGTATTTTCGAGGGACTTTCCCGCGAGAAGATAAAGGAGCAATTCGACGTCAACGTCATCGGAGTCATGGACGCCACCCGTGCCATCCTGCCGCATTTCAGGAAAAATAAAGTCGGGATGATCGTCAATATCAGTTCCCGTGCCGGGTTGGTGGGCTTGCCGACGATGTCGCTGTATTGCGCCAGCAAATTTGCCCTGGAAGGTTTTTCTGAATCGCTGGCATACGAATTGGCGTCGCAGAACATCGTCGTGAAGATTGTGGAACCGAGCGGTGGCATCTCCAGCACTAACTTTGTCAAACGCGTGGGGGAAGAAGGAACGCATAGCACTGCTATTGCAGATTACGACCAGTATGTTGCAGACACTAATGCCGCCTATGCCCGGATGCGCTCCAAACGTATGGCCACTGCGGATGAAGTTGCCCAGGTCGTTTTTGATGCCGCTACCGATGGTACAAAACAGCTTCGTTATTTCATTGGTGAAGATTCCGGCGGCTTTGCCCAGGCCCGTCGCGAAATGGCAGATCAGGCCTTTATCGATTTCATGCGCGCACGGTTTGCACCGCATAAATAATTATTGCTATTTATATGGTTTTATGTAAGTATGCTTTTATGCGAACAACCATTGATTTGCCGAACGATTTGTTCCGACGCGTAAAGTCCGAAGCTGCCTTACGCGGTGAAACACTAAAGGAATTTGTCCAGTGTGCGATTGAAAATCAGATTTCCAATAAATCTGCTAAAGATTCTTTCCGCGTAAAACTCCCGCTCATCAAATCGAAAAACCCAAAATCGCTTTCATTGACTAACGCTGAAATTGAAAACCTGCTTGCCTGACATCAATGTCTGGATCGCTCTGGCGTCGGATCGGCATGTGCACCATAACGCTGCCAGCGTCTGGTTTGACGATGTTGAGTCCGAAGGTGCAGTCTTTTGCCGGGTAACACAAATGGGCATGCTCCGTCTTCTTACCAACAGTCATGTCATGGGAACTGACGTGGTAACGCAAAAAGAGGCCTGGCAAATTTATCAACAATTATCCCGGGATCATCGCATCATTTTTTTGAATGAACCGTCAGATATCGAGCACGAATGGCAACAGTTGACCCAAGGTGATTCTGCTTCAACCAATACATGGACAGATGCCTATCTGGCGGCATTCGCCTCGATTCGAGGCCTAAAAGTCGTTTCTTTTGATAGTGATTTTAAAAAGCTGCTCGGATCAAACGTAATGATTCTATGAATTTGAAGGGCGTCGAATCTGCCATTGAAAACTTTTCTCGTGCCTGTAGCAAATATAGGGTTTTGCCAACCGACTGCGTCCTTACCATCAGCATAGCCACTCAAACTCTTTCCCTCTACAAACAAAACCAATTTGTAAAACAATATTCCTGCTCCACTTCCCGTTTCGGCATCGGCCAGGTCGAAGGTTCGAATTGCACGCCCCTGGGACTTCATCGCATCGCTGAGAAGATCGGCGCCGGAGCGCGGGCGGGCACCGTTTTCAAAGCGCGGCAACCCATCGGCCATACGAGCCAATCGGAATTCGCTGACGCCAAAATCACGACACGCATTCTTTGGCTGGAAGGACTGGAGCCGGGCTTCAATCAAGGTGGCAACGTCGATTCCCATTCGCGTTACATCTACATCCACGGCACGACCGATCAATCGAGCATCGGCAAGCCTTCTTCCTGCGGTTGTATTCATTTGGCAGATACCGACTTGATTCCTCTGTTTGACCTGCTTCCCAGTGGCACCCTAGTTTGGGTCTCAGAAACTTAGAGCATTTAGTCCGGCGTCGCGTTACAAATTCGCTCTTTTAAGTTTCCGATTTTGGCTTACCTTCTTACCCCATGACTTTAACAGAGCAAATGACGTTGCTGGGCCGCCAGGCCAAGGCCGCGTCGCGTGAACTCGCGAAGCTCTCCACGCGCGAGAAGAACGATTGTTTGCTCGCCATGGCCGCCGCCATCGAAGTAAATGCAGCCAAAATCAAAGAATCAAATGCATTGGATATGGATGCCGCAGCCAAAAGCGGTCTCTCTTCCGCTATGCTCGACCGCCTCAAGCTCGATGACAAACGTATTTCTGGAATGGCTAAAGGATTGCGCGAAGTTGCCGCGTTGCCCGACCCTGTCGGGAAAATTCTGGACGAACGCGTCCGACCCAACGGCCTCAAACTACAAAAAATCTCCACGCCCATCGGCGTGGTCGTTATCATTTACGAATCGCGCCCCAATGTGACCGCCGATGCCGCGAGCCTTTGCTTCAAATCCGGCAACGCCACCATTCTTCGCGGTGGCAAAGAAGCCATGCATTCCAACCGCGCCATCGCGCAGGTTATGATCGATGCCGGCACGAAAACGCTCGCAATTTTTCCCGAACACGGCATCCAGGTCGTGCCTGTCACTGATCGTGAGGCGATCCCGGTTTTGCTCTCGCTTACGCAATACATTGATCTGTGCATGCCCCGCGGCGGCGAAGGCCTCATCCGCGCCGTGGCGGAATGCAGCAAAGTGCCCGTCATCAAACATTACAAGGGCGTGTGCCATGTTTTTGTGGATGCCGATGCCGATCTGAAAATGGCTGAAGATATTGCCATGAACGCCAAAGTCCAGCGCCCCGCCGTTTGCAATGCCATGGAAACTCTGCTTGTGGACAAAAAAATTGCCGGCAAATTCCTGCCTGCTATGAGCGAAAAATTGCTGGCAAAACATGTCGAGTTGCGTGCCGACGACACGACCCGCAAAATTTTGGACTCCACGGCCCAGAATGGAAAACTACGGGCCGTGACTGAACAGGATTATTTCACGGAATACAACGATTACATCTTGAACATCCGCGTGGTCGATGGCTTAAAGCAGGCGATTGACCACATCAATCACTACGGTTCCGCGCATTCCGACAGCATCGTCACCGGCAACGAATCGCATGCCAAACAATTTCTCGGCGAAGTGGATTCGGCGGCGGTTTATTGGAATGCCTCCACCCGTTTTACCGATGGCGGTGAATTCGGCATGGGCGCAGAGATCGGCATCAGCACCGACAAGATCGGCGCGCGCGGTCCCATGGGCCTGGATGAGTTGACCAGCTACAAATGGCTCGGCATCGGCAACGGCCAGTTACGGACCTGACTTTCGTGAGCGCCGAACATCATTCCTCCGCCGAACGCGTAAAATGGATCCGCAGCCAAATTCCGCCGAATGGCCTCTTTGCCAACCTCGATTGGCATGCATCGCCGGTGCCTTTCGCTCTCGGCGAAAATCTCGCCAAAGAATTGGAATCACTCGGACGAGTCCTGCTCCAGTTTTATCGCGCCGTTAATCTGCTCTACCGTAAAAGTGTCGAAGGCAAACAGCCGGAATGGATTTGCCAATGGTTGGATGCCGGCAAACCGGCTGAACTCATCGAATTGCAACGCTCGTCGGCATTCAAGAACGACACCCCAAGAGTGATCCGACCGGATATTCTTTTGACCGAAAATGGCTTCAGCATCACCGAACTCGATTCGGTGCCCGGCGGCATCGGCCTCACTGCCTGGCTCAACCAGGCCTACGCCAATCCTCAAGCAAGCCTACCCGATGCCAAAATCATCGGCGGCGCCGATGGTATGATCAAGGGCTTCGAAAGCATTTTCACAAGCGCGGAGAATGTTCACATCGTTGTCTCGGAAGAGGCCGCCACCTATAAGCCCGAGATGGAATGGCTCTCGCAACAACTCGGCGGCTCCCGGTTCAAGGTTCGGGATTCCAAATTCGCTGATTTTGCCGAAGGCGATGCCGTGTATCGTTTCTTCGAACTGTTCGATCTGGCGAACGTGCCTGCATCAAAAACGATCTTTGAATCCGCCGTCGCAAAAAAAATCACTCTCACTCCGCCGCCCAAACCCATCTTTGAAGAAAAAATGCTGTTTGCGCTGTTCTGGAACCGGAATCTGCAACACTTCTGGAGGCAGGAACTTGGCGAAGGCTTTGTTGCCCGATTAAAAAAAATCATCCCTTACACCTGGCTTATGGATCCGGCTCCGCTGCCGCCCCATGCCGCCATTCCCGGCCTGGAATTGACCGACTGGCAGCAGCTCAAGCAATTGTCCCAGCGCGAACGCGAATTGATCCTCAAGATCTCCGGCTTCTCCGAAAAGGCCTGGGGTGCGCGCGGTGTTTTCCTGGGTAGCGATCTTCCTCACGAAGACTGGGCCAAAGCCGTAGATGCGGCCATTGCCGGTTTTGAAAAATCGCCTTATGTCCTGCAGCGGTTCGAAAAACCAAAACAGGTGGAGGCCAAATGGTTTGATTTTGAGAAGAATGAGCTTGCCGCGATGAACGGACGGGTTCGTTTGTGCCCCTACTATTTTGTGAGCGGCGCGGGCGATGCCGCGCGTCCCGCATTGGGTGGTATCCTGGCCACCATCGTTCCCGCCGATAAAAAAATCGTCCACGGCATGAGTGATGCCATTCTTGCTCCTTGCATGGTGTGAAAGTGAAAGTGGTGACGGGACGCCACGCTCAAGTCTTTTCGGCCAGTCTGGCGCCGGCCTCTTTTTCAGCTTCCTCCTGGATGCGTTCACCCGGCCAGTAGCGCAGTAAAAAATCGTTCAGGAAGTAGGCCGCCGGCGCATAGACAAACGAAGCCATCACATCGATGGCGTAGTGATAGCGCAGATACAAGGTCGCGAAACACATCACCAATACATAGATGGCGGCGGGTATGAAAAATTTCCGGCGGTATTTGAAAATGTAAAATGAAACCAATAGCGGGATCCCCACGTGCAATGATGGAAAACAGTCATAGCCCACGCGTCCCACGTTGATGATATAATCAACGCCACGGCTCACCATCTGCCCTTGCAGGTCGTGGGTATATTTATCGGCAAAATACTTTTCCGGACCGATGGCCGGGACCACGAGATAGCTGAGGATCCCCATCAGGAAGAGGGTCAGATAGCCCATCATCAATCTGCGGAACGCTTTCTTTTCCGCGGCCAGGTAGAAATAGAGAGCCACGCTGGGAAAAACCAGCACATGGGAAAAATAGATGGCGTTCAGAAAATCCGTGAGCCAGGGGCGGATAAAAGGTTCCAGCAAAAAGGAAACCTGGTTCCCAAAGATTGCGGCGTCTATTCCGGAAAGGGTGGCGTCGGCAGTGTGCGGATTTATCCGCAGCATCAAATTGGTATAGAGCGCATAGTAGCAGGCGCATAACAAAAAAAAGGGAAACCAGTCGCGGAGGATCTTTACCAGAGGACTGAAAAAACTCGCGATATACTTGAGTGTGTCGGCATCTTCGCCGGCCTGGTTCTTCCCGGCCAACAATTCAAAAAGGGCTTTGATGCACAACAAGCCAACCGGCAACAGGATGAACACAAAGTCCAACGCACCCAGCTCGAAATTATGGAACAGGCGCGTCGTCAGAAAAAGGATTAGCAGGCACGCAGAGACCAGGACCGCCATGACATTTTCCAGCCGTGAATTCAAAATGAATTGGATTATCTTTTTGATCATGATTTTTGGATGGCTGCGCGCAGTTTGTCGAACCGCGTCTTCCAGAAGGGTTGAATATCCGGCCCTCCAAATTTATCGACCAGGGCCTGGGCCTCGGCCTTTTTCCCGTGGGACAAATCGATCGATGCCATCACATAAGCCTGGTCGGTGTCCGTGACAGGAATCTTGAGAAACGGTTGCATCAACCGCTCGGCGTCGGCGCATTGGTTGTTATCAATGTAGTGCGTGGAAACCAGCTTCAACGCGCTCCAGGTGTAGGTCTGATATGAAGCGGCCCGCGCAAGATAGGCAATGCCTTCCGGCTTTTCGTTAAAAAAATAATACAGGCCTTCATAGAATTCTTCGAAAGGATTGTTATTTCCACCGCGCATCGCCTTGGCCTGATTGATGAGCGTTAGCCCTATCTCCGGCCTGCCCAACGCCACCAGGCAAACTCCTTGTGCTCCCTGGGCGTCCGCCGTTTTCCAATAGCGTGACGATTGGCCGAAGAGCGTAAGCGCCGAGGGCACGTTGCCTGAATCGAATGCCTGCATCCCATAGTAAGCATACAACCGGCCCATGCTATGGCAGACGGAGAAGTATCCGATGGTGACAGTGATCAGTGTCGCAATGGATGCCACAATCAGGTCAACCCGCTTATTTTTTGTTGCGAGGGCCAACGCTCTTTTCCAAAGACGGATCGACAGCACTGCGAACATGAACAACAACAAATACTTGGCTGATTCGGTCAGGAACAACGCCGATAAATCCACGAAGCCTCCAATGTTGATCCCAAAATGTCCAAATTGAATCATAGGCCTGTATAAATCTTCGAAAATTACAACATCGCCAATATCTTGCGTGCGACTACGGCGAAATTTTCCCATGTACCTGGTTCGATGTCGAGGACAGGAAAAATGGCCGTGATGTTTTCAGGTGAGCGCGTCCAACTTTTTCAGAAGTTGGCTGGCATTCTGATGAAGGATGATTTCTCTAAAACGGACAACTGGAACGGATCATGACTGTCCAAAAATGTTACAATGTCCTGTCACGGAACCAGTCTTCTAACGGAATCAGGATTGGAAACTGGCATTTTAAGGCCAAAAACCCTCGTTAATTGACAAAAATGTCTAAAAAAAGACACTTTTTTTTGCTTTGATTTTGGCATTGGCCGTGCTAGGTTTGGGGATAGTCGCGGTCACAGCAGGCAATTAGTGAATGAAAATCCGTAATAATTATAAACCCGCCTGCTGTTTCGTTCACGCCGCAATGTAAGAAACCAAATGAAAACAACCAAAACAGCCCGTAAGTCGGGTTTCACGTTGGTCGAAATCATGATTGTCGTGGCCATCATCGGCCTCCTGGCGGCGATTGCGATTCCCAACTTCATCCGCGCCCGTTCTAAATCACAACAGAACGCGTGCATCAACAACCTCCGTCAAATCGACGCAGCCATTAATGAATGGGCGTTGGAAAACGGTCAGACCACCGGCGCCTCTGTCGGCGGCGTGCTCACCGTTTCAGCTTACATCAAGCTGAATTCCAACAGCAGCGTTCCTGGTTGCCCGGCCGGTGGCACTTATACCACCTACTCGGTTGGCGCCAACCCGCAGGTTGCCTGCTCGTTGTCGACCTTGACCGACACGCCGCATAAGCTCCCGTAATCCTGTTTTATCTCTCGCAAAGGCTCGAAGCGTTCCGCTTCGGGCCTTTTTTTGTTTATGCAAATTCATGTAATAGCAAGGGTGCCAGGGCTTTTTTAGGATGGACATTGGCATCAGGTATGCTAAAATATCTAGATTGCGGTAACAGCAGGCAATCAGTGAACGACTTCGTAATAATTATTAACCCGTCTGCTGTCCCGTTCACGCCGCGATAGAGCAGGAAACATTAACTATGAAAACTACCACAAAGGCGCCTCCGGGGGCCTTCACGCTGGTGGAAATCATGATCGTCGTGGCCATCATCGGCCTCCTGGCGGTGATTGCGATTCCCAACTTCATGCGTGCTCGTTCTAAATCACAACAGAACGCTTGCATCAATAACCTCCGGCAGATTGATTCGGCGATCAATGAATGGGCGATGGAAACCGGCCAGATCACCGGCGCGACCATCGGTGGCGTGGACGTCATCTCGGCATATATCAAACTCAATGCCAGCAGCAGCGTTCCGGGATGTCCCGGCGGCGGCACTTACGCCACCGGTCAGGTCGCGGTGGTCCCCCAGGTCACGTGCACTTTGAGCACCCTGACCGACACACCGCATATATATTGATCCAGCTATCACCAAAAAGCCCGAAGCATTGCTTCGGGCTTTTTTTATTGCTTTGTGTGGCTATTGGATTTCACAATGACGGTAGCTGGCAATAAGCAGGTTATATAAATTCACATGAGCGCCATTCTGAAAACGGAAAAATTGCGCGTCGAATATAAGAACCGTGAAACACGGCAGGCGGTTAAAGTCGCGCTCGCGGGTCTTGACCTCGAGGTGAATGCCGGCGAGGTCTTTGGGTTTCTCGGTCCGAATGGCGCCGGCAAAACCACCACCATGAACGTTTTGCTCGGGTTCCTCCAGCCGACCGGCGGCACAGCGTCCTTGTTCGGCATCAACGTCAACCGGCCGATTGCGCGCCAGCGCATCGGTTATCTGCCAGAGATGACCTATTATTATAAATTTCTCACCGCGGAGGAAATACTGCGCTTCTACTCAAAAATCTTTGGCCTGCCCAACGCGGAAGCCGAACGCCGTATTAATGACGTTCTCAAATTGGTCGAGTTGGAATCTTCCCGCAAACGGCTCATCAAGACCTATTCCAAAGGCATGCAGCAGCGTGTCGGGCTGGCCCAGGCGCTGATCAATAATCCCGACCTGTTGATGCTGGATGAGCCGACCAGCGGCCTGGATCCGCTCGGGCGCATGAAAGTCCGTGAAATCATCCAGCGGTTGAAACAGGAGGGTAAGACGGTTTTCTTTTCGTCACATGAACTTGGTGAAGTGGAAACCATCTGCGACCGCGTGGCCATCATCCACCAAGGCGAACTCAAAGCCGTCGGCCCCGTCCATGAAATCATGGGCCAGCGTTCCAATCTCGAAAAAGCGTTCCTCGATATCGTTGGATACCAATCCCAATCCGCTTCATGAGAAACATCTTCGCCGTGGCGGGCATCGCCATCAAAGAGCTTTACCGCCGCAAGGATTTTTACGTCCTGTTCATCCTGACCATCCTGATTTGTGTCGTTATGGCCACGGTCAACATTTACAACAACCCGGACATCATCCGTTACGTCAAAGCGATCTGCCTCCTGCTGATCTGGGTATCGTCGCTGGTCATCGCCATAACCACCACGGCGCGGCAGATTCCCGCCGAACGTGAGCAACGCACTCTGTTGCCGCTCCTCGCCAAGCCCTTGAGCCGGTCGGAATTGATTCTGGGCAAATTTTTCGGCTGTTGGTTCGCGTGCGGTCTGACCCTGCTGTGTTTTTATGTCTTCTTCGGCGTCCTGACTGCCAGCCATGAGCACCATTGGCCCATCTTGAATTATTTCCAGGCTGCTTTCATGCATTGGATTGCTTTGGGTATCATCGTTGCCATGGCATTGCTCGGTTCCCTCGTCTTTGCCGCTCCTTCCTCCAATTCCACTATCTGTTTCATCATCGCCGCCGGCATTCTTTTTGTGGGCCGTTACCTCGGTAAAGTTGCCTTGCAAATGCATGAACCGGGGCGCTTTATCGTTTCAGCCATTTATTATGCCATTCCTCATCTGGAGTTTTTTGATCTGCGCAAATTGCTTGTTCATGATTGGCCGCTGCTCGAATGGAAGTTCATCTGGCTGGCCGCGGGATATGGGGCGGTCTACATGTTTGTCTTTCTGGTGGCCGCCTGCCTCATTTTCCGGCGCAAAGCTGTGAATTGAAATGATGCCGAACCGGACATTGCTGTTGTCGCTGGCCGCTTTGTTCATCCTGTCCTTTGGGTTGGCGGCCTGGCTGGAGCCGCAGTTCCAGACGCTTTCTTTCAATCGTGACCTGCCCGACGATTTCTGGGCCAACCTGCTCGATGACAGCCGTTACTTGCTTGCCAACAGCGCCTATGTCACCGCCGATGAATATTATCATAGCGGTTACTACCCGACGATCTTCGACAACAACCAGGCGTTCGAGACTCCGCACATGGCCGAAGACACCGGCGCCGTGGCCAGCCACAATTCCGGCAACGAAGAAGGTTTCATGGGGCCGCCTCGCGATTGGATCGACGCTTTTGGCCGTCATTTCATCCCCAACCGCCACACGCACCTCGACGAGGGCGGACCGACGGATGATTTGAGTACCAGCTCAAAGGTCAGTGAGATTTTGCCCTGGCTGAAACTCTCCGCCGAGCTTGATCCCGAAGACGTTAAAACATTCGTTGTCACCGCGTTTTGGCTGCGCACCCGGCTGAACCAGGACAATGAAGCGGAACAGGTCCTCCGCGAAGGTCTGCGCTCCAATCCGGGCAATCCGCAATTGTTATATGAACTCGGACGCGTCTATTTTGAAAGTTATCACAATATCCCACGAGCCCGCACCATTTGGGAAGCTGCGTTGCGCACCTGGCAGGCGGAAGCGCCGAACGAGCCTTTGTCCGAACGGCTCAAACCGGGCATCGAAAACTTTGACGACCGTTTTATTTACGAACAACTCCAGGTCTCCCTCGCCAACCTGGAACAGGCTGCCGGCAATTACCAGGCGGCCATCGATCGCTGGCAACTCGCCCGCCCTGCTACGCCCGTTCCACAGGACATAAACCTCCATATCAAGGACCTCAAATTCAAGCTCTCGCAAACCAACGCACCGTCCCAAATTTCGCATTGAAGCGCCTGTAATTGCTTTTGACCGCGGGTTTTGATTCAATGGCACCATGAAATCGCGGCAGGCAAGCATTTCCCGCAAGACGAACGAGACCAGCATTTCCCTTCGCCTCAATCTGGAAGGCAAGGGCAAGTCGTCCATCAAGACGGGCATCCCGTTCTTCGACCACATGCTCACGTTGTTTGCCAAACACGCAGTTGTGGACCTGCAATTGAAATGCGATGGCGATATTGAAGTGGACGCCCACCATACCGTGGAAGATTGCGGCATTGCCCTGGGACAGGCATTTGTGACGGCTCTTGGCGATAAAAAGGGCATCCGCCGTTATGGCTTCGGCTTTCACCCGAAAAATCCCTTTACCGGTGAGGCTTATGTGCCCATGGACGAATGTCTGGCGCGTTGTGTGATAGATTTTGGCGGCCGGCCGCATCTGGCTTGGCGCGGACTGGACCGTTTCTCCCAAAAGAAAATTTCCCCCGCCGAACGCGATCAGGACGCCTCCAGCGCCTTCCGGTTTGGGCTGGCCCGGGAATTCTTCCAGGCCTTCACCAACGAAGCGCGATGCAATCTGCACGTGGAACTGCTGTACGGCGATGAGCCTCACCATATTGTGGAAGCGCTGTTCAAGGCCTTTGCCCGCGCGGTGGACGCCGCGCGCACTCACGACTCGCGCATCGCCGGCGAATTGCCCAGCACCAAGGGAAAATTGTAACTTTTGTTTAGAAAAAAATTATAGCCGCAGATTAGACGCGCGCTGTCGCGCGGCTTCGCAAATGGCGGTTGTCATTTGGGACTGGATACCCCGGACAGCGCTCGCAGACTCGCTCGGCCGGGGCTACCAGCTTATCACCCCCTTCGGGGGTTTTGATTCAGCGGCTGCGCCGAATTTTACTTTCGAGGTCCAAGCCAAATCATAGGGGCTGACGCGACAGTTTTTTAAAACCGCTCTAAAGGCTGATTTTTTAGGAATTGCCACCTTTTTCGATTTAGCTTGCCTGTTTTCCGGCGCAAGCCCAGCTTTTCCAAAACCCTGCGCCACTTTCCTCGCGTTTGGGTGTTAAAAAACAAAACACAGGCCTATGAAATTGAAAATCATTCTGTCTGCGGTGGTTATTATATTGATCCTTGCCCTTGCCGGCGGCGCGGTCTGGTGGCGATTGCGTCCGCAGGTCATCACGTTTGATGACGGCAGCAAGCTTACTCTCCTGGCGGTCCAGTACGGCAAACACCATGAGCCTCCCACTGTCAGTGGCGCTAAACGCGGACGGGCCATCACTACTACCAATGACACTCTCGTCGTCTGGATCCAGGAACAATATGATAACGACAACCAATACCGTAGTTTCCAGCTATACGCCTACGATAAAGCCATGACCGCCTGCGTCGGAGCGGGAGGCCTTCCCTATTACAACGGCAAGGTCAATCAAGTCGTTGGTGTCCGGGTTCCAGCCTTTCCGCGGCGACAAGGGGGGTTCATTCTGCGCGTTCAGGAACAGGGCAATGGCGGGCAGGAGATGGCTGATACCGTCTTCCATATTCGTCATGTGACAAGTGATTTTCGTCTCATGACGCCCGACACTTTGCCATCCTCGCAAGATGACAATGATTTGTCGGTGACCCTCAGCAAACTCGTCACCGGGGACAAATCCATTTACAACTACAACGATGTGGACGCCAATGACCCGATGAACAAGGCCGTGCAGGCCATCTTCCAGGTCCAGCGCAATGGCCATTCCGTCACAAACTGGCAGCCGGTCGCGGTGGAAACGACCGATGCCACGGGCAACGAAGTCTCGGGCCAGATCGAAAACAATCAATGGCAGGACGCCAGTGACACCATGCTGTATCAGTTTGGCCTATGGCCGGATGAACCGGCCTGGAAAATGCGCTTCGAATTTTCGCAGCAATCGGATTTCGCACCGGAGGAATTGTGGTCGGTGCCGAATATTCCAGTTCTGCCCGGCAAACAGCAGGATTTTTGGAACGGACCCTTCAACCGTCGCGGGTCTCAGAACAACGACAAGCCTTATGCTGAATCGGATGTGAACGGGTATCATCTGAAAGTTTTCCCGGCCAAATCATTCACCGACGTGTCTCCCAACAGCCAACCGCAGGGCGGCATGTATGTTCAGGTCACGCCTCCATTGCCTGATGGCATGCGGTTGACCATCACCCGGTTGACCGACGACCAGACCAACGACATCAATTTCTATGAATACACCTGGAATCCCGGGCGCGGGACGTCTGTGGACCGATGCCAATTGCAAAATTTGGGGGATGCGACCAATCTCAACCTGACGATTGCCCTGCATAAAAGCCGGTTCGTGGAATTCACCGCCAAACCGGAAATCGCGCCGCCCTTGTCAGACAACAGCCAGTAAACAGGCGAACTATGAAAAAAATCATTCTTTGGAGCATCATCGGGTTTTTGATAGCCGGGTTTGCGATCGCCGGCGTTTGGTGGACGACCCGGCCGCAGGTCATTATTCTGAAAGACGGGACCAAAGTGACGCTCCTGGGAATGACCTATGGCAAACATAATGTGCCGCCAAAAATCAAGTTTAACGGCAGGTCCATTCGCGGCGGCGGCGCTCCGATCGACAGCACTAATGATGTGGGCGTCGTTTGGATCGAGGAACAATATAAAGGAGCTAGCTGGTCTCAATTCCAATTGGCCGTTTCCGATCCGGCCAATACGGCGGCTACGACTTGTTGGGGCGGCAGTTACAATGATGTGCGGCACGGTGTGGAATTGATAGGGTTCCGGCTTGACGCTTTTCCGCGCCGCAGCGGCAAAATCATCCTGCGTATTATTAGTTATGGTTCTCGAGGCCAACAACTGGCCAAAGGCCAGTTCACGGTTGCCGACCCCGCGCATGGTTCGTTCCCGCAATGGCCGACCGACCCGTTGCCGAACACGCAAACCGACGGTGATTTGAGTGTTACCCTCAACAGCCTGGATGCCAACGCCAAGTCGCCTTACAACCGTTACAACGGCATCCCGAAAAATGATCCGCTGAATAAGGCTGTCCAGGTTGACTTTGACGTTGAGCAGAACGGCAAGCCGGCCACGAACTGGTACCCGATCCAGCTCATTGCTTCCGATGCCACCGGCAATAATGCCACTGCGTGGATAAATGAAAATAATCAGGGCAATACGCCAACCTACACGTTTGAATCCACCCTTTGGCCCAACGAACCCGCCTGGAAGCTGAACGTTGAATTTTCACGGAGATCGGGTTTTAGTCAGGACGAGCTTTGGAATATTCCCAACGTTCCCGTCAAACCGGGGACCCAACAGGATGCGCAACAGTTTTGGGACTATTCCAACCAAAAGAAACCGGCCTTTGCCGAAACGACCATCAATGGCGTTCATCTGAAGGTATATCCGGCCATCGAATACAGTAATGGTCAGGGCAACTGGATGCCCGGCGCAGCCAATAAAGTCGTGACCATTGACTTTCACACAGACCCGGACATTGATTCTGCCGGAATGCGTATGACGACCATGGAGGTCACGGATGACCAGGGCCACAAATTGCAACAATGGGGCTCGGGTTGGGGCAGTGGCAATTATCAATATTCCTTCGCCGTCACCCGGGCGATGGAAACAATGAACATCAACGTTGCAGTTCACAAAAGCCGGTTCGTTGAATTCACGGTCAAACCAATGAAATAATCAGCTAACGATGTGAAAAGAACTTTTTGGGCGGGTGTGTTTGCGCTGCTAGTCGTTGTGGCTGGCGCTGGGATTATATGGTGGATGATGCGTCAGCAGGTCATCGTGCTGGATAACGGGACAAAGTTGACTCTACTTGGGGTAACTTACGGCCAAAATAATATCCTGCCTGGAACCACGATTTTGGGCAAGCATGTCGGCGCCAGATTATACAACACCAATAAGACAGCAGTGGCCTGGATTCTTGCCCAACACGAGTCATCTCCCACAATTTTGCTCTTGGCCGTTTCGGATGGTATCGGCACTGAAGCCGCCATCAGCCAGGAGCGCAGCCGAACCTCTGTACAAAAGGGTGCGGAGATATTTGAGTTTAATCTGAATTCTTTCCCCAGCCGGGACCGCAAAATGATTTTGCGCGTGTTTAGCTATGGCGATAAAGGCTTGTATCTCGCCAGAGGTCGATTCATTGCGTCCAACCCGAACCACGGTCCTTTTCCACAATGGAAGTCAGAACCAATTCCTGATATCCAATCCGATGGTGACTTGGATGTGACCCTGACAAACCTGAATTTTGATGCCACTCCGCGGTCCAGGTCCTTCACCGGGGTCCCACAAAATGATTCACTGAATCAGGCGTTGAACAAGACTGTTGAAATCGGCTTTTACATTAAACAAAAAGGGGTTCCAGCAACGAATTGGTCTCCGGAGCAAATTGCGGAATCAGATGCTACGGGTAATAATTATTTCGGCGGGGTTGAGGAAAGAGACATTGGTAATCAGCCGCACTATTTCTTTCTATTCAGTCCGTGGCCGAATGAACCGGTTTGGAAACTGCGAATGGAATTGTCAAAGACTTCAAGCTTTAACAGTGATGAGCTTTGGACGATCCCCAACATACCGGTTACACAAGGAACAATACAAGATACCATGAGGGATTCGATAATGAAAAATCGTCCAGTTGCTCAAGCCGATATCAATGGTGTCCATGTCAAAGTATATCCAGCCATCCAATACGAATACCCACATGGATGGGCCATCAAAAACGGCAACCGTCGCAATGTAACAATCGTTTTTTCTACGGAACCTGTCGCGGCCAGTGCAGATATGAGCTTGACGGTCGTATCGGTGACTGATGATCAGGGACACACACTCAACAACCCGTATCCCACCGGTTCCATCGGCATATCTCAACGTCAATTTGCCGATACCAATACTATCCAATCCCTTGATGTCACGCTTGCCGTATCCAAAAGCCGGTTCGTTGAATTTACGGTCAGCCCCAAGCAGCCGGCGGGGCTTTAATTACTACAGCAAGGTTCGGAGGATGATTGCCCGTCGGTTTTCTCACCCCTCATCCTAACCTTCTCCCCATTTAGGGGAGAAGGAACAGGATGCGGATGGGCCTTCATATTTGAAAGGCCTTACCAGCTTCATCAGGTTCAAGGGTTCAACACAAAGGCAAAATATTGCCCCTTGCACACTGTGGTAAACTATCTGGGTGCAGACGGAAAAACTGATTTCGGCCCATCGCGGCGCGCCGGAAAATCCGGTGAACCGCTTCGAAAAGCTTCATTTGGAGCCGGATGAGGACTGGAATCCGGAGGAAGATGTCCTCCCGCGCACGCAATTTCTTGTCGATCACAGCCAAACGGCCATCGCCTACAATGACAGCCCGGACATTCCCTTCCGCACCAGTTTGAACCCGTATCGCGGATGCGAGCATGGCTGCATCTACTGCTATGCCCGGCCCACGCACGAATACCTCGGCTTTTCCTCCGGCCTCGATTTTGAAACCAAGATCATGGTCAAAACCCGTGCGCCGGAACTATTGCGCGCGGAACTGTTGTCTCCAAAGTGGCAACCGCAGGTCATCGCCATGAGCGGCATCACCGATTGTTACCAACCGGTGGAACGAAAATTGAAACTGACCCGGCGTTGCCTGGAAGTGCTGGCGGAATTCCGCAATCCAGTCGGCATTATCACCAAAAATCTACTCGTCACGCGCGATATCGATGTGCTTTCGGAATTGGCCCGGTACAAGGCCGTTTCAGTCTGCCTGTCGGTCACCACGCTCGACAATCATTTGCGGAACGTCATGGAGCCGCGCACATCCCCGCCCCAGGCCCGGCTCGCTGCCATCCGCAAGCTGGCGGAAGCGAAGATTCCCGTGAGCGTGAACGTGGCTCCGATCATTCCGGGCCTGACCGACCATGAGATCCCGCAAATTCTCAAGGCCGCCGCGGAAGCGGGCGCTTCTTCGGCGGGATTCACGGTCGTGCGATTGCCCTACGCCAACACGTCTCTTTTCGAAAAATGGCTGGAAACTCATTTCCCCGACCGCAAAGACAAAGTGCTCAATCGCATCCGCGCCATGCGCGGCGGCAAACTCTACGACGCCCAATGGGGCAAGCGGATGAGCGGTGAGGGCATCTTCGCCGAGCAGATTGAAACGATGTTCGATGTGGCGTATCGCAAAGCCGGATTCAAGGGCGATCGTTACGAACTTTCCACGGCCGCATTTCGGCGTCCGGGCGGGGCGCAGCTTGATTTTTGGCCTGGTTAAGTTCAGTTCGGACGAAATCCAAATTTTTTAAATCCATGGCCGCAGATGAAACGCGCGCTTTGCGCGGCTCCCGGCCTTCGCTACGCTACGGCGCGGCAAGTCGCATACGGCGGCTATCGCATTGTAACCGTATACCCAGGGTGGCGGACGCTATCGCGTCCTTACCCTGGGCTATTATCTGTCACTCCGACGGAGTTTTGATTCACCGGCTGCGCCGGATTTACTTTGAAGGTGAAAGCCGACTGTGAGCGATAACGCGAATGCAATCCAAATGCTGACGCTTTCCATGTTTTAAATCGACGCGACTACAGTTAGACTCAGGCCGCGATGGATGCGCCCAAAAAATTCCGGATCGGTTCCGTAAAATATCTCAACGCCGCCCCATTGACGCGGGACATGGACAGCGAGATCGTTTTTGCCACGCCCGCGCAATTGGCCGCAATGTTGCGCACGGACGAACTGGATGCGGCCCTGGTGAGTGTCACCGAGGTCTTGTTGAATGAACGCTATGATATTCTGGATGGCGTCGCTATCGCATCGCTTGGGGAGGTTTATAGTGTGCTTTTGGCCCACAAGAAGCCGTTGGAGGAAGCCACGGAGATTTTTTGCGACACCGCTTCCCTGACCAGCGTGAACCTGCTCAAGGTATTGCTGGCGGAAAAGAACCTGTTTCCGCAATTCAAGCCCCTGGAAAACTACGAAAGCGCCATAGAAAAAGATTTTGTCCTGCTGATCGGCGATCCTGCCATTGATTTCCAACGCGCCCCGCATCCGCACGAGATCTATGACCTGGGGGCGGCATGGACGGAGATGACGAATCTGCCTTTTGTTTATGCTGTTTGGGCCTTGCGCCGGGGAGTCGAGAACGCGGCGTTGCGCCGCGAATTGCGCGAAGCCAAGAAATTCGGCATGGAAACCCTGGAATACCTCATCGAGACCCGCCCGGAATATGACGAAGATTTCCGCCGCGACTACTTCGAATGGCACATCCAGTACCATCTGGCTTCGGACGAAAAGCGCGGTATCGCCAAATTTTGCGAGCTGTTAGAGAAGCACAAATTGGGGCCGGTGTACGAACCGAAGTATGTTTAGGGCGGCCTTAAGAGCGCATCTCAAAATTTGAGTACTTGGGCGAGCGAGAGAGGCACCTCGTCCTCATCCTGACCTTCTCCACCTCCAGTCTTCGCTAAGCTACGACCTGGCAAGGGAGAAGGAACAGCGAGAGGAGACTTTGGGATAGGCGGGGGACCTTCCGATTGACTCAGCCGTGCGTGGCTCAGGGATTCAATGCGAAAATTGTTCGAGAAATTCTCCTTCATTCTTTCGGTCCCGATTTTTTTTCCAGGGCGGCGACGCGTTTGAGCAGTTCGGGCAGGAGTTGGGTCGCGATGACGATGCGCTTGGCCTGCTTGTCCGGTTGGGCGGGCATGCCGAGCCATTTTTGACCATCGGGAATGTCGTGCATCACCCCGGATTTTGCGGCAATGGTGACCTGGTTTCCAATCTTAAGATGTCCGGCGATCCCGCCCTGGGAGGCAACGACGGTATAATTTCCGATCTGGGTGCTGCCGGCGATGCCGGTCTGGCCACAGATGATGCAATGCTCGCCGATCTTCACGTTGTGCGCGACCTGGACGAGATTATCGATCTTGGTGCCCTTGCCGATGACGGTCGAGCCGAGCGCCCCGCGATCCACGCACACATTCGCGCCAATCTCGACGTCATCGCCGATGACGACATTTCCGATCTGCGGGACTTTGCGGTGAAAGCCGTTATCCAGCACATAACCAAATCCATCCGAACCGACGACCGAGCTGGAATGGATGCGGACGCGTTTGCCGATCTGGCTGCGCGAATAAACCGTGACGTTCGAGAAAAGATTCGTGTCCTCGCCGAGCTGCGAATCGTCGCCGACGAAATTTCCGGCCTGCAAGACGGCGCGCGCGCCGATTTTCACGCGCTCCCCGATGACGCAATACGGTCCAATGTGCGCCGTGGGATCGATCTGCGCCGATTTGGCGATGACCACCGTGGGATGGATGCCGGCGGCGAATTGCGGCTCGGGAAAAAACTGCGGCAGGGCGCGGGCAAAGGCGACGCGGGCGTTGGGCACCTGGATGACGACTTTTTTTGACGAAGAAAACCGTTTATCCGCGAGAATGGCGGTGGCGTTGCTTTGTTCGGCGCGGGCAAAAAATTCTTCATTTTCGGCAAAAGTCAGGTCGCCGGGCTGCGCGTTTTCGATGGGAGCGAAGCCTTTGAGGACGGCCTTTCCATCTCCAACCACCTCACCTCCAACCAGTTTTGCGATTTCGTCTATTGTGAATGTCATTTGATTGACTTGATTGTCTAGGCTCACTATAAAGAAGCTCGAATCCAGTTCAATTCCAACTTTTTATGGCGAAAACATTTCGAGTAGGACTGATCGGTTATCGCTTCATGGGACGGGCACATTCCAGTGCCTGGCGCCAGGCCCCAAAATTTTTCCCGCTTAAGGCCAACGTCGAGTTGCACACCATCTGCGGGCGCGAGGCCTCGGGCGTGCAGGCCGCGCGGGCGCAATTGGGCTGGCAACACGCCGCGACCGATTGGCACGAAGTCGTCGAATCGCCGTTGATCGACATCGTGGACATCGCAGCGCCGCCATATCTGCACGCGGAGATGGCGATTGCCGCCGCAAAGAACGGCAAGCACGTGTTGTGCGAAAAAGTTTTTGCGCTGAACGTGAAACAGGCGGAGCAGATGCTCGCCGCCGCGACGAAGGCCAAGGTCGTCCACATGGTGTGCCACAATTACCGGCGCATCCCGGCCATTGCGCTGGCCAAACGCATCATCAGCGAAGGCACATTGGGGCGGATCTATCATTTTCGCGCGCGCTACGCGCAGGACCGGCTGGCGGACCCGGAATTTCCGGTGGACTGGCGGTTGCAAAAAGAATTCTGCGGCGGCGGAGTCAACTACGATATCGGTTCGCACATCATTGATTTGGGACGTTACCTGGTGGGTGAATTTAAGGAAGTGATGGGGATGTTGCACACGTTCGTTCCCGAGCGCCCGTCGGCGGAGGCGCTGGCCAAAGGCGCGCGCAAGATGGGCAAGGTGAACGTGCCGGATTCCTCGGCGTTCCTGGGCTGGATGGATAACGGCGTGTTCGCCAACCTGGAGGCGACGCGTTATGCGCCCGGCCGAAAAAATCATATCGAGATCGAGGTCAACGGCAGCAATGGCTCCATCTATTTCGATTTCGAGGACATGAACCGGTTGAAGTATTATAATGTGGCCGATCCCGAAGACCGCCGGGGGTTCCGCGATATTTATGTGACCGAGCGCAACAACGCGCATCCGTACGTAAGCAACTGGTGGCCGCCCGGCCACGGGCTGGGTTACGAACACACGTTCGTCCATACCGTGGCTGATTTCATCAATGCCTGCGCCGACGGCAAATCAGTGCAACCGACCTTTGAGGATGGCTTGAAAAACCAGCGCGTGCTGGCGGCGATCGAAGAATCTGCAAGCAAGGGCAAATGGGCGAAGGTATAAGGAGCAGAGGGTTGCAATATCGCCGTTTGGAACGGAAATAGATTTTTTGGGAGCGCGACCGTCCCGGTCGCTGTGTTCGGCGTCTCGCCGAGCATAACCTAACCACCTGAATTCTCTTTTGCGTCCCTGGCCTTTTGGATATTCTCGGATTGGCGCATGCCTGCTTCACTCGATCAAATCATTCCGGAACTGCGGGACGCCGTCGGCCCCGTGATCCTGATCTCCGGGGTGGGATTGCTTCTGTTGACCATGACCAATCGCCTGGGCCGCGCCATCGACCGCGCCCGGCAGTTGAAGGTGGAGTCCAAACACAACGAGCATGGGCACGCGCAGGAGCAGATCGCCATTATCTACCGCCGCGCCAAACTTATTCGCCTGAGCATCATCCTGGCGGCGACGAGCGCGTTACTGGCTGCGCTCCTGATCATCACGGTTTTCGTGGCCGCTGTCCTTCAGTGGAATTCCGGGATTGCGGTCAGCGTGCTGTTCATTGGCAGCATGTTGTCGTTGAGCGTTTCGCTGGTGGCGTTCATCTGCGACATCAATCTCTCGTTGCGCGCACTGAAACTGGATCTGGAAAACCCGAAGAAGGCCGGGAGATAAAATACGATTTGGCCGTCGAGCAATTTGATTTGGCAATGAAGTGATTACATTTAATTTTTAGTCAAGAAAAACGCTAAAAGGCCTGAACTGGATGTGGGGACCATCAATAAACCTTAGACGGGTTAAATTATTTTGAGGCCGGTCGTTTTTTGGCCTGATGGGCCTCGGCCTGCTGGATGATGGCCATGTATTTGTCCGGATTCTTGAGAAAGTCGGGTTTGCACATGGGGCAGCAGAATTTGATCTCCTGGTTGATGCCTTTGGCTTTGTCCTGATAGACGTATTCAATGGGCGCTCCCATGCTGCTATCGAACTTATCGCCGGAAACGACGCAGTGGTCGAGGGGGTAAGGCGTGGGCTGGGCCACGGAATTGGTGCCATCAGCGCGGCTGGCCGGGGCCGCGAGAAATATGAGAGCGGCGAAAATCATGCCTGCGAGGAGATGTTTCATAAATCCAAAATGATATGATAGCTAGTACGCCGTCCGGGCCGGGATGGCAAGTTTTAAATTGTCTTTTGCAGAATTCCGCACATTAAAAGACTTTTCATCGCGGCGCGTGACGATATGTTTTGTCCATGCAACGGGGAAGTGTTCGCAAAACAAAAATCATTTCCACGCTCGGGCCGGCGACGGATTCCGCGCCGATGATCGGCAAGCTGATCGACACGGGCGTGAACATTTTCCGCCTCAACATGTCGCACGCGCCGCATGACTGGGTGCGCCGTGTCGTAGCCGACATCCGCGCCGCCTCTACCGAACGCAAGAAACACATCGGCATCATGATGGACACGCAAGGTCCGGCGATCCGGACGGGCGACATCAGTTCCCCCCTCAATCTCCAGCCCGGCCAAAAGTTCGTCCTGACTGTCCGCGGCGAACAACCTGAAGAAGTGCATTCGGTGGACGTCAATTATGCCAATTTCGTCAATGATATCAATGTGGGGGACGTGGTGTTGATCGACAATGGCGCGATCCAAATGAAGGTGCTGGCCAAAGATGGGAACAAGGTCGAATGCGAGGTGCTGACTGAAGGCACATTGGGCAGCCGACGGCATATCAATCTGCCAGGCGTCAAAGTGAGCCTGCCCGCGTTGACTGCCAAAGACATCAACGACGTGAAACTTGGGTTGGAGCTTAACGTGGATTTTATCGCGTTGTCGTTCGTGCGTGAAGCGCGTGATCTGATGCAGTTGCGGGAGTTGTTCGACAAGAGCAAGCCGCAGCCGTTTGTCATCGCAAAGATCGAGGACCAACAGGCGCTCATCAACCTGGATTCGATCGTGAAAGAAACAGACGGGGTGATGGTGGCGCGCGGCGACCTGGGGATTGAAATCCCTTACGAAGAGTTGCCGATCGTGCAGCGGCGCATCGTGAAGACGTGCCTGCGCCACGGCAAACCGGTGATCGTGGCGACGCACATGCTGGAAAGCATGATCGAATCGCCGATGCCCACGCGCGCGGAGGTGACGGACGTGGCCAATGCCGTCTATGAAGAGGCGGACGCGATCATGTTGAGCGGCGAGACGACGGTGGGCAAATATCCGTTGAAGTGCATCGAGGTATTCGACCGGATCGCCTGCCGGATCGAACGCAGCGGCAGCGCGCAATACCATGATTCGGCGGAATTGACGAGCCCGCGGGAAAAGCTGGTGAAGAGCGCGGTGGTGATGGCCGATGAATTGAAGGCGGCGGCGATATTGGTTTTCACAAGGCACGGGCACATGGCGATGTACACAGCGTGGATGCGCCCGCGTTATTCGCCGATCTATGCGCTGTGCGACAACGAGGTGTATGCGAACCAATTGACGTTGAACTGGGGCATCACGCCGTTTGTGACGGAATTCGATTTCATAAATCCGCAGAACACGATTGAAAATGCGTTGAAAGGTTTTAAAGAAGAGGGGCGATTGAGAGAAGGTGATACGGTGGTCATCATCGGCGCGATTTCCGTGGGCACAGAGATCGTGGATGCGGTACAGATGCGGGTGATATAGTTCTGCCCATACGCAAGCCTTTCTCTTTTCTCACCCCTCACCATGAACCCTTGGGAACATTCAACACTTAACATCCAACGCCCAACTTCCAATGAAATGGCGGGGAGAGAGCCAGTCTGGAGTCTCACCCCTCATCCTAACCTTCTCCCCGTTAAGGGGAGAAGGAACAGCGAGAGGATATGGCTGGATTTGCGAAACGATTGCCAATAAATTCCGCCACTGGCATTTTAAAAGCGGTGTCAGCCCCATTCCCCACCAGCCACCGCACTCCAAGACGCTATCGCGGCGATGGGAGCATCATTGCGGTTCAATGGGTGAATGGCATATATCCAGATTTAGAGCGGTTAAAAAAATACTGTAACCATTCGGGGGAAAGCGGATGGGAAGCGGTCTTTTTGGGTTTTGGCGTCGCTTCGGCTTCCACCGTCGCCGGGGGCTATGGCGGGACAAGCAGTCACAGGGTTTTCAAACATGCTCCTTCACTCAGCCTCGCCAAAAGCCCAAAAATCCTCGCTCCGAATGGCTACATTGTTTTTTTAAAACGCTCCACGGCAGGTATCAACCCCATTGATAATTTGGAGCGGGGTCCGAAGTTAGGGTATGAAAATGCGCGAGATATTAGTGGTCATCGCGGTTGGCATAGCTGGTCTTGCATTTCAGGTGATGGCCGTGCCGCCGACAACGACAACGTTTACCGCCGTCACGTCTGTCACTAATTCGCCGCCAACGGTTGGTTCTCAATTGCAATCGCAAGTGGCGACGCTGAATGCCTCAACGACCAAGCCATCGTCCGCCACGGTGACTCCGCCAAATAAATGGCATTGGTTTCCAGCCGGGACTTCAAATAACGCATCTGAAACCCATTGGTACGGACAGGATAGTTCCCGTGCGTGGACAGAAGAGTGCGGATGGCACCCGGGCCAGACGGCATTTCCAGATGGGGAACATAACCAATCGCAGTTGGTGGTACTGCAGGTGGATTGGTGAAGATAGACCTAAGGAAGCAGGGCAGTTTGGAAATAGACAGGATTGGGCAATCCTTTGGCAGTAAAAGTGGCGGACACAGAGGTGCTTTTTGCGATCACCTGTTGCGTTTGATATACCTTGCCAGCGCGGTCTATGGCTTGAACCTGAAGATTTTGGCCGGGTTGAGCGTTGATAGCCACGACAATTTTTCCAGCGGAGAATTTACATCCGGTTACAACAGGTGCGCCGACTGACACGGAATTTTGGGAAGTCGATTTACCTGTAAGCGCGGAACTGATTGGGGGCAGGTTTGTATCATACGCGTCGGCAACTATCGCTACGCGGAAAAACTGGCCATATGCATTCAACGCTGTGTTCGTTGTCCATAAGGTTTCCGGTGGCGTACTATATATATAAGTGATATTTGTCCAATTGAGCATGTCCGTGGAACCTTGAAATACAAAAGTGGATTGAGAGTCCCAGGAAAAATCCACGCCGTAGATGTTGCCATTGGTCTGAATCAGACTGTTGATTATGACATCTGGCACCAATTTTACATCATAAACGCAATTAGTAGGAGAACCGTCCGCTTGATCCGGGTCACAGGGGATCAAACACGATGCCGTTGTATAACCCGAAAAGCTCGTCTTTCCTGTTGATGCGCCTGGATAAAAACTATTCACATCCACGTGAAGGATGATAATTGCCCCGATTGCCCCATCAATATTGGTGTCGGTGCCCAGACGATACGAAGTCTTGGAACTTTGCATGAGAAACGTGGTTTTGTAGGGCCGCGAAGAATACGTCGTGCCAATAAATGACCAGTCCAAGTTAGTCGTATCGTAAACCCAATTGGTAGAGTCACAACTCTGGTCGACCTGATTTGTGAAGTTAAAAAAGAGGCCGTCAATATCGGCTTCACTAAAAAACGGATCATCCTGAACATTCATCTGGTATTGGAACCAGCCGCTGCCGAGGTAGGTGCTTTGAAGCGTCAAAAAGGTAGTAGCCCTGACGGTCAAGGATGCCAGGCAAATTAACAGTAGAAACAACCAGTATTTCAGGTTCCTGTTCACGATAGAATCTTACGGTAACAGAACATCATTAGATGTCAATGGACGTACGATATCGAAGATTGCTTGTCTAAAACTCCGATTATTTCAGGGCGATAGCCGCGGCATTGGTCAGGTTCAGGACGGTATTGGGGAAGATGCCGATCCAGAGCATTCCAGCCATGCAGAGCACCACGAGAAGTTTTGCGCCGCCGGTCATGGGAATGGGTGAGAGGTCGCGCGCATCCTTGCTCCAATAGATGGCGCGGATGACGCCGAAGTAGTAATAGAACGAAATCAACACACCGGCCAAGGCGACGAAGGTCAGGCAAAAATAACCTTTATTCGGAGTGTTAAAGCCTTGCTCGATGACGGCTTTGAGCAGGAGGAATTTTCCAAAGAATCCGGCCAGGGGCGGGACGCCGGCGAGTGAGACCATGGAAAAGGTCATGGTGGTGGCCAGCAGGGGCGAACGCTGGTTCAGGCCGGCCAATCCGGAAATGTCTTCGCTGTCCAGATGCCGCATGACGAGGGCGATGACGGCGAACGCGCCAACGACGGTGAAGAGGTAACCGGCGAGATAATACATCACGGCGGATTGGCCGGTGACGCTGATGGCGGCGACGCCCAGCAGGAGATAACCCGCGTGGGAGATGCTCGAATAGCCGAGCAGGCGTTTGAGATTGCGTTGCGGCAGGGCGCAGAGGTTTCCGTACAGGATGGTGAGGGCGGAAATGACGATGAGGAAGTCGGCCCAGCGTTGCGTAACGGCGGGGACGGCAGAAAAGAGAACGCGCAGGACAAGGACAAAGCCAGCGGCTTTGGAGCCGACGGCAAGGAAAGCGGTCGTGGGTGTCGGCGCGCCCTGGTAAACGTCCGGCGCCCATATCTGGAACGGCACAACGGCAATCTTGAATCCCAGGCCGGCCAGCAAGAAGAGCACGCCAGTCAGGAAAATCTTGTTGTCAACGTATTGAGACGCGGCTTGTGACAGGTCGGTAAAGTTCATCGCGCCGGTCGTTCCCCAGATCAGCGCGATGCCAAAGACCATGAAGGCGGAGGACAAGGCGCCGATGATGAGATATTTTACACCGGCTTCGAGGGACAACAGTTTGGCGCGCTGGAAACTGACCAGCACATAAAAGGTGACAGTGATCAACTCGATGGAGACGAAGAGCATCGCGAAATCGTTCGACGAGGCGGCGAAGAGCATTCCAGCGAGCGCGAAAATGATGAGCGAATAAAATTCAGAGATGCCACCGGCGATGGTGTCCGAAAATTCCGCGGTCAGGAACAGGACGAGGATGGCCGCCAGGACAAAGAACCGCTTGAAAAAGAGGGCCATGGAATCTTCGACGAAAGCGCCCTTGAAGGCGACGCCGGTAGGAGCGTCGCCGCCCAGGAGTCCGACAAACATCACGCCGAGGGCGGCGATGGCGAGATAAGCCAGGACCTTTTTCCGCTCGGGAGTGATGCAGAAAAAGAAATCCGCGAGCATCAGCACGATGCCGAGGGCGATCACCCAGATTTCCAATGCCATCAAGGAGGTGTTCATCAATTTCGGGTCTCAGATTTCAAGGTTTGCGCGTCAGATAATGCCACCGCGCTCTGCGAAGCGTTGACCATGGTCACAATTTTATTGGCGTCCGGCTCGATCTGGTCAATGAGCAGTTTTGGGAAACAGCCGAAGACCAACAGAGCAGCCAATAACAAGGCATAGGGCAGTTTCCGCCAGGGATTGGTTGCATCGGCGACATTCGCATATTTCTCCGGCAGCGGCCCGTGAAGGATCTTTCGCACGGCGCGGGTCATATAAATACCGCCGATGACGAGGCCACCCCAAACGGCGAGGACGGTGACCAGCGGGAATTCTTTCCATGAGCCGAAGAACACGGTGACTTCGCCGACAAAGTTCGCGAAGCCGGGCAGGCCGCAGCCAGCCAGCGCGGCCATGAGCAGCGCGGCGCCGATGAAACGGAGTTTGCGGCAGAGTCCGCCGAGTTCGCTCATCTGAAGAGTGCCGGTCTTTTGATAGATGTATCCGCTCAATGCAAAGGTGAGCGCGGCGAGGAAGCCGTGCGCAACCATGATGAAGACCGCACCGGTGACGCCGATGAGGTTCAGGCTGGCGATGCCGAGGAAAATGAAGCCCATGTGGGCCACGCTGGAATTGCCGATGAGCAGGTTGAGGTCGCGTTGGCGCATGGCGACCCAGCCGACGTAGAGGATGTTGCCGAGGCAGAGCCAGGAGAGAAAAGTCATCCAACTATGGGCAGCTTCCGGCATGAGAGGCAAGGCGATGCGGATCAAGCCATACAGGCCGAATTTTTTCAGGACACCCGCGTGCATCATGGCGGTGGGCGACGGCGCGGAGCCGTAGCCGAGCGGCGCCCAGGAATGGAACGGCCAGAGTGAAACGAGGATGCCGAAGCCAAAGAGCAAAAGCGGGAAAATGAAATGCTGCGCGTTGGCCGCCATGGTGTTTGTTTTGGCATGCTCAATCAGTGTCGGGATATCGAAGGTATTCGCGCCGGACTGGAGATAGAGCGCAATCAGACCAATCAATGCCAGTAAAGCGCCGATGCTCAGGTAGATCGTGATCTGGAAGGTCGCGTAGTTCTTGCGTTCGCCGCGGCCCCAAACGCCGATCATAATGAAGGTCGGGACCAGCGCCAGTTCGTGCAGGAAATAGAAGAAGAACAGGTCGAGCGAGGCGAATGCGCCGAGGATACCGCCGCTCATGATGAGCAGGAGGATATAAAATTCTTTCTCTCGGGTTTGGATTTCCCAGGAACAACAGGTGGCAGCAAAGGCCACGATGGCGCCCATCAGGATGAGGCCGACGTTCAGGCCGTCCACGCCGACGTGATAGCTGATACCGAGGGAATCCACCCAGGGAATCTGCTGCTCGAACTGGAAGCCGGCTGCGCCCGGAACAAATTTACAGAACATGATCACCGCCAAAACTGCCGAAGCCAGGGTGGCAGCCAGGGCCACTACACGGATGATGACGCGATAGTTGCGCGGCACAAAAACCAGCAACAGCGCCCCGATCAGCGGCCAAAGAAAAATATGTGTGAGAATCGACATTTTATTTCAAAACGAGCCATAGGACCACCGCCACACCGAGCACGAAGAAAAAGGCGTAGGTCTGCAAATTACCGGTTTGGACCAGGCGCAACATGCGGCCGGTCAAATCCGTACCGCCGCGAATGAGGCCGATGCAAAATCCTTCCAGGAGCCAGCGGTCAATCCAGTCCACGACCGCGGCGATGAAATCATGGGCACGGACGAAGGTGGCTTCGTACAATTCGTCGAAATAAAATTTGTTTTTCATGGCCACGGCGAGACCGCCGAGTTTGGCCGGCAACGGATCTTTCTCGGCTTTGGCGTAGAGCACGAAAGCGCCGAAGAAACCGATGATCACGGCGAGGATGCCCAGGGACGCAGCCACCGGAGAAGCGACGAACGGCTCAATCAGCGCCTGCGCCAGACCCGCAGAACCTTCCGTATCAGGACCGAAGAAATGATGATAGAGGTCTTTGATACCGATCATGCCACCGATGACGCTGAACACAGCGAGCACGACCAGCGGCAGGATCATGACGGCGGGCGATTCGTGCGCATGGGAAACATCTTTGGATTTTTCTTTGCCGAGGAACACGACGAAAAAGAGCCGGAAAATGTAGAAGGTCGTCAATCCCGCGACAAACACACCGACGGCAAAGAGCACATAATTATGCTGCGCGAGGGCCTGGCCGAGGATGGAATCTTTGGAGTAAAACCCGCTCAACGGCGGCACGCCTGAAAGCGCAAGGGCGCCGATAAGGAAGGTCCAGAAGGTGACGGGCATCTTTCGTTTCAGGGCGCCCATTTTCCAGATGTCCTGTTCGTGATGCAGGGCGATGATGACCGAGCCGGCGCTCAAGAAGAGCAGCGCTTTGAAAAAGGCGTGCGTGGTCAGATGGAACATTGCGGCTGTCGGACCACCGAGGCCCACGGACATGACCATGTAACCGAGTTGCGAAAGCGTGGAGTAGGCGATGATGCGTTTGATGTCATTCTGCTGGACGGCGATCAATGCGGCGAGCAACGCCGTAAAGCCGCCGATATAGGCGATGACCTGGAGGGAGGCCGGATTGAGCAGAAACAAAATACGGCAAAGCATATACACACCGGCAGCAACCATGGTGGCAGCGTGGATGAGGGCGGACACGGGCGTGGGGCCTTCCATGGCGTCCGGCAACCACACGTGCAGCGGGAATTGGGCGGATTTGCCAACCGCGCCGCAAAAAACGAGGAGTCCGGCGATGGTGGCCGTTGTGCCGAGAGCGGCATTGGCATCGCCATTAACGGCGGCGTGCAATGCCACAAAGTTTAACGAACCGAGGATTCCCCAAACCATCAGGATGCCCAACAGGAAACCGAAATCGCCGAGGCGATTGACGATGAAGGCTTTTTTGGCGGCATCACCGGCGCTGGGTTTTTCGAACCAAAAGCCGATGAGCAGGTAGCTGGACACGCCGACCAGTTCCCAGAAGATGAACATCTCGATGAAATTGTTTGCCAGCACGATGCCGAGCATGGAGAAGGTGAACAGGCTTAATTTGGCGAAGAAGCGGGAGAAACCGGGGTCTTCGTGCATGTATCCGACGGAATAGATGTGGATGGCGCCGCCAACGCCAGTGACGATGAGCAACATCATCATGCTGAGAGCGTCGAGTTTGAATCCAAAATCGATATTTAGATTGCCGATGGAAAGCCAGGTGCGGGTGATTTCACCGTTAAAATTCCAGCCGTTGTCATGGATGAAAATGACGGAGAGAATGAAGCCGGTGACGATCGCGCCGATGGAGAGAAAGGCGCTGATGCCGCGTGAAGGCAACGTGAACAGCGTGATGGCTGCCGCGGCGAACAACGGCAGGAACAAAATCAGCCAGGGAAAAAGTTCGTGTTGCATCACAGTTTCATTCCAGTCAAATCTTCAACGTGGGCGGACTGGCGGCGGCGATAGAGGGCAACGATGAGCGCGAGACCCACGGAGACTTCCGCCGCGGCGACGGTGATGATGAAGAACACCAATACCTGGCCGTCGAGCTTGTCGTTAAAACGGGAGAACGCCACGAGGGCGAGGTTGGCGGCATTGAGCATCAACTCCAGAGACATGTAGATGACGATGAGGTTGCGCCGCATGACGACGCCCAGCAGGCCGAGCGCGAACAGCAGGAAGCTGACGGTCAAATAATGTTCAAGTCCTACGTGCATTTTAATCCAAATTCTTTCTGCTCAGCAAAATCACGCCGAGCATCGCCACCAGGAGCAGCACCGAGACGACTTCGAACGGCAGGACGTAGCCGGTGAAGAGCAATTTTCCGAGCGCTTCGGTAGTGCCTTCCTGAGTGAGCGAAGGGGCAGTAGTGAGCGGGGTGTTGCTTAAAGTTTTGAAAAAGAGGGCAAGGATGGAACCCACCGACAGGATGCCGGCAGCGAAGCCAAAGATCTTAATCCGGCGACGCGCTTCCTCCTTCAAATCCAGCAACATGATGACGAAGAGGAAGAGGACGATGACTGCGCCGGCATAAACGAGGATCTGGACGGCGGCCAGGAAGAACGCGTGCAACAGCACGAACAAGCCCGCCATGGAGATGATGGTCAACACTAGGAACATGGCGCTGGTGACCGGATTGCGGCTGAAGGGGTTGGCGATGACCATCACGCCGCAGCCCAGGGTAAGGGCCGCGAAGACATAAAATAAAATGTCTGTAAGATCCATTTAAGTTGTCAGGCTTTGACCGGAAAATTTTCCTGTTCCCGCGCTTCGTCCTGTTTGTGCTTCCACTTCTCGACTCCTGCATGGACACCGCCGAGCGCGAGGAGTTTTTCTTTGTCAAAAACAAGTTCCTCCCGGGTCATGCCAGTGATGGAATAATCTTTCAACAGGAAAATGGCTTCTTCGGGGCAAACCTCCTGGCACAGGCCGCAATAGATGCAGCGCAGGAAATTGATCTGGAAATCGTCGGGCATTTTTTCTGCGTTGGCGCGGTCGGCTTCCTGGCCCGCCGGACCAGGCGGATAGATCTTGATGGCCTTGGGCGGGCAGACAAATTCGCAGAGCTGGCAGGAGACGCACTTGGTGTTGCCTTCCTGGTCGCGGACGAGATAGGGCGCGCCGCGATAACCCTCGGGCACGGCCCATTTCTGCTCGGGGTATTCCATGGTCACTTTTTTGCCGCCGAACAGAGTGCCGATGGCATGGCGGATGGTGACTTTAAATCCGCCGATGAAAGCCGGCAGATAAAGTTTTTCCCAAAACGTCAAGGGTCTGCGATTTACAACGATTGCCATAACAAATTCAGCTTATTGCCCACAACACGATGGCGGTGATCAAAATGTTTGCCAACGCCAGCGGCACAAATTTGCGCCAGCCCAAATCCATCAGTTGGTCGTAACGGAAGCGCGGGAACATCCAGCGCACCCAGATGAAAAGCGTCATCAACACGGCCATCTTGATGATAAAGATGATGATCTGGGCCACGCCGATCGCGATGCTGTGCGCCGGCTGGTCCAACCCCCAGAACGGCAGCGTCCAGCCGCCGAAAAACAGCGTCACCATCATGCCCGACGCCGCGACCATGTTGGAGTATTCCGCGAGGAAAAACAGCGCGAATTTCATGGAGCCGTATTCGGTATGGTAACCGCCGACGAGTTCGGTCTCGGCTTCCGGCAGGTCGAACGGCGTACGGTTGGTCTCCGCAAAACTGGACACGAGAAAAATGATGAATGACAGCGGCGCATAGATGATGAGCCAACCATGGCTGGATTGCCAATTGACGACGTTAGTCAGGTTCAAGGTGGAGGCGATGAGAAATATCGGGATGACGCTCATGCCCATCGCGATCTCGTACGAAATCATCTGCGCGCTGGAACGGATGCCGCCGAGGAACGGATATTTTGAATTGGCCGCGTAACCGGCGAGAACGATGCCGTACACACCAAGCGAAACGACACCAAAGGTATAAAGAATGCCGACGTTCAGATCCGCGATGACCATCTTTTGATGGCCGAGGTAGGAACCGAAAGGAATCACGGCGATGACAATCGTCGAAGGGATGACGGAAACCGCCGGAGCCAGCCAAAAATAGGCTTTGCGAACGCTCTCCGGAGTAAAATCTTCCTTGAGCATGAATTTCAAGCCGTCGGCCAATGGCTGGAAAATTCCCCAACGCGTCAGGGCCGGGCCGATGATGGGGACATACTTCATGAACGGCGGGGCAACGCGGTTCGGCCCGACACGGTCCTGAATCCAGGCTGAAATCTTGCGCTCAGCCAGCACCGCATAGGCGGCGAAGGTCTGCACCGCGCCGATGACGATCGCGATCTTGACGACGCTAAAGATGATAAAGTTCCAGTCCATCAGAGGGGTACGGTTGCTCCGGTATCGCCGAGGGTGGCCCACGTCAAACCTTTGAACGCAGGAACATCCGCAGCCATTTCGTTAAACAAGCCTTCAATCGTCAGGAAGCCATTCTGGCCGGTGACGTTGTACACGAGGTCGTGCAAAAATTCCCATTCGGGACGCGCATCGCCGGGGGCCTCGACGGCTTTCATGAATTTTTGGACGCGGCCTTTGACATTCGTGAAGGTGCCGCGTTTCTCGGCGTGGGCGCAACCGGGCAACAGGTAATGCGCCCACTTGGTGGTCGCACTCGGCAAAATATCGCTGACGACGAATGTGTCGAGTTTGCCGAGCAGACCGGCGTTGATGCCGTATTTGGTGACGTCTTCGCCAAAAACAATGAGCGTCTTGATCTTGCCGCTGAAAATGCCGGCGCCGATCTGCGCGAGTTGGGCGCCCATTTTATCGGAGGAGATTCCCGTAAGCCGGGAACCGTTGGAATTCGGATTTTTGTCGGCGCTGACGAGCAATTTATCGCCTTCGCCAACGCGAGAAACAGAATCAGTGATCGCGCCGAGTTTCGCTTTCAGTTTGCTTAACAACCAAAGCTCTTCATTGGTCTGGCGGGCCGAGGCAACGATGGCGACAGAGCCCTGGGGCGCATCCTTGAGTTTGGTGGCGATCTCGTTGAGCGCGACGGTCCAGGTCGATTTTTGCCCGCGGATGAGCACGTCTTTCAGGCGGTCTTCGCGGCCGACCCACTTATAATTCAAGCGGCCGGAATCGCACATCCAGCAGGAATTGACGGCGTCGTTCTGACGGGGTTCGTAGCGATAAATTTTTTCCTCGCGCGAGCCGATGATGGTATTGCAACCCGTGCCGCAACTGGTGCAGAGGCTCTTGCTCTCTTTGAGGAACCACACGCGCATCTTGAAGCGGAAATCTTTGGAGGTCAGCGCACCCACGGGACAAATGTCCACCGTGTTAAGCGTGTAATTGTTATCAAACGCTTTTCCGGGATACGCCGTGAGTGTGTTGTAGCCACCGCGATTGACGATGCCCAATGCGTCGTCGCCCGCGATATCTTTGGTGAAACGGATGCAGCGGGTACACAGGATGCAGCGCTCGTCGTCCAACACGATGCGCGGGCCGAGGTCCACGGCTTTGGGCTTGTGGACTTTGGGTTCCACGAAGCGGCTGCTGCTCTGGCCGTAATCCACGGAATATTCCTGCAACTTGCATTCGCCGGCCTGGTCGCAGATGGGGCAATCGAGCGGATGATTGATGAGCAGAAATTCCAGGACGCCCTCGCGCATCTGCTTGACGCCGGGAGTGCTCGTATAAATCTCCATGCCGGGCGAAATCGGGGTAGCACAGGCAATGGCCGGGCGCGGTGACTTGGCGATCTTGGCCGTGCCGTCGGGGTTGAGAATGGGTTTGCGATCAGGGCCAAGAGCGGGCGTGCCGTATTCGACGAGGCACATGCGGCAATTGCCGACGACGGGCAGCTTGGGATGATAGCAATAATGCGGCACGTCCACATTGATCTGGGCGCAGGCCTGGATCATCGTGGTCGGGATCTGCTTGCCGGAGATCGGGTCAGCCGTTGTTTTCGGCACCTCGATCTCACGACCATCCACCTTCACCTTGATCTTTTCGATCACCGGCGCGGGCTTCGTTTCAGTTGTGGCTGCGGTTGACATTACGATTTACGACGGCTTTTATAGGAAACGGGTTTATTTCGTCGCGCTGGAACCGACGTGACTGGCGCAGTTGTTTCGTTTAGGACGAAATGAGATGAACCGGTTTCTTCGCCTTTAAGAATTGTATCAAGATATAGATCCATGATCGGAAAAATCATTTCAAAATCGCCCCACATCAGGTCACCGTGGTCAATGTGAAACGATTTGAAGTTTTTCAGCAGACGATACTTTGTGAACATCGGATTTTGGGCCTTCTTCAAAAAAGGCTCGAAGTTCACAACACGGCGAGCGCCATCATTGAACTCAATGCCCACCTTATAGCGCGGGACGTATCTGGCTTTTTCGACTCGCAAATACATATTCAAATTTTAATTTTCCGGGTGATGATTTCCGGTTTTACGACTTTATTCAAAACGCGACAAAGCCGGATTGAAACAATTTTTCCGGCGCGCGCGATAATTTCAGCTTTTGTTTCCAACTCGCCGTAACGCCCATGCACATGCACCGGCAGATGTTCGCCCGCGAAAAAGAAAATTGATATGCCGAGATATTCATAAAGTTTTGGCATGACATTTTCAATGGGCCGGCGCCAATTCCTTCCGTTCCGACGGCGTGGCTTTGGCCGGCTGAACATTTTCTTTGGCGCGGCGTTCTTCGTCGGCTTTACCTTTGGCGACAAATTCGTCTTTGAACTTTCCGACAAAGCTTTGCACGGGCCACGAGCAGGCTTCGCCGAAAGCGCAAATGGTGCGGCCACCGGGGATGTTGTCAGCGATCTTGACCAGGTAATCCGCATCACCGGCGCGGCCTTCGCCATGCGTGAGGCGATGCAGCGCCTTGTTCATCCAGAGCGCGCCTTCGCGGCAGGGGGTGCATTGGCCGCAGCTTTCGTGCGCGTAAAATTCGGCGATGTTCGCGAGGGCCTCGACGATGTCGGTGCTATCGTCCATCACGATGATGGCGCTGGAGCCGCTCATGGAACCGGCAGCAATGAGCGAATCAAAATCGTACGGCAGGTCGAGCATGTCCACTTCCTGCTCGGCCATCTGGCCGTCTGCGCCCTTGCGCTTGAGTTTGAATTTCTCGCCGGCTTTAAAAACTTTTGCGGAGGAACCGCCGGGGATGACGGCTTTCAATTTCCGCCCGTCGCGCAGGCCGCCGCCGAATTTCGGGTCGTTGATCAATTCACCGATGGTGGCTTTGCCGACTTCAATCTCGTAATAGCCGGGTTTCTTGACGTGGCCGCTCAGGCTGACAATGCGCGTGCCGGTGTTGTTCGGCGTGCCGAGCTTGGCAAATTCCGCGCCACCCAGGGCGACGATATGCTTCACGTTGCAAAGCGTCTCGACGTTGTTGACGATGGTCGGGCACATCCACAGGCCGAGCACAGCCGGGAAATACGGGGGCTTGATGCGGGGATAAGGCCGCTTGCCTTCCAGCGATTCAATAAGGCCGGTCTCTTCGCCGCAGATGTAGGCGCCCGCGCCACGATGCACGTGGATCTCCAGGTCGTAACCGCTGCCCAAAATATTTTTGCCGAGGAAATTTTTCACGCGCGCTTCCTGAATGGCTTCATTCAGAATTTTTGCGCCATCCACCATTTCACCGCGGATGTAGATGTAGGCCAGATGCACGTCGTTGGCGAAGCAGGAGATGGCCATGCCTTCGATCAACTGGTGCGGATCCTTGTACATGATCTGCCGGTCTTTGAAAGTGCCGGGCTCGGATTCGTCCGCGTTGCAGACCAGGTAAATCGGCTTGCCGCTCTTGCGGTCCACGAAACTCCATTTGAGACCGCAGGAAAAACCTGCGCCGCCGCGCCCACGCAGGCCGGAGACTTTTACGTCTTCACGGATCTGCTCCTGGGGCGACATTTTTTTGCCGTCGGGCAGGTCTTTGGCCTTGATGGCGAGCGCTTTTTTGAGCGCTTCATAGCCGCCGTGCTGCAAATAGCAGGCGAGATCCCGGGTGTATCCGGGCTCATCGGCGTACTTCAATATCAATTTGTATTCCTGCGCCATAGCTTGACTCTCAATCAAAAATGTCTACCTTCATGCTGCTCCGGCTTGCTCGATGGTGTAACGGTAGCACAGCAGACTCTGAATCTGTTTGTCATGGTTCAAATCCATGTCGGGCAGCCAATTCATTTGCAATCTTTGACGATCTCATCCGCTTTCTTGTGGCTGACGTTTTCGTAAAATGCGTCGTTACACATCATCACCGGCGGCGTGCCGCAACTGGCGAGGCACTCGACGAATTCGACCGTGAACTTTCCGTCTTTCGTCGTCTGCGCGCCGTGACCGTGCGCGTCCAGACCGAGCTTCTCGCAAAAATGTTTGTGCAGTTCGTATGCGCCGCCGAGGGCACAACTCAAAGTACGGCACACTTTGATCTGATACTTGCCCATCGGCTTTTGCCGCAGCATCGGATAAAACGTGACGATCTCGTAAATGTTGATGGGTTGCAGCTCCAGTTTCTTCGCCGTCCACTCAACCGCTTCCTGCGAGATCCAGCCGAACTGGTCCTGGATGGCGTGCAACACCATGAGGGAGGCGGCGCGCTTCTCCGGATAATGTGTGACCAATTCATTCACTTCCGCTTCGAGAGCGGCGGTAGCTTTGAAATCACCTTTTTGCAGCGAATTCGGAATCGGTTCTGTGTGCGTGTTACTCATCGGTCACATTCTCCCATCACGAAATCAAGCGAGCCAAGAATAGCAACGGTATCGCTGATCATTGCGCCCTGGAAAATTTTCGGGACGATGCTCAAATTCACAAAGCTGGGCGCGCGGATCTTGAGGCGGTACGGCACGCCGCCGCCCTTGCTGTTGATGTAGAAACCGAGTTCGCCCTTGGGGTTTTCATGGCCGAAATAAATTTCGCCAGGCGGGCAATTCATGCCTTCGGTGACGAGCATGAACTGGTGGATCAACTCTTCCATCTTCGTCATCACTCCCTGTTTGGGCGGCAAAATAACTTTTCCGTTGTCCACGTTGACAGGTTCCTTGCTTTTGTTCTCCGCGCCGCCGGGCATTTTTTTGATGCACTGTTGCAGGATGCGCACGCTCTGGCGCATCTCTTCCATGCGCACCAGATAGCGGTCATAGCAGTCACCGGTCGAGCCAACAGGAATATCGAACTCCAGGTCTTTGTAGCAAAGATAAGGCTGGTTTTTGCGCAGGTCCCATTCCACGCCGCTGCCGCGCAGGTTCGGGCCGCTCAAACCGTACTCGATCGCGTCGGACTTCGAGATGACGGCGAGATTGCGCACGCGGTCCACCCAAATGCGGTTGCGGGTGAGCAAGGTCTCGATGTCGTTGAGCGCCGGAATAAATTCGTCGCAGAACTTCTGGCATTGGTCGAGCAAGGTCGGCGGAATATCGCGCATCACTCCACCCACGCGGGTATAACTGGTGGTCAGGCGCGCGCCCGAAATGGCTTCAGCCATGTTATAAACTTTTTCGCGCTCAGTGAAAATCAACAGGAAGACGGTGACCGCGCCCATGTCCATCGCAAACGCGCCTAATCCGAGCAAATGCGCGGAAATACGCGCCATTTCAGCACACATCACGCGAATGTATTGGCAACGGGGCGGCAGTTTATCATGGATGCCGAGGAGTTTTTCCACCGCGAGAGCGTAGGCGACGTTGTTGGCGAGCGGCGCCAGATAATCGAGTCGATCCGTGTACGGAATGAACTGCGTGTAGGTCATGTTCTCGGCGATTTTTTCGTCGCCGCGATGCAGATAACCCACGTCCGGATCGGCTTTGGTGATGATTTCGCCGTCGAGTTCCAAAACGATGCGCAAGACACCGTGTGTGGCCGGATGCGACGGCCCCATGTTCAGGACCATGCGTTCGTCCTGAAACTGTTCCGCCGCCTGCGCATGCCGCGCGGCGGAATCTTTAACTTCAATGTCCTGGACAGTCGGCATTATTTCTTTTCGATAGGGCCCGGGCCTTTTGGATGGCCGTGGGCTTCCTGGATCTCTTTGCGGCGTTCGAGCCGCGCCATCGTTTCGATGGAATCGGTTTCGGGAATGCGGATGCGTGGTTCGCGCGACATGGCGGAATTGCCGCCCGCCACAGTCACAAACGGGCCGCCTTCCATGGGCGTCAACCGCGTGAAAGCCACTCCCGGCAAATCGCTCGGCTTGCCGGCGAGCGGAAAATCTTTGCGGAGCGGAAAGTACGGATAGCCTTCCCACATCAAAATACGGCGCAAATCCGGATGATCGCGGAAATGGACGCCCATCATGTCGTAAATTTCGCGCTCATGCCAATTGGCTGTGGCCCAAACAGTTAGAATGCTAGGCAGCTTTGATTTTTCCTCACTGACACTGGTTTTCAGGCGCAGTTCACATCCGTTGCGCAGGCCGCGCAGATGATAAACAATCGTCCAGCGGGGATCATCGCCGTAATTATCAATGCTGGTGATGTCCACCAGGTAGCAGAAATCCAAATCCTGTTTCGCAAACGTGCAGACTTCGACAATCTGTTCGGCATCGCCAATGGTGACGGAGATTTCGCCACGAAATTCGGTCGGTTCGGAAACCAGGTCTCCGAATCGTTGCTTTAATTTTTTGGCGGCTTCGAGAGAAGTCATGTCCCGGTCAGGCGGCTTCCTTGTTTAAATTGGTTATCGTCATCTTTTCGATGACAGGCTGTTTGCTGATCTTGTCTTGCAGTTTCATCAGCGCATCCAGCACGGCTTCGGGCCGCGGCGGACAGCCACTTACATAAATATCAACGGGGATAATCTGGTCCACACCCTGCAATACCGCATAACTGCGATACATGCCGCCGGTGGAGGCACAGGCACCCATGGCGATGCACCATTTCGGCTCGGGCATCTGGTCCCATATCCGCCTGGTAGCCAGGGCCATCTTGTAGGTGACCGTGCCGGCCACAATCATGCAATCGGCCTGACGGGGCGAAAAACGCATCACTTCGGAACCAAAACGGGAAATATCGAAGCGGCTGGCGCCGACGGCCATCAATTCGATGGCGCAACAGGCCAAACCCATAGGCATGGGCCAGACGGAGTTTTTGCGGAACCAGTTCAGGGCGGCATCCACGGTGGTGACGACAACGTCACCTTCAATCTTCGAATTATAGCCAATTTCGCTCTCCGTACGCATAAACGTAATTTGTCAAAACCGAAACAAAATCAACGTAACTTGGGGAAAAAATCGAAGCAAGTTAATTTGTGATTTTTTTCACAAGCAAACTCCTATTCCAACGAATACTTCTTCAATCCAGTCAATTGCCCGATGATTTTCAGGATAAATAACGGGTTGTTCCTAAAGTAGCGCTTCGCCAACCGGCGCGGTTCCTGGCAGAGGCGATAGAACCATTCCAAGCCGGTGCGTTGCATCCAGCGCGGGGCCTGTTTGACGCGTCCGCTATGGAAATCAAACGCCGCGCCGACGGCAATGATCAGCGTTGCGTCCAATTTGGATAGATACTCGGCAGCGAACCGCTCTTGCCTGGGGGTGCTCAAACCCACCCACAGGATGTCCGGCTTGGCTGCGCGCACCATTTCGGTCAGTTGCTTCTCTTCATCGGTGTTCAATGGGCGGAATGGAGGGGTATAGGTGCCAACCACTTCCATTTTGGGAAAGCGCGCTTTAAGTTTTTCTGCGAGCAGATCGGCCACGCCGGGTGCGCCACCGTAAAAGAAGTGGCGGCAACCGTTCTTTTCGCCCCAGGCGCAGACATCGAGCATCAGGTCAGGGCCGTAAACACGACGCATCTCTTTATGGCCGTGGATCTTGCCCATCCAGACCATGGGCATGCCGTCGGGGGTACAGAGGAAGGAACGGTTCAGAATGGTTCGAAATGCTTCGCTGCTTTGGGCCTCCATGACGCCATGGACGCCAGTGATGGAGATATAGCCCTTGCGGCGGGCGCGGACGGCTTCAGCAATCTCGTCCAGCGCGAGCTGGAGATTCAGGACGCTGATGCCGACGCCCAGGACATTGACACGCTTCGTCATTTACGATTCACGATTTACGATTTACGATTTCAGAATTCATGGGTCGCGTAAATCGAAAACCATGAATTTTGAATGAAGTTACTTGTTTTTGCCCATACGCCGCCGCCGCACCATGGCCAGAGCTATATGGTCAAGCTGATGCTCGACGGGATGGGTGGCGACCGCCGGAAGGGCGAGAAGAATGGCGGGCACGATTTTGGGGTGGATTGTTATCACGTTAACGCGCGTTTTTCCAAGAGCCTTGAGGACGTGGGGGAATTTCACGGGTGGAAGATGTTTTTAGTCCTGTTTTATTGTTTCCAGGCGATCTGGTGCCGTTACCGCTATAACGTCCGGAATCTATATTACGTTCCGGCGCCGGGCAAGGCGGTGGCGCTTTACCGGGATTGGCTGGTGATGTTCCTCTGCCGGCCGTTTTTCGACAAAATCATTTTGCACTGGCATGCGGCGGGACTGGCCAAATGGCTGGAGACGTGCGTGCAGATCCGGTCGCGCGCGATAACCTATCGGATGTTCAAGCCGGTGTCGTTGAGCGTCGTGCTCTCGAAATACAACCTGGCGGACGCCAGAAAATTATTGTCGGAACAGATCCGGGTGGTGAGCAATGGCATTCCCGATCCGTGTCCTCATTTCACTGAAACAATCCTGCCGCGGCGACGTGCCCGGTTTTTGGCGCGGAAAAAATTGTTGGCCGGTGAAATCATCAGTGATTACGAGGTGGCCAAGACGGGCGGGGACCCGCAAATCGCCAAAGTGTTGTATCTAGCGCATTGTACCCGGGAAAAAGGATTGTTCGCGGCGATCGAAGCTATTGTGACGGCGAATCGCGACCTGGCTGCGCGCCGATCGCTGCTGCGGATGAAATTGTTCGTGGCAGGCAATTTTGTGACGACGGATGAGCAACAGCAGTTTGAACGGCTCATGCGTATACCGGAATACGCCGCAGCCGTCGAATATCTCGGCTTTGTGTCCGATGCGAAGAAGGAGCAGGCATTGCGGGAGGCGGACCTGTTTTGTTTTCCCACACAATACCTGGGCGAGAACCAGCCGGTGAACCTGATCGAGGCGATGGCGTTTGGCCTGCCGATCGTGACGACACAATGGCGGTCGCTGCCCGAGATGTTTCCGCCGGATTATCCCGGTCTGGTATCAGGCCAGTCGCCGGAGGAGATCGCTGATGCGTTGTTCATTTTGATGGTCGGGCGGACAGGGGAACAGTTGCGCGGGAATTTTTTGAGTCAATTCACTTTGGAACGCCATCTGGTGAGCCTGGCCGAAGCGGTCCGGAGCGCTGAATGAACGTCATTTACGATTTACGATTTACGATTTACGATGGTTTGCCTGTTTTCGCGCATAGTGAGTGGCGTAAAACGGCAAATTGTAAATGAACGTTGGTTTTCTCCAGCTTAATTCGACGATCGGCGATTTTGCGGCCAATCAGAAAAAACTGTTGGCCGGCTATGAGCGGGCCGTAGCGCTCGGCGCGGAATTCGTGCTGGCGCCGGAATTGTTTCTTTGCGGGTATCCGCCACGCGACCTGCTACTGCGTGATGATTTCGTCCAGGCAAACCTTGCCGCTTTGGAAGGTGTCGCTAAAAAAATCGGTAGAACGCCGCTCTGCGTCGGTTTCGTTGATAAAAACACCGAACGGCCCGGACGCGCATTGCGGAACGCCGCGGCAGTTTTGCGGAACGGCAAGATTGTTTGGCGCACAAACAAATGCCTGTTGCCGACGTATGATGTGTTTGATGAGGACCGTTATTTTGAGCCCGAAAAGAAAATTGTGCCGTTTGCTTTCAAGGGAAAAAAAATCGGCATCACGATCTGCGAAGACATCTGGAACGACGAAGATTTTTGGCCGGAACGGTTGTATCGGCGCGACCCGGTGAAGGATTTGATTGCGCAAGGCGCCGAAATCATCCTGAACATTTCAGCGTCGCCGTGGCATGACGGCAAGGAGCGTATGCGGCAGGAAATGCTGCGGCGCGTGGCGCGCGATGAGAAAATTCCGCTGGCGCAGGTCAACCTGGTGGGGGCCAACGATGAGTTGATCTTCGATGGAAACAGCGTGGCGTTCGATTCAAGTGGTGAAGTGATCGCGGCAGGAAAGGGATTTGAGGAAGACATTTTTGTCACGGACCTGGAGCCGAGGAAAAAAATAAAATCGAAAGGCAAAATTGGATTTCCCGCGCGCGAGGCGCAAATCTTTTCCGCATTGTCGCTGGGAATCCGCGATTACACGCACAAATGCGGATTCAAATCGGTCATCATCGGGCTATCGGGCGGCATTGATTCGGCGCTCATGGCTGTACTGGCAGTGGATGCCCTGGGGAAAGACAATGTTTTGGGGGTGGCCATGCCGGCAAGGTACTCGAGTGAGGGCAGCCTGACGGATGCTGAAGCGCTCGCGAAAAATCTTGGCATCCATTATGAGGTGTTGCCGATCGAACCGGCTTTTTGCGCGGTGGAGAAGCAATTGGAGAAAATTTTCGCCAAACTGAAAGCGAATGAGGCGGAGGAAAATTTGCAGTCGCGATTGCGCGGGACGACGTTGATGGCGTTGTCGAACAAATTCGGCGCGCTCGTATTGACTACGGGCAACAAGTCGGAAATGGCTGTGGGTTATTGCACGCTGTACGGCGATATGAACGGGGCATTGGCGCCCCTGGCCGATGTCCTGAAAACGGATGTTTATAAGATCGCCCGTTGGGTGAACGGACGGAAAATTGTGATCCCCAAAAATTCAATCTCGAAACCTCCGAGCGCCGAACTGCGTCCAAACCAGAAGGACCAGGATTCATTGCCGCCTTATGAAATACTCGACGCCATCCTGGACCTTTACGTGGTGAAAAATTTGAGCAAAGAACAGATAATCGAAAGAGGATTTGAGGCGGGAACTGTCAACGATGTCCTCAACAAGGTCAATTTTGCCGAGTACAAACGGCGGCAGGCGGCGCCGGCCTTGAAAATTTCGGCGCGAGCTTTCGGAATGGGCCGCCTAATCCCGATTGCCCAACGATTTCGATTGTAGGACAATACCTTACGCAAAAATAAATTAATTCCGCTTGCGCGAGTTTTTTTGCCGGTGATAGATTACTGTTCTGTAATGCGCGGTATCGAAGGCGAGCTTTAACAGGGGATTTACTCAGACGCCTTTGCAGTGACCACCAATAAAGTGTTATGACAAAAGTATTTTGGTTTTATGGACGCTGCGGTGCCGGCAAGACTACGCTGGCGGGCAACCTCTATGATGCTTTGTTGAGTCAAAAAGTTCCCGTGTTTTACCTGGATGGTGATGATATGCGTTCAGGACTTTGTTCAGACCTGGCGTACACTCCCGAGGCGCGGGCGGAAAACCATCGACGCGCCGCGGAAGTAGCCCGGCTGGCCGCTGAACAAAATCTCAACGTGATCGTTTCCACCATGGCGCCGCAACACAGCCAGCGGGACATCGTGTCAAAGGTGCTGGGAGAAAAATTGGTATGGATCTATGTTCACGCGCCGATCGAGATTTGCATACAACGCGATCCCAAAGGCCTATATCACCGCGCCCAGGCAGGGCAATTGGACAAGCTGTTAAATTTTCCTTTCGATCCGCCGCGGCCTCACGAGCGCACACATTTTATTGATACTATCTCCCAGGGTGTGGAAGGGTGCTCGAAAACAGTGCTCGAACTGGCTCTATCCCATCTGGGACAATTGGAATTAGCGCCTCATGGCTGAACCCACTGAACCTGAACGGGAGAATTTTGCGGTTCTGCAATGAATAAATTTGTGAAACAGTCAGCATGGCTGGCGTGCCGGTGCGCTTTTACGGTCACCGAGCCGTTGTTTCGCCTGGCCCATCAACAGCGCGCCCTGGCTGCGCCGATCGACCGCCCCATTTTCATCATGGGGCCGGAACGATCGGGAACAACTTTCATTTACGCTTTGCTGGCAGCACATACGGATGCTTACGCCCTCACAACGGTAGCCGATCGCTTTCCGAATCATCCTTTTTCCGCTTCTTTGCTCCGCAAAATTCTTTCACCCGAGCAGAGCAGGCAATATCGTTCCGTACCCAAGAGCATTGGCCGGATCGAGGGCGGCCGATTCAGTCTTACGGAAGGGCTTCGTTATTGGAACCGGTATTTACAAACTCCCACCGGTTCATGGAACCAGCGTCCGGATGAATTTTTCACGGAAGAGGATGTGGATGAGACGACCCGGCGTACGTTGCCGGCAGATCTAAAAAAACGGCTCTACACGCTAAAGAAATCGCGGCTGGTGTTGAAGCAACCCGGATTCTCATTGAAAATAAGATATTTCGACGCGTTGTTTCCGGACGCGATCTTCGTGCATTGTATCCGAAAGCCCGTTGACAATTACCGGTCCCTGTTGGGACTGAAAAAAAAGACCGGCCAGACGGGATGGGGGATCAGAATCCCGGAGCGATTAAAACTTCCCAATGCTTCGCTAGAAGTGCAAACGGCGCAACAATTGGCGGTGACCTATGATCTGGTCCGTGACAGCATCAGCCGCATCAAAAACGGGCCTGACCGCTATGTGCCGGCGTTTTACGATCTCTTCGAAACCGATTTTGCGGGAGAAACGGCCAAGCTTTTCCGGCGATGCGGTTTGTCCGCGCCATCGGAGATCCTCAATTGTCCGGAGCTGTTTGTGCTTTCCAAAACGACGGACCCGGTCCAGGAACCCACGACCCAAAACGGCCAGGCGCTGGAAATCCTCGAAAAATTACAACAGCGGATGAATAACGATTTCCCTGAATTTTCTTTCGACAAGCGGAATGCCAATGCCGTCAAATGATTTGTCATCAGGCTGGTTCTTTTAGACCATCCAGTGATGAAGTTCTCCATCATCACGCCCAGCTTCCGCAGCGCAAAATGGCTGAAGCTTTGCATCGCTTCGGTGGCGGACCAAAAGGGTGTGGAGTTTGAACATATCGTGCAGGATTCCTGTTCGGATGATGGCACGCAAGAGTGGTTGCCGCGCGATCCACGCGTAAAAGCGTTCATTGAAAGGGACGGGGGAATGTATGACGCGGTCAATCGCGGTTATCGGCGAGCCACCGGCGACATCCTTGCTTATCTGAATTGCGATGAGCAATATCTTCCGGGCGCGCTGGTGGCGATCCAGGAATTTTTTGAAGCGCATCCGCAGGTGGAGATCGCGCTGGCGGGAACGATCATCACGGACGGCAACGGGCAGTATGTCTGCCACCGGCACCAGATGGTGCCGCATCCCCAGGGCATCCGTTATCGTTTTCCCATCCTGACCAGTTCAATCTTCATCCGGCGCAAGGTCATTTCCGAGCGAGCCATTTTTTTTGATACAAAATGGAAGGACCTGGGAGACTATCATTGGATACTGGCGCTGATGAAAGCCAAAGTGCCGATGGCCGTGTGCGATGCTTTCACCTCCGTGTTCGCCGACACCGGCGAGAACATGAACCTGAAACCCAATGCCATCCGCGAGAAAAAGGAGACGGAACAAATGATCCCAACGTGGATCCGGGTGTTCCGCCCATTATGGATCGTGCAACACCGCCTGCGCCGTGTAGCGGCGGGCCATTTTTCCCTAAAGCCGATGAGTTACCAGATTTACACGCTGGACAGCCCCGATAAGCGCGTGACTTTCGACGTGGCCAAACCGACGGCAGTCTGGTGGAACCGATTGTGAAGTGATTTATGATTGGCGATATACGATTTGCGATTGTCTTCTGGTTTTGAGGGTCTGTAATACGGAGTGAATTGCTAAATTATTTTCCGTTGTTAGAGCATATCAATAAAAACTATGGCCGCAGATGAAACGCGCGCTTCGCGCGGCTACGCAAATGGCGGCTGTGGTTTTGGGACAATATTGCCGACTCCTGTCCCATCGTCCTCGACAAAACTTTTTTCCCGCGCCATGCTGCGACATGGCATTTGAATCCGATTCACCGCTGGACATGCTCTGGAAGGAGTATGGCCGCGTGTTCGCGGATTTCGACGACCTGACGCTGGCGCGCTGGCTGGCGCAGACGCTCGGCCAGCTTGAAGGCAAGGCGTGGCGCTCGACGCATCCGCTCATCGGCGCATATCGCCTGGCAGCGCAAAGCGGCCACGAACGCCAGATCTGGCACAAACGCCTGGCCACGCCGCCGGCAGCATACGTGGAATCGCCGTGCTGTCGCGCGCCCTTGTTGCCGTTGCTGACGCGGGACGTGCGGGAATCGGGATTGCTCTGCCTGCACTGCAGCGAAACATTGGTGCCATTCGATGAAATCCCTGCCGGGGCCCGTGAAGACATCGAGACCTGGGCGCAGCAATATGGGCCGGTGCACGCCGTCGCGCATTGGGACGACCGCCAACGCCGGGGCGCGGGAAATTATGATGCCGCCTACGAAAACGCGGCGGAACAGGCGGAGAAACTTTTGTCGCGCGCCGGAAAGGAATTGGCGCCAAAACTGTTGAATTTTTACGCGGCGGCGATCTGGGAGGACCAGGACGAATGCCTGGAAGTTAGGGCGGAAGACGTGCCGCTTTAATCCACCATGTTTAAATTCATCTTCAAATGGTTGTTCCGGCTGGTGTTGGCGGTGGTATGCCTGGTGCTGGTGGCGGTGGTTGTCCTGCTGCTGACCTATAACACGATCTTGAAGAATATCATGGAGCGCAATATCCGGGAGCAGACGGGCATGGACGCGGAGATCGGACATCTTCATGTGAGTCTCACCGAGCCGGCCATTGAGATCCAAAACCTGCAGATCTATAACACAAAAGAATTCGCGGGCGCACCGTTCATGAATATCCCCGAAATCCATATCGAATATGATTGGCAGGCGTTGATGGACCGGAAAATCCACGTAACACTCATGCGGCTGAAGTTCGGGGAACTCGATATTGTGAAGAATCAAAGCGGACAGTTGAACGTTCTGGCGATGGCAGGGGAAACGACACCAGCAGCGCAGGCTTCAGCGACTCCGTCTTCCCAAAGGCCCGTGGCATCGTCACACACCCCGCAAACTGGCGCGGCCCCACAACCGTCGCATCCGGGCGGCGCACCGGCGCCAGCGCAGAAGCCTCAAATCATGGTTCCCACTGTCAATTTCAAGGAACAAACCGGATATGAATTTACCGGCATTGACATGCTCAATGTTTCGTTCGAGACAGAGAAATATATCGATCTGCAAAATCCACTGAACGATTATGAGCAAACGGTTGGGCTGGAAAACTGCCCTGTACCGCACGTCAAAACGACGACGGATTTGCTTGGGTTGGTGGCGCTGATTGACCTGAAGAGCGGGCAGTTTTTTCAGCACGTGGCGGGCGGGAACAGTCCAGATCCGTTGAAGAACTTTCTGCGTTCATTAGGAACGGGTAATTGAGAGAGTGGGTTGCCGGCTGGCGCGCTCATGATTTTTTCCGATGGTGTTCGTCGCGTTGAATGACGCCGAAACCGAACCAGCCCCAATAAACGCAATGCTTTTTGATGAGACCGTTCTCGATCTCCATCACCTCGACAAAATCCTGTTGATCGCCCTGCGGCGTGGCTCGCGGATATTCCCAGATGATTTTTTTGCCGTCAGTGAAATAACTGGTGCGGTAAAATTTCCGCGTCGGCGGCTGAGTGCGCGCCAATTCCTCCAATAATTTCCGCAACTCATCGTGCCCGCGCAAAACGCCGGTGGGCGTTTTCATCAGATGCGGCACGAGCGGGCTTTCGAGCACGGCATCCGGTGCATAAAATGAGAGCAGGTTTCCGACATTTTCGACCGTGAGGTGCGCCAGGGCGTCGTTCCAGCCGTGATAGATGCGCTCGATGGTTTCGTTTGAAGATTGATCCATAAATTCCCTTTGTCATTTCTCCTTTGTTGTTTGAACAATACGTCCAAAGAGAAAAAGTTCAAGCGACTGATTCAGCGTTTCATATTCGAAACAGACCATCGACTTGGAGTCTTAGGCCGGTTGTAGAGCAGATTCAAGCCTCTTTTCGCTCTCACCCCTCACCTTTAATTCCTCTCCCCCGTTGAGGGGAGAGGATAACGATTGGACGGTCTTCGATATTTGAATGTTTCAATGTCAATCGAAACCAACTGCTCAATTACTAAAGGAGACGTCCGTATCCTGTTCCTCCTCCCCTCAACGGGGAGGAGGTTAGGAGGAGGGGTGAGACAATCATGAGGCATCCATTTTTTCAATCGCGTTCGGGTCCAAATTGTGCCCTTAAAAAAATGTTTGATTCGTCGGAAGCGTTTGGTTACTTGAATTGTTCAATTCTGATGAGATTTTTTTCTGTCATATTGATTTTGGCGCTGGCTACGGGCGGATGCGCGTCCAACCGGGAGCAGCAGGAGAAGGCGTATCTTGCGGGCCAAAATGCCGTTCTGCGGGAACAGCAGGATCAGCAAAATGCCAGTGTCACTGTCCTAGGCGCGGTGCAGATCCAGCATGTGCCGTGGGTGCAGGGACTGACGCTCTCACAGGCCATCGCCACGGCGAATTATCTGGGCCAGTACGCCCCTACAAAAATAACGATCACCCGTAATGGCGAGACGGCGACGATTGATGCCAAAATGCTTTTTCAGGGAGCAGTCGTGCCGCTGGAAGAGGGGGATGTGGTTGAACTACAACAGTGAGTTAATAGTGTAAACGCTTGACTGAAAATAGTTTCTGCTTCGATTTGACTTGGAATTTTATCTAAATTAAACTTTTTCAAGTTAGTGGCAGGGAACGGCGGGGTCTTGGATGCGTCCTCTATGGCAACGCTGTCCGAGGGGAATCCCGCCGCCCCTGCTAAACTGCTATAGTCATTGGTTTAGCACCTGTCCATTGATAAACGGTGGGCATTTTGTTTCCGATATTCACCTTTAATACCTTTATCTTACCATCGGAAATCCCCTCAGAAATAGACCGATCAAGAGATTTGATATTAAATTCAAGACTTGGATTTGAGTCTCGAATCCATTTATCGAGCTGCTTTTTTGTAAAATCCCCAAGTGTTTCCATCGCGCGTTGAGCTTCGCCTACGAGCGTAACCCGTTGCGTGGAGTCGTTGCTATCTAGTTCAACTAATACACTATATTGCCCTTCCAACACTTTTAGAATTTCTTTGGTTTTGGCAATTTGCTCTAAAAGCTGACTCTTCTTTTTTTCTACTCTCAACTTATCCATGGGCAAAATATAGGGGATGGCGCATGGTAGTGTCAACTGTAAAGTGGGATGAGGGGGGATGAGGAGGGACGATGGGCTGAATTGCCTCTTGTTTTATTGGAGTTCGGTTGATTTTTCTCTTCCTTAAAAGAAGAGCACGATTTGCAGAAAATATCCCAAATCTATTTTTAGGCTTGGACACCATTTGTCCCACCCTCTCTGGCAAAATCGTTCGCATGATGAACACAATCAATGCGACAAACAAACAACTCGAACTGGGACTGGCCGGCCTGAAAATCTCCGCCGCGCCGCCGCAAGGACGGATCGCCCGCGCCAACTGGTGGTTCACGCAGATGCGCGACGTGGTAGGGCGCGCGATGGACTGGAGCGTGCCCGCCGAACCTCGTCCGGAACAGATCTGGATACCCGGCGCGGCGCGTGAAGTGAAGGTGTAAGTGATGAATTGTGGGAACATTCAACATTCAACGCCCAACATCCAATGAAATGGCTGGAATTACACCTGTCTGCGGTCTCACCCCTCATCCTAACCTTCTCCCCGTTGAGGGGAGAAGGAACAGGGTGCGGACGGGCCTTCATATTTGGAAACTTTACCGGCTTTATCAGGTTCAGGAGGTCAATGCGCGACACAATTTCAAAAACTAAATCTTACCAAGTCCGCGCGCACGGCGCGGCAACCACAACCACGCGTTCGTCTCCACCCGGCTTCAACGCGACTGCGCCGGTTATTCTTCGGAATAGCCGGCGCTTATAAATTTTCGGATCACGGCGATCTCTATCTCGCCATAAATGGTGTGGTCTTTGGGGAACTCATTCCACTGGACATCGAAACCTTCCGTTTTCAGTTGTTGCGCCTGTTTGCGCACTTCGGCAAAGGGGATGAGCGGGTCGAACTGGCCATGGGTCAGGAGCAGGCGTTGCTCGCGCGCCATGGGGGAAATTTCTTTCAGCAGTGTCTCGATCTCAAAGACCCAGCCGCTGATGCCGACGAGGCCAGCGAGTTTGTGCGGATAGCGCAGCCCCACGTCCACGGTCATGAGGCAGCCCTGGGAAAAGCCGCCGAGAATGGTCTGCCCCGGCGGATATTTCCCGCGCAGATCGTCGAGCAAGGCGAGCAGCAGCTTGCGGCTGCGCAGGATGCCGGGCTTGATGTCGTGCGGATAGTCGAACCAGGAATATCCGCCGTAGTATTGGTCGGGCGCGTTGACGAGGAGGTAGTTGAGCCAGGGAAATCCCAGGGCTTCGGGCAGCCACCGATATCCTTCGATGCTGTCGCCCAGGCCGTGGAGCATGATCATCAGGCGGCGGGAGTTTTTGTCGGCGGCGGGAATCAGTTCGGAGTGCAACACGGTAGAATTATAGTGTTGAACTTGAGACGAGGCAATGTCGCTCCGCCCACCCTGCCTTATTTCTGCGCTTTCAATATTTTGGCCTGGGCTTGCAGCCAGTCTTCCATCGCCTGGCGCTGGCTGTCGGTAAGCCGGGCGTCGGCATGGATGAGAGTATATTTTTTCAGGGGCATTTCGTGATAATCGATCTCTTCACTCATGGCTTCCATCCTTTTCGCAGCGCGCATGGGGTCGGTGGGCCAATCGGAGAGGTTCAGGTTATTGCGGCCTTCGTTGACGTCGTTGGCGATCTGCCAGGACATGGGCGCGATGTGCGAATACCACGGCCAGCGGGTCTCGTCCGAATGGCAATCATAACAGGCGGCGCGCAACATGGCCGCGACCTGCGGCGGGGCGTTGGTGATGGGAAAGGGATTGGTGACAGGCGGGTTGACGCGGGAGGGGTTCGCCAGTTGCATGAGCGCAAAGACGATGGCCAGGCCTGCGATGACCCAATATAATTTCTTTCTCATCCTATGAGACGAACCCAAGATAAAAAAGTTCCACGGCAAGGCAAAGGGTTTTAACAAATGCAGACCGTTCAACGACTCATTTTATTCTCACCCCTCACCCTTAATCCCTCTCCCCGTTGAGGGGAGAGGGTGACGTGCGAATATCATACTGAATTCAGTCAACCCTTCGTCATCGTGCCGGCAAACATATCTTTAGAGACTACGCCATCCGCCACTTTGGTGACGCCGCCGGTCATGCGAATGGAAAAGCCTTCGCCGATCTCGATGCGGATCTTTCCGCCGGGCATGTGGACGGTAATGTCCCGGTCCACGAGGCCGAGCCTGTGCGCCACGGCGGCGGACGCACTGCTACTGCTGCCGCTGGCCAGGGTGTAGCCGGCGCCGCGTTCCCAGATCTCGATCTGGATATTATTCCGGTCGAGGACTTTCAAGAGTTGCACATTGGTGCGATTGGGGAAACGCGCGTGCGTCTCCAACAGCGGCCCGATCTGTTTGGCAAATTCGGGGCTGATCCTGGGCATGGGCAACACGCAATGCGGGTTGCCGATGGTAGCGGCGCAGAAGTTATAGCGCTCACCACGCAGATGGATCGGCTCGTTGATGACTTCGCGGCGCGGGCCGGCCACGGGGATCGCGTCGCTCCAAAAACTGACGACGCCCATGTCCACGCGCACGGTCTGGCCTTTTTCTAAAACGGTGGAATGGACGATGCCGCCAAGGGTCTCAATCTTGAACTCGCCGTTGCGCACGATTTTTTTGTCCCACAGATAGCGTGAGAAGATGCGCAGGCCGTTCCCACTTTTTTCGGCTTCGCTGCCGTCCGGATTGAAGATGCGAAGGGCGCACTTGGCTTTTTTGGAGGGCAACGGCCCGAAGAGAATGCCGTCCGAGCCGACGCCGAAATTGCGATGGCAGATGGTTTTGACCTGCTCGGGCGTGAGCGGCGGCGGCCAATCTTTCGGATTGAGCACGATATAATCGTTGCCCAGCGCGTGATATTTTGAGAACGCAAAACGCATTGAAGAATTGTAGCAGATTTTTTGCCGCAAAAAAGTCTAAACGATGAAAATGCGTCAGGCTGTGCCGATGATTTGCTTCAAATCTTTGATGCCTTCTTTCTCCATGCGAAGAACGAGATCGGTCACGATGGTTTTCACGAGACCGGGGCCTTCGTACACCAGACCGGTGTAAATCTGGACGAGGCCGGCGCCGGCGCGGAATTTCTCCCAGACGTCGTCCGCATTAAAAATGCCGCCGACGCCGATGATGGGCAGTTGCCCACGCGTTTGTTTGTGAATATGCCGGATCATTTCGGTGCTGCGCGCGCGCAACGGTTTGCCGCTCAGCCCGCCGGTTTCGGAATAAATTTTCTGGCGTGAGGCATCGCTGGTTTGGGGACGCGATAGTGTGGTGTTGGTGGCGACGATGCCAGAGATGTTTTGCGATTTTGCCAGTTCCAAAAGCTCATCCACGGCCTCGAAGGAAAGGTCGGGGGCGATCTTTACGAGGATGGGTTTTTGTTTGGCAGCACCGCGCTGGATTTCGTGGATGGCGGCGAGGATTTCGGCCAAAGCGGATTTATCCTGCAATTGGCGCAGGCCGGGCGTGTTGGGCGAACTGACGTTGACGACAAAGAAATCGGCGTATTCGCGCAGCGCGCGAAAGGAATTGGCGTAATCTTCCGCGGCTTTTTCCAGGGGCGTGATCTTGGATTTGCCGAGGTTGATCGCCACGGGATGTTTGGGCCAGCGGCCGGATTGTTTCCAATCGGCCAGCGCTTCGGCCATGCGTTCAGCCCCGGGATTGTTGAATCCCATGCGATTGACGATGGCGCCATCCGCCACGACGCGGAACATGCGCGGCGCGGGGTTGCCGGGCTGAGGGTGCCAGGTGACGCCGCCCAGTTCGCAGAAGCCGAAGCCGAGTTTTTCCCAAACAGGAACAGCGGCGGCAAATTTATCCAGACCGGCGGCGAGGCCGATGGGATTGGAAAATTTGAGGCCAAAGACTTCGACGAGAATCTCCGGGACGGGAAAAAATCTTTCCAGCGCCCGATGCGCCAAATCGCTGCGGCTGGCGCGGGCGAGGAGTTTGAGCGTGAAATCGTGGGCGCGCTCCGCATCCTGCGCGAAGAGGATGGGCCGCGCGATGTTATGATAGAGCCAATTCACCTGAAAAGTTCCCGTTCAGGTTGCCAACATCTGGCGAAAATTCCACATAAACATTACTTTCAACTTTTTTCAGCCAGCGCGGCGGCGGCTTGTTTTTCATCGAATGCCTTTTCCCAACGCGCGACGACAATGGTGGCAATGCCGTTGCCGATGAGATTGGTCACGGCGCGCGCGGAATTAACGAACCGATCGATGCCGACGAGCAGGACCAGTCCGGCCACGGGAATCCGGTTGGTCGCGACCAGGGTGGCGGCGAGCGCGATGAATCCAGCCCCGGCCACGCCGGCAGAACCTTTGGAGGTGAAGAGACAGACGACAAGCAGAAGCAACTGATCGTGCAACGTCAACGGCGTGTTCGTGGCCTGGGCAATAAAGATGGCGCCCATCGTGAGGTAGATCGAGGTGCCGTCGGCATTAAATGTGTATCCGGCGGGCAACACCATGCCGACGACCGGTTTGGCGCAGCCGAGTTGCTCGAGCTTGGCCATCATCCGGGGCAATACCGCCTCGGTGGAAGCGGTGGCAAAGGTGACAAGAATTTCGTCTTTGAAATATTTGAGGAATTGCCAGAGCGAAACGCGCGCGAGCCGGGCGATGATGCCGAGCACGATGAAAATGAAGAGCGCACTTGCGAGATAGACTGCGCCGAGCAGTTTGCCGAAGCCGCCGAGGCTGTCGAAGCCGTATTT
>DASXYX010000031.1:0-14182 GCA_036502245.1 Verrucomicrobiia bacterium
TCCTTGAAGAAAATCCGGGTGGGCGAATTTTCCAGTAGTGCCTGGAGCAACTGCTGCTCGTACGCCAGTTCAGTTTGCGCCTGCTTTTGCCTGGTGATGTCCCGCCCAATGCCGATCAACCCGATGACCTTGCCGTCCGCATCGCGCAAAGGCAGCTTGCTGGTCAGGAGCCAGCGTTTGTGTCCCTGTTCGTCGTGAAAAAACTCCTCCCGATTGATGACGGGCTGGCCCTGGATGACCCTTTGGTCGTCAGCCCAAAATTGTTTGGCTATCTCCCGGGGAAAGAGATCGAAATCGCTTTTTCCGATGGCGTCAGCCTCAGTCTTGCACCGGAGGTTTATCAAATCCGCGGGATTGGCCAAAGTTTTTCGACCGTTGGAATCCTTGGCATAGATGGAGTCCGGCAGGTTATCGATGATGACTCGCAGCAAATCGCGTTCGCGCGCGAGTTGCTCGTTTTCCCGGACGAGTTTCGCGTTGATCGCGGCCAGGTCCCGGTGTCCCGAATTCCCATTGGTCTCGTGGTTTACCGTCTTTAAAAGTATGGGATCGGACGCCGGCACCCTCTGATTATTTCCTGCCATAGCTAATTAAGGGCAGCAGGAAAGCAGGTTCAATGCCTGTTTGGCGGCCACGCTCGGAATCACCATAATTGCCCGTCCAAAAGGCTGGTTTTGTGATATAAAATTGGACGCTGCCAGGGATTTTGGGCCCAAAATCGGAAAATTCGCGCCACTAAATGTTATTGGTAGGACGGAGGGACCGCCGACATGGCGCTTCCCCACTTTTCATTTGGCGTCCGGGTAAGGGAATAATCGAGAATTTCCCCCTTTGAAATGTCAGAAAAACGAATCCATGGCGTGTTCCATGGCTGGCCATTGATGGTCAAACTTTGGACGTAAGGAGCATCATCTGCTGCGCCCCTGGCATTGATGATCACATCGCCCTGCTTCAAGTGCAGGACCGCTTTTGGAAATAATGGGCTGCCCAGCACCAGAACATCCGAGCCAGGCAATTCTGGATACATTCCAAGGGCTCCCCACAAGTACCATGATGACATTTCTCCAAGATCATCGTTGCCCGGATAACCATCCGGCTTTGAAGAATACAGATCCTTTAACACCCGGCGCACAACATCCTGAGTCTTCCACGGCCGTCCAAGGAAACAATATATCCATGGGGTTTCCAGGCATGGTTCATTTCCCATATAGGCATAAACAGAATTGTCCCCGGCGTCTAATTGGATGAAAAACGTGTCGAGCCGTTTTGTTGCCATGTCAGGACCACCGAGCGCGTCCGCAAGTCCATTTATGTTAAATGGGACCATCCAGACATATTGGGAGGCGGTACCCTCTTGATAGGCCCGGTTGCCATCGTATTCGAGCACATTATTCGTGAAGCCCGGCGCCCAGGCTCCGTCGTGGCGGCGCATTTGAAAATATCCCGTCTGTGGATTGAACAGATGCCGCCAGTTTTGGGCGTGCTGCAATAACATCGCGCTGTCGGCAGAGTCGCCAAGCCTGGCGGCCAATTGTGACACAGCAAAGTCGGCGGCGTCATATTCGAGCGTCATCGAGACATTGCCGTATCCGTTCCAGATGCCGTGCTGGTCTTCAGGCACGTAACCCAGGCCCAGGTAATCCGCGAGACCGTCACGCTCAAAGATATGCGTTCGTGGAGCCATGACCGCGGGATTGGTGGCCGCGTTGACCAGGCCAGCCAGGGTTGCGTGTGTGTCAAAGTTCGTCGCCCCGAAAGCGTAGAATCCTGCAATGATGGGAGCCGCAGGATCTCCGTCCATCACACCGCTGTCCTGCACAACGAGTCCCCAGCGCGGAAACGCCCCGCCCTGCTGATAATCCCGCAAAAGCGATTGCGCCATATCGCTTGCTTCGACCGGCGCAATCATCGCCAAAAACTGACAATCGCTGCGATAAATGTCCCAGCCGGAAAAATTCCCGTACTGAGCGTGACCCGGCGGGAGCGTGTGGACATGTCCATCATAACCCCGATACTCGCCATTGGCATCGGAACAAATCGTGGGGGCAAGAAGCAGGTGATAGAGCATTGAATAAAAAGTCTTTTGGTCCGCCACGGAACCTCCGCTGATTTGGATCCGATTCAACCATGAATTCCAAACATTGCCCGCAGCTTGAATCGCCCAATCAAAATCATTTGTTGAGAACGCGGTAACCGGATTCTCACTTTCGAGATTCGCGCGGGCGTTGGCGACACTGACATACGAAACGCCAACTTTGGCGAGGACTGTTCGCCCGTCGCCTGCGTCAAAAACGACGTACGCTCCCGATGTTTTTCCGTGTGCCTTTGTTTGTCCCTTCAATAATTGTTTCCCGCTCCACGTACCGAAATGGCTAAATGGACGATTAAATACTGCGTAAAAATAAAGTGTGTAGAAATTGGGATGACCGAGGAAATGCCCGCCAGTAGCCGAACCGCTGATGGAGTGAGACGCGGGGTCAATTTCGACGGATGAATTTGTCGTCCCGTTGATATTGCTCCCGGCGTTGATGACCATCGTTGCCGGTGCGCTGGATGGATAGGTGAACCGGCCAAAACCTGTGCGGGTCGTCGCGGTCAATTCCGCGCGGATGCCATTATCTAATTGGACGCTGTAATAACCCGGCTGTGCGTCCTCGTGGGTGTGTGAAAATGAAGTATTGAAGGCGTAACGATTCGTTGGCGCGGCGGCCAGGCCATCCGCGCAAATTGGCATGAAGGCGAAATCGCTTCCGTACCCGGAACCGCCGCCGCTCAAGTGGTCGAGGCTAAAACCATCAATGGACGAACTACGATAATTATAGCCGGCCAGCGTCGGTCGCGTTCCGGAATCAGGACTCCACTGGATCATTCCAAACGGTGCCGTGGCGCCGGGGTACAAACCGCCGTCATGAGTCGTGCCGCAAAAAGGATTGGCGTAGATGAGCAAATTGGGAAGAGAATGCCTGTCCGACCTGGTAGGGCGGACCTCCCGATCCGCCGCCCGCCTCTCACGGGACGACTGCGATTGCGGATTACTGCACGACGTCAGCATCAGGCAAAGGATGGCAAGAGCCGCTACGATTGTAGTCTTCGTATGCATTGTAACCAGGAACCGGCAATGTCGCCTCGTTGTTACAAACAATCCGGCGATAATTCTATACTTTCGGCGAAACCACAAACTGAAAGCCCGGGAAGGGCGGACGATAGTAGCCCGGGGCAACCCCGAAAACTTTCGGGGGCCGCCCCGGGTAAATCGTCCAAAAATTCGGTCGCTGACAGTGAAGTCGCGCGATAGCGAGAGTTTAATCTGCGGCTTTCCTTTTGCTCTTGTTGCCGGCTGCGCGTGTTTCATGAAAAGGAGAACTTAAAAAGAAAAAAGGAAAAAAGAAATTCTGGATTTCAGGTATGCAAGTGGTGGGGCGCATCTTGACACTGTCCTTCATTTTGGAGGTGGCAGGGACGGCGCGCTGCGCCGTCACCGCGCGTAGAGCGCGCGGAACACCCGCGATACAACGTCCAACTACGCTCGTTGCGCCGCTACACGCGGCGCGGACAGCGTCCCGATGCATCGGGATCCCTGCTACCAAGAACAGCGCCAAGATGCGCCCAGTGGCGCTGCCACCGAAAAATGTGGCAATCGTATCCATCCATCTGATATATGGACTGCATCGATGAACGGACGATTTTTCCTCACTCTCACGCTTTTATTTTCGGCGATGGCATTGAAGGCGGATTATTTTCCGCTTTCGCAATCGGACTCCTCAAAGGCCACAGACCTGATGCTCATTTACCAGGGCGGCGTCCAGCGTCCGCGATGGACGGTGAGTCGTTTTGCCCCTTACGTCACTTACCAGGATCGAAATACGGGCAAAGAACAATGGCTCTTTGACGGATTTCTGATTATCGAATTTCAAGACGGCCGCGGCCACACCTACGAACAGTTCTCCGGCCTCAAGCACGCAAACAAGGATCAATGGGAACAGTTATTGCAGCGGAATTTTGCGAATAATGACGGCGTTCCAAACCTCGAAAAAGCGGTTGAGGCGGCTGCGGGCCGAATCGGCGAGCCAGCCCGCCGACGGCAGGTTGTTCTGACCCTGCCGGTGCCCGAACCAGGCCAGACCAATTGGGGCGATTTGGATGGCCGGCCGCTCGATTTTCACAACAAGGCAGATCGTCTCGCCGCATGCACGTGGTATTTGGACATGGAACTGCAACGCTGGAAAGACCTCGCGCCCAAAGAATTGGACCTTGCGGGGTTTTACTGGGTCGCCGAACAGTCGGCGAGCACAACGGGTATTTTTCCAGACCTGGCCCGGGCCGTCCATGCGCGCGGCAAGGAGTTCTTTTGGATCCCGAGTTACCATATCAACACACCGTTAGGCGATTGGAAATCGTTTGGCTTCGATGAAGCGTGGCTTCAGCCGAATTTCTTTTTTCATCCGGAACTGCCACCGTCACGGCTGCAAAATGCCTGCGACTTTGCCCGCGCTCACGGCATGGGATTGGAAATAGAATTTGATCCGCGCATGATCACCAATCCGTCTGTCTATGAGCCCCGATTTCACGCCTACCTCGACGCATTCATCCGCAATGGCGTCCGCGACGGCGCGGCCATGGCATGGTACGAGGGTGGGGGAGCGTTGTACCGGCTTGCCTATTCGGACAACCCAAAACTGCGCGCCGACTACGATGAACTGGCCCGATTTGTATTGAAACGTCAGGAGATGGCAGACCAGGCCAAATTAAAAAGGAAAAAGTAAAAAGGAAAAAGTTCCGTCCGCGAACCGCTTCGGGATCGTACGAGACGGGACACGCTAAAGCTTCAGGCTGTTCCGGAGCACACTAAAGCATGTACACCAAACGCGCCTAACTTCGATCCTCACCTAACGAATTCTCTCTTTTTACGTTGCTTTGATTTTTTGCCCATGGCTGTGTATCGTAATGCAACTCATAAACAACAAATGAAAATTCAAGCACTTACCATCGGCATGTCAGTGCGGCACCCGCAGTACGGAATTGGTGTCGTAAAAACGATTTCAGAGCAAACGGCGGAGGTGCGGTTTAGCGACACCATGCGCACCGTGGACCCGGAGTTGAGCGGCATCGTGCCGGCGGAGCCGGGCATGACGGTGTCCGGCCTGGACCAGCCGCTCAATCAATTTGTGGAATCCATCATCGAACGAGTTGTTGAGGAACTCGGGCTGGAACAACCCGACACCAGCACCATCGAACTCGGCGCGCGCTGGCAAAAAGGAAAAATGGTCCTGCACCCCTCCGACCCGACGTTGCAAACCAAGGAAATACCGCTGGAAGTTTTCTTTCATAAAATAGTCGGCCTCCGCAACCAACTCCGCGTCCTGGAACAAAAGGTCAACGCGCACACAGTCTTAACGGACGCGGAAAAGGTGGAAATGCAGCAATACATCAGCCGTTGCTACGGCTCTATGACCACCTTCAACCTGTTGTTCAGGTCCAAGGAAGACCAATTCTCGTCGAAAGGAGAATAGGAAATAAACTACGAGCCTGGAGCGGCGTAGACTTTTAGATCGTAGAATTCAAATCTCGCGTTGGCGGTCTTCGTTTGCGTATAAACCCCGATTTTGTCCAGCACGGGTTCAACCCGGGTCACCGGACACGATCCAACATATTTTCCGTCGAGGTAATAGTTAAAATTGGCGCGCTGGCCGTCGGAAGAATCAAAACGAACACCGATGGTGTGAGGCTCGTTCCAATCAAATTTTAAAGGCAAACCCTGTTTGTCAAAGGAGATCGGGACCCAGGTCGTGCCATTCCAGGCCATCAACGCAGACTCGCCGCTGACAATATCGCTGCCGACCCGCAGCTGATCCGAATCGAACAGTTCGACACCCATGCTGCCTTCCGGGCTCTCGCGGCGCATGGTCACTTCAAAATAATCACCCGGATGCAAACCGTGACCAAGGATGGCTGTATTCGTCAAATCCAGCGTCGCCGACCCCCACGGAATATCGTGGCCACTGGGAATCACAAAATACAATCGATGACGCAAAATCTTTTCGTTGACCTCGCCGTAGTGCGAAGCTCGGGTCCAGCCGACCCCTAAGTTCTTTGTTTTCGGACTGTTGAAATTTTCGGTATAAGTGAGTTTCAACCCGGATTTGACCGCCGCGGAGTTCGTCGGGGCCGATGACTCATCCGCTGTTGCCAGAGGCGCGACCCACAATATGATCGCAACCGCGGAGAACGAAATAACTGCGCGAAAAAAAAGACAGAACGGCGACTTTAGATTCATGGTGTCACCATAGCGACAGCCGAACGGGAAATCAATGCGCCGCATAAAATTTCCAGGCAAATCAGTTTGAATGGTAACGACTTGCGCGCCCATTCCCAGGAGTTATACGCCCGTGTTGCCATCCGCTCATTTTAAATCGATGAGCGCTTCACGAAGTTCCGGAAACTGAAACTCAAACCTGGCCTCCGAAAATCGTTTCGGCAAAACACGACAGCCATCCAGAGCGAGCGAGGGCTCGGTCCCCGTTAGCCGCGCGCCCATCTTGATGGCCCAACCCGGTGCCGGCGGGCTCCACGGACGCCACAACACACGGCGCAATTGCCGCATCAACTCTTTGTTCGTGACCGGACTCGGCGCCACAGCATTGAACGCCCCCACAAGCTCTGCGCGCCGTACGCTTTCGAGAAACATCCTCGTCAAATCCTTCACATGTATCCAACTGACGAACTGTTTTCCATTGCCGGCCCGCCCACCCAGAAACAAGCGCGTCAACCGCGCCAGCACCGGCAAAGCGCCTCCCTCCCGACCGAGGACGACGCCGATTCGCAACAACACTTTCCGGGTTCGAGGAACACGCGCAGACTCAAAAGCGCCTTCCCATTGCCGGCAAATTTCAGCCAGCGAATTGTCGCCGTTGGGCGAACGTTCATCGAGGATGGCGTCGCCGCAATTGCCGTAAAATCCAACGGCACTGGCCTGGACCCAAACACCCGGCGGCCTCGTGACGTGTCCAATGGCGGCGGCGAGGGTCTGAACCGCGTTGACTCGTGACTTGGTCAGCTCCCGGACTGCTTCGGGCGTGTGCCGGCAATTAATATTTTTCCCGGCGAGACCGATGACCGCCTCCGCGCCGCTCAGGTATTGGATCCATTCGCCGATATGGGCGCCGTCCCATTGGACTTCAATTGCACTGTCGTTCCGCTGCCGTGGCGAACGGGTGAGCACGACCACTTCGACGCCCTGCGCGAGCCAATCCGCCGCAAGGGCGGATCCGATGAAGCCGGTGCCGCCTGCGATCACAATGCGCCTCTTACTCATTGGCCTCCAGTCCCAGGTGCGGGGTGTTTTTCTCGTTTAAGGGGTTGATTTCAAAGTTCTTCGATTCCAATTCGGTCAGCCAATGTTGGATGAGGGATTGGACCGCAGTTAAGTTCAGCCGGTCATGAAGCCCCGGATATTTTTCGAGATTCGTGCGGGCCAGCTTGAACAGGGCGGCGGCGGGGCGCAGGCGGTTTTTCTGCAAGTGCACAAAGGCGCCGGCTAATTGGATGAGCCCTTTGTAAAAAGCGCCATTCACGCCGTGTTTGTCCGCAAGCCAGAGATTTTCCAAAACATCGTGCGCTTCGTAATAAAGCTGGCGGTTAAAGCAATGGAAATAGCCAGCATAATGCGGATCAACGCCCTGTCCGCGATGCGATTCGACCATCGTCGAGATGCGCGCGCTTTTGCGAGTAGCCATGGAAGTCCAATGTACCAGAAAATAAACCCACGGTCATAAATATTCGCACCGCAGGAGACGACGCGACGTCAGGGTGCGTTGCCCAAATCAGCCGGCTCGTCTTTTATCGTGATCGGATTCAATTAGAGTCCTGGTGGCAGTGCCACCGGCGATTTGTCGACCCCTGCAAAAAAAGAATTCACCAAAAACTTGCGCCCGGCGTTTCCGCGGTTAGCTTCTCTCCCATGAATCTTGAGGACCATTTGGGCGACATCATCCGGAAAGCCCGCGACATGAACCACACTGCGGCCGCCGCAGCCGCCACGGCAGCCGGCATTTCCGAAAGCGAACTGTCGGCGTTGGAAGAAAGCGGGAAAGCCGGCGGTCAGACAATCAACATGGCTGCGCTGGCGAAAGCCGCCGGCCTGAATCCGCAAAAGCTTGAAGGCATCGCCAAAGGTTGGGTGCCGGCCAAACCCGACCTGGGCGTCTGGCGGGAATTGCGCGGGTTCACAACGGCGGGCGACGGCATGACCGTCAACTGCTACCTGGTCTGGGATGAAGTCACGCGCGATGCCGCGCTGTTCGATTCCGGCCTTGATGCCCGGCCGGTGCTGGATTGCATCAAAGAAAACGAGCTGACGCTGCGGCACATTTTTATTACCCACTCGCATTTTGACCACGTCGAGGCTCTGCCCAAATTTCGCGAAGCCTGGCCCAAAGCCAAACTGCACTCCGGCTCCAAAAACGCGCCGGTAGACCAGCGCAACAAATCCAGCGAAATCGTCCATCTGGGCGGCCTGCGCATCACTCATCGCGAAACGCCCGGCCACGCAGAGGACGGCGTGACATATATCGTTGGCAATTGGCAGGAGGACGCTCCGCACGTCGCCATCGTGGGCGACACGATCTTCGCCGGCTCCATGGGACGCGGTAATGATTCCTGGGATCTCGCCCGCCAAAAAGTGCGCGAGCAGATTTTAACCCTGCCCCCGGGAACCCTCCTCTGCCCCGGCCACGGCCCAATGACGACCGTGGCCGAAGAACGGGAACATAATCCGTTTTTTTGAATTTAGTTTTCTTGCGCAGGCATCTTGCCTGCGAGGTTCGCAGTAACGACACGCCTCGACGATTCGACGTCGAGACTTTCCATGAACCGGTTCCGGAGCGCGGCTGTGTGGGGGCGAAGGGGGACCAGCCGCAGCGGCCCGGATGGAAGATGGACTTCGCGTTTCAAAAGTTGGTCATGCAAAACAGGCTGCTGCGGCTGGCTTTCAGCACAGCCGCGCTCCGTATTCCAGTCGGTTCAACTCACTTCCTCGGCAACGCCGCCTTGCCCGTGCGGGTCAATTCGGTGATTCCAAAGGACCGCATGAGCTCGAGAAATTTTTCGACTTTGCTTTCGTTTCCGGTCACTTCAATCGTCAGCGACTTCGGTTGCACATCCACGATTTTTGCGCGGAAAATGTCCGTGATTTGCATCACTTCAGCGCGGGTCTTGGAATCCACGGTCACTTTGGCCAGTACCAGTTCGCGGTCCACGTATTCGCCTTCGCGAAAATCCTCCACTTTAATGGCATCGGGCAGCTTGTTGAGTTGTTTGACGATTTGTTCGAGAGTGGACTCGTCGCCGTGCGTGACAATCGTCATGCGGGAAAGTTTCGGGTCATGAGTGGGGCCGACGTTCAGAGTGTCGATGTTGTAGCCGCGGCCGCTGAATAGCCCGGCCACACGTGTCAGCACGCCGAACTTGTTCTCAACCAGCACTGAAATGGTGTGTCGCATAAAGAAAACAGAGAATAATCGCCGGAAATTGAAGGGTCAATGGATTTGCTTGGCCAACTGGCTTCCCTTCAACCAAGTTGCAGCGTCATAAAAACACTGTTAGGGTCCGCGACGTAGCTGCCAAAGGGCGGGCATTCGACAAATCCGTTGCGTTTGTAAAATTCGCGGGCTGGAATGAAATACGGCCACGAGCCGGTCTCCAGGCTCAGTCGAGACAATCCCATCTGGCGCGCTTCAGCAATAATGTGCCGGAGCATTCCGCTCCCTGCGCCTTTGCGTCGGTGGGATTGTTCGGTATGCATGGATTTTACTTCGCCATGCACCTCAGAAAGCCGTTTCAACGCGCCGATGGCGATGATGTCATCGCCGTCCCACGCCGACCAAAAACGGATGTCCGGCGATTTGAGCCCGCTGAGATCCAGCGCGTGGACGCTGCCACGGCCGGTTTCAGCGCGCGCGGTTTGGAAATGATGCGTGAGAAGCGACTGCACACGCGGATCATCGAGGCCGCCTTCGGTGATTTTTACAGGAAAGTCCGAATTCATGCGTGTCGCTTGCAGCGCGATGTCAGGCTTGATCTTCATAATCCGTTTGCCGTCCCGGATCCCGCAGTCTTCCCATTTTGCATCGCCGGTCAATCCGAAACCATGGCCGCATCTCAGTTTCTTGCAGTGCGGAATGAACGGCGCGAGCACGCGCCTCGCGTGCAGCGGTTGACGCCCTCGTCAACCGCGCCGAGCGCGCCTCCCCGCTCGTTTCAACGCGCGATGGCGCGCGCTCTCCCCATTTCGCGATTGCTTCTGGTTGCAAGAAAATTGAGAAGCGCCCTTCCACCTCCGCTTTCATCTTTTATTTTTTAGTAAATGCAGTAGCCTGATTGCTTGAGATGATTTTGGTTTTAGACAACTACGACTCGTTCACCTACAACCTCGTCCAGTATCTGGGCGAACTGGGGGCGGACATCGTCGTGAAGCGCAACGACGAAATCTCGATCGATGGAATCCGCGCGCTGAAGCCGGAACGGATTTTGGTTTCGCCCGGGCCATGCTCGCCGCGCGAATCCGGTCTTTCGAACGAAGTCATCCGCGCCTTCTCCGCCGAGGGCGTGCCGGTCTTTGGTGTCTGCCTGGGGCACCAGTGCATCGGCCACGTGTTTGGGGCAAATGTGTCCGTCAACTACCGCATGATGCACGGCAAGACCTCGCCGATTAAACATAACGGCAAAGATTTGTTTGAGGGCATGCCCAACCCGTTTATGGCTACGCGTTATCATTCCCTCGTCATCCAGCGCGATTCGGTGCCGGATTGCCTCGAAGTCACCGCCGAAAGCGATGAAGGCGAAATCATGGGAGTGAAGCACAAAACCCTTCCCATCTGGGGCGTGCAGTTCCATCCCGAGAGCATTCTGACTGAAAATGGGCGGCAGATTTTGAAGAATTTTTTGAAGTTGGCTCGGTAGCAACGAAGCAGGTTGAGGATGAGGATCATTCCCCTTGATCCTGATATTTGATTTGTCAAGGCTTTGACAGGCGAAACTGTCCCCCCACCCGTGAGGAAATTTTTTTAATGCATCCATTGGGCGATTCTTGCGTAACACATTATTTTTCAGGGCGTTAGGACCAAAGGAGACCGCCAACTTTACTTTAATGGAGGGACAGTTCGATTTGGCGGGAAGATGAGGGAGAAAAAGTATAGAAAGTGGCAGCGCCACTTGCCAATGGGCCCGGAGGAAAATGCTTGAAACCGCGAAACATCCACCTTCGCCTGGCTTCTGCGCGACACGCACGAAACACGCGAAAGTTACCGAACGCGAAATGATTTCTCTTAACCCGTGCCGACGATGACGATGAGGACCCAACCTTCGCTCAGAAGCTACTATGGGCAGGTGAGGATGATTCTCCATGGCCCTATTGAACAGGCCATGGGCTCCGTTAGATACACTGCCTGTGATAGTATGCTTCACAATGGCATTTTCTCAGGCCCGAAGCGCATGTTCAAAGGGTTTATTTGCCACCTTTTGACACTTTTTAGAACCCTCCTACGCACGTTGAACCGTTGAAGCGCTCATCCTTTGCGCGAGACTTCCTCCTTCGCCGCTACGGCGGACGGGACTAAAGGTAGGAGCAAAGCAGGCGAAGCGGCGCGATCGAAATGAGGAATAGGCGGCCACCGATCGGCACCGAAAATGCTGTAACGATAACAGGCAAAGATACTTAAATATTACATGGAATTCGGATGGATCATTTGTAGCGTCTTCGTCCAGGTCCCGAAGGTCGCCTGGGCTGCGATGGGTATTGGGGCGGTCGTAGCCATTTTGTATTTCAAGATATTTTTCAGGAGTTGGGACGATTTTCAGGACGCCTGGTCCGATTTCTGGCGCGGCCTGTTTAGACGTCAGTTTGCTCCCCGAATGTCGTTTTGGACCATCATCTCCGTCGGCACCGGCATGCTGGCGTACTACCAATTGCCTGAATGGTTTCCTCACCTTTTCGGCCCCGCTAAATAGAACGATGGAAGATAGAGGAGTGGCGCGGGCCGCCTCAATCCTGCGAATAAAAAATCGGCTCCCTTTTTAAGAGGCTGCTCTCGGTTGAACATTCGGCACCGAAGGCCCTTGCGCTTGCGCAAAAGCGACCTTCGAACGCAGCAGAAGTGTTCCCAAACACAAATCCGCCAGGGGCAGAACCACATTGAAATTTTTGTTCATGTAGCGATGGTGCAGGAGATGATGGCCATTGAGTCGGAAAAAAATTCCCGAACGTTCCACATGCCGTTTCTTCGGCAGATGCATACACCAGTGCATGTATTCATAGGCTGCGAAATAAAGCGTACAAATCAAAGCAGCGCCTGATAAGACACCCCAGCGATGCGAGAAAAAAGACCACGCAAAAAACGGCAAGAGTACCAGTGCCACAAGCACCGGGCCATTCCACCAGGCCATGGGAATCGTTTTTTTGTCCGGTTCATGGATTAAATGATAGGTGTGGTCACACTTAAAAACATGGTGATGCACCAGCGTATGGCGCTCAAACGGATACCGAAAGAATTTTACAAAAACCGAGCGATGCATCAAATAACGGTGTAGCGTCCATTCGAATCCGGAGGCAAATACGGCCCCGGCAACAATTCCAATAGCGCACCAAAGGAGAAACGTGGTCATGCCTGATTAGACACATTTGTTCGAGTGACGTTCATTGCTGCCTGTTTTGGCTCTAGTGGAGTTGAATAATGTTCAGTGGATTTTTCCGGTGGTTTAGGAGACGAGAGCGCTTCGACAGGGCCGCACTGCTCCAGTGAGTGCGGCAACCACCGGTAGGGCGGAAGTGCCCTTCCGCCATGCCACGCCTCAATAAAAGGGTGCTTGTACGGAAATCTCACAATCTCATAGCTCACACAATCTATCCGCTTCAACGAGGCCCCGCTCAAGTGAGCGCGGAAATGATGCCGACGAGACGCTAACAGCCAAGACGCTTTTTGGCTTCAACGGGGCCGCGCTCTGATGAGCGCGGAAATACCGGACAAGTTCAGGTTCCCCGCTGAATCCACGTATGCTTCAACGGGGCCGCGCTCTGATGAGCGCGGAAATGACCAAGTGTTTTTGAGATCGCCGCAATGCGGGCAGGCTTCAACGGGGCCGCGCTCTGATGAGCGCGGAAATCAAGATAACACTAACATTCCATTCTTTTTTTACTCTAGCTTCAACGGGGCCGCGCTCTGATGAGCGCGGAAATCATTTTCCACAACCGATAAACAATGAGTAAAGCCATCGCTTCAACGGGGCCGCGCTCTGATGAGCGCGGAAATCGGGGAAGGCTCTCCCGACCGCGTGCGGGGCTTTGCGCTTCAACGGGGCCGCGCTCTGATGAGCGCGGAAATATGGATACGAAACACAACTAGCAGAAAATGGTTACGTAGCTTCAACGGGGCCGCGCTCTGATGAGCGCGGAAATATTCGTTCTGGCGATTCGGCCCGCTTCTCGTCGTCCGGCTTCAACGGGGCCGCGCTCTGATGAGCGCGGAAATCTGGTATTGGTAATGAAAATCCAGAGTCCATTTTGGGCTTCAACGGGGCCGCGCTCTGATGAGCGCGGAAATCCTGACCTGGCCATGCCCGTTCACACCGGCCTATCTGCTTCAACGGGGCCGCGCTCTGATGAGCGCGGAAATATTGGAGGTGATTATCACATCCGTAACCATAACCGTCGCTTCAACGGGGCCGCGCTCTGATGAGCGCGGAAATCAACTTGCTCAAGCCGCATCACTCGTTCAGCGCAGTTGCTTCAACGGGGCCGCGCTCTGATGAGCGCGGAAATGACGGTCAATGGCCCGACTACGCCATGCAGGGCATGGCTTCAACGGGGCCGCGCTCTGATGAGCGCGGAAATATCGACTGGTCAGGCTTGGCTAGATTCGCACGCGTTCAGCTTCAACGGGGCCGCGCTCTGATGAGCGCGGAAATCTCGAGCGCGGCCCGAGATCCTCAAATTCTCGTCGTTGCTTCAACGGGGCCGCGCTCTGATGAGCGCGGAAATATAGGCACTTAGTATTTCCGTGCCATTGTTAGCGTTGCTTCAACGGGGCCGCGCTCTGATGAGCGCGGAAATTCCAAGGTTGTCGGTTGCGCTATTGGTCTTTGTCCAGCTTCAACGGGGCCGCGCTCTGATGAGCGCGGAAATCAGGCAGGC
>DASXYX010000032.1:0-21588 GCA_036502245.1 Verrucomicrobiia bacterium
ATATTCATCGATCCATTGGGACTGAAAGTGACCATTTGCGATTGCCAGAACTTTCGCAATTACATGATAAACGAGATTGCACAAGAGGCCGCTGCAGATTCTAAAGCTACTTGGATAAGAGGAGGATTGACTGTAGTGCTAGCAGGAGGCGCGAGCGTTGTGAGTGGATGGGGTGGAGTAGTCGTGTTAGGGGGTGGAATAAGTTGGGATTTGTACGACGTCGGCCAAAACCTTGGTGAAAGAAATGCATTAGCGCAAAATGCAAATCATCTTTACAACCTGTGTATTGAACAAGCAACAAGTCCATGAACAAATACTACGCCTTATTTATTTTGCATTTGTTGTTTTGGCTGGCGGTAATAATTCCTATGGCTTTTTTCGATTTGTCAGTCACAGTGTTTGGTAAACACATGCCTTTTGAAGCTGTTCTCGTTGTGGTTTGTTTGCCACTTCTAGTAATTATATCTTGGCGGGCCAGCAAGAATGCGCCAATTCAATCGTTAAAAAATTATTTTTGGACATTTCGTTGGATAGGAATTGTATTTTGGGTATTTACCCTAATTATGATATGGGCATCTAATAAGTCGCCGTGGACAGGTTCTAATTGGTGAAATTTGAATGAGCTTTCGACATGACAAATGAACTTGACACGCCAACCATCGCATCGGGGATGGAAAGGACGAAGGAAGAATGCAGAATGAAGAAATTGGCTCATTGGAAGTTATTTCACTTCACAACATCCGGTTCGTTTTCGGTGAGGGATGCGAGGGCTCCAGCTATGTTGAATCAGCATTGAGGCCATGACAGTTTCTGTCAATTGCATTAGGGGGCGTTGACAATATGAGGCCGCGCCAAGCGTATAACCTGTTAAACCAAATGAAAATAGCCAATAGCCAATAGCCGATAGCCGATAGCCGATAGTCGATAGCCGAATGTGACGGATGAGGATGAGCAGGAAGGTGAGGATGATTGGGTTGGCATGTGAAAAAATTTTTATTGGCTTCGAATGACCTCTTGGCGCACTATTCACCAATCGTCGACAGGCTGTTATTCGTTTAATCAATTAACAGATCAACTATATGAAATGTTTTGTCACCGGCGCTTCCGGCTTCATCGGCTCAAATCTTGTCCATGAATTGATCGCCAAAAAACACAAGGTGAAGGCGCTCATCCGGCCGGAAAGCGACCTGCGCGGGTTGGAAGGCGCGGACGTGGAATTCGTGAAGGGCGACTTGAACGACCGCGCCCTGTTGCGCCGTGAGATGGATGGATGCGATTGGTGTTTTCATTGCGCGGCGAGTTATCATTTGTGGCTGCCGGATTACAAGCCGATGTACGTGGCCAATGTCGAGGGGACTTACAATGTGATCGAGGCCGCGAGCCATACCAGCATTCATCGCATTGTTTATACGAGCACGGTGGGTTGCATCGGTTTGCCAAAAGAAGAGGATGGCAAGGTCATTCCCTCGACGGAAATTGATACCATTGCGCATGAGGACCTGGCGAACGACTACAAACGTTCGAAGTGGGAAGCGGAATTGCTGGCGTTCAAATTTGCGCGTGAAGGCGTGCCGGTGGTTATTGTTAATCCCAGCGCGCCCATCGGGCCGCGCGATGTGAAGCCCACGCCGACGGGCCAGGTGATCGTCGCCTTTCTCAATCATGAGATGCCCGCATATTTGGAGACGGGCCTGAACTGGGTGCACGTGAAGGACGTGGCGGCGGGGCATATCCTGGCCGCGGAAAAGGGACAGGTCGGGCAGCGTTATATTTTGGGCAATAAAGACGGCAATTGGACGATGGAGGAAGCGTTGAAGACGTTGGAAGAGATCACGGGGATCTCCGCGCCGAAGACAAAGATTCCGCATTGGGTGGCCATGGCCGCCGCGCACATTGACGAAGGGACGTCATTCTTCACCAAGAAGGCGCCCAAGGCTCCCGTGGCGGGCGTGCGGATGGCCAAACATAAGATGTGGTTCAATCCCCAGAAGGCCATCCGTGAACTGGGCCTGCCCCAGACACCACCAAAACAGGCGTTCGCCGACGCTGTGCAATGGTTCAAGGAAAACGGTTACGTGAAGAAAAGTTGACCGCGGGCACGGATTTTTAACCGCTAATGGACGCGAATAAACGCTAATTTTAGACACGGATTTCACGGATGAACACGGATTTTTAGCCGCAAGAGAACGCAAAAAGCGCAGAATAATTTAAAACAGAGGGAACGGAGGCATCGGGCCGGAGGTCCGACGCTACAGGCGAGACGCCTGTTCCACCCGGAAGGGGGAGAATGAGCGGGATTTATTATCTATGGATGGACATGGGCAGACAAGAATGCAGGTCGGATTTGAAAGAAGAACGTTTTTAAAGCCCGTCCTCATCCTGACCTTCTCCACCTGGAGAAGGAACAGCCAGAGGATGGTTCATGGCCGGGTGCGGGGCTTCTCGATTAATACTGCCATTGGTGAATTTGAATCACAGATGGACGAAGATTTTCAACGGCTAATCCACGCGAATAAACGCTAATTTTAGACACGGATTTTTAGCCGCAAGAGAACGCAAAAAGCGCAGAATAATTTAAAACAGAGGGAACGGAGGCATCGGGCCGGAGGTCCGACGCTACAGGCGAGATGCCTGTTCCACCTGGAAGGGGGGAGGATGAGCAGGGGAATAAGGATGATGTTCGGCGAGACGCCAAACATAGCGACCGAGACGGTCGCGCTACCCAAAGACTCATTTCTGTTCCAATCAGCGACACTGGAGTAACCATGTTTTCTATAGAGTATGTCCAACATTAAAGGGGCGCAAAATAGCCAATAGCCAAACCCAGGTTTCTGGTTTTTAGCCGCGAAAGAGCACAGAGAGCGCGAAAAGATTTTGAACAAGAATGGGACGGGGCATTGAGGTATTAGAGCGTATCAATAAAAACTATGGCCGCAGATGAGACGCGCGCTTCGCGCGGCTTCGCAAATGGCGGCTATCGTTTTGGGACAGGATACCCCGGGCAGCGCTCGCCGACTCGCTCGCCCGGGGCTATCAGCTTATCACCCCCTTCGGGGGTTTTAATTCAGCGGCTGCGCCGGGTTTTTGAGGTCAAAGCCGACTTTTTTAAATAACGCGGCTACATCTTTTCTGTCAATTCTCCAGGCTTCCGATAAATCGTGAAGGCAGCAGCCAAAGCGCGAGTTCAACCGTTCGTGGAGCGGTAGCCAACAATCTGCCCATCGGGCAAACGGACGGCGTCGGTATCATCAAAATGGTATGAAGCGCTCCAATTGCCCGCCAGCCGCACCAGGGTTGTCTGTTGCGGGGCTACAGTCACCGGAATGGTCACGTACCCAAAACCATTGGCGCGAGCGATGACGCGGTAAGTTCCCACCGGCAAAGTCACGCGTTTTGGATCCTGGAAAATGGTGCCGGAATCGTTATGCACTCTTTGCAGTAATTTTCCGTCGTCGGAGTAGATCCGGTAATCGGAATATTCCGGGCGATTGGGGTCGCGGCTGTTGAAGTCCGCATTCACATCATAAGCGGAATAGACCACCAACGTGCCGGTGGTTGAACGGGTCTCGCCGGCTGGCGATGGCACGGGTCCGACCGTGTTCAAAACCAACCCGTTTTTGGTGGAAACGCACCCGGCGCAAAGGGCGCCGGCGGCCAGGAGAACAACGATTCGTTTCATACTTAGAGCATTTCCATAAAAGCTGTAGCGCTGAGTTCGAAATCCATGGGACCGCGGTCTTTTTGGCTTTTGACGTCGTTTCGGCTCAGTTACAGGGTACCCGCTGGAACCTGCGTCTTCGCCGAAGCCTTGTCAAAAAGCCAAAAATCCTCGCGGCTCAACGCTACATCTTTTATGTCAATGCTCTATATTTGCCATATTCTAATCCAGGAGGGAAGTTTCTGAATAAAATTTAATTAAACCTTTAGACGGGTTTAATATAGATATTGTCTGATAGACGGATAGAAAACGTGTTATGAGAATTCTTTTGGTAGAAGATGAAAAGAAAGTGGCGGAGATCATCGATCGCGGCCTGAAGGCTGAGCGTTTCGCGGTGGACGTCTGCCATAATGGCCGCGAAGGCTGGGAGATGGCCGCAGCCTACGAATATGACATCATCATCCTCGACCTGATGCTGCCGGAGATGAGCGGCACGGAGATCCTGGAAAAGATCCGCCGCAAAAACCAGCAGGTCCCCATCCTTATCCTTACCGCGCGGGACGCGATGAACGACAAGGTCAAAAATTTTGAGCTGGGCGCGGATGATTACCTGACCAAGCCGTTCGCTTTTGCCGAATTGCTGCTACGCGTGAAAGCTCTGCTCCGCCGCGGGCCGGTGAATCGCTCCAGTGTCGTGCGCGTCGGTGATCTGGAGATCGACCGCCTGGCGCAGAGCGTGCGTCGCGCCGGGAAAAAGATCGAACTGACCGCCAAGGAGTATTCATTGCTCGAATACCTGGCCACGAATCCGGGCCGCGTTTTTTCGCGCACGATGATCATTGAGCATGTCTGGGACCAGAGCTTCCAGGGATTGACGAACATCGTGGACGTTTACGTGCGGCACCTGCGCGAAAAGGTGGATGACCCGCACCCGCTTAAATTGTTGCGCACGGTGCGCGGCGTGGGTTATTGCCTCAGCGACGAGGTGGCGGGGTGAATTCACGCTCCATCAGCTTTCGGCTCATGCTTTGGTATGCCGGTTTGCTGGCGGCCATCTTTTCCGCGCTGTTCACGTTGCTTTACGTCAACGTCCGTTATTTTCTCATCCATGACATGAGCCAGTCGCAGGTGCGCCGCGCGCAACAGATCGCCGCCCTGTTGCTGGCGCGTCCGGGGCAGAGTGATCAAATCTCCGCCGACGCCGAAAAATGGTTCCAGCCGGAGGCGAACGACCGTTTGATCCGCATCTCCGGGACAAACGGCGCAGTGGTTTATGTTTCAAGCGCTCCCACGGACGGCAGTTTTAATCCGCTCGACGTTCCCGCAGCCGTTATTTTTTCTGGACCGGAACTTATGAGGCAGGTGCAATTGTCCGGGAACAAGAAGCTGATGGTGACGGCTTTGAAATACACCGCGCCAGACCATCAGGTTTATCTCGTGGAATTCGGCGCGCCGCTCGATCCCATCCAAACGATGCTGAACCGTCTCTTTCTGCTGCTGGCGTTGGGCCTGCCGGTGGCGATCATCATCATCACCGCCGGGGGATATTGGCTGATCCGCCGCGCCCTCGCGCCGGTGGAGCAGATCACGCGCGCCGCCGAGCGCATCACCCAACATAACCTGGACGAGCGACTGCCCGTCTCCAACACCGGCGACGAATTGGAGCGCCTGTCCGTTTCGCTCAACCGCATGATCGCGCGGTTGAATGACGCGTTCCAAAATTCGAAACGCTTCGTGGCCGATGCCTCGCATGAATTGCGGACGCCGCTGACTATCCTGCGCGGCGAATTGGAAACGATGAGGGAAGACCCCCGGCTTGGCCTTGAATGGCGCGAGCGCGCCGCCAGCCTGCTCGAAGAGACAGAGCGCTTGAGCCGCATTGTTGAACAATTATTTACTCTTTCACGTCTCGATGCCGGCGAAGCGCAGACCGAATGGTCGCGGTTCGACCTGGTGGAATTGGCCCGCTCCACTGCCGAGCAGATGAACCTGCTGGCCGAGGACAAGGGCATTTCCATCGCGTGCGATGCCGGCCAGCGCGTTTCCGTAGAAGGCGATCGCGCCCGGCTCAAACAAGTGGTTGTCAACCTTCTCGACAACGCCATCAAATACACGCCGAAAAATGGCGCCATCCAGATGCGCATCCACGCGATGAACGGCCACGCGGTTTTGGAAGTGCAGGATAACGGTATCGGTATCGCGCCGGATGCGCTGACGCACGTGTTCGAGCGGTTCTATCGCGTGGACCAGTCGCGTTCCAATGATTCCGAAGGCGCGGGCCTGGGCCTCTCCATCGTTAAATCCATCTGCACGGCGCATGGCGCGGAGGTGGGGGTCGTGAGCACTCCGAAGGTCGGCACCACCTTCAGCGTAAAATTACCGTTGAACAAAAATTGAAGATGAAATCGAAAATTCTTAATCCAGATGGAAATTCTCCGGCTTTGCCGGAGGACTGGCAAAGTTTGACCGTTCCTGGAGTTGTTCTGAGTCCGAGACGAGCGAACGCTGAGAGAGCGACTCCCTCTCCTCCGCGCAGTGGAGGAGAGGGCCGAGGAGAGGAGGATCTGATGGCTTGTGCCCGCGATTTTGGCTGGCGAAATGAGCAGCCCCTCTCTCCGGCTCTCTCCCCGCTCAAGGGTTCGCGGGGAGAGAGGGAAGCTCGCCATGCGTTTGCCGCGGTGGCCATCCCAGCCCGCAGGGCTTGGCAGCTTCGAGCCGCTCCACCTCGGACAAGCCTCCGGCTTGGCCGGAGGCCGTTGACATCGAGGGTTTATGGCGCGATGACGGTTGTCATCGGACTTGGCGTGTTATTGATGGCGCGCCATTCAGAGGCGCAGGCGTCCGCGACCGAGAACGCCAATCTGCCGACGGTGAGCGTGACAAAAGTGACCCGGCTGGATCTTTCCAAAGATGACACTGTGCCGGCGGAGTTCCGCCCTTACGAGGAAGTGGAGCTGCATGCGAAAGTTTCCGGTTACGTGAAGGAAATGAAAGTGGATTTTGGCGACAAGGTGAAGAAGGGACAGCTTTTGGCGACACTCGAAGTGCCGGAGCTTCAGGACGACCTGCAGAACGCGCTCGCCACTGAAGCAAAAGCCGAAGCGGATTATACCAACGCCGATCTGATCTACAGCCGGTTGATGGGTGTGAACCATGACCATCCCAACCTCGTCGCGCAACAGGATCTCGACACGGCCCTGGCCAACGACCATGCCGCCGCCGCCGCCGCTGCCGCCGCGAAAGCGGATGCGGACAAATATCAGACGCTCATCGGATATACACGCATCACTGCTCCTTTCGACGGCGTCATCACCCGGCGTTTTGCGGACCCGGGCGCGCTCATCCAGGCCGGCACCTCCTCCGACACGCAATCGCTTCCGCTGGTGCGCGTCTCGGATAACTACCGTTTGCGCCTCGATTTCCCGGTGGACGTGGATTACGTGCAGGACATCCACGCAGGCGACCCGGTGCAGGTACAGGTCAGTTCGCTCGGCAACAAGACTTTCACCGGCGACATCACGCGATTTACCCGGGACGTGGACGACAAGACGCGACAGATGACGACTGAGATAGAAGTGCCGAATCCGGACCTGGAATTGGTGCCCGGCATGTATGCCTACGTGAACCTGCAGGTGGAAAAACGGTCGCAAGTGCTGGCAGTCCCCACCCAGGCCGTCATGGCTGGCACACCGCCAACCGTGTATGTCGTCAACCGTGATAATGACCTTGAACAACATCCCGTGACTTTGGGCCTGGAGATGCCGGACAAGGACGAAGTGATTTCGGGACTGCATGAAGGAGACCTGGTTGTCGTGGGCAATCCATCAGGATTTCAGGCCGGGCAGAAAGTCCAACCGGAACCGGTCCAACTTTCCATGAGTGACAAAGGTCGGAATTGATATGTCGCGCTTCGCCCTGCGTTTTCCCTACCTGATCATTGTCATCTGTCTCATCACCTGTGTGGTGGGGATCACCAGCCTGGTGCGGATGCCGGTGGACCTGTTTCCGCCGATCAAGATCCCCGTGGTGGTCGTGGCGACATTTTTCAACGGCATGCCTCCGCAGCAGATCGAAACAGACATCACGGGACGTTTCGAGCGGTTCTTCACGCTGGCCAGCGGCGTGGACCATATTGAATCGCGTTCGCTGCCGGGTGTGAGTCTTATCAAAATTTATTTCCAACCGGGATTCAACGCCGACGCCGCCGTCACGAGCATTGCCAACCTGGCCATGGCCGACTTGCGACGGCTGCCACCCGGCACTTTGCCGCCGGTGGTGCTGAAGTTTGACGCGTCCAGTCTGCCGGTTTGTTTGATCACGTTGAAAGGGCAGGGGCTGAGCGAATCCAAACTGCGCGATCTCGGTCAATACGACGTGCGCGACCAGATCGCCAATGTCCCCGGCGCTTCCGTGCCGATGCCCTTCGGCGGCCGTTACCGCCAGATCATGGTATACGTGGACCCGCTTAAACTCGAAGCGCACCAGCTCAGCGTCATGGACGTTGTCCGCGCTGTGAACAACGCCAATCTCATCCTGCCCGCCGGTGACGTGAAGATCGGCCCTTACGATTACAACCTCTACGTCAACAGCCAGGTCAACGATATGCAGGACCTCGACCAGGTGCCGCTGAAAACCGTCAACAACGTGCCGGTGGTGATCGGCGATGTGGGCCATGCCGCGGACGCCGCGCAGATCCAATACAATGTCGTGCGCGTGGACGGCCAGCCTTCTGTTTACCTGCCCGTGCTCAAGCAGGGTGGTGACGCCAACACCATCGCTGTGGTGGACGGCATCAAAAAATCCCTTGCCGATCTCTTTGACGTGCCGAAACAACTCGTGGCCAAAGTCGCCTTCGACCAATCCGTTTTTGTGCGCAACGCCATTGATAATCTTATTCACGAAGGGCTTATCGGCTTGTTGCTTACCGGCCTGATGATCCTGATCTTTCTGGGCAGCATGAGGGCGACTGCCGCGGTGTTCCTCTCGATCCCGTTGTCGGCTCTCGCCACGTTCATCGCACTCCAGATGGGCGGCAGCACGGTGAACACGATGATTCTCGGTGGTCTCGCGCTGGCCTTTTCCCGATTGATCGATAATTCGGTCGTGGTCCTCGAAAACATTTTTCGCCACATGGAATTGGGCACCAAGCCCGAAGTGGCCGCCGAACATGGCGGCCATGAAGTCGCGCTGCCCGTGCTGTCCGCCACACTGACCACTGTCATCGTCTTCTTTCCGGTCACATTTCTCTACGGCGTGAGCCGCTTTCTTTTCACCGCACTGGCACTGGCGGTGATTCTTTCGTTGTTCGCCTCGTATGTAGTGGCAATGACCGTGGTGCCGTTGTTTTGCGCCAAACTCATCAGGGTGAAACACGAAAAAACTGACAAACCTCCCGGTTGGGGCGCGCGGTTCAATCGCTGGTTCAACGATCGCTTCCATCGCATGCTCGACCGGTACGAAGGCCTGCTCCGCCGGGCGCTGGTGCGGCCACTTGTGACCGTGCTGGTCATCACCGGGATTTTTATTTTAAGCCTCGGCCTTTATCCGTTCATCGGCGAGGCGTATTTTCCGCGCACCGACCCCAGCCAATTCGTCATCAATCTCAAAGCGCCCATCGGCACGCGCATCAACCTGACCGACCAGTTGGTGCAACAGGTTGAGCAGGTCGTCCGCGAAGTTGTGCCGCCTAAAGACCTGAAGATCATCGTCTCGAACATCGGCGTGCAACCCGGTTTCTCGGCGATTTACACGCCGAATTCCGGCCCGCATACAGCCTTCGTCCAGGTGGGCCTGAACGCCGGCCATCATTTGAGCAGCTTCCAATACATGGACCTTGTCCGCGCGCGATTGCGCAAAGAGGTGCCGCAGGTCGCCGCTTATTTCCAGACTGGTGGATTGGTGGATGCCATCCTGAATCTCGGTCTGCCCGCTCCGCTCGACGTGCAAGTCACCGGCTCAGACATGGAGAAGACCCATGCCATTGCCGTGGACATCGCCAATCAGACCCGCGCGCTGCCCGGCGTGAGTGACGTGCTGGTGCCGCAGGACATGGATTATCCCGGCCTGCAATTGAACATCGACCGCCTTCGCGCCAGCGAATTGGGCCTCGATGAAAAAGAAGTCGTCGGCGATGTCATCACCGCGCTCACCTCTGACCAGATGATCTCGCCCAGCTATTGGGTCGATCCCCGGAGCGGCAACGATTATTTCCTCACCGTCCAATATCCGGAAAACCTTCTCCCAAAAACTCTTGGCGACCTCGGGGCGATCCCATTGCGCGGTCCGGACCTGTCCGCACCGACGCGCCTGGATACCGTCAGTACCATCACTCATTTGAGCGCGCCCACCGAAGTGGACCATTACCAATTGCTCCGCACGATGGACGTCTATGTGGCGCCTTCCGGTGAAGCCATCGGCAAAGTCCTGCATGGCGTCCAGGGCATCATCAACCGGATGAAGTTGCCGTCCAATGTCCGCGTGAACATTCGCGGCTCGGCGCAGGCCATGAGGATCTCTTTCCGCAGCTTTGGCCTGGGCCTTATCCTCTCCACCTTGCTCGTCTATCTTATTCTGGTGGCGCAATTCCGCTCGTTCCTTGATCCGTTCCTCATTTTGCTCGCTGTGCCCACGGGATTGACTGGTGTGTTGTTGATTCTTTTCGTTACCGGCACTACGCTCAACGTCATGTCGCTCATGGGCGTGGTGATGATGGTCGGCATCGTTGTCTCCAACAGCATTCTGATCGTGGAATTCACCAACCGCCTTCGCGCCGACGGTGTCCCGTTGCAGGAAGCCGTGTCCAAGGCCTGCCGCATCCGCCTGCGTCCGGTGCTGATGACCTCGCTCGCCACGCTCATCGGTTTGATTCCGATGGCCCTGGCGCTCGGCGCCGGCAGCGAAGCTTATGCGCCGCTCGCCCGTGCCATCATCGGCGGCCTGGGTGTGTCTGTGGTGCTCACCGTGTTCGTGGTGCCCTGCACTTATTATCTCATCTACCGGCGAAAACCCGCGCCCGTCAAACATCTTGGCGCGCACGAAATCCCACCACACCTGGACAAGGCCCAGTGAAAGATTGATGATTTATGATCTATGATTTTGAACATGCGGCGATTCGCCCGAGTTCGCATCTCATCTGCCAACCCCGGACTGTGGACCGTGGACTGAGGACTCGTCACCTGGTTCAGCGGATCGTTCTTGTTTTGGGGTTATTCGTCACAGCTTCCGCTTTCGCAGATTCGACCAATAACTGGCCCGCGCTCACGCTGGCTGATGCCCAGACGCAGGCATTGGGGCATCATCCGCAGATTGCCGCGGCGAACTACCGCGCATTGGCGGCGCAGGAAGCGGTCACGGAAACACGGGCGGCTTTCTTTCCGCAGGCGAATATCTTTGCCGACGCCGTGGGCGCGAACCAGGAGGGCACGCGCATCCTGGCCGGTGGCTTGAACAATCCCAGCGTCTATGATCGCGGCGCGGGCGGCATCCAGGTCAGCCAATTGCTCACCGATTTTGGACGCACCGCAAATTTCACGGCCAGTTCGAAGTCTCAGGCCCGGGCCGAAGACCAAAACGCGAACGCCACTCGTGAGCAGGTGTTGCTTCAGGTGGACACTTCCTATTTCGGCGCGCTCGCCGCGCAAGCGGTGTTGCGTGTTGCGCAACAAACCTTCGACACACGCCAACTGTTGCTCGACCAGGTCACCGCGCTGGCCACCAACAAATTGCGTTCTGCGCTCGATGTGAGCTTTGCGCAGGTGCAGCTCCAGCAGGCGCATTTGCTCCTGGAAAATTCGCAGAACGATGCCGCCGCCGCCATGGCCTCGCTCTCCGCCGCGCTGGGCTATGGTGAACTTCACCAGTTTCAACTCATCGAAGCCTCGCCGCCCGACCACGCCGGAACCAATGACGTTACCGATCTCATTCAACTCGCATTGTCCGGCCGGCCCGAACTTCTGAGCCTGCGCAACGAACGCGATGCCGCAAGCAGGTACGCGCGCGGTGAACGCGATTCGCGCCTGCCGACGATTGAAGCCATTGGCGCAGCCGGTGACGCCCCCGCGCACGACAGTCATCTGCCGGATGATTACGCCGTGGGCGGTGTCCAGTTGGAACTGCCCATCTTTGCCGGGGGCCGTTACGTGGCGCAGCAGCGTGAAGCGCAACTAAAAGCCGAGGCCGACGACGAACTGTTGACTGCGGCGGAGAATAATGTCATCCGCGACGTGCGCATCGCGTGGCTCGATTTCAATAATGCGAAGGAGCAATTGGGCACCACCGAACAATTGGCCGCCAATGCGGATGAAGCCTACACCCTGGCCCAGGCGCGATATAAAACCGGGATAAGTTCGATTGTGGAATTAAGTGAAGCGCAGTTGAATCTCACCTCCGCGCAGATCGCCGAAGCCAATGCCCAATACGGTGTTTATGTCCAGCAAGCCAATCTCAATTACCAGATTGGCGCGATGCGGTGAGGTGGGTATTCGAAAAAAGGATAAAAATCAGTTTTTAGCTCTCCCTCACCCAACCCTCTCCCCAGAGGAGAGGGCTTTTACCCATTCCGCCAGTCAAAATGCGAGAACCTGAATCGGTCGAAAAGTCCTTTCGCAAATCCATAAATGTTAACGTGCTGTCCCTTCTCCTGAGAGAGAAGGTTAGGATGAGGGCGAGATAATGGTTCCGCCTCCAGCGGCTGATCTTATCCAGCATTCTCGATCGGCCTCGCCGAGATCTCCAGCATCCGTTCGATGGGCAACCGCGCGCGCTTGATGATCTCCGGCGGTAACTCCAGCCGTGGCGCGAGCTTCTTCATGCAATCGCGCACTTTTTCGAGCGTGTTCATCTTCATGTATTTGCACTCGCTGCAACGGCAATTGTCCGTCGGCGCGCGCATCACATCGAAGACCGGTGTGCAGATGAATTCTTTACCGGGGCAATCTTTCTGCATCCGATGGATGATGCCGGATTCCGTGACTACGATGAATTGTTTCGCCGGGTTCGTGCGGCAATAATCGATCATCTTTTCCGTGGAGGCCACGATGTCGGCCATGTCACGCACTTCGCGCAAACTTTCCGGGTGCACGACGACTTTTGCTTCGGGATGCTGCGCTTTTAATTTCAACAGATTGTCCCGGCGAAATTCCACGTGCGCGTAGCAATTGCCTTTCCAGAGCGTCATGGGACGTCCGGTCTGTTCCATGACCCATTGACCGAGATTTTCGTCGGGGACGAAAAGCAAATCTTTGTCCTTGGGCGCGGCGCGGACGATCTTCTCCGCGTTGCCGCTGGTGCAGATGACATCGCAGAGCGCTTTCACGGCGGCGCTGCAATTGATATAGGCGATGGTCCAGAAATTCGGATTCGTGCGCTGCAACTCGGCCAGCTTGTCGGCGGGGCAGCTTGCCTCCAGCGAACAGCCCGCGTCCATGTCCGGCAGCACCACGATCTTGTTCGGGTTCAGGATTTTCGCGGTCTCGGCCATGAAGTGGACGCCGCAGAAGACGATGACATCCGCGTTCGTTTTGGCCGCCTCCTGCGAAAGCCCCAGCGAATCGCCCACGTAATCCGCCACGTCCTGGATCTCCGGCACCTGGTAATTGTGCGCCAGGATGACGGCGTTGAGCTGTTTCTTGAGCGTGTAGATTTCGCGCGCCAACGGCTCAAACGTTCTGTTTGGCATGGCGCTTCGGGGGCGAACTTCTGCGACAGTAGTCACAGCCTAAAATTACTGTGCCAAGGGGGGCGAGTCAATGAAGGGGAGCATTGGGTAGTGGGTCAGTTTAAATTCTAGAATTTATATCCTTTAGCCTTTGCCTGTCTAATGAGAGAAATGAATGGCTCCTCCCAAACAAATGAGGCCCATTGACCATATTTCTTAAGTTGTTTTCCAGTTTTTTTGTTTTTGTCAACATGCCAATAAGGGAGCCAAATCGAACGATAATTGTCGCGTTTATCAATTGATTCGACAACAACTAGAAACGGATAAAACCAGCGAACAGATTTCCCCCTCTTCCAATGGTCAATCTTTTTTGGCAAAAACACGTCCAAAACTTTACACAGATGACTGCTTTTCCCTAAATCAAACTCAAATTCCAATTCAAGATAACTCTTTGAATTACATTTTGAACATTTAGATCGTCCTTGCTGAATATCAAACAACGCATCGAAAAGCAGACCTGCCGGTTCTCGATGACCGCAACGGCGAACGCTACAGACATTCACTTTCTTTGTTGCCATGCCTTATTTTATGAGAGCCACGATTTCTGCCAAGCTCCAAATGCGGCCAAAATCCCTAAAGCGTTATATCAGGGAGAATTAAAAATAGGGGGAATGGTCATTCCTTGCGCCAATTTGGACACTGGCGAGCGAGTTATCTCTGAAAGAGCGCTGGCAATCGCTTTGGGCGTTCGTGGTGGCGGCGCTTATTGGCAAAGAAAGAAAAAGGGTGATAGCGGCGCTTTACTTCCTGAATCGGTATCTGCCAGCTATTTACAGCCTTTTATTACTGATTCCATTAAGGAAAAGTTTTCTGAATCCATTACCTATCGCGCCAAGCAGGGTGGCATGGCTACCGGAAATCGTGCTGATGTTTTGCCTGAATACTGCGACATTTGGATCAGGGCAAAGGAAAGCGGCGCTCTTGATAAACCGAATGTTCCAGAGACAGCCAAAGGCGCAGCGGAGCGGGCATATATCCTTTTAAAGGCATTTGCGGTTGTAGGTATCAATGCGCTGGTTGACGAGGCTACCGGATTTCAGGACGTAAGGGACAGGGAAGCGCTTCAAGAGATATTGCGGAAATACATCACCGGCGCTTTATTTGAATGGACTAAAACCTTTCCGATGGAATTTTACAAAGAAATTTTCAGGCTTAATGGATGGCCGTGGAATGGCGGTAAAATGCCAGGGGTTGTTGGAACATGGACAAATGACTTGGTTTATGACCGTCTTGCGCCTGACCTGCTTGCGGAATTAAAGCGCGTAAATCCAGTGAATGAAAAAGGATACCGCTCGAACCGGCATCATCAATATCTGACCCGCGACATCGGGCACCCCGAATTGCAGCGGCGCTTGTATGAACTTATTGGTATGGCACGACCATTTAATACAGGTGACTGGGACAGATATTGCCGACTGGTTGACCGGACGTTCCCAAAGCTTAATACAACAATGGCGCTTCAATTAGGGGACTAGAGCGCCTTTTTCTGTGTCAGTTTTCCGCCAATGGCCTGTTCAACAACCCGCAGGGCATTCTGGCTGGCGTCCAAGCGTGACGTTTTACGTTTTACTGGCTTTTTAACAGTCTTTTTTGCCATGCCAAAACGATACCCTAAAACCGTGACTAAAAGAAATCAAAATTCAAACTGACCCACTACCGAGCATTGTGGTTCGGGGAACACAGTCCCCAATGCTTTCGGGACTGTCGAGTTCGACGCCCTCGTCGAACCCATTTGGTCCAATGTTTCCAGCGAGGCGCTGGAAACGGCGCCCGAGGCGGGCGCGCTCCCCGAGACATCGATTTCAGTCTCCAATCAATCGTTTCTCTTCCTCTTTTAACTCTCTCCACTTTCCCTGTGCTAAATCGCCCAGCCAAAAATTTCCGATGCACACTCGCATCAATCGCAACGTCGGATGCCCGATGGCTGCGGTCATCTTGCGCACTTGCCGATTTTTGCCTTCGATCAGCTCTAATCCAATCCAGCAATCCGGCACTGATTTGCGGAAGCGAATGGGCGGTACGCGCGGAGCGATTACCGGTTGTGGTTCCAGCATCCACGCGCGGCAGGGCAGGGTTTTGCGGCCCTCAATAACAATACCGCGTTCCAATTTCTTCAAACTTTCCGGCGCGGGGATCCGTTCCACCTGCGCCCAATACTCGCGCTCGTGGGCATGGCGCGGATGCAGCAGCCGTTCGTTCCATTCCGGCTCATCGCTCAAGAGCAACAGTCCTTCAGAGTCAGCATCCAGCCGGCCAATGGCATAGACGTTCTTTGGAAAGCCGAACTCCGCCAGCGCGCGGTTCTTTGACCCATCGCCCGTGAACTGCGACAGCACGCCATACGGTTTGTTGAATGCGATGAGCATCGTCAAAGTGTCAGGTGACAAATGACACGTGTCACGATTGAAAAATTTCATGGGTTCAATGCGGGGTTTTTTGGGGGGTTCTCCTCCTGACCCTCTCCCCTCCCATCAGAATGGGAGCGGAGAGGGGATAGCGAGAGGAGATCCAGGGATGGGCGGGTGACACTCCGATTGACTCAGAGGGGAATTTATATGCGCCTCCTCTCCCCGAGCCCTCTCCTCCATTGGCAATGGAGGAGAGGGAGCCGTCGCTTGGAAAATTCGGTGTGTCACGATTGGATTTGATTATTTTGGCTGTTCTTCGATGTTGAATGTTGGGCGTTGAATGTTGAATGTTTCCGCACCTTTGATTTTTGACCTTCCATTCTCGCCTTTTCGCGCCCTTTGTGGTTAATTTAGCGTGTGATCCGCAACATCATTTTCGACTGGTCCGGCACCCTGGTGGACGACCTGCCCGCAGTCTTGAAGGCTTCCAATTTTGTGCTGGCGCAGGCCGGCAAACCGGAGATGTCCCTCGACCAGTTCCGCGCCGAATTTGCCCTGCCGTTCACCAAATTTTACGACCGTCACACGCCGGGCGTGCCCATGCCCAAGCTTGAAAACTGGTTCCACAACGAACTCAAACGCGTGCAGGATTCGGTCTGCGAACTGCCGCACGCGCGGGAATTTCTGGAATTCTGCCGCGCCAAAAAGGTCCGAACTTTTTTGTTGAGCACCATCCACACCGACCATTTCAAGGCCCAATGCGCGGTCACCGGTTTTGACGTTTTTCTCGAAAAGCCTTACACGAACGTCTGGGACAAACGCAAAAAGATCCACGAGATATTGCTCGAGAACGATCTGCGCCCGGACGAGACTCTTTTCATCGGCGACATGGAGCATGACATCGAGACCGCGCACCACGGCGGCGTCCATTCCTGCGCCGTGCTCACCGGTTACAATACCCTCGACCAATTGCGCGCCGCCGCGCCGGACATCATCGTTGAACACCTCTCCGAACTGCGTGATGTGCTGGAGCAAAATAATTTCCTGCATCTCAAGCCGCACTCGCTGAAGGACGACAATGGCTCCGTGCCCGTGTCCACCGTTGGCGCGATCATCTTCAACCACAAAAAGGAAGCGCTGATGATCCGCACTCACAAGTGGTCGAACCTTTGGGGTATTCCCGGCGGAAAGATCAAATATGGCGAAACCTCCGAAGCCGCCTTGCGCCGTGAATTGATGGAAGAGACTGCGCTCAAGATCACTGATATTGAATTCGTGCTCGTGCAGGATTGCATCCACTCGAAGGAGTTTTATCGCGATGCGCATTTCGTGCTCCTGAACTATACCTGCCGTTGCACGTCTAAAAATCCGCAGGTGAAATTGAACGAAGAGGGCAGGGAATATTGCTGGCTCAAGCTGGCCGACGCTAAAAAACTGAAGCTCAATAAGCCCACTAAAATCCTCATCGATGCCATCCTGAAAAAGCGGAAATAGTGATGAAATCCTCGAAAATCTCCATCGTTGACCTGGAAGTGTTCTATCGGGTGGGCGTGCCGCCGGCGGAACGCCTCAAGCCCCAGCGACTCCTGGTAAGCGTGGAGATGCGGCACAACGCGGCCAAAGCCGCCAAATCAGATTCTATTGCAGACACCATTGATTATTTTCAAGTTACGCAGCGATTGTTGAAGTTCGGCCACGGCAAAAGCTGGAAACTTATAGAGAAACTCGCCGCTGACATCGCAAAAGTGGTGCTCGCTGAATTCAAGCCTCGCAGTGTCACCGTGGAGATCAAAAAATTCATCATTCCGCAGGCGCGGTATGTGTCGGTGAGTCTGTCCAAGCGGCGGAAGTGAATCATTGGATTAATGGATGATGGATGTTTGGGGAAATGCCGGAACAGGAACCACAAAATACCTGTCAAACCAAAGCCCAGAGATCATAAGCGCCTCCTCTCCCCAACCCTCTCCTCCATCAGTGATGGAGGAGAGGGAGACAATAGCGAGTTCTTTGGACAATTGTGAGGATGAGGGGGGAACGTGACGATGAGAATGAGAGGGATTTCAGCACTTTGGGCTTTTGAGTTGGAGCGCGGGTCTTTAGCTTGGCGCGGTGTCACAGATGCTCAAATCGTCCGGCGCGATGGCCAGCGCCACGCTGACCAGCCGCGTGCTGGGGATGGTGCGCGAGATCGTCTATGCGCGGTTCATGGGAGAAACCTGGGTGGCCGGAGCATTTATTTTTGCCTTCCAGATACCGAACCTTTTCCGGCGATTGCTCGGCGAAGGCGCGTTGACGGCAGCATTCATCCCCATCTTCAAGGAAAAAGAAAAGATCCACGGGGAAGAGGAGATGTGGCGCGCGGCCAATGCCGTGATCTCCGGCCTGGTCATCGCCACGGCGGTCATCGTTGCCGTGGTCATGCTGGGCATCTCGCTGGCCCTGGGGGTGCATCACTTTTCAGACAAGACGGAACTCATGTTGCAATTGCTGCAGGTGATGTTTCCCTATCTGCTGCTGGTGTGCCTGGCCGCGGCATTCATGGGCATGCTCAATGCGCGGGGCCATTTTTTCATCCCGGCCATGGGTGCGACGATGTTGAACGTGGTGATGATCGCCTCGGTGCTTTGGCTGGCCCCGAGACTCGGCCTAAATCTGCCCAAAGACGAGCGGTTGCCATCGCAAATCTTCGCGCTGGCCTATGGCGTCCTGGCGGCGGGCGTGGCGCAGGCGGCGTTCCAGGTGCCGACTCTTTGGCGCGATGGTTTCCGGTACCGGTGGGTGATGCCGTGGCGCGATGAAACCGTCCGTCGCGTGATCGTGAAGATGGTTCCCGGCGCGATCGGCCTGGCCGCTTTCCAGATCAATGTCACGCTGGTGCAGGCCATCGCTTTTTACGTCAATCCGAGCATCAATGCCTCATTCAGTTACGCAGTGCGCCTGATGGAATTGCCGCAGGGAATGTTCGGCATCTCGCTGGCCACTTATTTGCTCACGGCCTTGAGCACGCTGGCCGTTGAAAAAAATTATAATGAATTCCGGACCACCCTGCGCAATGGATTGGGAACCATGTTCTTTGCCAACCTGATCGCGAGCGTCCTGTTGTTGGTGCTGGCGGCGCCCATCGTACGGTTGCTGTTCCAGCGCGGAGAGTTTGACGCGCAGGCGACCATGGATACGTCGTTCGCGCTGGCCTGCCTGGCACCGGGACTGGCGGCATTTTCGAGTGTGAACATCCTGGCGCGCGCGTTCTATGCGCTGGGCGATACGAAAACGCCGATGAAAGTCAGTATCGTGTGCCTGGTCCTGAACCTGATCTTATCGGTGGCGCTGGTCGGTCCCTGGAAGCAGGGCGGCCTGGGGATTGCCAATACGGTGACCTCGATCTGTAACGTCAGTCTATTGCTGTTTGGCCTGCATAAAAAATTGGGAAAATTGGAGATGGCAGGATTATTGAAAGATTTTCTGTGGCTGCTTTCAATCGCCGTCCTATCGGGCGTTATCGCGTGGTTCGGCTGGCAATATTGGGAAAACTCAGTGGGCCATGCGACGCTTGCGTTAAGGATCGGAGCGGTGTTTGGGCCGGCCATCGTGGCGGGGGTGATTTACTGGGGACTCGCGTTGGCGGTAAAAGTTCACTCAGCCAAAGAGATGCTGGAGTTTATGATGGCGAAATTAAAGAGACAGTGATTTAACAGGAGAAAACGGAGAAAACGGAGGGGATGAGGATGGGAAGGAAGATGATTAGAGTTGAGTGTAATCACGTGGTGACTCTCAAAGGCGCGGAGCGTCTGGTGCGATGCTTTAGCATCGTTTTTGAACGGAAAAGGACCAAAAAACGAAATCAGAGACTCCTTACGTCGTCTCCTACAATACCAGAAAGCGGCTCGGCAGGAGCCTCGCCCTACCAGCGGATTTCAAATCGGGACCGTGGCGAGCCAGTTGTTTGGGCCGAAGCGGGACTTGAATTTTTCCGCGAGTTTTTCGGCAACAGAAAGATTCTCCGCGATGGCAAAAGTCGTCGAGCCGCTGCCGGACATCAGGCTGGCCAGCGCGCCGTTTTCCAACAGGAACTCCTGGTAGAGTTTCAGCACGGGAAATTTATCGAGGGCCGGCGCTTCGAGCGAGTTGTAGAAGCTGGCGGCGGCGGCGCGCAAATCGTTGCCTTGAAGTTTTGAGATCAGTTCCTGCGCGCGGCCCGGGCGGCCATTGAGCGCCTCGGGGAATCGCGCCAGGTTTTGATAGGCCCAGGGAGTAGAGATGCCAAAGCCCGGATGGATGAGCAGAAAGGCCTTGCCCTGCAATGCCGGAAAATTTTCGAGGGACTCAACTTTTTCACCCCGTCCGATGGCCAATGCCGGTTTGTGTTGCAGGAAGAACGGAATGTCCGAGCCAAGCAAGGCGGCGAGGTCCACGAGCTTTTCCAGCGGAAGGGGCTTGCCGAAGATCTCGTTGAGCGCCAGCAACGTGGTGGCGGCGTTGCCGCTGCCGCCGCCCAGGCCGGCGGCCATGGGAATTTTTTTTTCGAGATGGATTTTGACGCCGTCGGAAATGTTCGCCGCCGCCAGGAATTCCTTCGCGGCCCGGAAGACCAGGTTGCGAGAGTCCACCGGCAACTGTTTATCGCTACAGGAGAGCTTGATGCCTGCTCCATCGCGCTCGAAGGACAGTTCGTCGCAGAAATTCACCGGTTGCATGATGGTTTCCAGTTCGTGGAAGCCGTCGTCACGCCTGCGGAGGATATTGAGCAGGAGATTGACTTTGCAGGGTGATTTTTTGTTCAAGGGCACGTTGAATTTTGACACAGATTACACAGATTGGCACAGATTCATAAAACGACGCGCTTTTATTCTAATGAATTGGCACCGAGGTTAACAAGCAATCCCAAGCGAAGTATTGGGGAGGCTTGTAGGAGTCAAAGACTTTAGAGCGGTTTAAAAAATACTGTAGCCATTCGGGGGAGAAAGGATGGGAAGCGGTCTTTTTGGGTTTTGGCGTCGTTTCGGCTCAGTCACAGGGTTTTCAAACATGCTCCTTCGCCGAGGCCTCGCCAAAACCCCAAAAATCCTCGCTCCGAACGGCCACATTATTTTTTAAAACGCTCTAAGAGAAGGGAGGGAACAGAACATTCGGCGAGACGCCGAATGTGACGACCAGGACGGTCGCGCTCCCCATTTTCATTGAGTTAAGAATACAAGTTCCCGGCTTTGCCGCAGGTCACCGACATTATTTGTGATAATCCGTGAAATCCGTGTCAAAGAAAAAGGCGTTGAAGCGAATTCCGGCGCTTCAACGCCTTGACAGTTCAACGAGTGGGATCAATTGTCAAAAACATTAAACCGGCTGCCAGGGAACCACGGGGCGGCGTCTCCGTTCGGGAATCCCATGTAGGTGTCGGTGTCGAAGAGACTGTCGGAAAGCAGGCGGGGCTTGTAGCTTTCGGGATAGACGGGCCGGATTTTCAGGTAATTCGTGGCGACCGGGGTGTACGGCGGTATGGGGAAAGTGACGACTTCATAGACACCGATGCCGGTGCGCGCGATCGAGCGATCCAGGCCGCGGACCACTCCCCAGGTATAACCTTCGCCCGGTGAATCAAACACGGCGGCCTGCTCAATGCTGCGGCGCATCTCACCCATGCGAACGGCCTCAAAGGTATTGTCCATGCCGCGACCGAGTTTTTCCTCCGGGCCGGCGCAACCGGTGACCAAAGCGGAGAACGAAAGAGAGAGTGAAAACACGGAGAGAAGGGCTATGACGCTTCGCATAAGTTGTTCAGAGGAGCCTACGCGGATTTTAGGTTTTGTAAAGCGTGAAAGGGATTAAAAGGCGGAAACATTCAACATTCAACATTCAACGCCCAACATCCA
>DASXYX010000033.1:0-17750 GCA_036502245.1 Verrucomicrobiia bacterium
AAAATACTGGAAAAATTCTGAAGCGGAATTTCGCGCGCCCATGATGTCCAATGGCCCGCCCATCACGCCCAATGGCGTCGCGCAACATTTCGATTTCGTTCCCGCCGAAGAAGCTAAAAGCACGGACGAGCGGAACGTGCCCGCCGCATTGATCGAGATCGACACTCCGAACGGTTCGCTTGGCAATTGGGTCGTTTCTGATTGGACGGCGGATGACAATTTGATCCCTGGTCTCCAACAGGATTACTCACAACAAGTCGGCTCGCAGATGGCCCAAAGCATCATCAATGACCTCCAAATGCCGCAATCCGTCGCCATTGGCGGCACGAATTACACGTTTGAGTTGCGACCCCTGCGGTTGAACTTTCCGTTCTCGTTGACCCTCCTGAAGGCCACGCACACCGTCTATGAAGGCACCGACATCCCAAAAGATTTTCGTAGCCTTGTCCAATTGCGCAACCCGCACACCGGCGAAAACCGGCAGGTGCAGATCTATATGAACGCCCCTTTGCGTTACGACGGCCTGACTTTTTATCAATACCAGATGGACGCCGGCGAAGCCGCCGCGGACGCCGGCCACACGCCCTCATCCGTCCTGCAAGTCGTCCGCAATCCGGGATGGTTGACGCCCTATGTCGGCTGTGCGATGGTCGGGCTCGGTCTTTTGATTCAGTTTTCGTTTCACCTGATCGGCTTTATCACTAAACGAAAATGAAAAAATATTCCCAACGCTGGATTCCGCCGCTCCTGGCCTTCATCATGGCCCTCTGGTTCTTCGCGCAATTGCGGACGCCGAAAGACAAAGATTTTGCCTTCAACGAATTCGGCCAGCTTCCCGTCGTTGCCGATGGCCGGCTCAAGCCCATGGATTCGCTTGCGCGCAATTCGCTTCTGCAGATCTACGAGAGGCAAACCTTCAATACCGAACCGTGGGAGGATGGGAGCCAAAAGCCAAAGGTCATCTCTGCCACCGAATGGCTCGCCAACGTCATGATGAATCCGCAGGTCGCCGACACCTGGCCCGTCTTCCGCGTGGACAATCCGGACCTCATCACCTTCCTGAAACTGCCTGAGAAAAATCTCGATGCGCACCAGGATGGCGAGCATTACTCATGGGACCAGGTCTCCCCACAGTTGAGCGCCTTTGATGCTGAATATGCGCGCGTTGACAAGGAGGAACCTTCCGAGCGTAGCGCCTACGAGCGCGATGTCATCAAAGTCCATGACCGCATGGAGCTATACGCGCAGCTAAAAAATGCTGTGCAACCTGAGGACGCTTCCGATTGGAAATCCGAGTTGATCAATTACCTGAATCTTATCCCTTCCGGCGTTGCCGCCGTGCAGTCCCAGCAGGCCGGGAAGAAATATGATGAAAAGACGTTCAACGATTTCGCCAACGAACTCCAGCGGTTCAACTTCATGGCGCAGACCGAACCGCCGCTGGTGATTCCGCCGGAGAAAGCCGGTGACAACTGGCAGCGCACCGGCGATGTCCTGATCAATGCTGCCAAAGGCGATGACATTCCCACCGCCGTTGCCAATTATGCCGCGATGACCGAAGGATTGGCGGCCACAAATGCCGCTGCCTTCAATTCCGCGCTGGCCGATTATCGCCATTCGCTTGTCCCGAATTTTCAACCCGTGTTGGCCCGCATGCGCGCGGAAGTTTTCTTCAACAACATGCAGCCGTTTTATCACGCAATGGTCATTTACGTTCTGGCCGGATTGCTCGCCATTTTTTCCTGGTTCAATCTCTCCGAAACGTTGCGTCGCTCGGCCGTCTGGCTCGTTGGCCTGGCGTTTTTCATCCATACCACCGGCCTGGTTTATCGCATCATCCTGAGCGGACGCCCGCCCGTGACCAATCTTTACTCCTCCGCCATCTTTATCGGCTGGGGCGCGGTCATCCTGGGATTGATTCTTGAAAAATTTCACAAGAACGGCATTGGCGTTTGCGTCTCGGCAGGCATGGGTTTCATCACGCTCATCATCGCGCAAAATCTCTCGCTCGACGGCGACACTATGGAAATGATGCGCGCCGTGCTCGATACCAATTTCTGGCTGGCCACTCATGTCGTTGCCGTCACCACCGGCTACGCGAGCACGTTCGTGGCGGGATTCCTCGCGTTGATTTATATCACCCGTGGTGTTTTCACCAAAACCCTTGATGCTGAGACCGGCAAATCCCTCGCCCGGATGGTCTATGCCATTGTCTGTTTTGCCACATTGTTCAGCTTTGTTGGCACCGTCCTTGGCGGCATTTGGGCCGACCAGTCCTGGGGACGTTTCTGGGGCTGGGACCCCAAGGAAAACGGTGCGCTCATCATCGTGCTCTGGAATGCCCTCATCCTGCACCTGCGCTGGGGCGGCATGATCCGCGAACGCGGCCTGATGTGCTGCGCGATCTTCGGCAATGTCGTCACGAGCTGGTCCTGGTTCGGCGTCAACATGCTCGGCATCGGTTTGCACAGCTATGGCTTCACCGAAGCGGCTTTCAAATGGCTTGTGCTCTTTATCCTGAGCCAGCTTTTCTTCATCGCCCTCGGATTGTTGCCGCGAAAAACGTGGAAAAGTTTTGTCGTCCAGCCATAAAATTTGACGAAAGATTCCAACCGTTCAAAATTCTTATGTTCTTCCGTAGCAACCGGTCTCTGGCAAAAGCATTGAACTTGATGAAGCTGGTAAAGCTTCCAAATATGAATGTGCGTCCGCATCCTGTTCCTTCTCCCCTTAATGGGGAGAAGGTTAGGATGAGGGGTGAGACTGCGGACAGGCTTACTCTCCGCCATTTCATTGGATGCCTGTCCCGCTCCCGCGGTGATTGGGCGTTGAATACCTGTCCCGTTCCCGCAGTGGTTGAATGTTGGGGATTCACGGGGAAGTCAGGGTAAGGTGAGGGTTTTTTCACTCAATTGTAATGAGCATTTACGGACACTATACTGGACCAATGACGAAACCAACATTGCTCGTCCTGGCCGCCGGCATGGGCAGCCGTTACGGCGGCCTCAAACAAATTGAGCCGGTCGGCCCCAACGGCGAGACCATTATTGATTTCTCCGTCTTCGACGCCCTGCGCGCCGGGTTTGGCCGCCTCGTCTTCGTCATCCGTCGCGACATTGAAACGCAATTCAAAGAGATCGTCGGTTCGCGCTTCACGGGAAAAATTCCGGTCGAATACGCCTATCAGGAACTCAACCAATTGCCGGCAGGATATTCCGTTCCTGCCGGCCGCACCAAACCCTGGGGCACCGGCCACGCCATTCTTGCTGCTGCCGAAGTCATCCGCGAACCCTTCGCCGTCATCAATGCCGACGATTTTTACGGCCCAAACTCGCTTCGCATCCTCGCCGATCATTTGCGCTCCGGCACAAATGATTACGCCATGGTCGGCTACACGTTGCGCAACACACTTTCTGATTTCGGCACCGTCTCGCGTGGCGTCTGTGAAACCGATGCCAACGGATTTTTGAAAAGCATCACCGAATTGACCAAAATCGAGAGGAGCGGCGACAGAGCACAGAGCATCGCTCCAGATGGGAATACCATCGAATTGACCGGCGATGAAATCGTCTCGCTCAATCTCTGGGGATTTACTCCTGGATTCTTCGCGCATCTGCGCGAATTGTTTGCTGAATTTCTGAAGCAATATGGCCACGAACAAACCGCCGAATTTTATCTTCCCGCCGCCGTCAACAGCCTCATCGCCTCCGGCACGGAGCGCTGCCGTGTCCTGAAAACGCCCGACTCCTGGCTTGGCGTCACTTATCGCGAAGACCGCTCTGCTGTCGTCGCGGGCATCAACCTGCTTATTGCGCAAGACGTCTATCCCCAACCGCTGTGACCCAAAACCTAAGACCTTGTTTTCAATTCTTTTTGTCTTCTTTGCGCCTTTGTGCCTTTGCGTTAAAATAAATGCCGATGACCGAACAATACGACGATGCCATGTTCGACTTTAGCCGCGGTGAATACGACACCGCCATCGCTAAACTGAAGGCCGTCCTCGCGCAGTCACCGGAATATTTCGACGCTCAACTCGCCCTGGGCATGGCCTATTATCGCAAGGGCGATTACGCGTTGGCCATCACCGAAGGCCACAAGGCCGAGCAATTGCGCCCGCAGGAACAACTCGTCCACACCAACCTCTCGCTTTTTTATATGAAAGCGGGCGACAAGGTGACGGCGGAGAAGCACGGCCTGAAGGCCAAGATCGAATCCTGGCGTGCCGACGCCAAAAAAGAACCCGCCGTCGAAGTGCCGTCCGAATTGCAAATGGCCAAACAAACGCCGCAACCCATGAAATTTCCCAGCCAGCCCTGGAAAAAGAAATCGGCTGGCAACTGACAAAATTTAATGAACCCTCACCTCTCCCTGCCCCTCTCCCCTCCCATCAGAATGGGAGCGGAGAGGGAACAGCCAGCGGATGTGCCTGGCAGTGGGAAACCACACCGGCTTCACCAGGTTCAGGGGTTCAATGCACGATTTCAAAACTGTAAAAGTGATTATTATATGAAAACTGCCTACGAACTCGCCATGGAGCGCCTCAACAAATCCGCTCCCGCTGCCAAACTTTCCGACGCCCAGAAAAAGGAACTCGCCGAACTGGATTCCAAATACGCCGCCAAAATCGCCGAGCGGGAGATAGCGCTAAACTCTGAGATCACCAAAACGAACGATCCCGAGGCCGGGCAATTGCTGCGCCAACAACTCGCCAACGACCGCAAAAAATTGCAGGCTGAATTGGAGGATAAAAAGGAGCGGGTGAGAAACGGTAAGAAGTAAGAAGGTAGAAGGAGGAATGAAGAAAAAACCGGTGCAGTCAGAACATCGGTAACACTTTTGAAAGGGATGCCCCAACCGGCAGGATTCAGTCAGGGCTCGACGGAGTCTCGCCCCACCGATTACAGAAATGCAGGCAGGATGCCTGCGCCAAGTGAAAATACTGAGTACAAACGGTGAATAACGTTCGAATAAGGCGGGGATAAGAAATAATATATTTTGCTCGTTTGGATTTCTGGGGTAACGAATAGTTAAAGAAAATAGAAAGGCAAAAGACCCATGGCCGCTGAAGAAAGAGTGCTTTGTTTTGAACGGAATCTGTTTGAAAAGACCGGTGTTTTCCAGGGCATCACCCTTGATGTCGAGAAATACCTGCCGGTGGTGACTGCGAGTTCCAACGTCACCTACCTCAACCGCAGCGCAGCCGAGCAGGACCGGCGTTACAAACAATTGATCCCCTATGCTCTCATCATCTGCGGCGACAAAATCCTGCGCTACCAGCGCGGACGTCGCGGCGGAGAAACCCGCCTGCATGGGCTGTACTCCGTCGGCGTCGGCGGCCACATTTCTGAGGAGGACAGCAGCCTCTTTGCCAGCGGTATTGGTTATCACGACGCCATGAAACGCGAATTGATGGAAGAAGTGGCGATTGATGTCACCAAAGAAGCCGCCGTGGCCGTCATCAACGACGACAGCACCGACGTGGGCTTTGTGCATTTGGGGATCGTACACGTCGTTTATGTGCCCGATGAATCTGTCGCCAACCGGCGCAGCGGCATCAACTCGCCCGAATTCATTTCCGTGAGCGAAGCGATGAAAGACCCGGAGGCCTACGAATCATGGTCGCGCTTCTGTATCGAAAATCTTAACGCCCTCCTCGCCAAAGCATCGGCTATCATAAAACCCGAACGCGCTGTCGCCTGAAATAACCCCTGCCGGAAATCTCTGCAAAACGCGTTGTTGTAGCGCAGACTTCCAAGTCTGCTGTATCGCGGATTTCCCAATCCGCTGGTTTTCCAATGATTCCGCGCTCTGCCGACTTTGAAGTCGGCGATACAGCAGGTTGGGAAACCTGCGCTACCTCTTTTGCAGAGTTCTCCTGCCGGGATTTTGATTCAGCGGCTGCGCCGGATTTGTTTTCGAAATTCAAACCAAACCATAGGAATTGGCATGCCTACAGTTTTTCTTTAAACGATCCAGAACATTGAAAATGCCTTGGGGGAAATAAAAAAGGCCGGGTCACTACGCCGGCCTTTTTAAAACACTTGAGAACTAGCACCCGAACAACGACAACAGACTACCACATCCCCGTTTTCCCTAAAGTCACCAGTACTGGGGACACGACCTGAATTTTTATAAATATCACAAAATGAACAGCTTGCATAAATAATGCTGGTCCTCAGATCCGCGATTTGCTGGATTTGGTCTCTTCGTGACTTGGTTTCTTTGTTGTTCAATTCCATTACTTTTCCAGGCGCGAGGCGATCCTGCCCGTCCACATCGAGGCGAACTGCGTCAGCATCACGGAGGTAAAAAACAGGAAGAAACCCACTCCCACCTCGATGTGCGCCACATTGCTGGACTTGATGGTCAGCACCAGAATGGCGACGACAAAGACATCCAGCATGGACCATTTGCCGAGGTTCGAGACGAATTTATAAAATGATCGCGCCTGGTCCGGAGTCAGTCCCGGATAAAGCCAGAGCGCCAGCAGCGCGTTGATCTTCACGAAGGGAAAACAGATGGTGAACACGAACAGGATCAGAAACAAAAACAGTTCGCCGGCCTTCCACAAAATGATGAGGCCGCGATAAACGGAGATCTGGTTTTCAAACAACCACAACTTGGTGAGGGTGGTGAACGGCAAAAAAATGCCCGCCACGAAAAAACCGATGGATGCCAGCAACATCACTGCGATCGTCCAGCCGGTTCGCGGGTGAAGTGCGATCAAAGGAGAATATCGTGCCATAATGTGTGAATCCGCTCCAATGCAGGAAAGTTAACACTGTTTGCGGCAATCTCAAGCGGCGACGAAAAAATGGAGCCGGTCTTTGTCACTTCCACCGCCAGTTGCGATCGGCACTTGAAGCGTTTGACGAATTATTCCGGCGGCTTAAGCGCAAGAAACTCTTCCGAGAGCGGGTCAAGAATTTGCGCGGCTTCCGAATTTGCGCGGACGGCGGTGGTAAAAATCCAGCCGTCGGGACGCGTGACCGACCGGATCTTTCCGTTGGCGAAAGCCCAGGTGTGCCACCGGACCTCGGACGGATGGGCGCCCGGAAGCGGCGCGCCGGTTCGCAGCGCGCGGACGACTTCGCGCATCTGCTCGGCGGGAAAGCTGGCATCCTGGCTCCGGCACGCGTCGTGGTCATTGCCCGTCACCGCGCAGGCGATCATTCCCGGAACCGAAGAACGGGCATCGAGCCATTGTTGGAAAAATTCGTTCATTTGCTCGCCGCGCCATTATTGGTGATACGCACGAAAACCAGTTTGCCGCCGCGGTTCAGGGAAATGGCCCGTCCATCCGCCAGTTCTGTCTCAAGCCGGTCGAAATTTCCGAGGGGAAGAAGCTGTCCCAGCATGGCTGCCCGCTGCTCCATGGATTGCAACCAGCTTACCCGCGCCGGAGCATCATGCGGCACGCCGTCGCAGATCGCATCGCCCGCGGGAGTGCAGACCAGGATTTCATCGAGGTGAGAGGCCGGTTCATTGGCGGGCGCGGCGGCCTTGGTTTCTTGCGTTGCGGAAGCGCTTTCATCCATCGCCTGGGCGGCGTTCATGAGCAGCATTTCCCATGACCCGCTGAGCGATTTTTGTTCCGGGGGGGCGAACTGCGCCAGTTCAAACGAGCCGCCCGGCAGAGAAAGCAGTCTTTGCAATGCCCGTTCCCCCACCAGATCACCGCCGATGGCATGGACGATCTGGCCTTCTTCGATGTAAATCTGTCCCAGGACATGCTCGTTGTATATCTCCAGGACGGAAGAGTTGCGCGCCAGGCATTCCATCTGGATGACGTCTTGCAGGGTCACTTTGCGCAACACTCCTTCAAAGCCCTGCTTGGGCACCCATTGCAACAATTCGCCCAGCATCACAAAAATGGATTTGTAACCTTCGGGCGAAGGCGATTTTTCCATGAACAGGTCCGCGCCGTTGGCCAGGCACGCGGCGCGCTTTTCCGGCGTGGCCAGGCCCGTGAGCACCGCCCGTTTCAACTTCGGATGACGCCGCTGCAAAATGCCCAGGAACTGGATGCCATCGATCACCGGCATGTTTATGTCCACCACCACCAGGTCAACTCTTTCGGCTTCCAATATTTCCAGCGCGCGGTCGGGCGTGGCGGCTGTATGTATTTTCCACGATTGTCCGCTCATCGTCTCGTAGAGATCCTGGATGGTCAGGAGAAAATCCTTGTCATCATCCAGGAACAAAACGCTATGTTTGGCTGTTCCGCTCATTTCAGGAGGGCTAACGCCGATGATGCCGCCTGCCGGACGGTAAAGTCCGCGTCACGCGAGGCCGTGGTGAGAATCGGGGCGGCGCTTTTTTCGCCCAACCGGCCCAGTAAAATCGCAGCGGCCATGCGCAGGTCGCGGTCACGGTCAAAGAGCAGTTCCGCAAACAACGCATAGGTCGGAGACGGACCCGATTTCATTGCCGGTTTAACATCCGCCCCCTGGTTTTGCAGGCCTGCCACGTCCACGTTCATTTGCTGCAAGAGTTTCGTCGCGGCATTGCTTACCCAATAGTCGTCGTGATAGAGGGCTGCTTTGATTTTGGGGAGGGCTTCATGGGCGGACCCGGTTTCCATCCAGTTCCGGTTGATCCTGTATAAAGTCGCGAGCGCGGCACTGCGCACAGTGCTTTCCTGGTCCAGCAGGGCCAGCACCAGGTATTGGATCGCGCGCGCATCGGCCATCTCTCGCAATGCGGCGATGGCGGCTTCCCTCACATCACGGTCAGGGTCCTGGACCGTCTGGCACAGACCGTCCACCGCAGAGGCGTCTCTCAATACGCCCAGCGATTTGGCCGCCGCCCGCCGCACGTCCCATGATGAATCCTTGAGGCGCTTCAGCAGCATCGGCACCGCGCGTCTGCCGCCGCACTTGGTGGCTGCCTCCACCGCTGCGCCGCGCACTGACGCGTCTTTGTCCTGCATCAAGGGCTTGATCTGGTCGAAAGTTTCAGGGTCCGCCTTGTCTTCCAAAAAACCAAGCGCCACCACGCGCAATGCCGGGATGCTCTTGTTCAGCGCCGACAGCATCGCCGGTTTCACGCGGTGGTCGTTTACCCGGGCCAAAGCTCTGCCGGCCGTTAATTGTTTGTTTAGCGTCCCGTTGCGCAGTGTATCCAACAGATGTCCCACGCCTTCTGGCCCCATCGCCACCAATTGATGCAATTGTCCCGTGGCCAAGATTTGCAATACCCGGTCGGACGCATTTTCCGGCTTCCACCCCAGGCGGATGAGGCTGCGCACCGCAATTCCACGGACCACCAGGTCCGCATCGCGGAGCAGATCCACCAGGGGAGGGATTGCCCGAAGGTCTCCCAGACGGCCGAGTGTTTCCGCTGCCGCGGCCCGGGCCAGGGGCGAGGTGTCACGCAGGATCGCCATGAGCGGCTCGACCGATTGTGTGGTGCTGTAACGCACCAGCGCTCTCGCCGCCACGGTGCGCACTTCCGGACTTTTGTCTTTTAAGGCAAAGATGAGCGGCTCGACCGTCGCCGGATCATATTGTTGGGCCAACTCTTCCACCGCCGCCAGCCGGGCTTTCGCGCTGCCAAAACGCAGTTTCTGATCCGTCCACAAACTTGTTATGAGACTGAACATAGTTTTCGGAGGTTGCTCTTTTGAGTAAGCAAAATTAGTGCCTATGAGTGTCCGCTCTGCAACCCCCTTTTAGCAAGTAATTTGTCTTTTCCCTTTCGTGTCATTTCGCGGTCAGACCCCTGGAAGATGGACCGTCGATCCGACTGGAAGGCCGATATCATGTTTTGGGAGATTCCATGCTCCAGTCGATGATCATTTCTTCGCGAATGAAATTGGCAAACGGCACGATGTTCTGCTCGACGGATGCAGCTTCCAAGGCAGCGAGATATTCGGCTCTCCGGGTCAAGCGGACGATGGTCCAGGGATACCCTCCTGACGCCATCATCACATTCATCAGGAATCGCGCGACTCTCCCGTTACCGTCGTTGTAGGGGTGTATAAATCCAAACAACCAATGACCCAACACCGCGCGGACAATTGCGTGCTCTTCAGTTTCAAGTAAATCAAACAATGCCGTCATGACATCGCTGACGGCGGTGTAAGGCAGGGGAACATGCCGGGATGTTCGGATATATACAGGTGAGTTTCGATGGCCGGCCAGGTCAGCCGGCTGGAGCAATCCGGCTTTTACTGTTTCGCTAAACAGACCGCGGTACCAGCCCTGATAGTCCTTTCGGGCGACTGAGCCAGCGCTTTCGCCTTTTAGCACACGCCTTACGCTTTTATGTGCCAATTGGAATGCTGTTAAGTAGCCTTTGGCAGCCATCGCGTCTTTTTGTTCTTTGTCTGCAAGATTTCCGTCGGGATTCCAATTGCCCGATCGGATTTTCGCAATCAACTCAGGAGTCACTCGATACCCTTCAATAGAGAGGGAGTTGTACGCATCTTGCTCATAAACAGAATCGACCTTTTGAAGATATTCTTCTGGATCAGCCACCGGCTTTGCGGGCATATCCTTAAACACGTCCATCACAGGCTCCCGCAGAGTTTTGAACAGAGCCTGGATACGGCCAACGTAAGGAGAACTCAAGCGTGTCGGCCCATTCAAAATAGGAGTCGGTTTTGCAAAGGGGTTTTTCGGTCGGCAGCGCATGCCCGCCGCCTCTGCCGCGCTAATGATTTGATTTGCCCGTTCGTTATCTCCGAGGAACAGATACGCGCCTGCCAACCGGTCCGCTAATGTCGGAGAGTACATTTCCAGGAACACTCGCGCCAAATCATCCACCGATTTTACGGCTCGAACCGCGATCTCCGCATTCAGCGGCTGACTTTCAAAAAACGACGGCGAAACGCGGCATAACGCCAGTGCCAGGGGCATTACCCGCGCTCCATTCACGACCTCTACTATATCTGGAATGTTCCCGGCATCTTGATACACCAAAACAGATGTCTTGTGAGGCAACTCCAGGATCATTTTTCCTCCATGAGCCGTAAGCACGATGACCTGTGTGGGAATAATATTGGCGCCTGTATGCGCATCAATCGAGGAGGGAGCAGACAGGCAATAATCTGTTCCAAACCGATCGTCCAGATACACTGACAGAAAATCCCAAAACGAAGCATACCAGGCCGTGCTCTCACCCAATTTCTCAGTTGGCTTGCTCAACAAATACCACCCCTTGCAAATACCGCGAAGGTAGCCACTCTTCATCAATATCTCGCGGTCTGCGCGTGACAGCGAGGCAGACTTTAGCATGTGCTTTGGAGCAATATTCATTGTTCGCTCCAACGCATCAGCCAACTTGCTGCGCCGTATTTTAGCCATGACTGTGTTTTTATGTTTTTTTAAACTGTGTTATTAAGTTAATAATAACTGTGTTATTGTGCTCTGTCAAATGATTTGAGTTGCGTAAAATCTATCCGATTCCTGGTCCAACCAGTCACTATTTATCAACGACCAGAACGATAGCCGCATCGAGGAAAGCGACGGTCATTTTTCAGTGTTGGCGCGGATATGGATAAGTTGAGCGATAATGAAGAGCCAGAATGATCCGGTTGCCAGCCCGGCACCGGAATAAAACAGAAAAGGTGCGAAGTCGGATCCATCCATAATACAAAGAAGGCCGGCTAAAAATAAAATCACAGAGATCACGAACAAAACGATGGCGATGCCTTCCAGAGTTTCGGCGCGGGAGCGGAGGTTTAAATTGGGGCGTCGCGGAGCTTCGCCCTCCGAAACGGAATAGGTACGCTTTGGCGCCGTCGGGGTCAATTCGGCGAGCTCGGACATAGTGACTTCGAAATAGTGCTGGCAATGGCGGCAGCAATATGTATTACCGGCGACGGGGTCCACAATATCGCCATTACATTTAGGGCAGGTCAGATGTTTGACGGCGGCCATTGTTTCTTATGTTGGAATCGTGAATAACTAACCTTGCCGAGCGTTCATCGCAATTCGTAAATCGTAAGTTCTGAGGTGGTGCGCGCGAGAGGACTTGAACCTCCAATCCTTACGGAACCGGATCCTAAGTCCGGCGCGTCTGCCAATTCCGCCACGCGCGCATTCCACTCCAAGTTTCCGCACTCTTACGGCCCGTTTCAAGCGCCAAGTGATGGGGTCCAGGATTTGGGGTTTGGGGATCAGGTTTGCCGTTCCTCTCCATGAACCTCAAAATGCATCATCAACGGCTTCCATAGCTTGAAATTGCAAGGGTTTAATGCGTGGATTTTTTTTTCGGGAATTTTCCTCCTGACCCTCACCTCACCCTAACCCTCTCCCCTCCCATCAGAATGGGAGCGGAGAGGGGACAGCGAGAGGAGGACTTGGGCAGGCGGATGACATTCCGATTGACTCAGCCAGGCGTGGTTCAAGGATTCAATGCGCGAATTCTTCGGCGAATTTTCTCCTGATCAGGACACGGCCTGAGACATCGTGGCATTGCATGGAGAGCCAAATTTGTATAATTTCGATTTTATGTCGTTGTGGATTCGATTTTCGTTAGCGATCGCGAGCATCTGCGTCTGCGCCGCGCTGGGCGGTTGCATGCCCGACCAGGGCCAGTCGGATGAGGAAAAGGAACCGCATTTCGTCCTCGGGCAGAGCCGCGTGAACGCCATGGATTACCAGGGCGCCGCCGAAGCCTTTGAAGAAGCCATCGAGGTCAATCCCCATTCCGCGCAGGCCCATTACCAATTGGCCATCCTCGACGAAAACCAATTATCGGACCCCGCCGCCGCCATTTATCATTACCAGGAATATTTGAAGTTCGATGCGAACGCGCCGAACGCCGTCATCGTGCGCCAGCATATTGAGACCTGCAAACAACAGCTTGCCGAGAACGTGCTCTCGTTGCCCGCCTCATCCACCACACAGCAGCAATTGGAAAAGCTCATCGAACAAAACCGCCAGCTTCAGGATGAAGTGGATAAATGGCAGGCCTACTACGCCGCGCAACAGTCAGCCCTAAGCAACGAGCAGGTCCGCGCTCAAGCGCAAGCCGTGATTGTTCCCCACCAAATCCAAACAACGGAGCCTGTCCAACCGCAACAACAGGAACCTGTGCGTACGCAACCGGTCCAATCCACCGGCGCGCCCGTCGGCCAGTCCACTCGCTCACACACAGTCGCAGCAGGCGAGACTGCCGCGAAGATCGCGCGCCAGTACGGCATCAGATTGAGCCAATTGGAGACCGCAAATCCCGGCGTCAATCTGAGCCGCATCCACATCGGCCAAGTCCTCAAAATACCTTAATCCGTATTGTGCCAAACAAGACAACAGATAGGCATTGACATATTCCAATTCTGTGCCATTTTGTCACCTATAATTGTCAAATTAGCCAATGATTTTGCCAAAATCAAGTTTTCTGGATAAAGTACTTGGCCGCATCGGACGGCTGGATACCGAGGGCTTGCAGACCGTCGTTCAACGGCTTGCGCGCGAGCGTAATTTTCTCGAGACATTGTTTAATACCATCGAAGACGGTGTGCTGGTAGTGGACGAAACTGGTCGCATCCTTTACTTCAATCATGCCGTTACCCGTCTCATCGGCTTACAGCCCGGCGACAGCGAGCAGCACATCTCAAAAATCCTGCCGGAGATGGATTGGAAAACCATCTCCAGATCGGATCACAAGGGTGGTGAAAAAATCATGCGCCACGAATTTGAGATCCATTACCCGCGCCCGCGCTTCATCCGGTTGTATGCTGCGCCGCTGGATGGCGAGGCCACCGGCAGTTCGGGGGTGGCGCTCATCCTGCATGATGCCACGGAGGCGCGCCAAAAAACGTTTGAAGCCATCGAGAGCGAACGCGTGCAGGCGCTCACCTTGCTGGCGGCAAGCGTGGCTCACGAGATCGGCAATCCGCTCAACGCGCTGCACATCCACCTGCAACTCATGGAGCGCGAGTTGAAAAAGCTTAAGAACGAGGAATGGCCGGCGAACCGCAAGGGCCAGCACGTTGAAGCGCAGCCATTGACACGCGAACTTTCCACCAAATTTGAAAGCTATCTCGAAGTGTGCAAAGGTGAAATCTCCCGGCTGGATTATATCATCACGCAATTTCTCGGCGCCATCAGGCCCGCGCCGTTACAACTCAAGATCACCTCGCTCAATGGCGTCGTCGAAAAAACTTTAGACCTGCTCGAACCTGAACTGGAGAACCGCGGCATCATCATCAAAAGGAAACTCGCGCGGCAATTGACCGGAACGCCTATTGACGCATCCCAGATGCAGCAGGTGCTCGTCAACCTCATCAAGAACGCATCGCAGGCGATGACTACCGGCGGCACATTGATGTTGCAGACCGGCGAGAGCGATGACGACGTCTGGGTGAGCGTCACGGACACCGGCCAGGGCATCCCGTCCGAGCAGATCGCGCACATTTTTGAACCGTTTTACACCACCAAAAAGAAGGGGACCGGATTGGGATTGATGATCGTGCAACGCATCGTGCGTTTGCATGGCGGAAGGATAGAAGTGGACAGCCGTGTCGGCAACGGAACGACGTTTCGTATCTGGCTGCCGTTGCACGAGCGCAAACCGCGCTTATTGGAGGCACACGTCGCATGAACAAGGCAATGTTATTGATCGTGGATGATGAGAAGACGACGCGCGAAGGATTGCGCGCGGCGCTGGAGGAACGCTACGACGTCTATGTGGCCGAGGACGCCAAAGCCGCGATGAACCTGCTCGAGACCGAACATTTTGACGTGATGCTCGCGGATTTCCGGCTCCCCGGCGAGGACGGCATGAAGCTCATTGCGCGCGCCAAGTCATTGTCCCGGCCTCCCATCTGCATCCTGATGACGGCCTACGGCTCGGAGGAATTGGCCGTGGACGCCATGAAACGCGGCGCGGACGATTACATCGTCAAAGGCCGCTTGCAGATAGACGAACTGGAGATGCGGATTGCGCGGTCGTTGAAACAACAAAAGCTCGAGACGGAAAATGTTTCGTTGAAGCAGCAACTGGACACGAAATTCGGCCTGGAGAATATCACCGGCGAATCGCCGGCCATGGGAGAAATTTTTGAAGTTGTCCGGCAGGTGGCGCCCACGCGCGCGACAGTGTTGTTGAACGGCGAGAGTGGCACGGGCAAGGAATTGGTCGCCCGCGCCATCCATCAACTCAGCCCGCGCGCCGGCCAGCCATTCGTAACGGTGCATTGCGCCGCATTGACGCCCACACTCCTGGAGAGCGAGTTGTTTGGCCATGAAAAGGGCGCGTTCACCGGCGCGCATGAGCGGCGGGTCGGCCGGTTCGAATCGGCGCAAGGCGGCACGCTATTCCTGGACGAAATTGGAGAGATCGACACGACCATCCAGGTGAAACTGTTGCGGTTCCTGGGCGAGCGGACGTTCGAACGCGTTGGCTCAAACAAAACCATGACGGCAGACGTCCGGCTCGTGGCCGCCACCAATAAAAATCTGGAAGAACTGGTCAAAGCCGGGACTTTCAGGGAAGATTTGTTCTTTCGGTTGCGTGTGGTGGAGATCACGCTGCCGCCATTGCGGGAACGCCCCGGCGATATCCCATTGCTGGCGCAGCGGTTTTTGCAGGAATTCGCCAAAGAAAACGGCAAGCCGGTGAACGATTTCACCGCCGACGCGCTCGAATGGCTGATGAATTATTCCTGGCCGGGCAACGTGCGGGAATTGCGCACCGCCATGGAACACGCGGTCGTCCTGTGCCGAAGCGATAAGATCTCAGTCCGGGACCTGCCGCGGCAGATCTCGATCGGCGCAAAAAGTGAAACACAATTGTTGCAACAAAATGATTTAACGGTGAAGGAAGCTGAGAAACAATTGATCATGCGCGCTTTGAAAGAAAGTGACGGAAACCGGACGCTCGCCGCCAAAAAGATCGGCATGAGCCGGCGGACGTTTCATCGCAAACTCCATACCTATCACCTGGAAGGATTTTAACCATTTATGCTGCTTCGGGAACGCATCCAATTCATCATCCACCAAATGGACGTTGGCATCGGCCAGCGTGTGTTGCGTTATGTGCTGCTGGCATTGGTGATCTTTAGCATGGGCGTCTGGTATGATCTTCATGCCTACAAAAGCATGTTTACACCCGAAGGCATGGATGCCGCGCAACTGGCGCGAAACATTGCCACCGGCAAGGGATACACCACAGAATTCATCCGCCCTTTAAGCCTTTATCTGGTCCAAACCCACAATGACAACAAGGGGTCAATGTCATTGACCTCCACAAACTTCGATCTTGCCCGCATCCACGCGCATCCCGACCTCGCCAACCCGCCGGTCTATCCAGTCTTGCTGGCAGGATTGATGAAGTTGCCGATCTTCCGATACCCCATCGATTTGAAACATTCCTTTTGGAGCGATAATGGTGGGTTTGCACGGTACCAGCCCGATTTTTTGATCACTCTATTCAACCAGGTCCTTCTGCTGGTGATAGCCGTGGCAGTATTTTTTGTGGCGCGAAAATTATTCGATCCACGAGTCGCCTGGTTGTCGGCAGTTTTGACAATCGGCTGTGAATCCCTCTGGCATTTCAGCACTTCCGGCCTGCCGACGTTGTTGTTGATCCTCTTTTTCCTGGGGCTGGTCTGGTGTGTCATTCGGATCGAAGAACTGGCCCGGGAACCGCAACCTCAATTAAACAAATTGCTGAGCTGGACGATTGCGGCGGGTGCTATCGTCGGGATCGGCGCATTGACACGCTACGCCTTTGGCTGGGCCATCATTCCGGTCGTGATCTATTTGCTCTTATTCAGCGGGCAACGCCGGGTTCCGCACGCCTTGACCGCGTTTGGTATGTTTGCCGTCATTTTGATCCCATGGATCATCCGTAATTATGCTGTGAGCGGCACAGCGTTTGGGGTCGCGGGCTTTGCCACCATGGAACAAACTACTCGTCAGAATTCGCAGTTCATGCTCGAACGCTCTCTTCACCCCACCTTTCTCGGGTTTGCCTTATTTCCCTATCTGACTAAAATGGTGGTCAATCTGCGCGGTATTTTTTCCAATGATTTGCCGACTCTGGGCGGCAGTTGGACAAGCCTCTTTTTCCTGGCAGGCATCATGTTGACCTTCCAAAAGACTGCGATCCAGCGGATGCGCTATTTTGTATTATTGTGCCTGGGTATATTTATCATCGTCCAATCCCTTGGACGCACGGCTCTTTCCGATGAAACACCCACGTACAACTCTGAAAATCTTTTGATTTTGCTTGCGCCCATGATCTTCATTTACGGCGTCGCCTTTTTCATGATCCTGCTTGATCAATTGGAGTTGCCCCTGCTGGAATTGCGCTATCTGATCATTGGCAGCTTTGCGATTTTGTCCTGCCTGCCGATGATCTTCATTCTGTCGCCACCCAGGACCAATTCCGTCGCCTATCCGCCCTATTACCCTCCCGCCATCCAGCGCATTTCCGGTTGGATCAAACCTGATGAACTGATCATGAGCGATGTACCCTGGGCTGTGGCCTGGTACGGTGATCGTAACTGCATTTGGCTGACGCTGGATTACCAGGATAGTTTTGAAGAGATCAATAAATCTGTGGCGCCGGTCAACGCGCTCTATCTCACGCCCAAAACGACAGATGCAAAATACATCAGTGAAATGACCGAAGGCAATGATCGGGGCTGGTCACATTTTCTCCTCGAATCTTTGCAGGATAATCGTGTGCCTGAAGGTTTCCCCTTGACCCATTCGGTCTCAGGCTATCTACCGGAGCAAGTTTTTCTGACTGACACTCAAAGGTGGTGATTGCGATCCTGGTCTAAATGGGGT
>DASXYX010000034.1:0-69640 GCA_036502245.1 Verrucomicrobiia bacterium
CTCGCTGGTCTTCTGGTAACGCCGCAAATAATTGCCGTTCACCGCGTCCGTCACCCGCGGATTGTAAAAATAACTCGACCGCACCACCCCCTTGATGTTGTCCGACGTCAACAACGGCTCATACATCTCCGATGAGTACGGTCCCGAGAACAGGCACGGACAAAAATAAATTTTCCCGTCGCCGACATACTTTGCCGGATACAGATAGCCGCCGTTCTCGAAATGGCAATCCGTCGGTTGTGCCACGCTGTTGCCCACCTTCCAGGTCAAATGCGTATGGTCTTCATCGATCCACACGTACCTGCTGAAATGTGAAGCCGACATCAGGTTCATTTTTCCTTCCTGGCTATACGGTGGATACCCGCGCCACGGCGGCAAAATATCGTTGGAATCACCTGCATAAACCATCGAACCCGTGCCCATTTGCCGGAGATTGTTGACGCACATCAGGCGTCTACCCTTGTTTTTGGCGGCGGCCAGCGCGGGAAACAGCAGCGCCGCCAGGATGCCGATGATGGCAATGACCACCAGCAGTTCGATCAGGGTAAACCCCTTCGAACTCTTTCCACTGCCTTCACCGCATAGTCCTGGGATAGACATGAAAACCCTGCCTGAATCACCCACGATTAAAAACGTCTCCCTCCCAACTTGGCAAGAACAATTACCGAGGCGGGTGCGCTCGCGAAGGATTTGGGTTCGTTGTTGTGAGGACATTTTAAGCAATAAAAGGCGAGGGTCGGAATCGAACGAAGTCTTCATCGACAACCAGCCTCCATACCCTGATTTTCAAGCCGTTTTTACCACTGATTTTATTACACAGTCATTGAGGAAATCGTTGAAGGTTTTGGCGAAAGATTTTCGAATATTAAATCTTGAGGTCTTTTCAGATAAACACTTTCCACTGGGCCACGTGATTCCAGTAGAGCACAAGTTTCCAATTGAATTAAATTTAATGGCGGAAAAATTTCCAATCTTCGTTTTTCAATTCATACATCACAACTGTTCCCGCAAGAATTGAATCACTGTCGAACAGCAAGCAACCGCAACAAGTGACGTGAGTCTTTTACAACGTATAGGCAAACGGTCATAAAACAATGAATACGTCATTTGACGGATGGCACAGAAGTAGAATTTGGATTACACCATTGCTAACAATTTTTGCCATCAGCGGGACCTGGTTGTTTTGCACTCTAATTAAAGGGTGGAAAGTGATGAGCTATACGGCAGATGTTTGAGCAATTAGCACTATTATGCCCAGAAAATGAACTCCTTTCTTGCCCTGATTGCAACGGCTCTTATGTCAAGCACCGTTCTCACGTTTGGAACAACGGCTTACGACAGCATTGTTCTGGCGGACAATCCGGTGTCCTACTGGCCCATGCAGGAAACCGCTGGTCCGACGATCCATGACATTGTCGGGACCAACAACGGAACGATGATGGTGGGGACAAATCCGAATGGGACGGGGTATTCCACCACATTTGTCGCCAACAACGGCTCGGTTTTTGACATGGGTGGTCCCGGCGCTTTGTTTGGTGGCGTATCAAGTGACACCGCCATCTATTTCACGAATGCCAACAACGGATTCATTAGTGTTCCCTATTCGTCCCAGTTGAACACCGCGAGTTTCACGGTGGAGGCCTGGTTATATTTTCCCAATTGGGCGACGATCACGCCCGCGCCACCAACCGTTGACGTGTGCCCCTTGAGCATGGTTTGGAATGGTGGTACGCAGGCTGGCTGGATGATAGACATCTACGATGACGAGGATGGCCTCATTCCAGGAAGTATTAGCGCCTGGTGTGCAAAATCCAGCTTTTCAGGCTGGAACCAGACACCTCATACCACTGTCGCCAAGAGTGGCCAATGGTGTTATACCGTGGTGACCTACAACGGAACCACCCTTACAGCATACACCAATGCAACGATATGCGGCACGATAACCGGTGCCTATGGCCAGATGTCTGGAACAGCGGTTTCGCCACTGCTTATGGGCGGCGTATTTGTCTCTGGGGATAGTCAGGTGGGGCGGATATTTCAGGGGGGCATATCTCATGTGGCATACTATGGCAGCGCACTGACGGCCAGTCAGATCGTCAACCACTACTATTACGGTACGAATGCTGCCATCTCGCCGTCCATCACCACGCAACCGGCGGCCCAGACCAATTACGTTGGGCTGATAGCCACATTCACCTCGGGTGCGGCTGGCTTTCCACCGCTTTATTATCAGTGGATGGCGGGAGCAATTGGCAGCGGCGTGTATACAAATCTGATAGCAGGCGGTCAAATTTCTGCCGTGACGAACACGACTCTGACCATTTCCAATCTGGTGCCGGGCAATATGGCAAATTATGTATTGGTGGTGACCAACTCGTATGGCTCGGCGACCAGTTCCGTGGCTCCATTAACGGTGCTTAATCCTGCACCCGCTTCCATTCTCAAACAGCCGGTGGGCCAGACCAACTATGTTGGGCTGACGGCCTCATTCACCGTGGGCGCCACTGGCTTTCCACCGCTTTATTATCAATGGATGGCGGGGGCGATTGGCAGTGGCGTCTATACGAACTTGATAGCGGGCGGGCAGTTTTCAGCCGTGACGAACACGACTCTGACCATCTCCAATCTGGCGCCGGGCAACATGGCGAATTATCTAGTGGTGGTGACCAATTCGTATGACTCGGTGACCAGTTCCGTGGCAACGCTAACCGTGCAGACGAATTTCGCTCCGACCACATATAACGCCACCATTCTGGCTGACCATCCGGTTTCTTACTGGCCCATGCAGGAAACTGTTGCTCCGATCATCCATGACATTGTCGGCACCAACAACGGGACAATGCAACGGGGAAGTGTGCAGTATAACTCGGAATACTATTCAGCATGGACGAACGACAATGGCTCGTCCTTTGGGATGGGCGGTCCGGGAATTTTGCACAATGTTCCAAATGACAAAGCCATCTACTTCACAAATTTGAATGCCACGTTTATTTCGGTTCCGTATTCCCCGGGCTTAAATAGCTCTGTATTCAGTGTGGAAGCGTGGTTTAATATTCCAAACTACCCGCATAACTTCGGCTACCTCCCGGCCTCGGAAGCTTTCGCTCTTGTGGATTTTTTGTATAACGGCGATCAGCCATGTCTGGGGTGGGGATTGAACATTGAAAATGGCGAGTATCAGGACGTAGATGCCTATCAGTCAGGAGTAATAGGCGCCTGGCAGGGGCAACCTAGCGGCACCGATTGGAATATGATCACTCCCACAGAACAATATACCAACCAATGGGCCTATGCCACTCTGACTTATAATGGAACCAACCTTGATCTATATGTAAATGGGATTTCTATTGCCAGTGCCACTGAGGGATATGGTCAGCCGTCGGGAGTCAATGTACCCGCCATGGGCTTGATTATGGGAGCTCAGATGCCAAAGGAACCCCCTGTTTTTTTAGGAGATTTTTATGAAGGCGGCATGTCGCATGTGGCCTACTATAATTACGCCCTCGCGGCCAGCCAGATCACCAATCATTACTACATGGGCACAAAGGGCGCAATTTTGCCACCCCCGCCAATACCAACAATATCAATGCAACAGTCCGGTGTGAATGTGAGCATGACCTGGACTAATGGTTTTCTCCAACAAGCCAGTTCCGTGAACGGCCCCTGGACGGATGTTCTGCCCACAAACGAAGTTTCGCCATATATCACTGGAGCGACCAACCCATCCATGTTCTTCCGCGCCTCCAATCAGCCTTGATAAACCACGTACCTTCGTCGGATACGGAAAGTGTCTTCAAACCGATATCCGGAGGGTTATTTGCGATAAATCAAGACAGACGGTCATCATTGGGGATCGCACCTATAACATCTTTTAGAACAGTGTTATAGAAAAGGCTTCTCCACTTGCCGTCCTTGTCACGATATGCGAGACACCGGTAGCCCGTGCATTGGACCCACGATATTTCGCTATGTGGTTCCGAATCGGAATCTTTGCCTTCGTGTTCTGGAAATTCCATAATTCATTTTGGTTCAGTGGCCATAGTTTGACGCATGTGTTCTGTTCAGGCTGCAAAACGCGGCTGATCAACCATTTGCCGGCTAATAGTTCCGCATCTTTAGAGGACCAACTGCTTTGTTCATCTGTATCCAACCGATTTTGCCAATCGGCCTCGGCAGTTGTGAACGAACGACAATAAACATGGGTCCCGCTTCATGAACAGGTTCAAGGCGTGCTACAAAATCGCGATAGTCGGAAAGTCCGCCGGTGTAATGCGGAAAAATTTGACCAATCAGCTTGCCGTTTTTATCCCCTACATGGATCTCAAGTTTTACTTCATTTGTTTGCAGCGCAATTTGTCCTTTGTATTGCTCAAATCGAAAATACTCAAACTCTCCGATTGGCTTTTGATCATCTGCATGAAAAACCAGGAAGATATCGTGAGTGCCAATAGCTTTATTTGAGACATCCCCGACAGCTTCACCGTAGATTTGTGTCCAATCCACTCTTGGTTTGTCTGTCTTCGGAAGAATCACGGCGCCGATGAGCGGGCCAGTCAGACTATCCATGTGTATTTCAAGGTGTCGTGGAAGATCATTGGTATGCCCATAGATGATCCGAAATCGTTGATACCCGTCACCTAATGGCACTTGATTGAAACGCAACCACGCACCGTTTGTGAACCCATGCACGAAGGTCCAATATTTCTTTACATCGGCTCTAGCACCGTCATTAACGGTGGATTCAAGTACCAATGGGTCGGTGGCCTGTTGGTGGCGTGGAAGAGCCAAGTTACTCGTATCGGTGTTCATTTCCTTTGCATCGCTGGCAAAATGCAGCACTACAGATTGCCAGTTGCGTTTAAAATCCACGGCGTCAAAGGAAAGCCAACTGCCATTTGTCAGATCATCGACGTTGTTAGTTGAGATCACCATACCAGTGGAATGGCTTACGCACGAATTCGCTTGCACCAACTGACTGTTGAGGGGCGGCCACTTGGGTAATGGCGGCGGATTATTCAAATTGCATCCAAATCGAAACGGCTTTCCTTTTGGAAAATCATCAGGCCTCAACCCGGCACTGGTTCGAGTGAAGTTTGTATGGAAAATATTGTCTTTTTCCCGGATGCCGACACAACACGTGTTGTACCAAAAATCATGTTGAAGTGAACCTGGTTTGGCCCAGAGTAAATTATTATAAAGGTCGATATTGCAAGTTCCTTGATCAAAGTAAACGATTCCGAGTTTATCCAGGCGCATGGCAAAGGGATCGTACGAATCGTGCATAACATTAAAACACACCTGCGAGTTCAGTCCGTCGAGTGTGCCGCCACTGCAAAAATAGCCAGTAAGGAAGCCGGCATCCCGGGTTTCAAGCATACCATTGTACAGATGATTGTGGGCAAACAGTGTTGCCATATAGTTCATGGGTGCACGATCACGTGATACCCTGCTTGTGCCATTTCCAAAGAAATTAAAAAAATGCCGTCCTGCGTTGCACATGGTATTATATGTAATCACATGGCCTCCCGTAAGAAGGTCTTCATAATCCCGGAAATCAGCCACAGCATCTGTAATGGCGTCGAGGTAATGGCTGGTGTAATCAACCTGATCAATTAAACAGTTGTGTATCGTTTGATGATATCCCCGGATATAAAATCCGGCACCGGCACTGAAACGAATGCTGCAACCCAGAAAAGCGTTGTCGTGACCGCTTATAAAGATACCGGTTTCACCGGACTTGATGGTGTCCCGCCCTTTTTCAACCTGACCGACATCATAGAGCAACGTAAAATGAGAAATGTAACTAAAATCACAGTGGTCAAATGTGCACCAGGCCGAATCTTCCAATCTGGCAGATGCCGCCTTAACAATCAGCCTGTGAATATGGATATATTGCTGGCCTGAAAGGTCAAATGCCAGTTGGCGCTTCTTTGCCTCAACCAGGCCGGTTGGTTGATTGCCTTTGGGCGGGATTAAAAAGAGCATGTTTGTTTGCCAAACCCATTCGCCGGGCTGATCAAGCGCATGTATGTGGCCGATAATCATTCCGCGGCCATCTTCCGTGCCATTCCCATTGCGTCCAGTGAACCACCAATTTTTGGTGCGGTGATCGACATAAATCTCTCCCGATTTTGAGCTTTCGATTATTCCGGTTTGTGCCGCCCAACCTTGATAGTGAATTCCGTAGTAGAGGGCGCCTTTCCAGTAGTTATCCGGTTGACCGTCAAGCAATTTGCTTACGATCCGCCCAGGCTGTGATTTCCGCGTATCATCAGGAATTGAAAATTTACCGAAGGTCGGCCATAGCTTGCTTAATCCCGAAACAGGCATCTCCAGGCCTGGATCCGGCTTATATGGATATCGAGCTTCAATCAACACATCGTCATCGTAAAATATTTGGTTGCGACCCAGGCCCAAAGTCCAGTCCATCGGTGCTTGCCAGATGTTATTCGTATAGAGGGTCCAACCAACAACAGGTTCACAACCGGTAATGACTACTTTCTCATTTTTATAGGGTTCAACACTAATTGGCTTTTCCGCAGTTCCGCTGTGTCGGAAAACGACCATTTCACGATACACACCGCCACGAATCGACAATGTATCGCCAGCGCGGAGTTTGTCCGCCGCTGCCTGGATGGTCTTCAAGGCGTTTACATCATTTGGACCAAATCCAGAGTTGGCATCATTGCCAGTGGTGGAGACGTAGAAATGGGTTGCCAGGGATGTCTGACAGCAAAATGTCAAAATAGCAGTGATAAATAACTGAAGCAGGGGGAATCCTACTCGTGTGCGTGCCGTGCTTTTCATTTGCTATGCTTCTCGAGATGCATCAGCGTAAACAACGAATTTGCACGCCCCACCCATCCCGATATTGAGTAACTTTGCCGTATTCACCTACTTTAAGCTGTACTTGATTTAGGCCCTTGCGCAGCGTCACAGGTATCCAGTCGGGAAACTGATATTCGAGCTGGTTAGGCTGGCTCACGATGTGAACAATTTTTCCGTTGAGTTGGACTTCGCAGGCATCTTTGGCGTTGATGGCCAGAATCGCGGGTGTTTCAACGTCGGAATTAATCGTTGCCCGGACATAAGCAAGCTGGTTGGTGACCGAAAGTTGGGCCTTGAGATCAAGAACTCCATCGTCTCGTAATTTTGCCGATTCCCAGGATGCCTGATCAACAGCATTTTCGGGAGCGTAAACCTGTTCCGTAATTGGCTTGTTTCGGTCATAAGGGTATGGACCCGACACTTGCATATTATCAACGGGTATTTCCACCCGGACAACGGCTTCAGGAAAGGCGGCCATCCGCAGCCGGGTGCTGCCATAGGGAACAAGCGTGATCGTTTCCTGCGGCCCTTCGAGTTGATAGGTAATTGGCAGAGGCGGAGTTCTTTTGCCGCCATCAAGTGTCCATCCTTTGACGCGCCGAACGGGTACAGTCAGGCATACTGGAGCTTGACCCGGATCCAGTGGGTATCCATTCACTTCAGGCATTGCCACTTGTACGCGGTCATTGATGTTTGATTCATTGATATCCAGCGCATAATTCCAGGCACCATTGGGACGAATATCCAGAGCGGGGAAATTTGAATCGGTAGTGTGAGCTTGATCAACAGTCACGCTTTCAGGAACAGCATACGCATAAAGAAGCGGACCACGTTCCAGGCTGAGAGCGTTGGCAAAACGGGTAAGGCGCAACGGCATGGGCAAATGGAGTTTGAGCACGTCGCCGTTTTGGAAAGTACGGTCAACTGTCACATAAGTGCCGGGATCAAGTTTCCCTTTAAAGGATTGGCCATTGATCGTCAATTCTGGCGAAGAACACCAACCCGGGACCCGAATGGTAAAGGGCAGAACTGTCTTGCCAGCCATGGCAAAATCAAATTCAACATTTTCATCGTAAGGATAAGCCGTTTTCTCGATGACTGTGATTGGAGTATGTTCTGTTCCGACATTCATCGCGACGCGTGAAGGTCCATAAAGAGAAGCAACCAATCCGTCATCCGTACTGGCCATCCACATACGGGCAACATAATCGGGCATGAAGCGATGCACATTGCCTGCACAACACATGGGGGAGCTGTTTGGAGCAAAAGCTACCTTGGCTTCGCCGTCCCGCCGCCAGAAGGCATTTTGGTTCGCATTCCTGTTTGCGATGACTTGATTGACAGAGGAAAAATATTGGAAACTTTTGAAGTCCTTGGAGATCGCGCCGCAGCCGGCATTGAAGACGCCTTTTTCAATCATGTCAGCGTACTGGGCATCGCCGGTAGCCATTAAAAAATAGCCGAGCGAATAGGTAAAATCACTAATATCGCAGGTTTCATGACTTTGCAACGGATCGCGTGTGGCAAGATATTCGTTTGAGCTGGGTATGCCGTCCACCAATAGATGGTCACGTTCCAGAGTTTGCAGGCCTTTAATGGCTGCGGTGAGGTATTCCTGATTTCCAGTATAAATATAAAGCAAAACAGGTATCTTAATTTCTTCGCAGAACGATACGCCATGCATGACGACCTTGTTCCCGGATTCCAACCTGGCCAAAGTGAGATCGTCAGACCCGGACTGACAAAACTTCCGATAGGCATTTTCAGCTTTGACCAATAACTCTCTGTTTCCAGTCCATTCGTAAGTTCGCAACAAGCCTTCTACATTCATTACATCACGGCCACTGCTTAGCTGATCCAATGGGGTGTTCAAATAATGTTTTTCAAATGCTGTGGTTACTTTTGGATCATGATTAGCCAGTTGATAAGCGATTACGCTTTTGAAGAAAACTGCCATTGGCCATTCTGACTTATCAATGCGAAGACCTGGTCCCAACTGACCGTTTTTAATGGGATTGGCAATGACCCAGTTCAGATCGCCTTCGTATTTTTGGATCATTTTTTCGTCATTCAACAACAAGCCGAGCCTTAACATACCGTCGAGCAGGTAGCCGGATTGTTCGTAGGGCCACCAACTCTTATTGTCAGCATTTGTTTCCCCCGCCCAGAAATCGATAGTGAATGGATATCCTTGCACCGTATAATGTCCGGTAAGCCCTTCTTGCTGACGAACAAGAAATTCGCGCAGCCACCCATCCGGCGTGATATCACTTGGAGAAATTTCCCTGAAATGATCATGGCGTTTAACGGCAGGCGCCACTGTTTCCGATGGAGTCGCCCTCAAAAGAACAAGGGCAGCCAGAAAAAATGTTAAAGCAACGAAATTTATTTTAGAATTAATTTGCATATCTACTCCTTCTCGTCATGTTACCACTGTGCGCTGCCAACCCGGTAAGGGACCGGCTTTGGGTCAAGCATTTCCGCTAATTTGGCCATGATGGCATTTGCGCAAAAAAAGTTCCCACTTGGATTATAGTGTCCGATGAAATATTGGGTCAGATAGTCTTTTAGATCGCCTTTGAAATGCATGAAACCAGCCTGGTGGGCCTTCGCCAAATCCACAGTTGGCAATCCACGTTTCACCAGAAAATCCAGAAATTCCTGGTCGCTCCTGCTGTCTTCGCTAATGAAGCGCGCGATGTATGTGGCGGGATAAGACAAGACATAGAGCACGCGCTTATTTGCCTTTTTTGCATAGGCTTCAACGTTCTCGACGATCCGCTCAGTCGCAAAGAATGCGGCTTGTTTGAAAGCCTCGTCAGCCGCCTGGGAAAACTTCTCCTCCGTGTCAATTCGCGTAACGATCCCTATGGTTGTCGCGAGCTTCATCAGATCGGTATATTTCTGGCGGGTGTTTGGCGTGGAGGCATTGGCATGTGCGAGCATGATCTGCAGCACAAAGTCATCTTTGAATTGGTTCACAACCCAGTCAAGGTCAGTCAAATTGAACACACTTTCGGGGGTGGGGCATGGATTTGGCCGTTCCTCGAAAGATTGTTCCTGAATGTTGACAGTGACGTAGGGCAGCGTAGGTTCAATGAATTGTGGATGTCTTGGCATTCGGATGCTCCGCCAGGAATCGAGATTCCGGAAGTGATCGTCATCGTAAATATTGAAAATGATAAAATCCGCTGGAGCGCGTTCCTCCTCCTTTAGCATCCGCAAATACGCCTGATATACCGACCAGCCGCCGACACCAAAATTCCTGACAGGTTCCTGCAGGTGCGCAGCCATTATTTCCTGCCAGGTCTCCCCATCACTGACCTGGTGACATTGCGTGAAACTGTTTCCATAGGTATTGATGCGGCACGGTCGATCGCGATAGTTGATCGTGATCCGTTCATCGAGGGCACCGAACGTATAGATGCAAGTAGATTGATCAATTCCATCGCCCGCAAGGCCCGACCGCAACAACCAGCCCAATTCGCTGTTGTATTTGGCAAAAGGAAACGCTTTTTCGGCCAGCCATTGTTCCACCTCAGCTTTGGTCAGCAACAGACTCTTCAGCATCTCACGTGGTGTGACGGAGTCCTTTGTATTCGTCTTGCTTACGATGTCTTGCTGACCTTCCACTGGCAACATCAGTGCGAACTCGCTCAGTGCAACCGCGCCCATGCTCATTCTAATAAATTCGCGTCGCCGCAACGGATTCATACTGTTCTGCTCCCGTTGAGACCTGGATAGATTGAAGGCATGGGTAAAGGCATCACCTTAAATTTTAGGTGTCCGCGAGGCATTCACAATCCGTCATTTGACGGATTGTATGTTAATTAAATTTTGAGTATACGTTTTGTAACACCATGCCGGGCCAAGCCGTTGATGCTTCATTTCCGCATATGCAAAAAAACCACATCTTTATTCTGGCTGCTGCAATAACTATTCTGAACACTCACATGGCGTGGGCGGGTGATGCACCCATGACAACAATACCAGCCACAAATGCCGCGCCATTTCCGGGAGCAAAATCACAATGGCAGGGTTTTGACCGCTATGATTTTCAGGTGGATGGCCAACATGCCATTGTCGTGGTGCCCAAACAACCTTTGCCCGGCAAACCCTGGGCATGGCGTGGAGAATTCTTTGGCATTTACGCCGATGTGGATGCGGGATTGCTTACAAACGGCTTTTATCTCGTTTTTTTGGGTATGCCTGATTTGTTCGGGAGTCCTGGAGCGGTAAAGTCCTGGGACGTGTTTTATGAGGAACTCACGGGGAAGTATGGTTTGGCGAAGAAGACCGCGCTCATCGGCTTAAGCCGTGGCGGGTTATATTGCTACAACTGGGCCATTGCCAATCCGGATAAGGTCGCATGTATTTATGCGGATGCACCCGTTTGTGATTTCAAGAGCTGGCCGGGTGGCAAGCTGAAGGGGTTGGGCAAGGGAGATGGCAGTATTGAAGAGTGGAATAAAATGCTCAAGGCGTATGGTTTCAAATCGGATGCTGAGGCGATTGCTTATCGAGGCAATCCCCTGGACAATCTCAAACCTCTCGCCGACCACAAAGTTCCGCTGCTGCATGTATATGGCGATGCCGATTCGGTTGTTCCCTGGGATGAAAATACTAAAATTGTGGCCGAGCGTTATCGCGAATTGGGCGGAAACATTACATTAATCGTAAAACACGGTGTTGGCCACCATCCCCACGGGCTAACTAATTCTGCGCCAATCGTGGACTTCATCATGAAATATGCCGGTCATCCTCAATAAAAAATGGAATGGATGATGGTTTCAGAGCGGTTAAAAAAAATACTGTAGCCATTCGGGAGGAAGAAGGAAGGGAAGCGGTCTTTTTGGGTTTTGGCGTCGTTTCGGCTTCCGCCGTCGCCAAGGGCTATGGCGGGACAAGCAGTTACAGGGTTTTCAAACATGCTCCTTCGCCAAAGCCTCGCCAAAACCTCAAAAATCCTCGCTCCGAACGGCCGCATTATTTTTTAAAACGCTCTAGTTGATAAAGTGCTGCTCTTTTAACCAAAAAAGACAATCCGCTGCCCAGGGATGAGGATGGGAAAATGGCGGATTATCCATCAGAGCCATACCATGGCCGCCTTTGTCATAGATATGAAATGAAAATGGCACGCCATTTTTTCTCAAGGCGGATATAAATTCCAAGCTATTTTCCAAAGGGACAATTTTGTCTTCGAAGGTAGTCCAGACAAAGCATGGTGGAGTATTACTGGTGACTTGAAGTTCATTTGAAAGCAGCCTCACAAGTTTGGGAGATGGGTTTTTGCCCAGCAAATTGACCTTGGATCCCACATTCACATATGGACCCATCATTGTAATGACTGGATAACAAAGAATGCCCAGGTCGGGACGAGAACTTTCACGTTCGATCGAATCTTTCGCGTTCGTATTGCCGGCATCAAAGTGAGTCAACAACGTGGAAGCAAGATGTCCGCCAGCGGATGATCCCATAATGCCGATGCGATGGGGGTCGATATTCCAATCAGCAGCATGAGCACGAACCAGACGCATGGCGCGCGCAACATCATCGAACATTGCCGGATAATGGTAACCGTTCGAGCCCAGCCGATATTTGAGGACAAAGCAGGTGATACCATGCTGATTGAGCCAAAGTGCATAATCGCCTCCTTCATGCGGTGAAAGAGCAGCGTAACCACCCCCGGGACATATAATCATGGCCGCGCCAGTTGCTGATCCGGCATCAGGCAAATAAGGAGTAAGAGTTGGGATATCGTTGCTGGTGCTTCCTAGTGCGTCGGGCGCGCCATTTGGCCAGAGTGGAAGAGGATATTGAAGTTGACCGCAACAAAAAATCGCAGACGCGGAGAAAAACGCCGGCATTAAAAGCAGCTTTAGTTTGCGGAGGCAGGAATTGGCAATCATAACCGCGTTAAAGATTCAGATTAAAATCAGTATTATATTAATTAATTTTTTGGGTCTCGGTAATCCGTCATTTGACGGATTGTGAGTAAAACAGATGGTAAGTATCGTCCTTCGATGACTCATCATGTGCTGCCGATGGCGCCCGATTTTGGCGCGGACACCAACAATGCGTTACCGGGTTCGTGAAGTGTAGTGTTGATTGAAAGTATTAAACCTGTGAGTATTTTTCAATTTTTTCCAGGATCTCGAATTGTCTGTCGTGTCTGTCTGGCGCGGATATTTTTCACGCTTTTGCTTTTATATAAGGCGAGTATTCAAAACTTGAATGCTGGAGATCTTCCAATTTATCTTGATGTAAATCAACCGATTGAGACGCGGGTAGAGGATTTGCTTGGGCTACTGACGACAGAAGAAAAAGTCAGCTTAATACATGGCAATTCAAAATTTACCACACCTGCCATTCCTCGCCTGGGCATTCCACAGCGATGGTTATCCGATGGTCCACATGGAGTCAGGGAAGACATTGGTCCTGATACCTGGGACCCGGCTGGACACACAGACGATTTTGCCACCTGCATGCCTGCGGGCATTTGTCTCGCGGCGACATGGAACCCCGACCTTGGTTACAGGGAGGGCGAGGCCATCGGACAGGAGGCGCGCAAGCGTGGCAAAGATATTATGCTTGGCCCTGGCGTGAACATTTTGCGCACGCCTTTAGGAGGGCGGAACTTTGAATATCTGGGGGAAGACCCGTTTCTTACGTCACGCATGGCTGTCGGTTATATCCGCGGGGAACAATCGCAGGATGTATCCTCGTGTGTAAAACATTTTGCGTTGAACAACCAGGAGCATGAGCGTGGAACCATCAATGTGGAAGTGGACGAGCGCGCGTTGCGGGAAATCTATCTGCCGGCATTTCACGCTGCCGTGCAGGAAGCGGGTGTATGGGCGGTCATGGGCGCATACAATCAGGTGCGCGGCCAGCACTGTTGTGAGAATGACTATTTGCTGAACGAAATTCTTAAGGGCGAGTGGGGTTTCAAAGGCCTGGTTATGTCCGATTGGGGCGGGGTGCATGACACGGACAAAACAGCATTTAACGGCCTTGACCTTGAAATGGGCACAGAGACGAACTGCGATAATTTTTATCTCGCACAGCCGTATCTCAATGGGTTGAAGAGTGGCGAATTTCCGGTGGCTGGTCTCAACGAAAAAGTCCGGCGCAACTTGCGTGTCATGTTTGCCACACATGTCTTTGATCCCGGCCGCACGACGGGTTCACTAAACACCGTCGCGCACCAGACGGTGGCACGCCGCGTGGCCGAAGAAGGGATTGTTTTGCTGAAAAATGATAACAACATACTGCCGCTTGATGCCGGAAATATAAAATCCATCGCCGTAATAGGCGAAAACGCCGTGCGCCTGCAAGCGGCCGGCGGATGGAGTTCCGGTATCAAGGCGCTATACGAGATCACGCCGCTGCAAGGGATATTGAATCGCGCCGGCAAAAGCGTAAATATCACCTTTTCCGAAGGTTATCAGAAGGATGGCGGCACTGGTCTAGCGGACCGAGCTGTTGCCGCAGCGAGATCTGCAGATGTGGTCATTTACATCGGCGGACTGAACCACGACAGCGGATTCGATTGCGAAGGTTCGGACAGGGCAGATATGAAATTGCCTTACGGCCAGGATGAATTGATTCAAAAAATCGTTGCCGCAAACCCCAAAACCATTGTTATTCTTGAAGGCACAATGGCTGAAATGGATTCGTGGCTTCCAAAAGTTCCGGCGGTATTGCAGGGGTGGTATCTGGGAACGGAAGGCGGCAACGCGCTGGCCCGGGTTTTGTTTGGTGACGTAAATCCGTCCGGGAAATTGCCCTGCACGTTCCCTGAAAAACTATCGGATACTCCGGCGGCCAATTTCGGAAAGTATGCATATCCCGGCACAAACGGCACAGTCACATATGCCGAAGGATTGCTGGTCGGCTATCGCTGGTATGACACGAAAAATATCAAGCCTCAGTTTCCGTTTGGTTTTGGTTTGAGTTATACGACATTTAAATACTCCGACTTGAAATTGATCGAGGGTGACGGCGCAAATCAACTGGTAATCGTTCAATTTCGGGTCAAAAATACCGGCGCGCGCGATGGCGCAGAGATTGCGCAGCTTTACGTTCATCAAGAAAACCCAAGCCTGCCCCGGCCGGAAAAGGAATTGAAAGGTTTCAAAAAAATCTTTTTAAAAGCAGGTGAAACACAGACGATTTCCATTCCTCTAAATCCGGCCGCATTTTCATTTTATGATCCGACCCAGAAAAAATGGGTCGCCGAAAAAGATAATTTCAAGATTATGATCGGCAGTTCTTCGCGAGACATAAGACTTAGCGGAGACTTCAAGCTGCAAGAAGTTATTTTTGCAAATGAATAAAATTAATCGATCAACAAACACATCATGTCATAACGGATTTCAAAAATCAAAAATGTTCATGTCCACCCATAACAAAATCAATTTTCAAACGCCTCGCATTTTCAAGATTGTCATTTTTTTAACCTGTGCAGCCCTGTCCGCACATGCGGAGGTGAAACCTAACGCGCTTTTTACTGATGGCGCTGTTTTGCAACAAGGAGTCGGAGTGCCGATTTGGGGCAGCGCTAAAGACGACGAGAAAGTAACAGTGAAATTTCAGGGCCAAACCGTCGCCACAACTGCCAGGAACGGGCGTTGGATGTTGCGCCTTAAACCTTTGAAAGCAGGTGGGCCGTTTGTGATGTCTATCATGGGGGAAAATGCCATTACGATCACCAATATTTTGGTCGGTGAAGTCTGGCTCTGCAGCGGGCAATCAAATATGGAAATGCCACTGGCCGCCACCACTAATTCAGCGGAAGTTATTAACGCGGCCCGCGATTCGGAATTGCGCTTTTTCACAACTGCTCATAAAGCGTCGGATGAGCCGTTAACTGATGCTTCAGGGACGTGGACCGAAACCACCCCGGGTAGCGCGAAATATTTTTCTGCGGTGGCCTATTTCTTTGGGCGCAACCTTCGCCATGCACTTAACGTGCCAATTGGCCTGATTCATTCGTCAGTTGGTGGAACTCCAGCTGAGGCCTGGACGCCAAATTCCACGCTGGAAGCGGATCCTGAATTAAAGCAAATCCTCGAAAGACAAGCGCAAGCCATTAAGGATTTTGACCCAGCCGAAGCCGAATCTCAAAATGAAACAAATATTGCGAAGGCCAAAGCCGAAGGCAAAGACGTATCCAAGGTTCCGCTTATTAAAAGTCCGGCAGTTGGCATTGGCCGTCCCAGTGGGCTGTACAACGCTATGATTGCCCCGTTACAACCATTTGCGATAGCTGGTGTTATTTGGTATCAGGGTGAGTCAAATAATGATCGTGCCGCTGAATACCGCAAACTCTTTCCGGCTTTGATTTACAGTTGGAGAAAGGCGTGGAAGGAAGGCAGGTTCCCTTTTCTCTTTGTTCAAATCGCGCCTCATCGGGATATGACCCCGGAAATTCGCGAGGCACAGTTTTTGACATGGCAGAAGGTGCCTCGAACGGCGATGGCTGTTATTACTGATGTCGGCGAGGTAAATAATATTCACCCGACACAAAAGGAGCCTGTTGGGACTCGCCTTGCGTTGGCCGCTCGTGCAATTGCCTACGGAGAAAAGATAGAATATTCCGGGCCGATTTATGGCTCAATGGAGGTGGAGGGTGACCGCGCTATTATCAAGTTCACTCATATCGGTGGCGGTCTTGTAGTTAAAGGCGCCAGACTTGAGGGTTTTACTATTGCCGGTGAGGACGGAAAATTCGTTGATGCGACAGCAGAAATAGATGACGACAACGTGATTGTTTTCAATCCTTTGGTGGCGAAGCCGGTAGCCGTTCGTTATGGCTGGACAAATGCGCCAGACATAAATTTATTTAACGAACAGGGGCTTCCTGCCACTCCATTTCGCACAGACGTAAAATAGTTCAAATCACGAGCGTCCGGTTATAAGCAGTTAAACATTAGCTGGTTATGATTTCTGAGATTGAAAAACATCCGAGTTGGTTTCTGTAAGCAGTTCATGGAGAGGTGTTTTCTCAAACGGATGAATACTCAAAAGTTGCAAAGTTCGGCGCAGCGTTCCCGGCAACTTCAGTTGCTTTTGCGTGATGGCAACCATCAGGTAAACCGCCACGGCAATCCAGATTTGCGTCTTCACCGCATTCGGGCTTGTCCGGTAATAATGCTTGATGCGCAAGTGCCCTTTGATCCAGCGAAAGAACGGTTCGATCCGCCATCGCAGACGATATATGCCAGCCACCGTCAGCCCGGAATTTACCTCGCGTTGCCGCCAGCTTGACATTATCGGCGTAACGTTGCGCAGTTATCGCTGCTTCCATGCAGTTGTTTATCTGTCATCATGCCAGCTAACTTCATTTTCACAATCAGTGAACCAAGCCTGCTGCCCGCTTGAATGCGCATCATATTCCTGCAACTCGAACGGAAGCATAGCTGCAAGTACAACGACAACTCACACATAAGTGTCATATCATAAAAGCACGACACTTATGACCCGCCGCTCTCGTTTGCCAAGAGGTGCTAAGCGTGACGTTTACCAATCAACTCGGAATAGTGGCACGATAAAGAAGGGTGCCCAAATGATCAATCATTTGAACATTCATTTCGCTTTGGCTCAAGGCGACGGTAATAAAACCCGGGGTTGATTCTAAAAACTTAGATTGTTGAATGCGCTGGGTAATGCTGACTTGTGAACCTGCGCCAGAGCAGAAAAAATTCATTTTATCATCGGCCAGATGCTGCAAATCATGGTCGTGACCATTAAACCATGCCTGCACTTTATATTCATGGAGCAAGGGCAGAACCTGTTCAACGAGATCCGCAGTATCACTATGTTTGCCCCCGGAATAAATCGGGTGATGGCCAAACGCAATTTTCCACCGGGCTTTTGACGCGCCGAGCGCATTCTTAAACCAGGCGAGCTGTTTGGCCACATCTTGCGCGGCTATATTAGGGCCGATTTTATTCTGATTCCGGTAGCTTTTTATCATCGGCGTAGTATCGAGATAAAAGAAGTCAGCGGTGTTGGATTCATCGATGCGATAAGTCTGAACAAAATATCGTGCCGGCATGTTCCAGCGCGGATGACTTTTTGAATATTCAATTTGAGCATCGCAGTCGCCGCAGTAATCATGATTGCCCAAAATAACCTGCCAGGGAATTTGAAGCGCGGAGTCACGATAAACATTTTCAAAGGAAGTCTGCCATTGTGGGTCGGCAACGGACTTCACGCCCTCTTCGTAAAAGTTGTCGCCGACAGAAATGATAAATTGAGCGGAAATATTTTTCGATGCACGCGCCATTTGGATGGCAACTTCAACCTGATCTTTTTCACCATTGCGCCCCCAATCTCCGAAGACAAGAAAACGCAGATTGCCGGCGGCGAAAGAGGGCGGCATGTCCGCTGCAAAAAGACCAGGGGAAATCAGGCTGCCAACGACTGCACCCTGGGTCGCCACAAAAAGAGTGCGAACAAATTCTCGGCGGGTTTGTTTCATAACATTAGCATCCTATAAGAACATTATACGCGAATAAAAATTTTCTGCCGATACATCCACCAAAGCAACAACCATTCCACCAGCATGACTGCCATGCCCATCATCAATGGCTCATAAGCTTTTCCCAGCAACTCAAAAATGGGCTGCCCCAGATGCCGGAGCAAAGCCTCCGTGATGAAACCGACAAACAACCATGAAATCATATAAGCAGCGATGGAGTTCATTCCAACGATCTTGAGCGGGAAGGTCCAAGTGCGCCGATTCTGAACGTCGATAACCAAATACAATGCCGCCAGGATGAGCAAACACCAACCGCCGCTAAACAATACCCAACTCGGCGTCCAAATGCGTTTGACGACGGGACAAATGCCCAGCGCATCGAACAATCCACCAACTGCCAGACCAATGATGCCGGCAACCACCATCCATCGCATTTTTTCAACTGGCAAACGCCGGCTCCGCAGCACATTGCCCGTAATCAAGCCAAGAATCATCGTCCCCAACGTGGGAATGAAACTCAACGTACAGTAGCCGCCATCGTCGGCATACATAAATGGATGTTCTTGCGGAAAGAGATTCAAAAACCATGTATCAAACGACCATGCCAGGTTGGTATTCAGGCTCCAGTGCCCGGCAAAGCCGGGAAGCAACTGATCAGGGCTTGTCCCGGCCGCGCTCCAGTTGAAATCCGGTCCCGGCAATGGATAGAGAGCAAATGCCAACCAATAACAAAATAAAATCACAGTCAGTGTCATCCATTGAAAACGGACCGATCGCATCGCAAGCATATAAAGGAAGCCGTAGCCGAACCCGATCTGGGCAAGTGTGTCCTTGAAGGTCCAAAAGGTTTGGGAATGATCAATGGATCGGAGAAAAACTCCCAGAAAAATGAGAATTAGCGCACGCCCAAAGGCATGCAGGGTGCGGCGCCATTGCGGCTGACCAATGGCTGCCCGCCGCGCCAATGAATAAGGCAAAGCCACTCCGACTAAAAATGAGAAACCGGGCTGAATCAAATCATGCAAGGAACAGCCAATCCATTCAACATGGGACTGTTCGTAATTGATCAAAGCCCAAAATTTGCTGTGAGGAAAAGTCGATGCTATCCGGCCAACATCGAGAACCTCACTCATCATTAAAAGCATGACAATGCCGCGAAAAGCATCGATTGAGCCGACCCGTTCTGCCGCGGTTTTGACCGGAGAACCAATTCGTTCTCCCTGCAATTTGTCAACTACCGCTGATTCGTTCATTTTACTTCTTCCAGCACCAACACTTCAAAAGACTTTAAAGTAAAGGTATAAGGCTGGCCACTGGTTAAGGTTATTGCTGGATCGTCATGTTGAGCCTTCCAAGGGCTATGCATAACAAACTTTTCAGGGGCATGGTTAGGGAGTTCAAAGAGGTTTTTTATGTCCGCAGTAAAACTTGCCGGCTGATCATCAGGATTGCGCAGCACTAAAATGCCTTTTCGAGGCGACCACGAAGCATAACCATAAATCTCCGCCTTAGCCGGATCCCCTCCAATCCAATGAGTATCCACCAACACATCGGCGTTGGCGCGCGACCATTTGGCTGCTTCCGCCAAATCATCCCAATTCTGCTTATCCAACAACGCCGGAGTGATATACATTTCCTGCAATTGCGTGCCGCTGCCAAAAAATTCGTGAACCTGGTCAGCAAAATCCGCATCACTCATGGCGGCCAAATTTTCGGCGTTGGTGGCATAGATGATTCCATGCACCATGATAGAATTCAAAGGGTACAGCGGCCCGCGTTGCACAACATTATTATGCGTTTCCATGGCACGATACGTTATCCACCGCTGACAGTCTGAACCTTTGCCATAAAAGCTATGGTCAGACCCGCCGCGCCAGGTTGAGTCCACATACAGCAGCCAAAATGGCGATGGCCAGGTGCCAACAGTCTGACTGATATAAATATCCGGTTTGACGGCGCGCAAATCTGAGATGAGCCGTAACATAGCATCACCATCACGCGTCAGGCCATCAGCGGCAGCTTTTCCACCGACAGCCAAACCGTCAAATTTGAACATGTTAACGCCATATTTTTGCACCATTTCCATGACAATATCGTGGAACCTTTGGAAATATTTGGTGCCTGCCAGGGAAAAACCGCTGGAATTGGTTTCGAAACCCAATTGGCTGGCATACTGTAAACGCTGCATCTTTGACGCACCATAACCACCAAAAGGAGAAATCCACACCCCGATACCGGCATGATATTTTGCCGCATCGGTTTTCAACGTGGTAAAGCCATTCGGAAATCCGCCATGAAATTGCCATAAGGTTTTTCCATCATCCCAACCGTCATCGAATAGGAACGAATTCAGTTTCACCCCGCGCTGCTGGACCAATTCCCGGCCGACTTGATCCATTGCATTCAAGCTTTCTTTCTCGTCATATTTCCGATTGTCCCAGGCTATGTCATACCACGAGTTATAATGCGTGAAAGGCCGATAGGGGTGCGCGCGTTCGCGTTCAACATAGGCAAGGAAGCCACGCCGCAATTGCCCGGCGGGCGCAACCCCCAGAACGCAACTTTGCGCCAGGGTTTCACCACTTTTAAAAATAGCATTGCGGTTATAACTGCAGAGGACCGTGCCGTTGTCCACGGTATTTTGCGCCATCGGATGTTCATAACCGAAGAAGAAATTGCCCGCTATCACCGGTGATCCATCCACGGCACCATCGGTTTTTGCGCCTGGAATGGTTTCATCGAACAAAGTGATTTTTTTTACCAACACGTCGGCATTGGCCGCATGCAGCGTGAGTTCTTCGCGAACATAAGTCGAACCATCGCGTAAGATCACCCGCCACTCGGCCGTGAGATTTTGTGCCGGATCGGAAAAGCGGACCAATAGTTGTTTGCCCGCAAAATGACGCGCCAGGGTGGGCGAATCAAATTCAGGCTTCAAAGACTCCTCACTGGGCGGGCCATCCATTTTAAAATCAGATGACTTTAGGACCACATCATTTGATAACACCAATTGAAAGCACTCTCCGGTAAGATTTACGGTCCCGCCATTTAGCTTGTCCGTGATTTGTAATGGTTGCAATTTTCCATTTGCCATCTGCCATGACCAGGCAATAGCCGAATTTTCAAGTTTCCCGCCTACGTCTTTAGCAGATCCCGTAAAAATCACCGTTGAGAATAATAAAAGAGCGTTGAGAATTTTCATTTTGTTTCAAATTAACAGGATAAATTTCGGGTGGTCTTTTTGTCCTAACGCTCAAAGAACTCTTCAATTTCTTCCAGGGTTTTACCTTTGGTTTCCGGCAGGAAAAATGCGGCAGCAATAAAGTATATCACTGTAAAGCCAGCAAAAATAAAGAACATGGTCGCATAGCCATGTTTGCCGACGGTTGGCAGAAAAATGGCAGCAATGACCGTGGATACGGTCTGGTTGATGAGCAATGCGATACTCATACCGTTGGAACGAATGCGCGTCGGCATCAATTCAGAGAGCGCAAGCCAGACGCAAACACCAGGGCCAACGGCGTAGAACGCCATAAACACAAACAGGGAAACCGCAACAAGCCAACCGTTGTTCACATCGGGGACCGGTGTAATCAACGCATTTTCAATTTTCAAAGGTGCGGTGCGCGCAACATCTAAATCGGCAAATGGATTTGAAAAAAACGCGATAACCTTATTACTCGGTATGCAATTGCCCCGGGTAATTTCAATTGGTTTCGCCGTCACGTCGTCAGAACGCGCAGCCGATGTCGCCGCGCGGAAACCGCCATAAGAATAGATCACAATGAGGGATGACGATTTGTCTGCGATGTCCTTTCCGGCAAGGAGGCCCGCAGATGTTTTTTGATCGTAGGTGAGATCGAGCGTTTGATTGGTTGAAACCATTGCCTGCATTTCGTCTCTGACATCAGTGCGCTGCGCTTCTGTCCTGTGAAATGCAATCCCGGCACACAAGAGTGAAAGAATGATCCCCGCGCTTCCCACAGAAAGAAGAAATTTTCGACCTTTGCGATCGACGAGCATGACCCCGCCAATCGTCAATAGAAAGTTGACCAGAGTAAGAATAACGTATCCCAGGTGCGCGTGCCGGTCATCCAGACCAGCTTGAATCAAAATTGTCGCGTTGTACCCAATGATCGAATTTACACCGGTGGCTTGATTGCATGCCAGAATCACGCAAGCCAGAACAAATGGAACAATGTATTTCCGCCGGAACAAAGACTCCCCGCCCTTTCCCGCCGCCAGACTTTTTTGTTTTTCCGCCGCAAGGGTTTCCTCCATCTCCTTCAATTCAAGGTCTGCTTGTTCATTGGTTCGCGAATAGAGCAGCGCCGCGCGCGCCGCGTCAATCTTTCCACGGCGAAACAGCCATCGGGGTGATTCGCCAACCATAAAACTTCCGATGACAAATAAGACTCCCGGCGGCAGGGAAATCCAAAAGATGCTTCGCCAGGCAGTGTTCTTGAAGGCGAATAATTTATCCGCATCGCCGAGTTTGGCCACTTCATCAACCCGATTGCTGAAATATAACCCAATGATGGCCGCCGAGACGATTCCGAGCGTCAATAGCCATTGAAAAATGCCCGTGCCTTTGCCGCGATGAGATGCGCCGAGGCATTCAGCAAGGTATAGGGGCACAACCACACCGATCAATCCCGCGCTGATCCCTTGCAGCAGACGGCCAAAAATAAGCGGCCAATAGCCATGGGCCAGAGCGATTATGGGAATGCTGATGACAAATAGGATACCACTCACCGACATCATTTTTTTCCGCCCCATCCAATCAGACAGCAGGCCGGCAAATAATGTGGAAATAACACTTCCCAATAAGACCGCAGCGACAATGAAGGATAACTGCTGTGCACTTAGGCCGGAGGTTGCTTCAAGGTAAGGCAATGCTCCAGCAATAATGCCCACGTCGATTCCATAGAGCAATCCGCCAAGTCCAGCAACTAACAAAAGGAAATAGTTGTAACCAGCCTTTTGCATGAATGGCTAATGAAGATGTTTTTTGACTCTTATTATTGCGGATTTGGGATGGTTGCCGGAATGGTCCATCCGGCATGCCAGTCCAGGTTATACATATTGGCAAGCTTTACCAAGCCAGCATGACCGTCCACGTAAGCAACATTAACCGCCCCAACCAGCTGAGAGCTTTTCGTTATACTTCTTGGCGCACTTAACGGCAATACGCCGCCATGCCGCGCAATACTGAACCTGCCCATTTCTGAACTTCCACCCCCATTGCCAAGATAAAGGTCTTTGGCCGGCCCACCGTTTTCCCTTGGCCAGCCGTCAATCCACATCGCATCGGCAAAAACTGGCGTCGTGGACACGGTTTTAACCGATGTTATGCCGGTAAACTTCCAACTGTTGGGATCTCCAAGGGTATCGGTCACCGTATAATTCCCGCCGTAGAGCCAGCCATTGAACCCATAACTTCCTTGATATACAGTGCCATACGGCGACCATCTCCACATTTGGTCACCTGCGCCATAGGTGTAAATCGAGCTGGATAGAGTCTGCGTTGTCGGATTATTGGCAATGGGGCAAACCCTCACTTCGTTTACCTCGCCATGATAGGCGATAAGGTTCACCATCCAAAGATCATTGTCGGATAAATGCGGAAACGATGCGCCGAAATCGTTCACATACATAATATCCGCCAATGCCATTTGTTTAATGTTACCCAAGCACTGAATGTCTTTTGCTTTAAACTTTGCCTTCGCCAACACGGGCAAAAGCAACGCTGCCAATATGGCGATAATCGCAATAACGACAAGCAGCTCAATCAGCGTAAATCCATTAGAGTCATGTTCAAATTGACTCCGCCGGATTTTTATATTCTTTTGAAAAATCATTGGGCCAAACGGAAGAATTGTTGATTGCCTGAATAAGGCATTGTGAATGGACTGGTCGCAGATGGCACATTTGTCCAGGGTCCGGTCAAAGAACTGCTGCTCTGCAACGCAGCTTGAGCGTCCCAGACAATCGCAGCATTTCCACCAGTCATATTATAAATAGCGACCGAACCAACAGGCAGAGGCGGCACGACCAGGGTGCTATTTGTATAAGAAATAACCCCCCCATCTGATGGTGCAATATTCTCAACCACAAATCCTGGTGTCTGCCCTTCCCACAAGAAATTGATTACATTTGTGGGGAACAACGGAGTTCCATCACCAAAAGTCGCGTCTTTTGAATATCTGAATTCGAAATCTGCCGGAAAACTAGCCGCCGGTACTGTCGGGGCGATAAGATAGTTTATCCCAAGAGGGGTAACTCCATCATTAAAATTCCCGTTCTTTTCCTGATAAAAGGCCGTGCTTTGTTGCAGGAAATCTGACCCGATCGCCGAATAGCCGGTCTCACTGTTATTATCAGTATCGTAGAACATGTCCATATATTTCGGAAACTGGCCGCTAGCGGAGGGAATATCATGCCACAGTGTGACTCGGAAGTAATAGTAGTTGGCATCGTCATAAACATAAATATCTTTGAAATCAGCCGCGCCGTCACTTCCACTCGGACCACTGTAGATTGGAGAAAGCCCCTGCCAATCGGCGAAATTTCCATCAATAATAATGGTAGGTGCAAATGGGTAAGTCACATTTTCGACGTTACCATAAGGATCACTCACACCATTGACCGTTATCGAATAAATCGTTCCCAGTGAGAGCGGCGTACTGGTGAGTAATGTTACTTGATCTCCGCTAATCGTAGCGTTGGTCACACTTATGCCATCGTTCACCAAATAGTTGGCCAAATTGGTCGAGGAAACCGGATTCAATGCTTCAGTGAAGGAAAGAATAATTTTGCTTCCTCCCGCAGCAATATTTGTCACCGCAGGCGGAATAGTGTCCTTGAGAACAGTCAAAGAGACAGCAGTGCTGTTGGTTGAATCAGCAGGGTTGCTGATATTGACAAAATAGACTCCAGCATTCGTCAAGGCAGCGGATGGGAGAGAGTAAACGGCGTTTGTCGCCCCAAGGACCTCGTTGGCACCTTGATACCATTGATATAAAACCGTTGCCGACCCGGAGGCGCCAACGCTAAGCGAAACAGGGCGGCCTTCAACCACCAATTGGCTTGAGGGCTGGACGTTGATGACCACCGGGGTGCTAAGCACTGTCAGAACGGCTGATCGGGTGGTATTCGTGGCCAACGAATTGGCCACGGTCAACGCATAGTTGCCCGCGTTATTTGTCAGCACCAATGGAATCGTATAAGTCGAATTAGTCGCACCCGTAATAGGTGTCCCATTCATCGACCATTGATAAGTCAACGAACTTCCAAAAACATCGGAGGTAAATGTCGCGGGTTGGCCAGCAGTTACTGTCAAATCGGCAGGCTGATTCGTGTCCTCAATTGTCGGCGGATATTGTGCGGCAGCAGTCAACGACATGCCAAAAACCATGTCTGAAGCGCTACTGGCGGCCTGGTGTGTTTCAACTTCAAGAACATTATCGCCAATCTGCAATGGGCCGCCTGAAATACTGAAAACCTCCGGCTGCCCAGGATTTGAATTCGTTGCACTGGCAGAAGTACTGTAGCTTACGTTGCCGGCAGCCATACGAACTCGTTTTACCTCAACGCCGTTCACATAATAAACCGCTCCGTCGCTAAGATAATTGGTGACCACAAAGGCAAGGTTGGCTGTTTGATAACTCCATGTAAAATGCGTGCGGAAATAATAAGTATTGGCGCTGGTAGCCAATGCCGTTTGAATAGCAGGATATAAACCCGGAGTTGGCGTAAAACCAAACAGACCGGGGCCCGATTTCCAGGAACTATCATCGTACGACGGCCCCACCCAATTGGTACTGAGATCCGTGCCGGTATCATTGGCCCGCCAGGATGAAGTTGCGAGACTGGTTAATGTAAGATTAGTGGTCAAGATCGACGGAGGGGATGCAAATGTGTAAACCAAGCCACCCGGCGCAGCGCCGGATAAGTTGGGAAACCATTCATTGCCAATAGTACCACCTTCACCAGATTCCATATAGATAGAAATGGTACTGTTGGTCAGCATCGGCAATCCATTGGTACCCAGCACAGCGCGTGATATGCGAAATTCAAATTGATTTGTTGGGGCTACCGGCGCAGAAAGCCAACTTAAGCCACTGACGCCCCCCGCGTTAAAAATTCCGGAGTTTTCCTGATATCCGCTGCCGCTTTGGATCAACAGATCGGATCCGATGCCATGCTCATGGTTTCCAGTGTTATAATTCGTATCCACGTCAACGAAAATATTCTGCGAAGACGTAAAGGGATTGCCATTCGTATACAGGCTAAAACGGATATAAAGATAGTTTTGATCATTGGCGATATACAGATTTTGGAATTGAACTTTAGCGCCAGCCACTTGAACGGCGTTGGTGACCAATGGAACACCAGCCCAATCGGCAAATGACCCGTCAATGGTAATATTCTTATAGGTGCTCTGGGCAGTCATTTGGGCTTGAGCATGAACGTTGAGGCCAAGGGCACATACAATAATGGCCACGATAGCCGAACAGATTAGTCTGATTTTCATATTTTTCTTTCTATTATACGTTTCGAACAACTTCACTGTGATTTAGGGTTAAAGCGCTGAAACTTCTTTCTGCGCTGTATAACTACAACGGCAACACACCCGGCGCAAAGCAACGAGACACCCGCCACTGAAGGTTCCGGCACCGATTCCACGCCCAAAGTGTAAATCAAACCGCCTTCCGAACTGCCCGAGGCGTTCGGAAACCATTCATTTCCAACCGATCCACCCTCACTTGATTCCAGATAAAGAGAAATTGTATTGCCGGTAAAAACAGGGGCACCACCGGAAGCATACGTTGCATCGAGTGAAATGCTCAGCTCGTAACTGGTGCCCAGGCTGTTTGAAGCCATCAAGTAATTCAACCCGTTGACCGCGCCGGCATTGAAGACGCCAGAAGTTTCCTGATAACCATTGCCGCTCTGAACAAGCAAATCCGAACCAATGCCATGCTCATGATTGCCTGTATTGAAATTGGTGTCTGTATCGATGAAGATACTTTGCGAGGCGGTGAAAGGATTGGCAGCCGTATAAAGAGTAAAATAGATATACAAATAATTTGCGTCGTTCGCCACGTACAGGTTTTGAAATTGAACCCTGGCCCCAGTCACTTGCGGCATGCTATAGGCCAAAGGAACACCCGACCAATCCGTGAACGATCCGTCAATATTGATGTTTGCGTAGGTGCTGGGGGCGTTGGTGCTGGTAAAGGCGCTGGCCTTGAAACCCAGGAAGCAAATTCCGAAAATCGCGATAACAAAACAGCGGAACATTGCATCTTTTATGCATTTTACGGTTTGCCCCAGCAGACTGCTCGCTTCTGGTAAAAAAATTCGCCGACTCTCTGTTCTCATGCTTTTGCTTTCATCAATATCATCGCTCAAAATTGAAGATCCGCCGAACGTCTCTTTCATAAAAGTCCAGCAAACACAGCCATTTCTAGATTCTTAATCATTCAGTTGCGCGACTTTAGGTTTTTGCGCTGATATTGTCAAGAACAATTTATCACATGATAAATTGGGTTTTTTAACAATTTTGTAACATTTTTCACCGTAGTTTTTAAGAGGTAAAAAGAGATAATTCGCGAAAAACCCAACATTTCCTCACTTTTATGGAAATAACCAGTTATCAACTCTTTGTCTGCTTCCGAAAAAAATCAACCGTCGCACGCAATCCATCTTGAAAATTTCCGGCCGGATTAAAATCAACTCCACGCAGCTTATCGATTGCGGCCAATGAATGTTTTATATCTCCCGGACGTGCCGGCACATGCTGAATTTTCGAGCGTGATTCGGCCAGCCGGCAAATGACATCTGTCAAATTATTGATGGTAATTTGTTGGCCATAACCGATGTTGAAAGTGCCCGTCATTGCGGATTGAGTGGCGAAGTAGACGTTCGCCGCCACAACGTCCTTCACATAAACAAAGTCGCGCGTCTGTTCACCATCACCATAAATGGTAATCGGCATGTTTTTTAACGCATCTTCGATGAAAATTGGGACAGCCGCAGCATATTGGCTCTTTGGATTTTGACGCGGACCAAAGACATTGAAGTAACGCAAACAGGTTGTCGCAAGCCCTCCTCCATCTGTAAACATCTTGCAGTAATACTCACCATCAAGTTTGGTGACGGCATAAGGACTTTTTGGTTCCGGCACCATTGTTTCGCTTTTTGGCATCGCAGGGTTGTCACCATAAATCGCCGCCGAGCTGCTAAAGATCAGTTTTTTGACTTTGGCGCGCGCGGCTTCTTCCAGGACAATCAGCGTTCCAGTCACATTGGTCTCGTTACACTCCATCGGCATCAACATGGATTCCGGGACACTAACCATAGCGGCCAGATGAAAAACAAAATCCACATCCTTCATTGCGGCCCGGACAGCATCGCGATCGCAAATGGATGCATCAATGAATTCATGTTGAAGGCCAGCCAGGTTGTGTTTGAAGCCAGAACGCAAATTATCCAGCACTAGCACTTCGGCAATGCGTTGAAAGTGTTCAACGATGTGACTGCCGATGAAACCTGCCCCTCCGGTAACAAGCACTTTCATTGCAGTTCCCCCGTCAACTCAGTCATCAGCTCTTCTCCTCGATCAAGACAATCGACCAATGCGATCATCTGGTCTTCTTGCTGTTCAATCGATTCAACAAGTTTGAATTGCGTGCGGCAACGATCAAGATTATGGCCATTCCGATGCACTTTGAAGTAAGTGTCGCCCTCGAGAAAATCAGTGAGGAAACGTATGCCGATTTCAAACGTGATCAGTTTTCCGGAAAAGGCGAGCAGCTTTTTCTCTGACGACGTCAGAAAACAATTCGCTGCGGCAAGATAACCACGAACCAGGGCTTCAAACATGGGAAATTGCATTTTTATCAATGACAGATCGCGCTCGTCCTCCCTGGCCGGGCTGGTAGTGGTCCGCACCATGTCGCCAAAATCGTAAAGCGCCAGTCCAGGCATCAAGGTATCCAGGTCCACGACACAAACGCCTTTGCCGGTCACATCGTCCAGCATAACGTTATTGAACTTGGTGTCGTTGTGCGTAACACGTTCCGGCAGTTTTGCATTGATAAGAATATCGGTGATGGATTTACGCTGCATGGCAAAATCAATTTCGCTTTTTGCGATTACGGCGCGATTTTTATCATCTGCCTCAATCGCTCGCACCAAAGCAGAAAATCGTTTGGGCGTGTGATGGAAATCGGGAATGGTATCATGCAATGGCGGCGCCGGCAGATCGGCAAGCAACTTTTGAAAATGGCCATAAGCCTTTGCCGCTTCAAATGCTTGACGCGTATTCTCTACCGCATCATAGGAGCGTGCCTTTTCGATAAACAAGTAGGTACGCCAATAGTTTCCGTGCTCATCTTGATGATAACATAGACCATCCTGCGCAGGAACAAGCGTCAGGAGACGGCGGCTAAAATCCAATTCACCCGCAAGTTTCACAGCCAAATGCGCCGTAACCCGTTGAATGTTTTCCATGAGCATCACCGGGTTCTTGAAAATGTGGTGATTGATTCGTTGGAAAATATAGCGTACCCGTGTCGCACTTTGATCAAAAACGACACAGTAGGTATCATTGATATGACCGCTGCCATAGGGCGCGGCGCTCAAAAACTCGCCATAAATCTGGAATCGTTTAGCGACAGCTCGAATGTCATGTTTCAAATTCATACGCAAAGTCTTTCTGGATATTCGCCGGCTTGAATGAGTTGGCGGATGCTCTCGACCACTAAAGGCCGGTCGTCACGATGCGTAACGCCAAACCATGGGGAGCGGGTTGATAATACTTTTACCATTTTTGTTCCATGTCGAATCAAATTGTTCACCACACTGGGAATGTAAAACTCCGCCTTCTCATCTGCGGCATGCGCCTTAAGAAATGCAATAAACTGCTCGCGAAGCGGACCGAAAATTGTCGGATCAAACCCCCACATGTTCATCGAAACAATCTCATCGCCTGTCAAAATTTGAAATTCTTCAGAACCGCTTTTATATCGTGCGGTGGATCCATTTTTTTCGATGCCAACGATCTCGCGTACATTTTCAAGACGGCCGTCGAGCAATTGACAAACACCGCGCGCCACGCTGCCAAATTCAGAAAGAGTATTGCGAAGCACGAATCCAACCATTGCATAATCCAAATTTCCAGGCTGCAAATGTTCAGACATCAGTTGAAATGATTGTGCGCCGTAAAAATCGTCGGCGTTAATCATCCCGAACGGCTCACGGACCACCTCGGCGGCCGATAAAATGGCATGGCCGGTTCCCCATGGTTTTTTCCGTAAAGGGGGGGCGCTGGCGCCCGATGGAAGCATGTCCAGTTCCTGAAAAACATATTCCACCGCGATTCGCTGTTCGAAGCGACGGCCAATGGTTTCCCGGAAGGCCTTTTCGATGTCACGGCGAATTACAAAAACGAGTCGATTGAAGCCCGCCCGCATTGCGTCGTAGATCGAATAGTCAATAATCGTCTCACCATTCGGACCAACTGGATCAATTTGTTTCAGTCCGCCATAACGGCTGCCCATACCCGCGGCTAAAATGAGTAATGTTTTATTCATCAATTTTACAAGAAATTCTTACAAGTCATCTTGCCCCATTCATGTTGCCGGTGAAAATCAGGCTCAGCATGCGGGGAGGTGGAAGAGAGAACTGGCTTCTTAACCCCATGAACGTAATCATACCGGCCAAATGAAAACCGCCATTGCGTATTTTCTATCGAGCCGTTCGTGCGGCATATAAATGCAGCGGGGATTTCGGCATAGACGTGCCATTTGCCATCTCCAATCCATGTTTTAGAGTGGAGCACGTCGCCCCAAATCATAAATTTCGCCCACCCGCCGCTTCCTCGCGCAGTTTTAACGGCATTGCTGTCAGGATAATGCAATTGTAGCCGCTGATTATTTGGCGTAATATGAATCTCCACATAATTTTCGTTCCCCTCAGAGCATAGAAAAATTTCGAAAGCATCTCCCAATTCCCATACGCACTGATTTAACTTTGTCGCTCTATTGAATATATTCGTATCCGCGATCTCGGCAAAAATCAAAAGTGAATTTTCACGCCAACCGACACAAACAGTTGCCGGCAAAAACTCGACTTCTTCCTTATCCAACCAATCCTGCCGTAACGAGCAGGGCATGGCCGGATAAAACGCCTTTCTCACGTTCTCGAGGTTTGTCGTCTCAAAAGACGGCAATAACGGACATGAAATTTCGGGCGGCCCAGGCCGTTTGCTCTGAATCATGCGTTCAAGGCTTTGCATTTATCCTGTTTAAAATTTTTGCCAATCCGGTTTATTCTTATAAACCCAGTTATAATAATCCGCACGTTTCAATTGCGAAGCGGCCGTAGAATCGAGAAATACTTTCACATTTGGATGCGCTTGCAGGACTGAGGCGGGAACGGATGAGGTAAGCGGCCCTTCGACAGCGGCCGCAATTGACCGGGCCTTCTTCTTACCAAATGCCAGCAGCAAACATTGGCGTGATTCCATAATTGTACCAAGGCCCATCGTGATAACATGATGCGGGACTTTGGCGGGGCTGCCAAAAAAACGCGCATTGTCTGCCAGTGTTTGGCGTGTCAACGTCTTAATCCGCGTCCGTGAAGCCAGCGAAGAAGTCGGCTCATTAAAACCGACATGCCCATCTGTTCCAATGCCTAACACTTGCAAATCAATCCCCCCCGCCAGGCGAATTTGCTTTTCATAACGCGCGCAAAATGCGGGGATGTTTTTAGACGTCCCATCTGGAATATGAACATTTTTTCGCTGAATGTTGATGTGCCCGAATAGGTTTTCCCACATAAAGCTGTGATACGATTGCTCGTGTTCTTTTGGCAACCCTATGTATTCGTCCAGGTTAAACGTTGTTGCTTTGCGCCAGTCCAGTTTCATCTGCACCAGAGCTTTATAAAGCAATAGTGGAGTGCTTCCAGTAGCCAGGCCGATCACGGCGTTTGGCTTTTCGCACAACAACCGCCCGACGATTCGTGCGGCAGTCAGCGTTGCCGTTTCAGCGTCTGTTTGAATGATAATTTCCATTTGTAGTCGCTCAACCGAGCTGTTTCTTTAACCTTTCGCGCACATCCGCCTGAAATTTTTCGATAAAACTACAGGTGTAGTCGATAATGTCTGCTGTCTCGTTCATTACCAACGGCGTCAAATCCATACCAAAAGCTAATTGAGTAACTTTATCCGTGGCGTGTGACTCAAAAAAAGTTGCATTGGCGGCACGCCGTCCCAAGGTTGCAATATCGTAACGCTTGCCACCGGCGATTTGTGAGTCAAAAACTCCATTGAGCGCTGCCGCCAGGCTTTCGCGCCCACCGACATCCATGAGAACTTTATCTGCATCAAGGAGCCAATCCAAACTGCGCCATACTTCACAACCAATAATCTTTTCAGGCCGTTGGTCGCGTGGCAATTCACGCACCGCCTGTAATACGGCAACCGCCACACCAATGTGCGTGTCGTGCTTGTCTGCCAGATTATGGGTATAGATTATTTCTGCACGAGCCATCGTAATAATCTCTTTCAAATCATCTTTCAGCCTAAAATCAGCCGGGCTTTTAACCGCGCCACTGGGATAATCGAGTTGAATCATCACACCATAACGACCAACAGATGCGGCGGCATTTTGTTCACACCGGCGAACCGCCATCATTTGGGTATCAGTAAAGTTTTTGTACGCGCCCGTACGCGCACTGCCCGAACCATTGGCGCAAGTAACACCACCAAACCATTTTTCTTCACCGTCAAAACATTCCAGGATCCCGTGGAATGCCATAAATTCCAGATCATCCTGATGGGCGCCTATACCCAAATGCGTAATGCGTTGAATCGCATCAGTGACAGTTTTGCCATCCGGCACAAAAATTTCAGCTGTGGATTGATGCAATCTCATACTTCTTAACTTCAACTATTGGCAGACTGGCGGCAGCAACCGCCTGCCCCACACGACGGCTTTTTTCATCCGGAACGTGCAATTTAATTCTCTCCAACACTTCAGGAAATTCTACTCTTAGAACTTCATGGGCTTTTGCCAGCATAATCTCGCCGCCCGCGCCGGTCGTAACCCGGCCCAAAATCAACAGATGATTAAAATCATAAAAATCCGCATAGTGAGGAATCGTGTAGCCAAGATAAACACCTATAGTTTCATAAATCATTTGAGCCCGCCGGTCGCCTTTAGCCATTAAGTGTTGGACTTCTTTGAGCCGATTGGGCAAATCCATTTGACCCGGTAATTCAATCTTCGCAGCCGGCAGAAGCTTATTCACTGCCTGTTGTGAAAAATAGAGAGCGCCAACACCACGATCGCCAGACCATTCATCAATAGCGGCATTTGGATTGTAATCTACCGGCGCGAAGGCTAACTCACTCAACCAGCCGGTCATGCCGTTCTGCGGACTTAGATAGCCAGCGGCCTCACTCGACCCCATCGCAATGCCGAGAACAGCATTCATCTGCAATGAAATAGCGCCTGCCAGGGCTGTCACGTCGCCATCATTAGCCGTTTCCAAAGGCACATCCCATTCATTTTGAAGACGAAGAAAAATATTTTTCGCCTCATCGCTCTTCTCTTTAGGCACAGCCCGGAACAAGGACGACACCATCACTTTGTTGTCAACGATCACACCGGCCGAACTGCCACCAATCCCATCTACGCATGGCAAACATTCGGCAGCTTTTTTCAACCCGGCATTGAGATGACTATAATGATATTGGGGGTCTGGTTGGTCTTTTGGATTCCAGGGAAATTCCTCACTATATATTGCTTTACCTTCTTTGACGGCGGCGATTTTAAAATCGCTGGCCCCCAGGTCAAAGCCGATGCGGCAACCGTTCCAATGACCACCGAGTACCGCATGCTTTTCATACCCGGCCGGAACCGATTCCGGGCTCACTTCCACCACTTCAATAAGGCGTTCATAAACGCGACCCATTAAATTCGCATCAAACTGCCGCTCGCCAAATCTGGCGTAGCAACGCTGAATATGTTCGCCTATTTCATGCGGCCCCCCAATCCAAAGCCGCCAGCCACCGCGCGCCCAAAGCAGGAATTTCACGAGCCGCTCAACGTATTGTAAGGTTTGAAGGTCAACCTCGGATTTTACGGCGGTCTCGTAACGCGAGATGAATCCGTTTTCACGTTCCAAGCCAATAATCAACGGCGTGGTCTTACCCGAAGCTTTTGCAGCGTGCAGGTAATTACGATTATGTAATGCTGCCGGCTGAAAATCCGGATCCAGAGAGCAAGGCACTTTTAGCTTCATCTTCAAAATTTCTCAACTTTCACTTTCAAGCTTGAGATTATCAAAAAATCAGCCAGCCGCAACAAAAAACCTTATTTATCACAAGATAAATTGCTTTTCTGGCCCCAAGGCGCAATTTCCAACGTTCATGTTTTAAAAGAAATTGTTGCCTTGTGACGCGTTTCCCGCTTTTGCTACACTCAAAAAATGGTAACGCAGGCACAAATAGCACAAAAACTCGGTGTTTCCCGCCAATTGGTCACATTCGCCCTCTCGGGCTATTCTCAAATTTCCAAGAAATCGCGTAAACGCATTCTGGATGCCGCCCGCGAAATGGGTTATCTCCCCAATCCCTTTGCGCGTGCATTGAAAAAAAGGCGGAGTGGAATCATTGGATTATGGATCCCAGACCAAATTTCCACGCATTATACGCAAGTCGCCCGCGAGTTAAATCGTCTCGTGAAGACCGCCCGGCACGAACTGATAGTCAGCGAAGTCAGCATTGCCGAGGAACAGCAAATGTTGTCGCATGTGCCAATGGACGGTATTTTTGTGGTGGACGCTCCCGAACAGGCAAAAATCTATCGCAAACTGTCAATCACATCCAAAGTCCCCATCATTAGCATGGGTGCAGATTGTTTTGATAACTCGGATTCTGTACAAGTCGACTTGTATTCCGGCACCCTGGAAATTATGAAACACCTGACTAATTCAGGGTTTCGGCGCATTGCGCATGCAACATTTATTCGGGACAATTCGCCCAGGGCCAGCCGTCGACTGGGCTATGTCAGGGCGATGCAAAAGGCTAAATTAAAGCCGGAATTCATTTATTATCCGCTCACCGAACAACAGCGTCCTCTCGCCCGCCAATTGATTCAAGATTACGTCCGGGACCATGGCTATCCTGATGCCATATTCTGCCATTCTGACGACGTGGCCATGGGTATTTATCGCGGGTTATGCGATATGAAATTGCGAGTGCCGGACGATGTTGCCATTGTTGGATGCGACGGGATCCAGGACACCGAGTATTTGGAATGCCAATTAACAACATTGGTTCAACCCGTGGCAGCAATGTGTGCCACCGCCTGGCAGTTCTTGATGAAACGCCTCGATCGAACAACAACGCAGCCTCAAAAAGCAGTGCTAAAGCCAAAGTTGATCATTCGCGATTCTTCGCTCCGCCCCCAGAAAACAGCCTGATTCGGTCCCCGCCCATTGATTAGCCCAGGGCACGCCGACCGCATTTATCCTATATTTATCATGTGATAAATTGTTGTTGACAGGCATTCACAAAGAGAGTAGCTTGCAGAAAATTCGATTTCCATGCCTGTCCGCCATGAAAATCCGGGGAGTTATATCGCCAATGCCATTGGTTATCTCTCAAGCGAGCAATGCTCATTCGAACCATCCAAAGTGAATGGAAAAAATGAAGTCATAGCCCAAAACAATCGTTTTGCTCAAAGCGAGGCGAGTATATTTAAAATCAAAGAAGTGGACTCTTTATCTGTTCGCGAACGGGAAGTGTTGGAATTTTTGTCCGATGGTTATTTGATTAAAGAAATCGCCTCAAAAATGGAGATCAGCTTTGATACCGCGCGCACATATGTGAGGCGAATTTATGAAAAAATGCATGTACATTCCAGGGCTCAAGCGGTGGCAAAATACCTCCGGCCAGTGAATCTCAACGACTAGATAATTCAATTCATTTATTTTTCATGAGACAGCAAACTCTTCATATTGTGATCCTGGCAATGTTGGCAGTTATGTCAGCTTATTCGTCACCCCTCGGCATTATGGTCCCGGCATATTTCTCGCCGGGTTCTAAATGGACAACCATGGATTATGCCGCTTCCCGCATCCCATTGATTGCCATTATGAACCCGGATAGCGGTCCGGGAACATCACAAAGCAGCAGTTATGTCAGCGCTTTGTCGACCCTTCACCAGGCCGGCGGGAAAGTTATTGGCTACGTCTATTCATCGTATGGCACACGATCGCTGTCAGCCGTGGAAACCGATATTAACAATTATATTTCATGGTATTCAGTGGATGGGTTTTTCGTTGATGAGATGACCGATGATTCCAGCGCGAGTAATTTGAGTTATTATGCTTCGATTTATCAATTCGTGAAATCGAAGGGGACCAATTACAGCATAACAGGAAATCCAGGTGAAAATACTTCAGAGGGCTACATCACTACTCCAGACGATGACCGGCTGATGATTTTTGAAAATAACGGCTCCAAATACGGGAGCTTTGCCCCATCAAGCTGGGTCTACAATTATTCCGCCGACCATTTTGTCCACCTGCCCTATGGAGTCACAAATATCACGACGATGTCCAACGATGTGAATCTGGCAATAAACCGCAATGCCGGCTGGGTTTACATATCCGACTCTACCTTGTACAGCGTACTGCCGGGTTACTGGACCAATGAAGTAAATTTCATTCAACAGCTGAATCTGTCCAACTCATTTCCAACCATAACAGATCCCACCCAGCCCGCTGATCAAAGTGTTAGCATCGGCAGCCCGGCTACTTTTAGCGTGTCGGCCACCAGCCAATCTCCCCTTTCATACCAATGGTTTGCAAACTCAAATTCGATTTCCGGCGCGACCAACAGCTCCTACACCATATCTTCCGTTCAATATTCAAACGCTGGTTATTATTATGTTCAAATCGCCAATTCCAACGGAGTTGTTAATAGCCGGTCGGCGCTGCTGAGCATAGGCACAAACACCTTCAGGCATATTGTCATTGATGGTTCGTTTGATGATTGGGCAGATGTTCCACTGGCGTACAGCCAGTCAGAAACAACCAACGCCGTTGTTCAGTTTCAAAACGTGTATTTGGCCAACGACGATGACTACTTGTATATCCGGTTTACCCTTTATACGAATGCAAACCCTTTCACGTCATCCCAGAACATCTTCATTGATGCGGATACGAACTATAATACAGGAAATCATGAACACGGTATCGGCTCGGACCTGTTGGTTCAAAGCGGCGTTCCGTACCAGGAAAATTCCGGTGTTTTTAATGCCGGTACGGACAGTAATTTGAGCTGGCTGGTTGCGCCCGCCGCCCTGACCAACGATTTTGAACTGCGCATCTCACGCAATACCCTCGGCACAAATGGCCTGCCAGTACTGACCAACAACACTATCGCAATCATCCTCGAGTCCAGCGAAGGCGGGTCTGTGGGCAATGAATGGTTTCCCAGCGCAACGGGTGGACTGATTTATACTTTTGCGACTCAACTGGCTCAACTTTCACCCCTCTCAATGAACTTTACGCCGGGAAGCCTTGTTGTGTCATGGAATGGGCCAGGCGCGTTACAGTCATGTGATTCCCTCGCAAATGGCGGAGATTGGACAAATATAACCGGTGCGGCCACCCCATACGCTGTGACGCCTTCCAACGCCCAGCAATTCTACAGGCTCATCCAGAACTGATTTGAATTCGCCGGTAAAATATCATTTATGCGTTGCCCGGATCGGAAATCGTCAAAATTCAACGCAGCCTTGTTTTATCTTGTAACAGTCATCGCGAATTTATGCCTTGCTTTTCATGTTTGCGCCGGCACTTATCAAAGCATAACTGTTGACGGCTCATTTGATGATTGGACGAACGTCCCCCTGGCCTATAGCCAGTCACAAGTAAGCAATGCCGTTGTCCAGTATCAAAACTTGTATTTGGCCAACGACGATAATTATTTGTACATCCGTTTTACGGTGTACACCAATGCCAACCCTTTCACATCATCGCAAAACATCTTCATTGACGCGGATACGAATTACAACACAGGCAACCATGAGCACGGCATTGGTTCGGATTTGTTGATCCAAAATGGCGCTCCGTACCAGGAAAATTCCGGCGTTTTCAATGCCGGCTCAGACAGCAACTTGAGCTGGTTGTCCGCGCCCGCCGCCCCCACAAACGATTTTGAACTGCGCATCTCGCGCAATACCCTCGGCACAAATGGCCTGCCGGCACTGACCAATAACACCATAGCCATTTTCCTTGAGTCCAGTGAAGGTGGATCCGTGGGCAATGAGTGGTTTCCAAACGTAACAGGTGGCCTGATTTATACTTTTGCGAGTTCGATTATCACGACCAACGCCCCGACCAATACCCTGATTATCAATCTGACAAGTCCGGCGAATAACACGCTTTATACAGCATCAGCAAATATTGCGCTTTCCGCGACGACTTCCGATAGTAGCGGAACGGTAACCAACGTCGCCTTTTATCAAGGCAACACATTGCTGGCCAATGTGACCACCGCTCCGTACACCTATGTCTGGACAAACGTCCCTATTGGTTATTTTACTTTAACCGCCGTCGCAAAAGATAATGTTGGCGCAATCAGTTCCTCAAGCCAGGTTGGCGTTGCCGTCGCCAGCCCGCTTCTTCAGGAAATCAAGACTGTGTTCATGATTCCGCTGGAAAATCATGATTGGGTCCAAAAGAACCCCGATGGCAGTCCGCAACAAATCTTTGGTAATCCTGCCGCACCGTATGTCAATAGCCTGGTAACTTCCGGCAGTTCAAACGCCGCACAAGTCTCCTTTGCCACGCATTATTACAGCGTGGCCATGGGCGAACATCCGTCTGAGCCGAATTATGTATGGTCAGAAGCTGGAACAGAGTTTGGCATACATGTGGATAACGATCCCAGCACCCTTTATGGGAACATTTTTAATAATGTCATGCATCTTTCAGGCCAGCTAACCACGGCAGGAATTCCCTGGAAATCTTATGCGGAAGACCTGGAATACAGTCCGCATGCGACCACGAGTGTATCCGGCACCGGCTTGGTCAATCCATACAATGGAACCACTGAATATTATTATGCTGTGAAACACAATCCGATGGAGTTTTTCTCCGATACGCAGAATAAAAATGTTTATCCTTTGACAAATTTTTGGGCGGACCTCACCAACAACAATATCGGACGTTATAACTGGATCGAACTAAACGTATATAACGAAATGCATAGCGCTCTGCCCAGCGGCTTTAATTATCAGGGCACCCAATTCACCGGAGACCAGGCCGCCATCGCCGAAGGAGATAATTGCCTTTCGATTATCATTCCCAAAATTATGGCATCCCAGGCATATAAAGACCATGGGGCCATCATTGTTTGGGTGGATGAAACAGAAAGCACGGACAACACAAACACCACGCTGCCGTTGATTGTCTTATCACCATTGGCAAAAGGTAATGCTTATGCCAGCACATTGGCCCTCAGTCATTCTTCAACCCTCAAGACGATGGATGAAATCTTTGGATTGGCTTTCCAAACCAATGCCATTCCTGCCGCCAGTATTGACGCGCAGAATACCGGCTATAATTATGTCAATGGCAGCAGCGCTTCCATCAATGATTTGAGCGACCTCTTCGAACTTGGCCCATTAATTATCAACCAGCCTGTCAACACGACAAATGCCGTCGGCAGCACTGCTACTTTTACTGTTAACGTTACAGCTACGTCACAAATAAATTATCAGTGGTATTTTGAATCCAACCTGCTGGCAGGGCAGACCAACAGCATTTTGACCATTCCTTCAATCGGCCCTTCAAATGCAGGCAATTATCAGGTGGTTGTCTCAAGCAATGGAGGCAGCACCAACAGCGTCGTAGTGGCATTGACAGTTGCTTATCAACCACCAACTGTAATTGGAGGAACTGCGGTGGCCGGAGCGGACGGCTTTCATATATCTTTTACGGGACCAACAAATCAAACATATGAGGTGCTGGCTTCCGGTGATATTTTGACGCCATTATCGGCATGGACAGTTGTCGGAACGGGAACATTTAACAGTTCAAACGTTTTATTCATTGATTCCGACGCAACCAACCATTTGTTCCGTTTTTACACTATCAAATCCCCCTAACATCAGCGAAGTTCCCATAAAGGACCGCAGCTTTGTTGGCACGATATACGCGAGATGAGGATTGTATGAAAATAAAAGTTTTTGAGGCACTCCTTGTCCTCGCTCTGACAGCAGCCATCGCGCGTTCTGCTTCCCTCGGCATTATGGTGCCGGCCTATTTCTCTCCAGACTTGCAACCCGAATATTGGTCCGAACTTGATTTCGGCGCATCGCAAGTGCCGCTGATTGCCATCATGGACTCAAATAATGGCCCGGGGACATCAAAAACTACCGGCTACGTCAATGCGTTGTTGCAATTGCATCAGGCCGGCGGAGCTGTGATCGGCTATATTTACACCTCTCAGGGCGCACGGCCGTTGACGGAAGTCGAGAGCGATGTTGATACATACTTATCATGGTACAATGTGGACGGATTCTTTTTCGATGAAATGGCCAGTGATGCAAATACCACCAACTATGATTACTATCAGTCGATCTACGAATACGTCAAATCAAAGGGAAACTATATTGTTGCCGGAAACTCCGGTATGAATACCCAGGAAAGTTATATTTCATTACCAACGGTGGACATCGCCATGATTTTTGAAGGTTATAGTACCAATTATACTGATTGGCTCCCATCAACCTGGGTCAATGATTACCCGCCCACAAGATTTGCCAATCTTCCACATTTTGTAACTGATGCGACAACTATGACCAATGACGTATATCTGGCAGCGAATCGCAATGCCGGTTGGGTTTTTGTCACCGGAGCAACTTACGACACCATGCCCTCCTATTGGACCAATGAAGTCGATTTGATCCAGGCCTTTGACAATGAAAGCCTCCCTCCCCTGATGATTGACCCAACACAACCCACTAATCAGATGGCAGCCATTGGCGATTCTGTGACTTTTCAAACATCAATTTTCGGTTCAACGCCGCTCTTCTACCGGTGGTTTTGCGGTACAAATGCTATTTTAAACGCGACCAACCCATCTTATACGATTTCTTCTTTCCAATTCACGAACATCGGCTCCTACTATGCCCAAATCAGCAACATCGCCGGGATAACTAATAGCCGGGTCGCCTCGCTCACCATCAGCACAAATCCAAGCACATATCGGCATATCATCATCGATGGATCGTTTGATGACTGGGTTGGCCTCCCGCCAGCCGCAAGTCAGGCGCAACTGACAAACGATGCCATTCAATTCAAAGACCTTTATCTGGCCAATGACGACGATTATTTATATCTTCGATTTGACCTTTACGTTCCGAGCAATCCTTTCACGTCTCATCAAAATATATTTATCAACACAGATGGTAATAAATTGACCGGATATGGCGCGAATGGCATCGGTTCAGAATTATTAATCCAGGGCGGCAACGGTTATCGTGAAACCAATGGGGTCTTCAATGCCGGAACAGTCGATGGGCTGAACTGGCAGGCTTCGCCCAGCGCGGCAGCGGACGACTTCGAAGTTCGCATTTCGCGTCATACCACATATACAAATGGATTGCCGGTCTTTACAAATAGAGCTATTTCCCTTGTTCTCGAGTCGGCAGAATCATCAGGCAATGAATGGTTTCCAGGCACGAGCGGCGGCTTGACTTATAACTTTGCCAGCGCGCCAGCGCTTGAACCTCTTTTTATCAATTTTTCAAACAATGTAATCACTGTTTCGTGGAATGGGCCTGGCACGCTGCAATCCTCCGATTCTTTGACGAACAGTCAGGATTGGACGAATGTGCCAAACGTGACCAGTCCTTGTGATATAATCCCTTCAGAAGCTCAACAGTATTACCGCCTTATTCAATGACCGAACGCTAAAATCCTTGTACCAATAAACATCATCATATCCGACACATCCGTATTTAATATGCGCACAGAACTTCGTTGTTTTATCACCATTTCAGCAACTCTTTTTTTCCAGGCCACCATACATGCTGAAACGACTGTAAAAGATGGCAATCCTGCCGTCTTGCGCCCAATCAAAACTGTATTTGTCATTCCGTTGGAAAACCACGATTGGACACAAATCAATCCCGAGGGGCATCGGCAGCAACTTTTAGGCAACCCGGCCGCGCCTTATATCAATAGCCTGACAACTTCTGGAAATACAAATGCCGCGCAGGTTTCTTATGCCACAAAATATTATAGCGTATGCAGAGGATCTCATCCATCCGAAGCGAATTATATCTGGTCAGAAGCCGGCACAGAGTTCGGAAGACATACGGACAATGACCCCAGCGCGGCTTCCGGAAACCTCTTCAGCAACGTCATGCATTTAAGCGGGCAGTTGATGGTGGCAGGTATTCCCTGGCGTTCTTATCAGCAGGATTTGGAGTATAGTTCTTCAGCAGCCAAAACCGCGTCTGGTCATGACAATAAAATCGACCCCTATAACGGGACCACTGAGCATCTTTACGTCGTGAAGCATAACCCCATGGAATTCTTCAGCGATACACAAAACAAGTATGTTTATCCTTTGACGCAATTTTGGACAGATCTCACCAACAATGGTATTGGTCGTTACAATTGGATCACTCCGAATGTGTTCAATGAAATGCATAGCGCTTTGCCACATGGTTACCAGTATCATGGCGTGCAATACATTGGAAATCAGGCCGCCATTGCTGAGGGAGACCATTTCCTTTCCATTGTTATCCCTCAAATTATGGCCTCGCAGGCGTACAAAAACAACGGCGCCATTCTCATTTGGACCGACGAGACGGTAAGCACGGATGACACAAATACGACGCTGCCCTTCATCGTCATTTCGCCGTTGGCCAAAGGCAATGCCTATGCCAGCACTTTGCCTTACAGTCATTCTTCAACACTCAAGACCATGGACGAAATTTTTGGGTTGGCATTCCAAACCAATGCCATTCCCGGCGAAGATCTTGACGCTTTTGGCACAGGGTACAATTACGTGGATGGACGGAGCACCGCCGTCAATGATTTAAGCGATCTTTTTAAGCTGAACTATAAAAATGATAAAGCCAATCGACACAAACCGTTCGCCACTTTCAGAAGATTTTGACCATCTTTTAAGAGCGGTTATTGAGCGGTCTGTCAAATATCGGCGGGTCTCCCTTCTGATTGTGGCACTGATTTTGACGGCGGGGATTTGGTCGGCTGCGCATCTGTCCCTTGATGTCACGCCTGATATCAGTAATGTGCAGGTGCAGGTGCTCACCCCGGTTCCCGATCTTTCGCCCGAAGAAATTGAGACCTCGGTGACCCGCCCCATCGAATTGGAAATGTTTGGGCTTCCTGGCTTGGAACGGGTTCGTTCCTTCACTCGATTCGGCATCTCTCAAGTGCGCCTGATTTTCTCTGAGGGCACAGATTTATACCGGGCGCGACAAATGGTTTCCGAGCGACTCGCCAATGTGGTCCAGAAATTACCTCCAGGGTTGACCCCGGGCCTGGCGCCACCGAGTTCAGGCCTTGGCGAGATTTTTACATATGCGCTTGTTTATCGGACCAACAGTGCCGCATTTGCCGATTCAGCCGAAGAAAGATTACGGCAATTGAAATTAATGCAGGAATTTGTGGTCAAACCTTGTCTGAAATCCGTCAAGGGCATTGCGGAAATCAACACGACGGGTGGCTACGATCAGCAAATGGTTGTCGAAGTAGATCCGTTGAAAGTAACGCCCATCGGACTAGACATGAGCGACATTGCCAGCCTGGTACAGCGGAACGCTGCAATTGGAGGAGGTGCGCTTGTTGAACGGGATGGCGAACAATTTATTATCCGCTCGCGGTCACGCGCGCAAACCAGCAATGATTTGGCCAATGTTTGTATCAAGCTTCCGTGGACGATGAGAGGTATGCCCTTGAGTGACGTGTCTCACATCGGCATTGGTTCGGGCATCCGATTAGGAGCCGCCACCTTCAATGGCCAGGAGGCTGTTTTGGGAACAGCCATGATGTTGTCGGGAGAAAACGCGCACGCTGTTGCTCAATCATTCGGATCGGCCATTGCCGAAGCCCAAAGACGGTTACCGCCAGACATGCAGCTCGTGCCACTCTACGACCGTTCTGAACTGGTTGACAATGTCATTAAAACTGTTGGACATAATCTCGTCATTGCCAGTGGATTAGTGCTGGCGGTGGTGCTTGTATTTCTATGCAATTGGCGCGCTGCGCTAATTGTCATTGGCGTTTTAACAATGTCATTTGCTCTGGGCATCAGTGGCATGGCAACGTTTGGCATCGCAGGCAGCTTGCTGACTCTCGGGGCGATTGATTTCGGCGTGGTAATAGACGATACCATCGTCATGGTGGAAAATATCATGCGAATCTTGGCCAATAGCGCAACCTGGACACAAACGTCGCGTATAACCTCCATCATCGACGCCTGCTATGAGGTACGCAAACCGATGCTGATCGGTATGGTGATTATTATTGGGGCATATGTTCCGATCCTGACCTTGGATGGAGTAGAGGGACGAATGTTTCGTCCTTTGGCGCAATCTGTAATGCTGGTTCTGCTCAGTTCTTTATTAATTACCGTTACACTTGTTCCAGCATTATGTGCCATTGGGTTGTCGCGTGGCAAGGAAGTGACTGAACCGGTTTTTTTGTCATGGTTGCATTCTGTTTACGAACGGATCTTCCGGTCCTGTTGCCGCTATCGATGGCAACTTTTCTTGTTGGTTGCATTGCTGATGGTTGGAGCGGGTTATGTTTCAAGCCGATTAGGCGCAAATTTTATGCCTCATCTGGACGAAGGCTGGCTCGTCGTCGAGGTCAAGCGCGACCCACAAATCAGTCTCGCGAAATCCCTGGAGATGGAGCTTGAAACCGAACGTGCTCTTCGGCAGGCCGTTCCCGAGGTTAAAAACATCTTTTCACGGATCGGCATGTCCGAAATCGCCACCGATCCACAGGGCGCAAATGAAAATGATATATATATCAGCTTCCAGCCGCGCTCGGATTGGCGCAAGGTCGATGGTCACAGTATTTCGAAAGCGGAACTTTCACAAATAATTGAATCCGAAATCGAACACCGTGTTCCCAACCAGGAGTTGGAGCTGAACCAACCCATTGAAGTCCGGTTTGACGAAATGCTTGAAGATATCCGCACCGATCTGGCCATCAAATTGTTTGGGCCCGATTACACACAACTAGATACGTTGGCAGGCAAAATTTCTGGAATTATCAAGGGAATCCCTGGCGCGGGGGACGTTGTCATCGATAAACCCGGCCAGGCAAACACATTGGAATTCGTTCCTGACCCGATTGCAACTCTTCGTTACATGATCACTGCGGACCAGATCAACAATGCTGCATCCATCGGTTTGGCCGGTCGGCAAGTCGGCAGAATTGATGAGGGCAATATTTTCTATCCACTAACAGTGCGCACCAGCGAGAGTTTTCGCACCAATAATGACAATCTGAATCTGCTCCCGGTCCGCAGCGCGGACAGTTCGTTGGTCATTGGATTGGGCGACGTGGGGAAGTGGCAATCCAATCATTTGTCGGTCAGCGCCATTACCCGCGAGCAAGCCGAACGGCGCGAAGCCATTATGATAACGGTAAATAGCGCCGATACGGTCGGATTTGTCGCCCGCGCGCGTGAAGCGCTTAAAACACATTTGAATCTCCCGGAGGGTTATCGAATCGAATTCAGCGGCTCTTACGAAAACTGGCAGTCAGGCAGTCGAAGATTATTAATGTCCGGCGCGATATTCATTGTTGTTGGCCTGCTCCTGATCTATACCACCTTGAAAAGTAGAAAACAAACCGCCCTTGTTGCCTTGGGCATTCCGTTTGCCATGGCCGGAGGCGTCTATGGATTGTGGCTTCGCGATTTGCCATTGACGATGCCTGCCGCCGTTGGCTTTGTAACTTTGGGCGGCCTATGCATTCTCAATGGAATGGTTCTGATAGCGCGCTTCAACCATCTCCTCGCTAATGGTATGGAGCGTTCACAAGCCGCACTGGCCAGTGCAAAAACCAGGTTGCGCCCGGTTTTGATGACTGCATTAGTAGCAAGCGTTGGCTTTATTCCCATGGCAATTTCAACCAGTCAAGGAGCAGAATTGCAAAGACCATTCGCCACAGCGGTCATTTTCGGCATCCTGACTTCGACAACTTTGACTCTTCTAATCATTCCCATCCTGCTGGCGGACCGGAAATAATTCCGTCTTTTGAGCGTTTCCTTGTCACTCATAGAGCCGACAAGACAAGACTCAAGCGTCTGATAGGATAGCCACGATTGTTAACACAATCAAAAAGGAAACAAACAAAGGAAATTCAAATATGAGAAATAATAAAATTCAAAAACTATTAATAATTGCTGGAATTGCTTGCGTTTGTGGCATCAGCACCCATGCCCAAACAATTACGGCAGAGCCAGTTTTTAAGCACATCGCAATTGATGGCTCATTTACTGATTGGACTGGCGTGCCGTTGGCTTATACCCAGACCCAACCGCCAGGCGATGTTGTGGCTTTCAAAGACCTCTACATTTGTAACGACCAAAGCTATCTTTATCTCAAATTCAGCCTTTATAATTCCACCAATCCGTTCACTTCTAAACAAAACATCTTCATAGATGCTGATGATAACTCTGCAACGGGATATAGCGCCCATGGGATTGGCTCTGAAATGTTGATCCAAAGCGGCACCGGCTATCGAGAGACTAACGGAGTTTTTAACGCTGGCGCCATCAACGGACTGAGCTGGCTCTCATCACCAAGTGGTTCAGGCACCAACTTTGAAGTTCGCATTTCGCTGAATGCAACCTATACGAATGGGTCGCCTGTATTTGTCGGTAATACCATTGCCTTGATCCTCGAATCAGGCGAAGCCAGCGGAAATGAATGGTTTCCGAACGTCACCGGCGGCCTGACTTACACTTTGGCGCCTGAATTAGGAATTATGGTGCCGGCATATTTCAATCCCTCATCTCATGCAGCCTATTGGAATGAACTCGATTTTGGCGCCGCGCATGTGCCATTGATCGCTGTAATGAATCCTGACAGCGGCCCAGGCACTTCACAGAGCGCCAGTTACACAAATGCAATATACCAATTACACCAGGCCGGTGGTAGCGTCATTGGCTACCTTTACACCTCTAATGGTTTGCGGACGCTGGCATCTTGCGAAGCCGACGTTAATTCATATCTTTCGTGGTACAATGTGGATGGATTTTTCCTTGATCAAATGGCGAATGACGCCAATACCAATCATTATAATTTTTACCAATCGCTCTACCAATATATCAAATCCAAAGGAGCGCAATACACTGTAACCGGAAACCCTGGAGCCAATACGCAACAGAGTTACCTTTCGATACCTACGGTGGACATGGCCATGATTTTTGAAGGTTTAAGCACAAGCTATGCAACATGGTCCCCGTCGAGTTGGGTCACCAATTATCCTCCGGCGCAATTCATCAACCTTCCGCATGACGTAACAAGCGCAACCACCATGACCAATGATGTGAATCTTGCAGTAAGTCGCAATGCAGGTTGGGTTTTTGTCACTGATTCGTCTTACAGCGACATGCCGGCGTTTTGGACAAATGAAGTCGATTATGTCCAGTCGATTAACAATCCGTGAACAATTAACAAGATCACTAATTTACCTTAGTTCAATAAGGCCAATGAAATTTATTTTCATTGGCCTTTTATCTGCGCTCATCAAGTTGGGCACGGATTTCCAGGGCTTTGGCACGGGTGATTGGATATGCCAAAATGATGAGGAAGCCGAGAATGAAGCCAGTGGGTTGGCTCATCAGGAGCGCTTTTAACCAGAATGCTATCGTACTGGCTTTTTGAATCACTACATGAGAATCAAACCCTGAAGCTGTCAGCAGACAACCTTGCAACAACATGGCTACTCCCATCGCAATTTTATCGCAAGTAACAAATACCGCGCCGTAGAATGCCTGGCGCTGATGACCGGAATTTAACTCATCCACGTCACAGACATCAGCCACCATCGAATTCAAGATCAACGGCATGCAATTGCAAAAGATGCCGATGCCTGCGGCAGTTATATAGATTTGCCAGGCATTGCTTATGGACAACGGCATTCCCATCGCATTGGCCAGCCAACCAGCGACACCAGCCGTCCAGCCGGAGTCGTGAGGCCGGAAGGTGAACCAGACCGAGGTGTAAGCCGCGGCGCTGAGGGCCATCAACAAAAGCATGGCCGATTTTTTTCCGATTTTTCCGGTCAGCCATGCTACTGGCGCCATGGCCAAAAACGCGGCCACGTTAATGACATTGCAGAAGATACCCCACTGGCTGGTGCCAGCCTGCTTGTCACCACCGGACACATTATAGATGAGCAGGTAGATAAAAAAGATGCCCGTGGAACTCATGCCAAACTTGAGCAGGAAATTGCCGATTACCAGTGGCCAGAACGCATTGTTTTTAAGTGTGAACCGGATGGCAGAAAGAAAGGAAACCTTGGATCGTTCCGACGGCGGAAGCGCGCCTTCGCTGCAACAAAAAATGGGGGCGAAGGCCGCCAATAAAATGACGATCCCCACGAGGATCCCCACATATCGAACGCCATACAACCCGCTGGCTTGTCCGGGCGACACGTCACCGAGCACAATATCCAGCTTCACACACATCCACGGCAGCCATGGCGTAAGAAAGCCGGCTGTGGCATAGGCATATTGCCGCCACTTGAACAGATGGGTGCGTTCATTGTAATCCGTTGTCAACCCATAACCCATGCCGGTATAGGGAATTGTGAACAGTGAATATCCCAGAGTAAACAGAAGTACCATCATGGCCACCACGAATGCATTGGCGGCGCCTGTACCCAGCGAGCGTGGCACATACCACATGAATCCTGCTATCAACGCCGCCATCAATGCTCCAGTCAGCATCCATGGCCGACGACGCCCCCAACGCGAGCGGGTATTGTCCGACAAATGACCGATGAGTGGGTCGATAAAAATATCGGCCAGACGCGGAATACTACGGGCCAGACCGATGACCCGAGGATCAATTCCCATGGCCATATTGTAGATCGGATCCACCAAGCCATTGATGCCGCCATAAATCATACAATCGGCAAAACCGCCGATACCCCAAAAAAAACGTGTCCGCGTTGGAACCTGGGGTGCAGATTTTGCCGGGGTGCGCTTCCTGGCATTGGGCGTTGCCATCATAAAGGGTTTATTTTTTCATGTCTTCGGTGACTTCGATATCCACGCCACCGACAAGACGACGGGCCTCAACCATCATTTCAGCACGAGCGGTGTATTCAGAGGGTGGCAGGACCTTGCTGGATGGGTTGATGGAGGAAACATCGCGCGATCTTTTGATGAGCGTCGCTGCGCTCGCGGCGGCCTTCTTTTGCGCCCTGGTACCGGCCTTCGAAAGATGTGCGGATTTCTTCAGGATCAAACCCTGTTGGAGCGATAGAATGGCCTTGAGCGTCGTCACTGGATTCGCAGCCAGTTTATCACGATCTATCCCGCCGACAAGCAACTCCGCCTTGAGCAGGTTCTCATAGCAATAGGCATAATTGAAAGGATGGACGATGTGTGGTGCGTTCGGGAGAGTGGGCGGCCACTGGCCATCGGAATTATAGGAATTGGTCAGGTGCAGCCAGGCCCGGCGACAGTCATCATCAGAAAGCCTGCTCCGAAGCAATTTTTCGCGGACCAACTCCTGCCATGGGCGAAGCAGGCGCGCCATCGGCGTCTCCGCCCACGTCGAGGCACGTCCACCGTGCCAGGCGGAATTGTCATCAAAATAAATATGTTCCGGCAGCGGCGTCAACCGGCATGCATCATCGAAAGTGCAAAAGGAACCTATTTTTTTGCACGCGACGACCAGGTCGATCAACTTTTGCCGCGACTCCGGCGTATGTTCAAACGTGTTATCGGGCTTGTTCTCGTATTTGAGACGAAACCAGCCATTAGTGCCGACGTATTCCGCGTCGTCTGCAAAAATAATCAGCGCGCCTTCTGTCTCTCCTTTTGCTTGCGCAGAGTACTTTTTAATCAGCTCGAGATATTTTTCAAGGGTGTAGCCTTTCATGCCCATAAAGTAACGGACGCCAAATTGGGCAACGCGGTCAGAACGCAGAAACATTCGAAGTTTGTTTTTGGCAATACCCTGAATCTGGTTAAAAGGATGATGCAGGGTACGTTCCGTGCCAGGCAGGTCGTAGGCAAAACCGAAATGATAGAAGGCGGATTTTTTTGGTTTTTCCTTTGCGTAGATTTCTGGACGTACCGGCAGGCCGTCCAAACCGCGCGAACGGCTGTACGCCTCGAAGTCACCGATCAAATTGGAATAACCGCATTCGACAACCTGTTCCGGCACATAAGAACGCCAGCCACATTCGGGATTCCAGAAGCTGCGAGGTGTAAAACCAAGATATTTCCGGTAGATGGCCTGCGCGAATTGGACAGACCAAATCCCGTCCTCTTTCGGAAAGTTCGGCAACATAGGGTGGGCATGAGGCGACCCCATAAATTCGCAGCGTCCTTCGATGCAAGCGCGTTTAAGTTTGGCCAGGACATCCGGGCAACGATTGGCGATTTCCTCGATGGTATAACCCGAAGCTTCGAAAACGAATTTCACGTCGGGAAACCGTTCTGCGAATGTATCAAGCGCCATCTCATAACTCTTGCGGATGACAAATTCATACCGATCGGGCGTCAAATACGCATAATTGAGGTTGGCATGAAAAATCATTATATATTTCATAAATCGGATATTCAGCAGGGTATCTACAGGTTTATTTGTGTATAAAATGCGTTTGGTAAATTCGGCGGGTAGTTTTTTTCAGTCATGATGATAAATCTCATCCATACCGGACCAGATTCGCTTGAGGGCAGCAGCATCGGGCAGCGGTTCTTGACAAACATCGGTGAGTTTCCACCAGCGCTGGTTGATCTTGAGATCCCTGCTTCGGGTATCATCAGCGGCCTTATCGGCGCCAACATATTCCTGATAACTTAAGAGGTATAGTTTGCCGCCAATCTCGCCGAGGTAAATGCTGTAATTCCAGAGATTATTGTCTTTGATGCCTTGAAGCACACCCGGCCAAACAGATGCATGAAGCGCGCGATATTCCATCTCCATTTCACCTTTGAGGCCGGTGATCATGCCAATGCGCGCGCATCGAGGAGACGCCGATGCTATATCGGCGGCACCCATGGTAAAGAACAATGGCTCCAGTTCTATCCAGGGTTGATTGGATGAATCTGCGGCCAGACAGGTATCACAGTCTTTGCGCCATTGGATGTATACCGGGTGAAGGGAGAGCCTGGCCATGTCCTCCTGATAATTGCCGCCACCGTATTCGGCATATCCGAATAAAATGAATTGGTCGGGGTCGGCGATTTTTTTAAGATAAATGGAACTGTTGTGCAGGCAGGCGGCTTTCATAGCCTCCAGCATCCCAGGCACGGGCCTGGCGCAGAGGTCGCGGCATTTGTCCTGCATTCCGGGTTTGATTCCGGCCATGATGGCAATGCGCCGGATGCGGGCCTTCATATAATTCGGAAAATACATTTCGCCAAACGACAGCCGGAGAAGCTTGCTGGCTTCTCCGGCTGCTGAATTTCAGCTCTTCCAATAGCAAGAGCCACTCCTTAATAAGCAGACAGGATATAATACTGTTGCGGCTTCACTGTATTGGTAACGCTCAAGCCAGTCAGATTGCCGCTGCCATCAAAATTGCCCGCAGCCGCAACAGTCCACTGACTCAAGGGCAACGCCACATTCGTGCTGGTCAACAGTGTGTAAGGCCCTCCCGTTGCGCCGTTGGTGGCATTAAAGACAAGAATGCCGCTGGTCACCTGACTGTAGTTAACGGAAGAGACAGCCGGTGGTGGCAATACAGATGCCACACTCACCGATCCATTTACCGCCAATTGGCTGGTATTCCAGGTATAATAGTTCGGCAGAATGATGTGAGTGAATGAGGTGGCGTTATAACCATTCGTGGCCGGGAACAATGTAAAGGTATCGCCCACTTGCAAGAGACTGCCGGTGTTGGTCAAAACCAAGGTACCGCCATAATTGATGCTGGAGGCTGAAGCCAATTGGGAGCAATTCGGGCTGTTGGCGCGATTTAAAACCATTAGATTGGTACCGCCAAGAGTGACATTGCCACTGACCGTGATGGTTCCAATCGGGACAACAGTTACCGCGCTGTTCCCGGCGTCCAGATTGCCGAGAATGGCTCCAGCTCCCGTCAAGGTTTGGCCAAAGTTATAAGGACCGCTGCCGGGGGAAGGCTGGTTCTGCAAATGCAATGTACCATCGCTTTGGCCGGTAACATCCACGGTTCCGCCACCCAAAACAATGTTGGAGGAGTCGAGAGTGGCCCCGCTCGTCAAGGCCAGTGTCGCCGAGTTGGTGATCAACGTGTCGCCAGTATAAGTCTGACCAGCCGTGAACACTGCTTTGCCGGGGCCAATCAAGGTCACATACGGAATGTCAGCATAGTTGCCACCACCCTGTGTGTCGGCCCAGTAACCTGAGACAGTCAGCGTTACTCCACTATTGATAGTAATCGGTAACACCGTGGTTGACATGGTCATGTTTTGCGCACTGATGGTCGAATTGGCCACGACCAGAATGGATCCTGGACTCCAGAAAAAGGTTCCAAAAGCATCCCCAGAATCCGACCCGGAATCCAGCGCGCCACCATTAAGTGTAAGCTTGTTGATTCCGACATGGCCGGAATTCTCATCGCAGGTCAATAGGCCGCCAGCGTTGACAGTAGTAGGCTGGATCGTAAGACCGCTACCCCCTGAACCCAGGGCGTTAATCGCAAGGCAATCCACTATGCCGTTGGATTGAATGGTTAACATTGAACCCAAGCCAAGTGTAGAAGCCGCATCTAAAGTAAACGTCCCGTTGGTAACGAGCGTTGGCCCCGTATAAGTAGTGGCCGCCGTAAGCGTGAGATCGCCGGAACCGATGACATCAAAAGAGCCGGAGCCGGCAAATTTAACGGTCGAAATGACCGAATCAGAGCGGTCCCAAATGATTGACCCGCCAAGTGGAATTGTCGTTGTGGACGGGAAGTTCAGCAGGCCACTGCTGCCGCCATTATCAACCTGGATATTGCCACCCGTCCAATTTAAAGTGGTGGCCGTGGCGGAGCCTGATAGCAAGAGTGTGCCACCGTCGAAATTCAGGTTGGTGATGGAACTGCCACCGGATAATTGAATCGTGCCGCCATCGAGGTTAAGTGTGCTTAAGCTGTTGCCGGAGGCCGTCAGCGCCGTGGAACCCGGACCCTCCATATAAACCGGATTGGTGAGAACCAATGAACTGCCGCTAAATGTGTAGTTATTTGTGCTGCTGATGATGGTCGCGCCGGGACTGACGCCGACCCCTGCAGCGACGTTAAAATTCAACGCGGTATCATTAAAGAGAACGGTGTTACCGTTAGCGAAGCCGACGGACGACCCTCCGCTCTGCCAGACCAGTTCGTTGTTCAGGTCCCAGGTATTAGCGGGCGAACCCACCCATGTAAGCGCCTCATAGTTTGTCACAACGAAGTCAATCGCCGTGCCGGTATCCACAAGATACCCTTGCAAGCCCGGGGTGCTGCCCAACACAAATGTGCCGCCTCCCTCCCGCAGACCATTATAGCGTATCAGTGTATTGGTGTTTGGCACCATCTGCGGGGTTGCTACTCCCGTAACATTCACCGTGCAAGCGCTGTTGTTCGTCAACCCTGCGGAACTCGTGACCGTGTAATCGCCAAGTGGCAGGCCCAGATGAGCAGTGAAATTCAGGGTTGTGGCGTCACCTGGCGCCAGTCCCAGGGTCAAGGATCCCATAGAAAGTGTCGAGCCTGCCTGGAACGCTGTGAGGGTTCCGTTGTTGGTAACTTGTACCAGGCCAGCAATGCTGCCATAGGCGCCAAAGGTGTTGCTGCCGACCATCACCAACGCGGTGCCATTAAGAGCGGACACGAGCAAGGTGCCACCGTTGATTACTGTGGGGCCGGTGTAGTTGTTGTTGGTCCCGGAGAGAGTCAAAGTGCCTGTTCCATTTTTGGTCAGGCCGCCACCACCGCCGCCGTTTTGTAAACTAGAGCCAATAGTGATATTAAAAGTGGTCGTATCTATATTTGCGCCACCACTGAGCACGTTCACGGCGTCGAATCCCGCAGGCATGAAGGCCGCGCTGTTCGCGGTTGGTCTCAATGTGCCGCCGTTAAAGTTGAAGGTTGCAAGCGTATTCGTTGTGCCGGCAGTTTTGGTGATGCTTCCCACCGTCATCACTCCACCATCAAGGTTAAGGGTGCCGATTGTATTATTCCCCGCGCAAAATTTGACCGCCCCGGCGCCAGTCTGAGTTAAATTGCCGCTGTTAATGGTTACTGTTCCGCGCGCCACGGAATTGCTTCCGGATACCCCAATCGCCGGCACTGGCACTGCACTTGCCGCGCCGACGTTGCCGATGGTGAGAGCGTTAGCGGCCAGCGACAACGTGCCGCCGTTGATGTTCAGAGTTCCTTGGCCGGCATTCGTGGTACCACTGAAGACACCATTGCCCATCACGAAACTTCCGCTACAGGTCAAAGTGCCTGCATTGAGATTGATGATTCCAATACCCCCAAACCGGCCGACGGTGACGCCACTACCAGTGTCATTGATATTAGCCCCCTCATTAAGAATGCCGGTGCAGGTGCTGTTGGCATCGGGAGCTGACCAGCCAACGCCAAAGTTAGCGCTGCACCTCATCAATCCGGCAGTTCCCTGGTTATAGTTCAACGTTACTACTGAATTATCGGAGGCACCCACGTCCCCTATGTGGATTTGAGAGGGATAACTGCCCCCATTAAGATTTTCAGCAGTATTAACCGTAATCGTGTTGGTGCCGGCTCCAATAAAAAAGACGGTGCTGGTGGTGGTAACCCCGCTGTTGGTATAAGCGAAAAGAGGCCCATTCGTGTTTGGGCTCCACTCAATATCGGTCATCCAGTCATAAGAGGTGCTGCCGGTCCCAATTTGGGCAGGATTTCCCCAATACACATTCCCGGCCTGTGCCGGGGGAACCAGCCAAAAAAACATACTCCCTATAATTGCAACCAACGATAAAAGCGCGCGAATTTCTCCCATAAATATCCGGTTTGGCGTACCCGTCGCCCCGTCGTGTGGCGTTATTGGGGGCAGCAAGGATGCTGTATGCGTTGCCATGGCCGGCGGATAGTTGAATGCTCTTGTTTTCATAACTAACTTTTTATTTGGGTTTCGGGTTGGTTAAATTATCTTCGGCTGTCGCGTGATGAATGCTACTCTAGTAGGGGCCTAAATTTATTTCATTATGCTTTTTGGTATTTTACTTTCGTTTTTTCCTCACTCCCATTCACGAAAAACACCGGAGGATTTTCAAAAAAAATTTATGAAAGTGGTCAAAAATTTCGCGGGGACAGTAACAATTTATAAAGGCAATCATCATTTAGAAAGGCTGCCTGGATTTTTGGCGATTGCGGCGGACTCGATGCCCAAAAGCCTGCGCACAAAAATGGCGGCCAAAGGATTTGTCATGGAACGATGGGCCAGCTTGACTTGGCATACCCGGACTCTTCCCTTGCCAAACTGTTTCTCCATGGCTGCCGATACCGGCTTCCAATCGCTTTCCCACGACCCGTTGCCGCTTTTGAGGATCGTATTCCAACCCGCCAGTGGAAGATCAATAACCGTTGCCAGTAACGGCGTCGGATGCCCCGCCATTTCATCATGCCAAAACCAGAAATCATACGGACGAAAATCCGCCACCAATGGGTGGCCGGTGCCGCAGTCCACAAAATGGCGCGAACCCATGCCGCCAGACACCACGTTAAGCTCACCTCCAGGCACAGCGTAAGCACCCGGGGGCAATTCAAGAAACACTGCCGTGGCACCAGCTTTCACTGCGGCTTCGACGGCGGACCGGCATTTGGCAAAGCCCGCCGGGTCATCCACGATAATAATATCCGTTTCGCGCGGACATCCCGAACGAACATTTGCAAGGCCGAGTTCCTTCGCCAAAGTGACAGCCGGGCCGTTGCGACGACCGATGATGAACAGGCGTCGAGCCTCTGCTTTTGGCAATAATGGGAAAACCTCGACGTTCTGCGCGGTATCGAAAAGAACCTTGCCTGATTTATCGGCGAGCGCGAGACGTATGGTGAGCGTGGCGCGTACGGTCAATTTGGGCAGGGTAAAACGGATCCGGCCTTGCGGCCGGGAAGAACATTGCGGAACCCTGGCGGCGGAACGGCCAGATTGGACTATTCGGCCTCCGATTTCCTGCTGATACAAAAGTTGCGCGCCGACGGGAACCTCATGACTGTCGTTGCAAACCCAGGCCTCCATTTCAACAGTTTCTCCCGCATAATAAGTGAAACGATCCGTCCGCAAGGAAACCATCAATGGTGTCAACGCTTCACGGTATGCGAAAAAGGCCTTTTTGGGAATGCGGTTGACATCCATGATTGTTTTCATCCAACCGCATGGCCAGGCATCAATAAAGAGGTGAATGGCAAAAGTGTTCATGCGCCAATCCCTACGAAACGCCTCGGTCATAATGCGGGTTACCCAGGCCTGGTGTCGTTGGCTGGCTTCAATCCATCCTTCAGGCGTCGTCTGCGCAGGAAACCATAGATATTGGAACCGGTTCGTCTGAGAACTGATCAATTTATTCGGGCGCCATGAAACGGCCCCGTTTTGACCAGGGGCTGGAAGCCAGCCTTTGGGGTAGTGCTCCCGCATCACCTCAAGGCTATCCAATCCCTCGGCCCCAAACTCGCCGCAACCATAATACCAACCCGTCTTGATAGGTATCCAATACCCATGATGCAGGCGACCCAAATCGATAGCATGGCCAATGTACCAACCGCTGTAGCAATGGTTATCGGGCATGCCTGCGGAAACCGGTGGATCATAATCACCCTCAACATATTTGATAACGCGTTCCGGGTTGCTCATACGGACAGCGCGGCTGGCCATGTCGAAGAATTGTTCGAGTTCGTCCCGGGAAAGATTGCGATGCGGGCGATCCTGGCCGTTGGGAAACGGCTCGTTAATGTAACTGACCAGGATATTGCAGGGGTGCGGACGGATCAAACGTTCCATCTCTTCCGCCTGGCGTACGGCTTCACAAAGCTGGTTGCGCCGCAAACAGCCGAAGAGCGGCAAGTCCGTCTGTGTCATCAACCCGAGGCGGTCGCAATACTCGTAAACCTCGCGCTGGACAGGCCGCTGGGTCAGACGCAGGAAGTTCATATTGCAAAGTTTCGCCAGCAGAATATCGTCGATGAGTTGGGACCAGTCCTTGCGGAACACGCACATTTGTTCGTGCCCCATCGTGTTGGCGCCACGCAACCGGATTTCCCGGTTATTGAGATAAAATTTGCCCTTTGGTTTGGAGGTTTGGTCCTGCCGAAACGTCCTCATCCCGAATTGCCGGCTGCGGGCATCACCGACCGTGTCACGCTCATCGAGCAATTTGACCTGCAATTGATAGAGCCAGGGCGCGGCCGGATCCCACAACCGCGCTTGAGGGAGATCGAAAGTGACACGAAACTGGTTGATCCCCGGACCCGCCAATTTGTGAATGACTGGTTTGAGTTCCTTGTCCACGTCGCCGTGGCCTCGAATCCCCGTCGTCGTTGGCTGTACGCGCAGATCGCGAAAAACGACCGACTTGAAATTCTGGCCGAACAGGGACAGCCCAAAGGTGACCGGCGCATTGTTGAGGTCGCAGTTGTAAACTTCGATCCACGCCTCGGCACATTTTTTATCAGGCAGCGGACGCACGTAAAGGTCGCGGATAAACAGCCGGGAACGCGCTTCAATCCGGACGCCTTGATAGATGCCCATTCCAGGAGGACAATGATGCCAGCCCAATTTCGGATCGTTATAACCCAATCCAGTGGCGGCATAAATTTTGTCACCATCGATCACCTGGCCGTTTGCGCCGCCGTTGCTGCCCATGCAGACGTGATCGTTCTCAACTTTTACCACCAAAGAGTTGACGCCCAGCCGGGCGTGCGAAGTGAAATCAAATTCAAATGGCGCAAAGAATCCCTCGTGTGAACCGAGAAATGTGCCGTTGACAAACACATGCGCCTTGTAATCTACCCCGTCGAAGGCAACGAATAAAGCGCCCCTGGACAACATTTCGGTGGAAACTGTGAAATCTGTCCGGTAATACGTGACGGTGCGGCCTAATGGCGGGCCATAGTGCGGAATCGTTACACGAGTCCACTGGCCTGTACCGGCAAGTGTCGACAGGAAATCACAACGGTCCTCGTCTGTTTCCTCACGCCAGTCGAAACTCTCGATCGGAACGGAAATACGAACCGGCTTCAACGGCGGCGCCAGATCAGCAAGAAACTTCGCCATCCGCTGCCGGGACCTAACCAGTTCCCGGCGAAGACCTTCCGTTGTGCTCAATTTTTTGAGCGGCGTAAAAGCGCTCGCGCCGGGTTGCTTGTCCAGCGGCAGCATACGTCTTGACGGAAGCATCGGAGCCGGCGCCACCAGGTTTTTAGCACGCGCCTTATGCCGCTGGGTGGCTGCCCATGAAAATATATCGTTTGTTTGTATCATTCGTACGCCAACAGATAAATCCAAAGGGACACGACACCGGAACGATTGCCCTGCTCTACAACCAATCGCGTCCGGGTTCGTCCATGTGCTTAATAATAAGTTGTGTAAACGCCATATGCCCTCCAGTTGATCTGATTTGCAGAGACCAGTTCCGCGTGGCCATCTCCATACGCCCGGCAGACACTGCGCGGATTCAAACCGCCTCCCCGGTTGGTATTCACAGGCAACAAGGGATGCCCACCTTGAAAAGTAGACAGGTCGGCCATGTTGGGATCAAAGATATGGGCCCCATTGGGCGCATTATTGATCATGTCCGTAATCACCGGATTGGCGTTGATGCAGGTATCGGACAATTTCGCGGCCCACTGGTTATTGTTGATCGGGTTCGACAAAGTGACCGAGGCCGTCACTTTAACACTGGCTTTGCCGCCGCGCGGAACCCACCAGCAATGTTCTGCCTGGACCATGCCTAAGTCCAGGGACTGATAGTAAGCGGCCAAATCAGCCATGGTGACAATCTGTCTTCCCAGTGAATTTTCCGCGGCATATAACGCGCCGATCCGGACCGGGCAAAACCACTGTTGCACAGTGATGCCGTAAGGCGTCATGCCTGCGAGCATATTCGTGGAGACATCAGGCGGATCGAACTCGCTGTTGAATTGGCCATTGGCGTCTGTAAACAAGGGAAGTCGATCCAGATTGTCGCCCCCGTACACGTTCGCCGCAGTTGCCCATTGGCGAAAATTCGAGAGGCAACTGGCCTCTTGGGCCCGAAATTTTGCCTTTCCCAAAACCGGCAGCAACATCGCCGCCAGGATGGCGATGATGGCGATCACGACCAGCAGTTCAATCAACGTGAATCCCCTATCAGCCTGCCGGCCAAAGCCAGGGGTTCGATCTATTCTTACTCTCATACTCGTCTCTAATCGTATTTCCCGTTTGCCCATATGAGCACCCGGTGAATTTGATGCTGAATAGTAACCCCTGTTACCTTTCCTTGTCGTTATGCTTTTTGGTATTTTAGTTTGCTTTTTTCCTCACCCCTCTTAGTCTGCCTATAATGCAATCCAGCTGGCATTTGACAAAATCGGACGTCCACGCGTCAGTGCGGCCAAGAGGAAGAGTGCATCAGGTCCGGCGTGATGTGCTGCTGTTGCTGGGATCTCACGGCCACGCCTTGCGTTGCGGCATCGCCCGATACGCGCGCGAAGCCGACTGGATGCTGGATGACTCATTCGTGACAGTGGGCCTGGTGCCGGTCTGGTGGCGCGGCGACGGCATCCTGGCTTTGATCACCAACCCAAAAGATGCAGCGGCACAACAACATTTCCCGGATACGCCGCTGGTTGACTTTTCCAAGGGATGGATTGCCGATTCCATGCCCGGCAAATTTCGCGCGGCGGGCGAGGGCCGGCCAAGGGTTTTGTATGACAACGTCCAGATCGGCCGGCTGGCTGCGGGACATTTCCTGGAGCGCGGATTCAAGCACGTGGCATTGTTGAATGCCGGGAATTACTGGATGGAACAGGAACGCCTCCCGTCATTCCGCCAGACGGTGGAAGCTGGCGGCGGCAATTTTCATGAACTCGAATATTACAAATGTTTTTCCGGATCACCCTCGCGCGCGTTACGGGACCATCTCACAGCTCATCGCTGGCTGATGCGGACCCTGGCGCGCCTCCCCAAGCCGTTGGGCGTGGCCGTGGCATCGGACGGGGTTGCGTTGCGCGTGATGCGCGCCTGTGACGAAGCCAGATTATGCGTACCGGAGGAAGTGGCTGTTCTTGGATGCCACAACGACCTGCTCATCTGCGATTACGCGCCAGTGCCGCTGTCCAGTGTGGATGACGATCTCGAGCGCATCGGCTACGAAGGCGCGAAACTGCTGGACCAATTGATGGACGGCAAACGCGCTCCGCGCAAACCGATTCTGGTCCCGCCAAAAGGCGTTGTCACGCGCATGAGCACCAACATTCTCGCGGTGCCGGATGTCAAAGTTGCGCGCGGTGTGCGCTTCATTTGGGAACATTACCGGGAAAATATTGGCGCGCCGGAAGTGGCCGCCGCCGCCGGACTTTCACGGAGCAGTGTTGACCGCTCATTTCTGAAGCACCTGGGCCGCACACCAGCACAGGAGATCCTCAACATCCGCATCAACTGCGCAAAAAAGTTGTTGCTCGAAACCGAGCTCAAGGCCCATGAAGTCGCCACCATGGCCGGCTTTACCGGTATTGTCCATTTCTCCCAGGCCTTTCACCGGGCTACAGGCATCCGCCCCAGCTATTTCCGCCGGCAACAACATTCTGCCGCCTGAACGACCGCTGAAATAATCCCCTGTCTCGACAGAACAATAGTTGTCTTTATGGATTTAATGAAGGCTGCAAAGATTTTTGTAAAAAAACGGGCGGGTTATTCGTGATCGTCGATTTCCACTGGTACCTGCGGTGCAGACCCGGGCCTTGCAGTGTTCACATATTTCTCCAGAATCATTCGGGCGGCGGCAATGGTATCACCTTGGGCCGTTGTTGGATAACGATCATGGCCCTGGATCCATGTTTCAGTGTATTGGCGCACCATTTGGTCAGCAACAGTCTCGTTGAACCTGCCACCTGTGCGCAGGGTATTTGAAGCATAATCCAATACCAACCGCCATGCGCCGGCATTATAGTCACTCATCAATCCCCCGTATTGGCGCTGTCCGTAGCCGAAGAGCTCGCTGTCAGGCCCACCCCACAGGGTAATGAGCCGTTTGGCATTGGTTTCATAACGGGTGGCATCTGCGGAATTGGAAGCAACCCCAAGAGGATATTCCAAATAATGACCCAATTGAAACAGCCGATGGGTGCGCAGCAAACAGTCGGTGTCGTTCAGTGCCTGCATCCAGGCGGCAGCCGCACGATCAAAACGGGCCGCGTCCACGGCCTTCAAGGCAGCGCGGAGTTCCGGATATAACTGTTCCTGAGAATAATCCGACATCACTTGCCTGCCCAGATCAACCAAATCGAACCGGTATGTATCCTGGCTATCAAGATCATCAGATGCTGCCAATAGCAGGCGAAAGGCTTCACGAACACGAGCCGGGTCGTAAAAAATGGAACCGCGAACAAATCCGCCGCCCTCCGCAGAGAGTGAAGGAGGCATGGCCAGAAAATTTCCCTGCGGGCCATGCCGCGTGTCCTGGCAATCATAGAGTGTCGTGGCGAGAATCTCCCATGCCTTGCGCGCGTTGGGATCATCTTTGCCATAGCGGCGACAGGCATATTGGCGCACCCATTCCGCGACATTCATCGGTTGGTCACGCCACGACATTTCATAAAATTGGTCGAAAACTACGGGATTTACATCGTTGCCTTCGTTAAGCGTGCCGATTCCTGATAAATGTCCCGCAGCCGGATCTCCCAGCAAACGAGGAAGTTCTGTGCCCACCCGGTTCAAACGACCATACATGCCTTGTTTGCCACCCCAATTATGGATCATGCACCAAAGCCAGGACTTGCCATAGTAGGCATGGGTTGTGTTCCACACCGGTTCGGCGTCGGAACACAAGTCAATGACCACCATTCCGTCATTGGGCGCGCCATCCAGCAGCGCCTGGATGCGCGGTTGCGTCCAGAATTTATCGAACAGAAATAGCCAGCCCTGCATGAACCATACTGCCTGAGGATCCGCTCCAGTCATCCCCTGATAAACCTGGCGCGAAACACTGCTCAGATACGCCGGCTTGTCGCCGGGCGGTGTCATTTCATTGAAAGGATCTGCGGAATACAAATGGTCTGTGCCATAGAGACGAATGGTTTCACGGACCATCCGGGTACTGATGTCACGAAACAAAGGATCGGTCGGGTCAAGCATCCATGTTCCAGGAAAACCATTCCATGACGTGAGCCTGGTCATTTTGGCCTGTGGAAATTTTTGTTTAAGCGCCTCCGGCACATGGCCGCTAAAAGCCGGCAGCACGGGTCTCATGCCGAATTCACGCTCACGCGCCAGGATCTTTTTCTGCAATGCCTCCTGCCGGGCGTACCAGGCCGGGGAATTGGGTCCGCCAAAGCCATCCAGATTGCCCATCAAAAACCATGGCAGATAGGGAGGCCCCGCAATGAAATCGTCAATGGCCTTGTCGTCCATGCCCAGACCTTTGTAAACGTTTCGATAGACGACTTCAGCGCCGGTGACCGCCAGGGGCGTATTGATGCCGTTGAGAGCCATGCAATCAATCTCACGCTCCCAGCGAGGCCAATCCCAAAACGCCATCGCATAACCAAAGGTGCAGTAATTGAACGTGTAGCGATATTTGTATTGTGACACTTTGCGAAATTTCTCGCTCACTGCCGGCAACGGGTTGGGCAGGTTGAGTTGGTCGCCACACTCCGAAACCTGGCAATGACAGTAATATTTAAGATACCAATTGAGTGCGGAAGCCATACTGACGCCGTTGTTCCCGCGCAACACCAAGTGGTTGCTGCTGGTCTCGATCTCAAACACGTCATGGCCATTATCCGCAGGAATAAGTTCGCATACGATTTTATCCTCATACCCCGGCAACAGGCGCCCAATAAGCCCTCGCGTCGCAGAAATGGCAGAAGTTGATGGCGATTCGGCACCGGTTGTCCCGTTATCTACGCCGTGGACAATCGATGGAGCCGCAGGAACCGGCTTTCCTTCCGTATGGATCGCGCCGGCCAATGCCAACGCTCCGGCAATCAGGACAACCAGTAATCTGGACACACCACCGGGCATAGACACCGTCCTGCTCATAAATCCGCCGCCCTCTTTTGAAGGCCGATCTCATCAAACGGGATCGGTTTGAAACCGGGAATTTTTCGGAACGCTTCGGCATCAGACTTTAGGCGATAATCGCCCTGTGCGGCATTGACAAAGCCCGGGTCAGCCCGGGTTTCCCAATTGTCCTGAAACGGCCCCCATTCGGGTTTGCCGTTGGTCAGCTTATCGCATTTGACGATTAGATTGCGCTGGACTGGATCGGCCGGAACCTCCGGATGATCTTCCCAATATCTTGCTAATTCCGGATAAGCGGTGCTGAATGGCGGGTGACCTGCATTCATCGCGTCCCAATCTTTATGAAACGACCCCGGAAACCAATCTGTTTTCAGAGCCCACGTCTGGCCCCGGTTGTCCATCTGAAATGCCAGCGCGCTGTCCATGATGATGTTGTCATGGATTTGATGATATTTGCCGCCGCCAATAAGGAAGGCCGCCCGTCGACCCGCCCGCAATAGTAAATTTCCGTAAATTTGGGCGCCGCAAGAGCAGTCGTCTAAATAAATCCCATACGTTCGCTCGGTCTCTCCAAAACCAATGTCGTGGAAATAATTATAGCGGATGATATTGCCGAACTCCGTCGGGTTACGGCCCATGTAAAAAGCTCCCATGTCATCCCCTTCCTGCATGACATGATGGATTTCATTGTATTCGACGATGTGATTGTTGCCGTGCAACAAAATCGCGCAGCCCGGCGCATCGTAGATCAGGCAATGCTCGACCCGGTTGCCAACGCCCGCCAGGGCGATCGCCGGACAATAGGTACGACTCCAACGATTGAAACGGTGGATTTCACAATTGGACACCGTGTTGTTGCCTGGTGTTAGCGTCTGGCGGTCACCGCCGTCAAGCACCACGCCACCCGCCCCGATATCGTATAGAGTGCAATTTTCCAGGCGATGATTTCTGCCGGTAGCATTAAAGGTTGCTCCGGCCATGCCGAGGTCTCGTAACCGGCAATCGGAGATGACCACATCATCCCCGCCCTGAACCAATACACCATCTCCCCGCGAACATGCAATGCTCAAGCGTTCAAGGCGGAGGTGGGATGCTCCCTTCAATGCCAGCACCGGCGAGGCAAGGGTGGAAACGATTACCTCGGTTTTACCAGCCGCATAGCCCGACGGCGGCAGAAAATATAATTTGTCCGCCTGGTGATCCACGGCCCATTCACCCGGTTGGGAAATCTCCTCCAGCACATTGAGCGCACGCCAGTTGTTCCACGGTTTGCCCGATTGAAAACCATATCTGTGTGGTTGGACCGTGGTAAAAACAACGTTCGTACCCTGGCGAATTATCGATGCCAACTGAAGCGTTGCATCGGCATAACCGTTCGCAAATAACCCGGTGATCCATATATCATTGGCGTTTCGCCAGCGGAGCGGGCGATCAGTCATGACTGCAAATTTCCCGCCCCGATCCGGCTTCTCGCCATTGCGCGGAACCGGGCCTTTATCAAAAACTGTGCCGATTGGGCTGGGTGCCCCGCCCATTTCTGGCCAGCACGCAATAGGCATCACCTGTCCGGCGATAAATAATTCCAAAGGCGCCGGAACTGTCGGCCACCCAAACCCGCGTGGCCCGATCTGGCCGGGATCCATGACGCCAAGCGAGGCGAGATCTATCTCCAATAATCCTTTGCGGGCCTCCGGCAAGAGGATCCGGTTAAGCACCGCGATGTCTTCCACAGGTTTGATCGCTCCAACCGGCACCACTATTCCGCCAATAATACAAGCAGTTTCACCGGGTGCAGATTCCCAGACCACCGGATGGTTTGTCGTGCCGGAATCTCTTGCGTCAAATTCCAACGATTCTGCCTGGCGATAAACACCTTCACGGAGGATGACCGTCAGGTCGTCCCGGTCCATCGCGCCGCGCACGGCATCACGTGCGCATTCAAGTGTGGCAAAAGGCCTGTCTTGCGTGCCAGGATTCGCATCATTACCGCCCGGAGCCACATAAAACCGGCTTGCGTTGACGACCAGTGTCACGCTCAGCACTATCACGGTTAGGATTATTTTTAATGCGGCTTTCATGCGGCTCATCCGAATATTTCGGTCGGTAATTCTTCGGGCAGCCCTCAAATCTGTTGCCAGGACGGTTTATGCTCGTAAACCCATCGATAATAATCCAAACGTTTCAAGTTGCCTGCCGCCGCCGCATCGAGACACACCTTGACAGCCGGATGCAGTTGCAACACGGAGGCCGGGTTGACGGATGCGACTGGCCCTTCAACCATTTTAGCGATGGCTCCGGCTTTCCTTCGGCTAAAAGCCAGCAATAGATTCTGCCGCGCTTCCATGATCGTCCCGATGCCCATAGTCACAACGTGGCGCGGCACCCGCGTTACGCTGCCAAAAAAACGGGCATTATCCCGGATTGTTTGTCTTGTTAATGTTTTGACCCGTGTCCGCGATGCCAGCGATGAAGTCGGCTCGTTGAAACCAATGTGTCCATCCGTGCCAATGCCAAGCACTTGCAGGTCGATCCCGCCCGCCGAACGGATTTGTTTTTCATACTTCGCGCAGAATTTTTGGAAGTCTCTTGCATTGCCATCAGGGATATGAATGTTCTTTTTTGCAATATTCACATGCCGGAACAAATTCTCCCACATGAAATAGTGATAAGATTGTGGGTGATCTTCCGCCAGGCCGGCATATTCATCAAGATTAAAGGTGGTCACTTGACGCCAGTCCAATTTCAGCCTGATCAATTCGCGATAGAGCAATAACGGTGTTCCACCCGTGGCCAGGCCCAGAACAGCGTTTGGTTTGCTCTCAAATAGGCCCGCGATAATGCGCGCGGCGACCCGCGTCGCCGCGTCAGGCGTAGGTTGGATGATGATTTCCATCAGTTCGGCTCCAGTTGCTGGCTAAGTCTCTGGCGCACATCGGCCTTGAATTTCTCAATGCAACCGCATGCTCTATCAAAAAGTGACTGATGTGAATGATGTCGGGCCGTGTCTCTCGTTGCTAAAGTAATTAAAACGCGCTCGGCCTTGTCTCGGCTTTCGGAACACTGTTGAAAATGACGCATGATATGCTGGCTAATCCTCTTATGGACCTCGGCTGATTGTTTTTAAACATATTAAACGAAACCCGTTTAACCAGTCGAAGCATACCTTTTTGACATTACGATGTCGTTATGATTTTTGGTATTTCAGTTTATCTTTTTCCGCAGTTGTTGTGGCAACTACGAGTGTCAGTCGGAACAAAAAATATGATCAGCCACTAAATTTCAGCTCTCTTAGCCTACCTGAAAAACCGAGGTATTTCGTCCGCGCAAAACGGCGTGATCGCAGGTTGGTTTTTCGCGCGCGAGTCATTCTAAAGTGTGTGGCTGGCCAGAGCGACAGCGGCGTGGCGGGTGTCCTGAGAACCACCCACGCCACCGTGGCCTATTGGCGTCGCCGGTTTAGCGAAGGTGGAGTTGAGTCACTTTGGGATGAGCCTCGACCTGGAGCGCCTCGCCAGATTGGTGATGAGAAAGTTCAAAAAGTTGTTGAGTTGGTCCTCCAATCCAAGCCTGTGGCGGCTACACATTTCTGATGCGCAGAAGTTGGGAATGAGTCAATCGGCCATCAGCCGGATTTGGCGCGCTTTTGGGCTCAAGCCGCATCGGCACGAGACTTTTCAAATATCCACTGATCCATTTTTCATCGAGAAGGTGCGGGATATTGTTGGCCTTTACCTCAGTCCGCCTACCAATGCCTTGGTGTTATGCGTTGATGAAAAGAGCCGGATTCAAGCCCTCAACCGGACCCAACCAGTGTTGCCGATGCGCCCGGCGCAAGTCGAGCGCTACACGCCCGAATACCAGCGCAATGGGACGACTCCCCTGTTTACTGCCTTGGATTTCGCAACCGGCAATGTCATCGGCCAGTGCTTTCGGCGGCACCGCACGGCTGAATTTAAGCGGTTTTTGGATCATGCCGACGCCGTCGTGCCGGAGGCACTGGAGGTGCATCTGATTCCGGACAACTCTATGCAACGCATAAAACAGCCCTCATCCGACAATGGTTGCAGCGTCATCCGCGTTACCATTTGCATTTTACACCGACTCACAGTTCCTGGATTAATCAGGTGGAGCGCTGGTTTGCGCTGCTTAGTCAACGACAGATCAAGCGCAGCTCACATCATACCGTTCGTGATCTGGAGTTGGCCATTGAACAATTCATCACTGCACACAATGAAAATCCCAAACCGTTTGTCTGGACAAAAAGTGCCGACCCGATCCTGGAAAGTCTCCGTCGATTCGCTGCGGAAACCGTCAAAATCCAAACCGATTAATTTTGCAATAAATCAATGACTCAGGAGACTAGTCAGAACTCGCTAAACCCCGCCACAACTCGCGTCCCTCGAAATGCTCTCCGTCCTTGGCGTGCCCACGCACATTGCTCTCATACTTCCAATTGTGAAATATACAGCCAACCTCACTCTCTGGTACGGAAACAAACTGATGCCATGCGACTGCCTTACCGTGAGGGAAATTGAATGGGCGGTGGCTGTTGGCTCCAGCGTGGTGTTTGGCGCGCTGGAATATTTCATAGCGCCAAATTCGCATCAGTTTGCCGATAAAAACCACTACTGTCCGGTTTAATTTAGGCTGACGGCGATATAACCATTGTAAAATCTGGATAAAACCGCCGTCCTGTCATTTTTCGATTTGAATTTTGCGATGATTCCTTGAGGGTGTTCCACCGCATTCCAGCGGTTTTCCACCTTATGAACGAAGGGCGCACTGTCTTTACCCAACTTCTGGACTTCCTTCCCAAATACGAGTTTGACAAGTGTGTCGCCCGTTACCGCGGCAACCACCGCGTTCGCAAGCTTCCTGCCTACGAACAGTTTCTGGTGCTGGCATTTGCCCAACTGACCTGGCGCGAAAGCCTGCGCGACATCGAAACCTGCCTCGCGTCCTTCGGCACAAAGCTCTACCACGCGGGCATCCGCCAAGCCACCGCCCGCAGCACACTCGCCGATGCCAATGAAAAACGTGATTGGCGTATCTTTGCCGATTTCGCTCAGGTGCTTATCCAGCAGGCCAGCGCTCTTTACGCTGACGAGCCGTTCCTGCTTGAACTCCAATCTGCCGCCTACGCGCTGGACTCCACTACCATTGACCTGTGCCTGTCGCTCTTTCCTTGGGCTACCTTCCGTCAGCACAAAGCCGCTATCAAACTCCACACCCTCCTGACGCTTCAAGGCAACTTTCCCACCGTCATCATTGTCTCCACCGGCAGTGTTCACGACGTCAACATCCTCGACCAACTGGTCTGGGAAGCGGGGGCGTTCTACATCATGGATCGCGGCTATCTCGATTTCGCCCGATGGCATCGCATCCATCAATGCGGCGCTTTCTTTGTCACCCGCGCCAAGCAAAACTTCCGTTGCGCGCGCCGTTACTCCCGTCCCGTGGACAAAACCATCGGCCTGTGTTTCGACCAGACTGTGGTGCTCACCGGCCTTAACGTCCAACAGGATTACCCCGATCCGCTGCGCCGAATCGGCTATCGCGATCCCCAAACGGGCAAGGCGTTGGTCTTTTTGACCAACAACTTCACCGTGCCAGCTCTGACCATCGCCAAACTCTACCGCAGCCGTTGGCAAATCGAACTTTTCTTCAAATGGATCAAGCAACATTTGCGCATCAAAGCCTTCTACGGCACCTCGCCCAACGCGGTGCGCACACAAATCTGGACGGCCATCGCCGTTTATCTGCTCGTCGCCATTTTGAAAAAACGTCTGCATCTCAATGCCACCCTCTACACCATTTTACAGATTTTGAGCCTC
>DASXYX010000035.1:0-13464 GCA_036502245.1 Verrucomicrobiia bacterium
AGTGGATCAAGCAGCATCTGCGGATCAAACACTTTTACGGCGTCAGTGACAACGCGGTGAAGACCCAGATTTGGATTTCCATCTGTGTCTATGCGCTCGTCGCCATTGTCAAAAAACAAGTGCGATCCGAGCGCAGCCTCTACAACACTTTGCAAATTTTGAGCGTGAACGCTTTTCAGCAAGAACCTCTCCTTCAGGTGCTTAGCAACTCCGAACCGCAAATGCCCGATGGCAACCCTCACAACCAGTTGGTGTTCAATTATTAATACCCGGACAGTAGTGGTTTATTTTACAAAAGAAAACAAAGGGAACGAAGACGTCGGGCCGGGTTAATTTGTCAGTTGGGTTTTTCGGGCACGATTATTTCATCGCCGTCGCGAAGCCAGAAATTGGGCGGGGAATCAGAATTAGAGCAGTCCACGGTCCATTGGTGCATCTTGCCGGTCGTCGTATCGCGCCGCTTGACTTCCACGCGGGAAAGATCGGAGGAGGCGAGCAGTAATTGGGAGTTTTCGAGGACGGGCCAGATCATGAAGGGCTGAAATTTTGACACCTTGATGGATGGTTGCATGAACGCGAAGGGAGGCGCATCCAGTTCCACCTGCGGGGCGATGACTACATTCGTGGCTTGTCCGTTGATAGTGACCTGCAAATGGCGAATAAGGCATTTTTTCAAACTAAACAATTCGTTTGTGTTCAGTCCGTACCATAGCTGATTGATGACGTGGTCGGTCTCGGGAATCTCTACTACATCACCAAATTGCAAAGGCACATCGGCAGAGCAATCGCCGGACTCCAGAGCGTGGGCGAGATTGATTTTTAAATCGGTCCAATTCGTGCCGGTGGCAGAGGGGCGGTGGATACTAATTCGCGCAAAGTCCGGGAAAGAAAGAGAGTTTTGTCCGGCGATTATAATTCCGTCGCCATAAGGCATAGGAGGAAATCGTATGTTGGAAAGGGAGATAGAGGCTGTCAACAATTCATACTGCACGCCTATGAGGTCAAACAACGTGATCTGGTTCCAATCGTTTGTTCCTTTGTAAAAAACGCCCGACGAATATTTTGTAGAGGGACGGCTGACGGTGATGTGGTCCCAATCCGGCAGCACGTCCAGCGCGCCGCGCGAGCGGAGATAATTGACGAGTTGCGCCGCGGTTTCCGCGCGTTTTTGGGATCCGTTGTTTCCCCTCGCCTGTTCTTTGAGCCAATCCAACGGCGTTTTGCCCTGGCTGTTTCTGACGTTGGGATCGGCGTGATGGTCCAGCAAAAGCCCGACCATCTCGCGGCTGGGAGTGCTTTGGGCATAGTGCAAGGGAGTATCGCCGTTCAGGTCGCGATAGTTCGGATTTGCTCCATGGTTCAACAATATTTCAGCCGCGGCTATTTCGCCGTATTGAGCCGCAGTTTCCAGGGGAGTGGCGCGTTGATTAACGATGTAACTTGAGGCATCAACGGTCGCGCCGGCATCGAGCAGAGTTTCGAGAATGTTCGTTTTGTCCAGGGCATCAAACAGGATGGATTGACCTTCGATCTGCGTGTCATTGGGGTCGGCTTTGTATTTCAAAAGGAGTTGGACCATTGGAAATTCGCCCATGGCCACCGCCGTCCAAAGTGGAGAGGCGTCACTATTTCCACTGCTTCTATAATCAGCACCAACTTTTCCCTCCAGATTTGGATTTGCCCCGGCTTGCAGCAGCAAAGTGGCGTCCGCGATATCATTTCTGTGGACGGCGGCAAGGAGAGGGGCATTCAATGTGCCTCCATTCGGGTCCGCTTTGGCGGCCAGAAGGGCCTGGATGATTTCCGGCGCGCGGGTAGCGCTGAGTGGCGCTATTCCATAATTGTCGGGTATATTTGGATTCGCGCCCGCGTCCAAAAACATTTGGACGATGTGTGCCTGGCCGAGACGCACTGCCTCATTGAGCGCCGTGCGACCGCCGTCATTCGTGGCATTGATGTCCGCGCCATTGGTCAGGAACAGGCCGACCAGGTTTGCATAGCCGTTTTGCACCGCCACATCAAGTGGCGTATTTCCATAATTTATGTGGCCATAGGGTTCATTGACATCCGCTTTATGTTCCAGCAAAACTTTTACCACCGATTCATAACCCTCCGCTGTGGCCGCAATTAACGCAGTTTGAGTGGTGCCGCCGTCGCGGGCATTCACGTCCGCACCCCGGCTCAAAAGCAATTCAGCCATGGTCATCTGGGCGTTCCGGGCTGCTCTGATTAGAGGAGTTTCGCGGCCATCACCGGCGTTCACGTTTGCTCCGTGATCCAATAAGAATGTGGCCACCCGTAATTGTCCCGCATAGGCGGCATCGCACAGCGGCTTGCCGTTGATCAGGTCGGGACTGTTTTGAATCATGGCCTGGATATTTTTGATCTCCTGGTCTTCGGTGTCCGCGCTGGGAGCGGTTGGTGTGCTTGCGCTTGGGACGCTCCGCGGATTCTCTGCCAATACGGGAACGGGAACGATTCCTGTATTCACTGAATTTCCCGTGCCCATACCCATGCCGATCAAATTTTGCCGGCTCAATGAGGCCAACGTTGTTTGGTCGGAGAAATCGCGGATGATGCGCTGATATTCCTGCGCGGCCTCGTTGGTTTTGTCTTCCATCCGATAACATTCGCCGAGGCGGAAGATCGCCGTGGCGACCGTCTGGCGGTCTTTGTCGAATTGCGTTGCGAGAGCCTGGTAATCGGCGATGGCGGCAGGCAGATTGCGCGCGGCTTGTTCATCAAACAATCCTTGTTGCAACAATGCCGTGAGATTGGTCTGGGCGTTGGCAAACGCCGCCGCTAAACAGAAAACCAAAATAAGAGACCTCTGCAAAATTGTGTAGCGCAGGTTTCCAAACCTGCTGTATCGACGACTTCCAAGTCGGCTGGGACGAAAAGTCAGGGAGAAACAGCGGATTAGGAAATCCGCGATACAGCAGACTGGGAAGTCTGCGCTACTATGGCGGCGTTTGGCAAACACCATAACAAATGCTTTCGTTTTCATGTGATGATTCTGCCGGTTTTCTTCATGCGAATTGTCATGGTTTTGCAAAATCATTTTTAAGTGAGACCCATTTTTCAGTGTTGCCTGTTTTCTCCCCCTCACCTCACCCTGACCCTCTCCCCTCCCATCAGAATGGGAGCGGAGAGGGAACAGGTTACGAACAGTCGTCATATTTGGATACCTTACCGGCTGCGTCAGGTTCAGGGGTTCAATATTTTTTCAAGGCAGCGCGACATACGATTTTTCACACGCTTTCAGAATTATTTTTCGAGGCGATACCCAACGCCATGGACGGTCTTGATCCAGCGGGGGTCGTCGGGATTTTTTTCCAGCCGGGCGCGCAGGCTGGCGATGTGGTTGTCCACGGTGCGCGTGGTCGGAAACGCCGTGTAACCCCACACCACATCGAGAAATTTTTCGCGCGTCACGGGTTCGCCTTCTGTTTCAGCCATGAGGCGCAGCATCTCAAATTCGCGGGCGGTCAAATGCACCGGACGTTTTCGGCGAAAGGCAGTCTGCCGCACGAGATCGATCTCGATATCGCCCAGCTTCAGTTTCAGCGGCATCTTGGTTTTGCGCTCCACGCGGCGCAAAAGAGCGCGCACACGCGCCAGCAATTCGTCAGTGCTGAATGGCTTTACGAGGTAATCATCCGCGCCTGCGTCCAGGCCATTGACGCGGTCCTCGATCTGGCCCTTGGCGGTGAGCATGATGACCGGCAAATGGTTGGCGACGCGGCGCAATTCCGCGCACAGGGCGAAGCCGTCCAGTTTCGGCAACATCACGTCGAGCAGGATGAGATCGGGTTTTTCCGCCAGCGCCCGCTCCAAACCGCTTTCACCATCCACGGCCGTGAGCGCGCGGTAGCCCTCCGACGCGAGCAGGTCGGATAGCGCCGTGCGCATGGGCGCTTCGTCTTCAATGATCAAAATGCGTTCGTTCATTTTTGGTTTGCCGGCAGTTCAATCGTGAAGCGGCTGCCCTGGCCGGGACTGCTCTGCACCCGCACGTGCCCGCCGTGCGCTTCGATGATGTGCTTCACAATGCTCAGCCCGATTCCAACACCTTGCGTCTCCCGGCGCAACTCGGAACCGAGCCGGTAAAATCGCTCAAAAATCTTCCCATGCTCCTCCGGCGGGATGCCAGGACCATGATCGGCAACAAACAGGTTGATAGTTGAGAGGGGAGAGTTGAGAGAAACCGCCTCCAGGCCCACGGTGACCGTTTCGCCTTTAGGCGAATGTTTGACGGCGTTATCAATGAGGTTGACCAGCGCCTGCTGGATGGCGCGGCCATCCAGATTCAGTTCGCATGTCGCTGGTTGGCTGGAATTGAATTCCAATCGCACGCCCTTTTCCGCGGCGTAAGGTTCCATCAGTTTCACTGTGCCCCGGGCCAGCGCCGCTACATCGGTTGGTTCCAGTTCATATTGTTTGCGGCCCTGTTCGATGCGCGAAAAATCGAGCACATTCTCGATGAGGGACGAAAGCCGCCGGCATTCCTGAACGATGAAACCGAAATATTCGCCCTGCCGGGACGCGTCCGGCACCTTGCCGCGTTCGAGATTCTCCGCCATCAACCGGACTGACGCGATGGGTGCCCGCAATTCGTGCGAGACGCTGGAAACGAAATTGGATTTCATTTCGCTGAGCGCCTGCTGCCGTCGGAACGAACGCAAGGCGGCGATGAATCCGATGAGCGCTGACAATGCGGAGAAGGCGATGAGCAAACCAAAAACGAGTTGAATCTGTCGCTGACGGGCGTAGAGCATGCCGGGGTTGGTGAGTTGGACCTGCAACGTGAATTGCGGATGGCTGGGCATATCTTCGGGGAAGGTCCCGGCCGTAAATGTCATCTGGAAATTTCTCCACATAAGCCTGTTGCCGACAGGCAGGTTTGTTCCGCAGTGATTCCATGGTGGCGGTAAAACCAGTGGCATCCCTTCTAAATCGGCCCCAATACTGAAATAGTCGGGTATCGTCACCCTGGTCGTGCCCAAAGCCTGGGCAAAAGCGCGCGTCACCAGTGATTCCGGATAACACCGGACCCTCGTGTAAACATCGGTAATCGTGATCGGGTAATTCGAAACACGTGTTTGGAACGAGACATCAACAGGCTGAAGAATGCAGAACCATCGCTGCCCCATGGCTCCCACCCAAAGATTGGTGGTGATCACACCATTCGGTATTCCTGATGCTCTCACGGCCTCGCTCAATTCGTTCTGCATCTCTTTGTCAGCCAGCAAAATTTTCATGGCGTCAACACTTTGGGAAAGCGGGATATTGTTGGTGATCAATTCAGCGGCTTCGTCCAAAAGAGCGGGCGCTAGTATATCCGGAGCATTGATTTCAGAATTTAATGCCATCCACAATGCACGCGTGGGGCCGCATTCATGCGAGCGTTTCAATGCTTCCGCCAGGGCCAGGGTTGAGACCGGCAGGCCGCTATCTGATAAAACAGTGAGATGCCGGCCCGCGAAACCGCTCAGTTCGATGATGGCGTTGGTCGCCGGGTCTGTTCGCGAATCAGCACGCAGACTTATAAATTCCGCGTCAACACGGGCATCCCGGGGTGGTTCCATCTGCTCAAAGACTCCGGCCAGTTTGCCGATCTCGGGCGCGGGCCGATTGGCGAAGTCCGCCGCCTCCAATGCTGCCCAGGCTTCATATTGCGGGGTGGACATGGTTGACAGCCAGGAAGGCGGATTGGGCGGCATCAATCGGGCATCATACACGTCGCCGTTGGTTTGCAATACGAAATTGACCATTGGCAGCGCCTCTCCCTGTTTCCAATCTGGAAAGGCCGCCTTCAGGTCGGCAAGATCATTGGTAATGGTGGTCATTTGATACCCGTCAGCGAGACGTTGTTGGCGTTGCGAATCATTCGGCCAGGGGGAGACACCCCATCGGAGGTAATTGAGCCAACCTTGCTTCGAGCCATCCAAAGCCACCAACTGCATGGCGGCTGTCCGGCCAAAATCAATGGGCCATGTTTGGACGATTTCGCCGGCCCGCTGTTGGGCGTCCATCTGGACGGCGTTGCGCTGCCGCAGGATGGCCCAAAAACCGAATGATGCCATCAGCGCCACGGGCAGCAAAATCAATGCTCCCTGCCAGAAGAAATGAGGCCGGCGCGGGCGGCGTTGACCTGAAGTGGCGTTCATTCAAATGACCACGATAACGGAAGCGCCGCTGCCAATTGTCATGGTTTTGCAAAATCAGCGCGTTCGTTGATTAACAACAAAGGAACGAAGAAACAAAGGGTTTAAACCACAGATGGATACGGATAAACACGGATTTTTAGCCGCAAGAGAACACAAAGACCGCAAAAAAAATTTGCAGAAGGAAACAAAGGCAACAAAGAAAACTAAATCTTCGTTTTCTTGGTGTTAAACAAATTAAGCCCTCTTCCAGATCGCCAGCAGTCCGCCAAAGCCGAAGAGCAGTAATACGCTCACGGCGATCGCACCACTATTGACGTGGCCGGGCAGGAATTGCAGGGACAGTGCGCCGATGGCCGGGCCGACGCAGTTGCCCAGGCCAATGGCGGCTTCGTGGATGCCGCCATGCTCGCCTTTGGTGTCGCCGGCGTCCATCGAGTAGAACAGGGACGAGTAGTAGAGCAATCCGACCGACGCGCCAAAAACGATTTGCGCGAGGATGATCGCAAGCAGGCTCGGCACTATCAGGATGACGGCAAAGGAGGCGATCAATCCGACGAACGCCGCAGCCAGCCAGCGGAAGCGATAGTGCCAATCGGTCCATCGCCAAAGCCAGGTGAACACTCCCACCCGCACAAAACACCACAGGGTGCATGTAAATCCGGCAAGCATGGTCGAGAGATGGAATTTTGCCGCAATACCCGGCATGGCGGCGATCAGGGTGTTGATGGCAATGTAGGCAAATGGATTCGCCAGCCATGCCATTTGTAAAAAGGCATGGGCGCGCGGTGACGCCGGGCGATGCGGTTCGGGTGGCGGCGCATCATGAGGTTTGTTCACCGCTTCGCGCGCCATTTCCGTGGCGTGCCCTTGCAGCCAAAGCACCAATGCCAGTTGCAGCACGACCATCGCCAAAGGCACGATGATAATGACATCGAAACCAAATGCCCTGACCAGGCTTCCGCCGATAAAATAGGCGGCGGCATTGGCGATGGCCCAGACCACGTTGTAGATGCCGATGACCCGGGGCAATTCCACAGCCGGTTCACCATCGCTGACGAACGCTTCAAGGGTCGGCCAGATAAAACACATGCCGAGCGTGACGCAGGCGGCGGAGGCGATCTTTCCCGTGGCGGATTGGAGCAACAGAGTGGCGACCAGTCCCGCGATCATCAACACGTGACCGGTTTTGAGCGCCAGGAAATAACCGTAACGTTGCGCGAAACGGCCGCCCTGCCATGCGGCGACGGTGTAACTGGCGCCCAACGCGGCGGCGAGCGCAAAATTACTTTTGTCACCAAAGCCGAACTGGTGCGCCATCAAGAAGTACAGATAATTGAAAAAGAGGACGGTCGCGAAGGAATTGGCCCCTTCGAGGGTGAAACAGCAAAATTTGATTTTCTGGCGCGCGGTCATGGCCGGATCTCTTCGATCGCCTTGCGGCAATACCATTTCACCGCGTCGGACATCGACGGCTGCAATTTGTCCAGGTCGGCGTTCGCGCACCAGCGGATGTCATGGTGCTCGGCCATGGCGCATTTGGCCTCGGTGGAATTTTTCGGATTTTTTGGACGGGCCCAATAGATCATGCCGATGTGCTCGTGAGTGTCACTGATACGATGAATATCCAGAAATCTGGGTGTGATCAAAGCGCGGGTGCCGGGCGAAGTGGTCGGGGGACGTTCACCGAGCAGTTCGACTTCAATGCCGCTTTCTTCACGGGCTTCCCGCAAGGCGGCCTGTTCCGGGTCTTCATCCAGTTCGATATGCCCCCCGAGCGGCAGCCATTTATCGAGCTTGCGATGATGGATCAGCAGCACTTTCGCATCGTGGACGATGAAAATCGCGACGGTGAAATCGATTTTTTCGTGGATATGGGCCATAAAGCCAAAGAAGTTTAATCAAAAACAGGCGAAGGAACGAGGGAAGAATTTCGGCAGGATGGAAGAGCCAGGATGTTTCCAGGCAGAAAAAAAGCCCCGGCGAACCGGGGCTTCAGTCCCTTGGACCGACTTGGTGGCCGATCTTTCCCAAAATGAAAATCCAACCGACACGGAAAACAGCCGCTTCTGTTATGACAGGTACCCGAGCTTTCTCCAACCCTTTTCCCCGGAAAAAATAGGATAGAAACAGGTTGGTTTTTGCTTTTTGCTTGCCTTATTTTCTGGAGTCAGGATTCTCAATGTAATCAATTACATGGGCGATTTAGCGATATTTCAGACAGTAGAAAAACAGGATAGGTCCTCGACGTTGCCGGACATGTTTCAACCCAGACAGGTCCGAAATGAACTGGCTGCGCCCGTCCAACCGCGTCCTGCCGCCCCGGTACGGATCCGGCCATCCCCTCTCCCTGGCCGTACCCCGGAGAAACCGGGTTCCACCCAGGCGCCTGCCATTACCGACCAATCCCTGCCCATACCCAAAATCCGGGTGGCCTTGGTGGATGACGACCAGTCCATCCACATTGCCATGCGGCAAGTTTTTAAAAATTGGGCCAGCCATTGGTCGCTGGAGAGTTTTCTGGATGGCAATGAAGCCATTGAGAGATTCCGCGAATCGCCGCCACACGTGGTGTTGATGGATATTTCCATGCCGGATGTCAACGGCATCGAATGCACCCGGCGGGTCAAGACGTTGCTTCCCCATTTGCCGGTCATCATGTTCACCGCGCGCATGGATACGGAAAGTTTTATTCTGGCGATGATCGCCGGCGCGTCGGGTTATCTCATCAAGCCGATCCCGTCCTTCGACATCGTTTCGGCCATCAAAAAGGCGCTGGAGGGAATGCCCGCACTGTGTGTGCAAACGGAAAAATCCGTGGTCCAATGGATACAAGGGCTGGGTGAAGGCATTTCCGGATGGGGGCTGACCGCGCGCGAGCAGCAGATCATCCTGCACCTGTGCTCCAATCGTTCAGACAAAGAGATCGCCGAGCATCTCGATATTTCCCCGGGCACGGTCCATACACACCTCGTGCCGCTCTTCAGAAAACTGGGCGTCCATACCCGCGACGAGGCCAAGCGGAAGTTTTTGGGGTTGGAGGAGTAAATATAAACCGCACAATACTTGTGCATGGCGAAACCCTTTGAAATAGATCTAAAACAACCGGGTCGCCTGATTTATAAAGAGGGGAACTATGAATATGTTTTCCCTTGTTTCGAACAGGATGGCGAGATTGTTGTTGTCGATGTACCGACCCGGGCGAGATTGTTCCTCTTTTTTAACTGGGCTCCAATCCCAAGAAATTTTTCGGAAAAGGATATAGCCAAAATCCGCTCCAATTTGATTGAATATTTTCGGAGGGTTGAAAAGAACGCCAGGTTTTTTGATACAAAATCCAGAGAGGAACAATCGTTTGCTTTTTATCCTGAACTTTTCGAGCAACGGAGCGTTGCAATAGAATTATTGGATGGAGAGGGATTTGCCTGGATGACTGATTATAGTTCTGTCGATGTTTTGCACGATTTATATGGCCTGGAGGTCTGTGGTATTCACGATGAATCCAAAGCGCAGGCAATTAGCCATGTGATGCAAAAAGAATTTCCTCAGTGGCATTACCATAACTTTTGTTTCAAAGATTACGGCAGAGAACCCGGCTGGAAATTCTCTATTTCTATGTTTTCCAAAGGTTGCGGTGGAGGCCGATGTATGGATGCGGAATAAGACAAGGCATCAGCTCCGTAGGAGCGAAATCTTTGTAGTCAACAATCCCCCAAGACATCCAGCCCCGTAGGGGCGGCATCTTCTGAATGTCGCTCCTGACGGAGCTTTAGATTTTTTGAATGGGTTTCTATAAACATGCCGCGCCTACGGCGCTAACCAGGGATGATAAAAGCGTCTGCTGAAAAGCGGCAGAGAACTGCCGCAGTCCACGACGCAACCGCTTGCGACGGCCAAAACAAATTTTGCGCCAGCTTGTGGAGTGCGCCAGTCCTCTGGCGCTTTCAATGAAGGTTTCTGCAAACAAGTCGCGTCCCCGGCGCCCACAGAATCTCTACACAAATAAAAATCGGTACCAATCCGTGAAATCCGTGTCCGCCTTTACTTCAACCGCTCGAAATTTTTCTGGAGAATCTGCCAGTCTTTAAGGCCTTTCAACTTCTCCATCATGCCGCGCTGGATCTCGGCTTCTTTAGCGTTCTTCGTCGGTTTGGTCGTCTTGTAAAAGATGCCGAAATGGCCGGGGAAATCCGCGCCGGCGAGTTGATACGCCGCAGCTTCATTGGTCACGTCGTGCGTTTTGGGCACTTCGTTGAAGACGCCGCCTTTACGGGGATTGCTGGCGTCGAACGCGCCTTCGTAAAACTCCACGCATTCGCTCAGGCATTCGATAAAGCTGAAACCGTCGTGGTCCATCGCCGCTTCCATCATCTGCAACACGTGGTTCGGGTTCGTGTGCGTGGTGCGCGCCACAAAAGTCGCGCCGGCTGCGATGGCCTGTTTCATCGGGTTGATGGGATAATCCAACGCGCCCCATTGGTCGGTCTTGCTCTTGAAACCGAGCGGCGAGGTGGGCGAGGTCTGTTTCTTGGTCAGGCCGTACACCCAGTTATCCATGACCACGTAGGTCATCTTGATGTTCTTGCGGGCGGTGTGGTTGAAATGATTGCCGCCAATGGAGAACGCGTCGCCATCGCCACCGAACACGAACACGTGCAGGTCCGGGCGCGAAAGCGAGATGCCGCTGGCGAAGGGCAGCGCGCGGCCATGGATATAATGGACGCCATGCGCCTGCACAAAGTACGGAAAGCGGCTCGAACAACCGATGCCCGCCACGGTGGTGATCTTCTCATGCCATATCTTGCGCTTTTCGATCAGCTTGAAATACAGCGCGAGCACGGAAAAATCACCGCAACCGGGGCACCATGTGGGATGGTCGGCGGCGACTTCTTTTTTGGTCAGGCCCTTGCGTTCAGGGAATTCAATGGTCAAAGCACTCATGATCTTTAAAAATTATTGGTTCTTTGTGGCGGCCATCTGGCGGGCGCGATCGAGGATCTCTTTTACCTTCCAGGTCAATCCGTCGGTTTTGTTGATGCCGCGGATGCGGTCATCGCAGTAGCGCGCGCGCAGCAGTGATCCCAATTGGCCGTAGCCGTAAATGCCTTCGTCGTTCAGTTCCACCACAAAGATGTGATGAAACCCTTTGAAAATCTCTTCGAGTCCGTTCGGCAGCGGATTGATATGGCGGATGGTCAGGCCGGAGATGGCCTCATCTGCCCCGCGCGCGCGGTCCACGGCCTCGCGGATCGGCCCCTGGCTGGACCCCCAACCGACCAGCAGGATTTGACCTTCATCCGGGCCATACGTTTTCATCTTCGGAAAATCGTGCGCCAGCTTGCGCAATTTGTTGCGCCGTTTTGCGGTCATTTGCGCGTGCAATTTCGGCGAACTGGTCGGATGCCCCAATTCATCATGCTCCAAACCAGTCACGACGGGATATTTGCCAGTTTCGATGCGTGTGCCCGGCGGAACGTGCTGCGTGATGCCGTCCAGCTTGGACAGGTCATACGGTTTGTGCTCGGCCACGGGCTTGAAGTCAGGCGAGATGTCCTGGCAAACCTGGTCAAGATGCGGCTCTTCAAACGCTTCAATGCGCGTGGCGATGGCCTGGTCGGTCAGGATGATGACCGGCGTGCTGTATTTGCGCGCGATGTTCACGGCTTCGATGGCGGTGAAAAAACAATCTTCAACGCTCGTCGGCGCGAGCACGACGCGCGGTGAATCGCCATGGCCGCCGAAGCACGCGATGTTGAGGTCCGACTGCTCGACACTCGTGGGCATGCCCGTGGAAGGGCCACCGCGTTGCACATCGACAATGATCAACGGCATTTCGGCCATGATCGCCCAACCGAGCGCTTCGGTCTTCAGCGAAATTCCCGGGCCGCTCGAGCCGGTAACAGCCACGCGCCCCGCGTAACTGGCGCCCAACGCCATGGAAATGGAAGCGATCTCGTCCTCGCATTGGATGAACGCGCCACCGTACTTGGGCAGTTCGCGCCGGAGGAGTTCCATGATGTCCGACCAGGGCGTGATGGGATAGCCCGCGCCGAAGCGTACGCCGGCGGCGATCAATCCGTAACCGAGCGCTTCGTTGCCGTTCATGACCACCTGGTGACGGTCTTTCTTTTCGGGCGCGGAAAACTGGTAGGTCTTGAGCAGGTTTTCGAGCGAGTGCGCATTGCCCGCGTTGAAGCAGGTCAGCGCATTCTGGACCACGGCCTGGTCTTTGCCGCCGAACCGTTCCTCAATGAGTTTGGTCAGTTTGGGAACGTTAAGATCGAAAATTTTTGCGAGCAGACCGAGGGCATAAATATTTTTGCCCTTGTCACGGCCCGTGCCGCCAACCGCTTCAACCGTGAGACTGGAAATGTGCACACCCACGTGATGGTACGTCTCCTGCCACTCAGGTTTGGGTTGAACGTGGTCGGCGTCGTAAAGGACGATGCCGCCGTGTTTAACGGATTTGATATGGTCCTCGTAGCTGTGCTGGTAAAAGCACAGGAGCATGTCGGCGTCGTCACCCGCGCTGAGCACTTCGCCGGAACCGATGCGCACCTGGAAAATGGACGGGCCGCCGGAGATGGTGGAGGGAATGGTCATGAAGGTCATGACTTCCTGCTCGCTACGGCCGGCCAGGCGCGCGAGGAATCCGCCGATGGCCTGGATGCCATCCTGCGAATTGCCGGCGATGCGGATCACCGCTTCGTTGATCTTTGCGATTTTGGGCGCGCCACCCGGCGACGACGAAACGCCTGCTACTGTATCATTCATTGGACCTTTAAAGTTCGATTAACCAAAGCTAACAAAATAAAGCCTGCGCGGGAAAATCCGGCGCTGAACATTGCCAGAATAGGATAGGCACGGCAGCCTAATGTGTCAAATTCTAACCGGGTTTTACCTGAACAATATAAGGATCATCCTCTACGCGGAGAATTTGCCGGAAGCCGTGATTGCCATATCGAGCCAGACTGGATCCTCATCTATACATTATCCGAAAGCGACACGCACATTCGTTTTGAACGGACCGGCACGCATAGTGACTTGTTTCGATGAACAGGAAAAATGGCGCACGATAGAAATGAGCGAGGAGTCGGAAACCAACAAAAAAACCTGCCCAGGCAGTTAACCCATGCGTAAAAAGGTGCGGGCTTTGACCCAAAGGGGGACCGGCCGTTTGCACGTCTGCTGGCAGTCAATATTGCAATGAACCATGGTTTTGCGCTGTTTATTCGCCATGGCGCCGTAGTAAATCTCTTTGAGGCTGTTTTTGTGGATGTTGCCGATCGGCTCGCCG
>DASXYX010000036.1:0-69574 GCA_036502245.1 Verrucomicrobiia bacterium
TCTCTTGAAACTGGTTTGATTCGGTCGGATTGACTCAGATTGGGTAGGATCAGGTTGGACCGGCTTGGACTGACCTGCACTCGTAAATCGAAAATCGGCATTCGTAAATTCCCTATGCACACTTCGCATAGGGCGATTTAAACAGAAAAAAGAGAAGGTGTAATGTTTCCCGGAAACAAATTCGGCGGCGAGGATAGAGGGTGGATTTTGAAATGCGGAATTCAGAGTGGGGAGCGCGGAATTATAACGCAAAGGCGCAAAGAGGCAAAGGCGCAGAGATGTAGAGCAGCGTCCGGCAATCATGGATCTTTTGAAAATGGTGGAAAAAATTTCAGAAAAATGCTTGGAAATTTTTAAGGAAGGACGACAATCGCAATGTCAGGCTAAAAGATGAAGTAACTTTTAAACAATACCAATTTGCGTAGCTTTGGCTACCGGACTCATCCGAAACCGCGAATTTCCACAGTCCAAGCAGCCAGCCGCCCCTCGGGCGCGGCTTGGCGTACTGCTTGGACAGGCGCTTCGCGGTGCCCGGATGAGGGTGCGTCAGGTTCGCGCCCTTTAGTTTCGATACCGGGTTTCGCATTTAGAAAGGCATCATGAACAACGCAATCAGAAGCATTCTTTTGGGAACGGGAATTTGTTTGGGAACTTTTGTTCAAGCACAGGACGCTGACGTAACGGCAACCAACATTGATTGGGCAACTGCACCGGATTGGCAAGTGGCATTGCAAGCCATCGAGCAGGTTCCGGCAATGCCAGCCATTGACGTTACCAATGGTAATACGTTTTGGTCGGCGCAACATAATCCTGGCAGCGCCGAGCCCTGGCCTCCCCTCCCGATGAACCCCGGTCCAGGTTCCGGCTTTTCGGTTTGGGCGCTGGGTGATGATGGCGTTTACCTTTTGTCAGACCTAAATTTCCACTACGGTGCTCAACGGCGGCATACGGCAACAAGCCAGAGCGCATCCGATCTAAGCCTGGGAATGACAATGGCCGCTGATGATAGTCCCATAACTCCCGGCGATGGCAGCACGAACGATTACAGTCCGGCAGGTTTAGTGGGATTGGCTCCTGATTATGGCACGAATCTTTTCATTGCGCAGATGAGCCAGTCAGAAGGGAATTATTTGGGAATCATGTCGAACACTGTTGCGGATGTTCAATATGAGATACAATACATGTATGACCTGCAAAGCACTAATGGATGGCAATCGGCTTCGCCATATTGGGCTTTCACCGGCTCGGAAGTGACAAACTGGACGGCATTCAGCGTGCCGATGACAATTTCTTCAAACATGTTTTTCCGTGCCCGTTCGTGGGCAAGCGATGACGGAAGTGGAATTCCCTTGTGGTGGGAGGAAGAATATCTGGGGACGAATTCGGTTGATCCGAATGCTCAGGATTCCGCGGGGGATGGTTATACGATTTATCAAAAATACGTTATGGGAAGTGCGCCGGGCACGTTTGTAACGCCGCCAACGCCACAAGGTGTCATTGCGTCCTATAATCCAAGCACCGACGAGGCGTCAATCAGTTGGTCTCCTTCGCCGGGGCCGGTGACAGAGTACACTGTGGAAAGAGACGTGAGTTATGGAGGCAGCACACAGGATTCCAACGTTTTATGGAATGTAAATAGTTTGGCGGATAATCTCTCGTCTGTGGAACCCGATCCATACAATGCGAATGTGTTGGAGGTTTCCTATAAAGTCCAAGCTCACTATGCGGGTGGAAATTCGGCGTGGAGTGAGGCTGTGCCGTTGCAACAAGCTGATGTGTCTGCTTCGATTGTGCCGGGTCCTAATGGAACGACGATTTTAGTGGTTTCCGGCGTGCCGGCCAACGCAACGGCGGTGCGATTGGTTTATTATGATTGGATTGAGTCCGAACTGGAACATGATTTTTCCTATAACACCAATATTGACATTCCACTTTCGGATTTCGTAAACGGTGAATATGTCCTGCCGCCGTCCTTGCAAGATTTAGGAGAAGATGCGTACGGTTTTGAAATTACACCTGATTTTGTTCAGAGTGTGAGCGCAAACGGTGATACAACGGCAAGCGATCGAATAGGAAATAATGCAGATGGCACGCCATTTTATGACGGACGGGTACAGTTAAAACAGAATTTGATCTACCTATTACGTGCAGCGAGCCAAAACTATCCTGTGGGATTCACGGAATACAGCACCAACGAATTTTACGCTGGAGATTATAGCGGTGGATACTTTCAATATACCTTTAGCAATCCCGCTAACTATGCCTGGGCCAGCCCCTACCATTCAAATGGGAGTTTTGACGGTAATGGCTCTTACTATTTTTCTTTCGACCCTGATGAACCATTTGATGACAATGATCGCTATCTCAACTTTGTCTTCGATGCGGATAATCTAACTGCGTACGGTAATCTGAATACAGGCGCAGCCACCAGTGACGGATATGCGTTATGGGATCCCGAATATCAATTCACGACCGTGACTACCAATGCATGGTTGCCTCCAAGTGACACGCGCTGGCTTTATTCCGAATGGGAAATTGACCAAGGCGATTTAATCACCCAAAGCGGCCAAACGATCTCCATGGCCTCTGGGGTAAAAAATCTTTTCGGATTGCCGTATCTATCGGCAGCGCTTGCCTACAACACAAGCAGTGGCGTGGAGACCGGCATGGTTTCCGCAGGTGGCAATTTCACTTTGCCTTCGTCCGCAACCGTTGGGGCGGTCGTATATCCGGAAACGGCGCAACCGGCGTTTCAAACGGTTGAATACGATTTTTGGAATCCAGCGTCCGACCCTGGCGGTACTCCAGTACCAGGCGTGTCATTAGTACCCGGGGAGGGAGGTTTTTCTCCGACAAATGAAAGCCAATTGCTGATTACGCCTGTGGGCACGCCTCTTAATATTGTTGGTTATGCCAAATTGGCGGTTACGAATGGTTATCCCGGTGTTTATGGCTATCTCGGCCAATATTTCACCAATGCTTTTGCAATTGATGACAGCGGAAACATAACAACCAATAGCGCGGGCGTGATTTCACCATATGGTAATTTCCTGCCATTACAGGCCGGTCCAGCGGCTTTGGTAACAATGCCCGACCCTGATACTGGCCAGCAGGGAACTTGCACCGTATATTGCGTGAGCTTGAATGTTGACGCGAACCATGATGGCAATATGGATTTGACCTTTGGCGGAACGGATGCAACATCGCAAGCCAATCCAATGGAATTCTGGATTGATGACGGATCTGATGTGCCTGGTGCTGGAGGAAATCCTGATTATGACGCGCCTGTTCCACCGGCTTCGCCAAATTGTGTGTTGGCTCCCTTCGGTCAAAATCAAATTAAATGTCCGCGTGATTTGGAAAATTTCGCGCGACTATGGATTTGCGGCGTGCCATCTATTGACTCAACTGGAGGCTATCAAGTCACCTTGAGTTGGCAAAATTATAGCGGCAATCCAGCGATTATACTGGTTCCCTCTTATGAAGCGGACGGAGGCATTGGTTATTTAACCAACTCGACCATTGCGCAGAACACCATCGGGTATTCGTCTTATGGCGAGGTATCGCCCGGCACGGACCTGGTGATTCCCGATCTTTTCTTCGATGAGGCCGGAACAAAACATTTTCTCTTTGAAGGCTCCGGCATTGGCGAAGGAGAATTGACGATGACGATTACCCAAAACGGAAATACTATCGCCCAAACAGGCGTGTGGCTCGATTTACATGACATCAAGGATTTTTACGAGGTCGCTGACGCAACCAACGTGACTTCCGGGCTTCCACCGAGCAGCATGATCAGCCAATATCGCATTGACCATACGACGGCGACGCAACCAAATGAAACAAAACAGGTCATCGTATTTGTGCATGGCATAAATAACACTTACTTCGATGCTAAAGATTCCACGGAAACGCTCTTCAAGCGGCTTTATTGGTCGGGTTATTATGGCAAGGTGGCCGAGTTCAAATGGCCGTGTGCTTTCCTGCCATTTGATAACACGCTCAATCCATTTAATTACGACCTGGGTGAATTTTACGCATGGAAATCCGCCGCCGCCTTGAAAGATTATTTGAGTTATCTGACAAATCGCTTAGCGGGTTATCAAATTGATATTCTTGCGCACAGCCAGGGGAACATCGTTGCGAGCGAAGCAATCAAGCAGGGCGCGCCGTTTGACAATTATATCCTATCGCAAGCCGCGGTTTCGGCGCAGTGTTATGATACCAGTGTGCCGACTTTATCAAGCCTTGTTGCCGCGGATGCGGCTGTTCCAACTCCACTTTACCCTGCAAATGGGGGTTATGACGGATATTTTTCCGGGTTGACTGGAAATTTAATAAATTTCTATAACACGAACGATTATGCTTTGGCATCCGGAATATGGAGTGGCCTGCAGGCCAATTGGGTAGCCGATCAAAAAAGCCAAAAACCAGAGAGCTATACCTATCGTTTTGGACAAGTTTACGAGTACGATACAACTAATCTTACCAGCACCGCACGATATGGTTTTAGCTCTTATACCGTGACTGACCCATACGAAATCATGTCGCAGGTGGCACGATCAAGGTCAAGTGCCGCTGGCGCACAGCCGGATATTGGTGGAGTAATGGAAACCAGCGCACAAGTTGATTTGTTATCATCTTTTGGATTCGGTTCGACGCGTGGCGACCACAGCGCGGAATTTACACGACCGATTCAACAGACATTCGGGTACTACCAGACCATTCTTAACAAAATCCAACCGGCACAATGAAAAGAAAACTAATTTATCTGTTCATTTTCGCGATTGTTTTGTTCGTTATATGGATTATATGCTCACAATATAATCGACGACAATTCACCCCCTCGCAAATAAATGGAATTCAATCATCAAATTCTTATGTGACAAACAAAAATATAGTTTCGACCGGCTCTGCGACTCCAATTACAAATTATTCACCGGGTTATACATCTAAAGAATTTTATGCGGAAGCCGCCGAAAGAGAAGAACAGAGGAAAAAAGCCACAGAAGAAGAGTTGAATGAATGGAAAACGCCGATTGAATTTTATGGATTGGTTGAAGATGAAAGTAACAGCGCTATTTCTGATGCAACAGTAGAATTTAGTTGCAACGATACGTCAGCAAACGGCACTTCTTATTACCATGCACAGAGTGATGATAACGGCACGTTTTCGATCAAAGGAATCACTGGCAAACTACTACAAGTCACCGTGAGTAAAGATGGGTATTATGCTTACGATCCCAATGGGAAATTTTTCTATTATGCAGGGCAGAACCAAAATTTTGTTCCCGATGCCGGCAATCCTGTTATTTTTCATTTGAAGAAAAAAGGAGAAGGAACGGATTTAATAAAAGTTGATTTTCCTCCCTTTGCGCATATCGCGCAGCTAAAAAGCAGCGGCGCGCCCTTTGAATTAGATTTGTATCAAGGAAAAGAAGTTTCCGATGGAAGCGGGCAACTGAAACTAGAATTTTGGCGAGACCCGTTCGATAAAAAAGCAAAAATTTACAACTGGAGCCTTCGGCTCACAATTTTAGGCGGTGGTTTTGCTGCAACGGATGAGGAATTTCCATTCACAGCGCCAGATAATGGTTATCAATCCCAAATTATTTTTGATATGCCGACAAACAACCCAAATTGGCAAGGTGGCGTTAATACTAATTATTACTTTCAGTTGCCCGGCGGGAAATATGGTCGTATGAATTTCCAGTTTTTGCCGTGGAATGGCGTTTTTACTATTCATGGATTCATAAATCCTCTGGGCTCGCGCTATTTAGAGCCTCGATGAAGAATAAAATAATTATATTAGGAACGCTCTTGGTTATTTTGCTGGTGGCTTGGTTTTTTCGCCCAAAAGCTCAGGCGCCTCAAAATTCACCTGCCGCTGAAACAGCTTCTGAGTCTTTGGTGGTAAAAACAAATCAAGTTATACCAAACTACACCCCGCCTAAAATTACGCACCCAGTTGACGGAACAAACTATGAAATCTGGTTGCAAAGTGTTCAAAAAAAGGCTGCGGAAAAAGAACTGAACGAATGGAAAACGCCGATTGAGTTTTACGGGCGCGTTGTAGATGAAAGCAACGATACTGTGGCAGGTGCAAACATTCATTTTATTTGGACGGATTTATCTCCAACAGGTAATTCAGAGGAAAAAACTACCAGTGATGACAATGGCCTTTTCTCTTTACAGAGTGTCACGGGTAAAAATTTGATAGTCACAGCGTCAAAGGTGGGCTATTACGAATATGCGCCAGCAGGTTTATCGTTTTATTATTCGGGGCAGAATCAAAATTTTATTCCCAATGCTGGCAACCCCGTCGTGTTTCGGCTGCGAAAAAAAGGCGAAGGTGCTGATTTAATTCATTATGATAGAAGTTTTCAACTTCCGAAAGATGGCACGCCTGTGCTCATTGACCTGCCAACCGGAAAAGTAGCCACTTCAAGTCAAAACGCGATTCAAGTTGAAGCATGGATATTTGATTCAGAAAAGATAGATAAATGGAAATATAATTGGAGATGTCATGTTTCCATTCCCGGCGGTGGCCTGCAAATTTTTGATGAAGAATTTCCATTCACCGCGCCAGAGGAAAATTACTCCCTCGACGAGGTGATTGATATGCCAGTCACAAATAATCCTTCCTGGTCAAATTTTGCACGCCGAAATTATTACATTCACACAGCCGCTGGAAACTATGGGCGCATGGTTTTTAAGATGATCCCAAGCGGGGACCATTTTTGTGAACTGAGTTTATATTTTAATCCTACCGGCTCGCGCAATTTAGAGCCTCGATGAGAAGTAAGATTATTATATTGGCAACGCTCTTGGTTATTGCCCTGGCGGTTTGGCTTTTGAGCCAGCACCAGCCTGCAAAGCATTCAATTCAATTAACGGCACAATTACCACAATGGCAACATTCGGTTATCAATCTCAAATTATTTTTGATATGCCAACCAATAACCCAAATTGGCAAGGTGGTGTGAATACAAATTACTACTTTCATCTGCCCGATGGAAAATATGGTCGTATGAATTTTCAATTTTTGCCATGGAACGGCGTTATTACTATTCACGGGTTAATAAACCCCACTGGCTCGCGGAATTTAGAACCCGCGCAATGATTTTACTGGCAACGATGTTTGCAATCTGGCTGAATTCCCAAACCGATGAAATGCTGGGCGGTTTATACAGTTTTGATCTATGCCCTGGCACTTTTGTTCCTCACCGCGCCGGTCGTGTACGTTGCCTTTGCCGATTGGGGCTTGAAACCGGATGGGCCGGACTGGAAAGGCATCTTGGGAATTTATACGGCGTGGGGTTATTGGATCTGGTTGGCCGTTCTTATGGCCGGTCAGGCCCTGCTCCTCCTCTTGCCCATCGATATTTCTCAAAAGCGGCTGCCCTCACGTCGAAAATTGAAAGTGCCGGTCATTGTCAGCGCTTTCTTTCTGGCAAACTTATTTATGGCAGGAATTTTTTCCATCCTGTGTGCCATTTTCACCGATAATGCGTTTAGCATATTTTCATTCGCTGATTGGATCATGGGAGGTATGGCTGGAACTCCTTCAAACGCCCCCTCTACCGGTTGGGGCATATTTGCAAGCATCGTCCTTCCCATTGTTGTGCTCTGGTTCATCTGGGGAATTATCTTCAGCAATTTTGCAAAATCCGATTCTCCGGAAGCTCTCCTTAATCGAGCCGTCCGCTGGCTGCTGCGCGGCAGCATCCTCGAACTCATCGTCGCCGTGCCCAGCCATGTCATCGTCCGCCGCCGCGACGACTGTTGCGCCCCGCTGGGAACGTTTTGGGGCATCGCCACGGGCATTTCAGTGATGCTCCTGTGTTTTGGTCCCGGAGTTTATTTCCTGTTTGTGCAGCGGATGCAACGGTTGCGACCCAAGGCCGTTGAACTCAATAAACCAGATTCGAACTGATGCGCTTCGGTGTGGAGAAAATCATTTTAGCAATCCTTTGCACGATCGTTGTCCTGGCCTGTTTCTGGCTCTTTATCGGCCTGCGCTACGATCTTTGGACGCCTACAGCTTATAGCCGATATCACTGGCTCTGTTCCCGGATGAAAATCGCGCCCGAGTTTTGGCATGGAAGGATCAAAGCCGGTGACGACGCCCGGAAGATCGTTAAAGCCTGGCCGCCGCAAGTCATTCATCAATTTGGTCCCTGGGCGGAATTGGAATGGATTCCGTTCAATCCGGACAAAAAAAGCGCAGTTCCCGATATTGGGATCGTTGCCGTGGCTGAAAATGCCAAACTGGTTCTGGCCCGGTCTTACGCACGCGATGGCATTGATGAGAAAACATTTTTCGATGCGTTGACTCCTTCCGCCCAGGCGCAATACCAGGCGGCTTTGGAAATGTACACGTGGGGAGAACTTTCCGGCCAGATCCGCCCCTCGAACTCTACTCGGAAGACAGCCGGTAAGCCCCGTACACACAAATAATTATTGAAATAAAACTCAGCCCCGGGATACCGCCATACATCAGAAAAAAAACTGCAAGTATCGTGGCGAGAGCTATCGCTCCGGCAACATATCCCAGGGTCGTGTCTGTACCCCGCCCGAGCAATCGCGCGCCATATCCGGTGCAAATACCAATGATGACGCCTGTGATGGGAAACCGGAATCCGACCAATGCAAAAAAAGCGAACATCAACCCGCCACCCACTACCGCTCCAATAATTGCGCCCAAGATGCCCAGGCCCAGGCTGAAATCTTTTGAGGCTGCTTTCGGTTTGAGTAGAGGCGCGATCGGCCGCGGTGCATTCAACGGCGGTGGAGTTGCCGGCGTGGAAGCAAACGGCGACGGGGCCGTATTGATGCGCAATCCTCCGGCGCCCGGAGGGGGCTGGACTGATGCCGCCACTGGAGGCGCCGATTGCTGACCGGGAAATTGCTGCGAGAGGAGATCATTAGCCGTGCCTGTCCCGTCGGTGCCGCAGGCGGGGCAATTCACACGCATGGGCATCCGCCCGTCAACTGGCTCGACATCGAAGGCGTAGTTCTGACCGCAACCGCAGGCAACTTTAAGTTCCATAAATTTTCGGGTTTATTTAAGGCACGGACGGCTGTGTTCCGATTTTAGACCAGAGCCTGATGCTGTCCACAACTTTTCATGTTACGTTTCGCCTTTTGCTTTGCCTCAAAAATCTCTAATCTATCCGCCCGATGGGATTTAAATTGTTCAACACGCTTTCGCGCTCGATCCAGGATTTTTCGCCGCTCGCCCCGCCCAAAGCCGGCATGTATTGCTGCGGACCGACCGTGTATGACTTCGCCCATATCGGCAACTGGCGCACCTTCGTCTTCGCGGACCTCGTCCGCCGCTGGCTCGAATTCAAAAATTTCCAGGTCACCCATGTCATGAACATCACGGACGTGGAGGACAAGATCATCAAAAACGTGCGGGAGAAAAAAACTTCCCTGCGCGAATTTACCGGCAAATATGAGTCCGCCTTCCTGGAGGACATGAAGGCCCTCAACTGCCGCGAACCTCACGCCAAGCCGCGCGCCACTGAATATATTCCCCAGATCATTTCCCTGATCGAAAAACTGCTCGCCCGCGGCATCGCTTACAAAGCCGCCGATGGTTCCGTTTATTTCTCCATCGAGAAGTATCGCGGATGCGGTTGCCATTACGGGCAACTGTTGAAGTTGAATTTCGACGAGATGCGCGCCGGCGAACGCACCAGGAGCGATGAATACGCCAAGGAATCCATCGCCGACTTCGCGCTCTGGAAATCGCGCGTCCCCGACGACGGCGACGTCTTCTGGCCCAGCCCCTTCGGCGAGGGCCGTCCCGGCTGGCACATCGAATGCTCCGCCATGAGCATGGAGATCCTTGGCAACAGCTTTGACCTGCACCTCGGCGGCGAAGACCTGGTGTTTCCTCATCACGAAGACGAGATTGCCCAGAGCGAAGGCGCCACCGGCAAGCCGTTTGTGAAATACTGGCTGCACGGCGCGCACCTGCTCGTGGAAGGAAAAAAAATGAGCAAGAGCCTCGGCAACTATTTTACGTTGCGCGATCTGCTGGCCAAAGGTTTTAACGGCCGCGAGATCCGTTGCCTGCTTCTCCAGGCCCATTATCGCGAGACCTTCAATTTCACCCTCGACGGCTTGCAAGGAGCGCGCACTTCTCTTGCCCGCATCGATGAATGTGTCAGCAAGCTCAGGGAAGCCGCCAGCAACACTGCGCCCTCCTCAGCCGATACCCCTGCCCTTCAAGCATTCACTGAAGCGCTCGATAACGATCTCAACATCTCGGGAGCGTGGGGCGAAGTCTTCAAATGGGTCACTGATACCAACAGGCGCATCGCCGAAAATTCCCTCAACCCGGGCGAAGCCGCTCTGGCATTGACGACGTGGGAAAAAATTGATTCAGTTCTAGGAATCGGAACGAGACCGGAAGCGGAAATTCCGCCGGAGATCGGCGCCTTGCTCGATGCCCGCCAGGCCGCGCGCAAAGCGAAAGATTTTAAGAAATCTGATTCCATTCGCGACGAATTGAAAGCAAAGGGCTGGACGATTGAAGACACGTCCAAAGGCCCAAAATTGAAAAAAATTTAACCCATGCCGAAAGGCTTATTCATCACGTTCGAAGGCACGGAAGGCTGTGGCAAATCCACGCAGGTCGAGCTGCTCACCCGCCGGTTGCGCGCCGCCGGCCATCGCGTGCGCACCTTCCGCGAACCGGGTGGCACCCCCATCGGCGAAGAGATCCGTCACACTCTCAAACACAGCAAGGCCAACGAAGCCATGACCTCGGAGGCGGAATTGCTGTTGATGAACGCCAGCCGGGCGCAACTCGTCCGGGAAGTCATCCGCCCCGCCCTCGCTGCCGGTGAAATTGTTTTGTCTGATCGCTTTTACGATTCCACCACGGCCTACCAGGGCTATGGCCGCCAGTTGGACCTGAAGATGGTCCAGGCGATCATTGACCTTGCCGTCGGCGAAACATGCCCGAACGTTACTTTGCTTTTGGCCGTCTCGCCCGAAGTCAGCGAACTGCGCCGCCTCTTCCGACAATCCACCATGCCATTTATCCGTGATCGCATTGAAGAAGCGGATAAACAATTTTTTGCGCGCGTGGCCAAAGGTTACGAAGCTATCGCCGCTGCCGACCCCAAGCGCGTTCTTGTCCTGGACGGCGCGGCATCGGTCGAAACCGTGGCTGCAAATATCTGGAACGTCATCGGGCCTCTTCTCCCCAAAGCCGGTCGCTGGTGATTAGAGCGTATCAATATAAACTATGGCTGGAGATGAGACGCGCGCTGTCGCGCGACTTCGCAAATGGCGGGTGTCATTTGGAATTGGATACCCCGGGCAGCGCTCGCAGACTCGCTCGCCCGGGGCTATCAGCTTATCACCCCCTCCGGGGGTTCTGATTCAGCGGCTGCGCCGAATTGACTTTTCTTTAAACGCTTAGGCCACGGCTGCTTTTATTTCCACATTCTTGTGGAACCTTCGGCTCCATTCATGGCTTGCGTACGGTTCGCGCCGGAAAATCTGGAGATACCGTTCCGGCACAAGACGCAGCACCTGTTCAAATTCCTTCTCATATTGCTCCGCCATCGCCGCGGAATAACCGATGCTCTTGTTCTTTCGCCCGCCAAATTGGACATCCGCGTGCTTCAAGGTGACGTTAAAAAAACCGAACATCTCGCGCACTTTTCCGGCATCATTCAGATCTCGCGGGCAATGCAGCGTGAAACAACGTTCACGCAGATTGTGTTCATCCAGAAAATTCATCGCCCGATTCTCGATCTCGATCCATTGCAGCAGGTACCATTGGAACAGTGATAATTTCTCCGCGCTGAAACTTCGAAAAATTTCCTCGTTGCCCGTTAATGCCCAGGCGAAGTGCCGTTTCCCGTCATCCCCCCGGTAAAAATGGAACGGCACATGGACCCGCCGCCGCCACATCTCCCGATAGGCCTCGCTGGCCGCGACCTTGATCGGATCGCGAACCAGATGCGCGAGCCACAGATCGGGGAAAACATCCAGCGCCACCGTGTAAGCCGATTTTAAAAAGGCATGGCTGGATTCCAGATAAACCGATCCCGCGCGTTTCTCGATATAATCACGCTTCTTTAGTAATAACGCCCGGACTTTTTCGGCGCGGCCCGCGTGGGCGTCGTAGATCGTGCGCCCGAACATCGTGGGGTTTCCGAAGTCAAAAAAAGTTTCGTGCCGGCAGATGCAATCGCGGGCGTTCAGGCGAAAAAGATTACGAAGATACAATGTCCCTGACCGCGCCTCAGTCAGCGTAAAGATGACTTTTTTCATTCACGCAGTTTCTTCTGGACGCAGACCACTTCCACCGGTTCAGAGATTTCCGGATGAAAAATCGTGGTCAACCGGCGATCGAACACAGAAAAGCCAAAACGCGAGTACCCGTTCTCCGGACGCCGCTTTTCCCAGGAGAAGAACGCCCCGTAACAATGCTCCACCTTGGAATGTTCCAGGTGTTTTTCAAAAACGCGCCACAACCGGTTTGCCAGGCCGTGACCACGATAATCCTTCTCGATGTCCAGGTGCAGATGCGCCGAACGTTCCGGATGCTTCGGCTGCTCCCGCAAACCGCTCGTCAGCAGCCACCGGATGAAATGCTTGGTGCGCGGATGCCGTGAGTATCGGCCCGTCGCCGCGCGCGCAATCAGCTTCATTGTTGTCTGGAATCCCGAGTACAGGAGCGTGTAATCGAACGATGGCGAAACCGATCCCAGCAAATATCCCACCACGCGTCCTTCGGCTTCCGCCACCCAGGCGCAATCCGGCTCGTAATCGAGATACGGACTGGTGAACAGGTCGGCAAAGATTTCGCGGTCGGTAAAAATCGTTTCGATCGGCTTTCCCAGGAATCCCGTGTCACAGCAGATTTGCCGGATGGCTGCCCGGTCAGCCGGTGCGTAAGGCCGGATGATGATATTATCCGCAAGCTGGGTGTGAATGCCATTGCTGTGGCCGTTATGACCATTGGCATGACCGTTAGTATGGCCATTCACATGGCCATTTCCATTTATTTGATTTTTGGAGGCTTTACCGTTCACTCCTCCTCCCACATCTCCTACGCGCAAGTCGGTCATCATTATCTTTCCGTTAAGTTCCGGTTTTCGCCGTCATCGGCTGCGTGCCTAAACATCGCTTATTTTCAGATATAATCCAGTAACATTGCTGTAACATTTTTTCAAAGCAAACTATAATTTTCGTGACACCCCCCTTTTTATGATTATATTCACAGGCTCTCGACGACGACCCTATGGTCTAGCGGTTAGGACACCACCCTTTCACGGTGGGAGCTCGGGTTCGATTCCCGATAGGGTCGCCATTTCGTAATACAACACCGCCTGCCGGATCAGATGCCAGGCCTTTTCGGTTGAATTATCGCCTCAAACGTTTAAGTTGTTCTGGCAAAACAATGATTTGCCACCGCAGGCTTCCAATCAAGAAGCGGCCAATGTAATATCAATGCCAGATAAATCCGGGATACCATGAAAAACCTTTCTCTTACGCCGCTTGTTCTTTTTCTGTCTGCGTTGTGTTTTTCATCCGCGCCGGCGCAGGGCACTGCGTTCACCTACCAGGGTCATCTCATTTTTAACAACGCCCCGGCCAACGGCAACTATGACATGCAATTCGGGCTGTGCCCCAACAGCACCGGCAACACGGTTATCGCCGGACCGGTCACCAACTCCGCCGTCGCCGTGACCAATGGAACCTTCACCACCGCGATTGATTTTGGCGCCGGCGCCTTCACCGGCGGCACGAACTGGCTCGACATCGCCGTGCGTACCAATGCCACCGGCTCTTTCAACGAATTATCTCCGCGCCAGCAGATCCTTCCGGTTCCCTATGCCATTTACTCGTCCAGCGCGGGGACCGCCGCCACCGCCAATTCTGCGAACACAGCTGCAACTGCTATCATTGCGGTCACGGCCAGCAATCTTGCGTCCGGAAGCATATCCGGTTCATCAATCGCCCCCGGCTCTCTCACCGCCGCAGACTTCGCTCCCGGCCAGATCGTCACCAACCTCAACGGTCTGACTGGCGGCATCACTCTCGTGGGCACCAACAAACTGACTCTGACCGCCAGTGGAAATACTCTGACCATCGGCCAGGGCGATGATTCTTTGTTCGTTTATTATAGCGGCCAAACTTTGACCGTTAGCTCTCCGTACATTATTCCTATAAACACTATTTCCATTCGCAATGGCTGGGGATATAACAACAACGCAACCTCGCCTGAGTTTACGGTCCCGGCCACCGGCTATTATCTGATCCATTTCGATGCGTTGCCTTCAACTGCCAATCCTGAGATCGGCGTCTATGCCGGTCCTTCACTCACTTTGATCCCGGGCAGCCTGGGCCTCGGCTCGACCGTTTCTCATTCATTTGTCGCCTATCTCACGGCGAATGAAAGCCTTGCCGTCGCTTCGGCAGGCGGAACGATTCAATTTGAATCGACTTACAGCGCGGCAACGCTTTTTTCCCTCTCCATCGTTCGCCTCAATTAAGCCGGGCGGGTGTCACACCCCGCTCTTGCGCCCGCCGCGCTTTCGGATGAAAATTGCCCTGAATGGATTGGCTCGACAAAATTTCACAGTTCTGGCCCCACATCGCCGCCGGCTTCGACCTTCTCGCCGCGGTCATCGCCACGATCCATGTTCTGCTGAACAAGCGTGATTCCCGCGCCGCCACTCTTTGGCTGGGTATCATCTGGTTCCTTCCGTTGTTCGGCCTGGTATTGTATCTGGCCTTTGGCTTCAACCGCATTCGCCGCCGCGCTGTGACGCTCGGCGTGATGACGCGCCTAAAAGCCGCCACTGAAGTGCCCGATCTGCCTGCGCTCCGGGCCGAGCATCTCAAAACACTCGCCACCGTCGTGCAACGTATTGCCAGGCGCCCCCTTACTGTCGGCAACAAGATCGAACCTCTCATCAATGGTGATGAGGCTTTCCCGGCCATGCTCCACGCCATCGACGCTGCGGAAACTTCCATCTCATTTTGCACCTATATCTTTGACAACGACTCGGTCGGCCAAAAATTCATCGCCGCCTTCACCCGCGCCATCCAGCGTGGCGTCGAAGTACGCGTGCTCGTGGATGCCGCCGGCGCGCGCTATTCCTGGCCGCCGATCACATGGAAACTACGCCATGCCGGAATTCCGTACGCCCGGTTCCTTCCGGCTTCCGTCCTCACTCCCTGGCGCGTCGCCACCATCAACCTGCGCAACCATCGTAAACTGCTGATCACCGATGGCAAAACAGCTTTCACCGGCGGGGTCAACATCCGCCAGGGTAACCTCCTGGCTGAAAAACCAAAAAGCCCCATCCAGGACTTGCATTTCTCCATCACTGGCCCTGTCGTCGCCCAACTCCAAGAGGCCTTTGCCAGTGACTGGTATTTCTGTACCGACGAGATCCTTAAAGGCAAAAAATGGTTCCCGCCGTTGGAACAGACCGGGGAGGTCATTGCCCGCGCCATCACTGACGGTCCGGATGCTGATTTTGAAAAACTCCGGCTCACCCTGCTCGCCGCGCTTGCCGATGCCCAATCCTCCGTCCAGATCATCACTCCGTATTTTTTGCCGGACGCTACGCTCGTTACCGCGCTCAATCTCGCCGCCCTTCGCGGTGTGAAGGTGGACATCATTCTTCCGCAAAAAAATAACCTGCCGTTCGTTCGCTGGGCTTCATGCTCCATGTGGTGGCAGGTGCTCGAACATGGTTGCCGGATCTGGCTTACCTCTCCCCCTTTCGACCATTCCAAGCTGATGATTGTGGACGGCCACTGGGTGTTGATCGGCTCCGCCAATTGGGACGCGCGCAGCCTGCGCCTGAACTTTGAACTGAACGTCGAGTGTTACGGCCATGAGTTTGCCGATGAAATGAAGAAGGTTGTCCGCCAAAAGCTCGCCTCCGCGCGCGAAGTGACCCTGGCCCAAACCGATAAACGCTCCGTGCCCATCAAACTACGCGATGCCGCTGCGCGCCTGTTCTCTCCTTATTTATGAAGACATTCGAAAGTCTCACTGAACGGGAAGTCCTCGCCCTCGCCATCTCGCTCGAAGAAGAGGACGCCCGTATCTATCAGGATTTCGCCGCCGGCCTGGAAGCCGCCTATCCCGAACAGGCTGAAAAATTTCGCAAGATGCGCCATGAAGAGGACCGCCATCGCCATCGCCTGCTCGAACTTTATAAAACGCGCTTTGGCGACCATGTCCCGCACATCCGTCGCCAGGACGTCCAGGGTTTTGTGAATCGCCGTTCCGTTTGGCTTACCCGTCCACTGGGTCTCAAAACCGTCCAGAAAACCGCCGAGAGCATGGAAGTTGAGACCCGCCGTTTTTACGAAGCTGCCTGCCGTCGCACCACCGACGCCGGCATTCGCCAGCTTCTCGGCGACCTTGCCGAGGAAGAACGAGATCATGCTGCCACTGCGGAACAGATCGCTTCAACGAAATTGAGCGCGGGCGAAAAGTCCCAGGCCAAGCGTCTCTTCGTCCTGCAAGTCGTTCAACCGGGTCTCGCCGGCTTGATGGATGGCTCCGTCTCCACGCTGGCCCCGCTCTTTGCCGCCGCGTTTGCCACGCATAGCAGCAAGGAAACTTTTCTCGTCGGCATCGCTGCCAGCGTGGGCGCGGGCATCAGTATGGGATTCGCGGAAGCCTTGTCCGACGACGGCAGCCTCACCGGTCGCGGACGCCCTTGGACGCGTGGCTTTGTCTGCGGCAGCATGACCGCCCTCGGCGGCCTCGGCCATACCATGCCCTATCTCATTCATGACATCAAAACGGCCACGGCCATCGCTGTAGGCGTCGTCCTTGTCGAATTGAGTGTTATCTCCTGGATCCGGCACAAATTCATGGACACGCCCGTTGTTTCCGCTTTGCTCCAGGTTCTCCTGGGCGGCGCGCTGGTTTTTCTCGCCGGTGTCCTTATTGGGAGATCGTGATATCAGCTACTCGGACGACCTCCATTGCCTGCCCTCCTTTAACAATTATTCTCCACGCGAAGAAAATGAGGAGCGCGACCGTCCCGGTCGCTGCGTTCGGCGTCCCGCTGAACGCTCCATCCCTCCATATCGCTGCCCACCCAATCAATCGGAGGAGACTGTTCGATAAAACAGCATTCCCGCATTGGCCGAAGGCGTATTGGTCACTGTGATTGTGCCATTCACGGGACTATTCGTGCTGACGATGCTCCAATTCACGAGGTCCGGCGAAGACTCGATCAAATAGGGTTCGTTGTCATAACCGGTGAACTGAAAGACGACTTGCCCGTTGGCAGTGGACGTCACCGAGCCGATGGAATCAACCCTCAACAGCGAGAGTAACTGGCCGGGAATCGCCTCGTATTCTTCATCAGTTATATTATTGCTGCTGCTCAGATTCAGGAATGGCGATTGCACTGAAAGTTCGGGAGTCGCCAGAATATCCCCCAGGCTCGCAAAAGATCCCGCGTACTCACTCATTCGTTGCGCCTGTATCGCGTTGGCGATGGCCGATGCCTGCGGCGAATCCGAAGAGATTTCCAAAAATTCGGCGGGTGTGCTGTTCGTGACTGCCGTCAAACCATCCAACGCATCCATCCAATCGTTTGTGTTGGGATCATTGACCGAAATCAGCGACGAAAAACTATTTGTATTGAACATGGCCGCCAATATGCCCGCTATTTTCCAATCCTGCACGGGTGCCATCATGTAGGCATCAGTATAATTCGTGCCGCCCACCAAATTTGTGTCACCCGTCCATTGTGCCCAGATATTTAGTCCTGAAGTTCGCTGCTGCCCTCCACCGAGTTGGTAGGACTCCCTCGTAATATCCGGTGATTTCAGATAGATTGTTTGCCACGGCGTCCCGCGATGAACTTGTCCCAGCCAGTCAATACTAAGGACTTGGTTTGTTGGGAAACCCCAATTGTCTGGCCCGAAAGTACCGGGGTCGCGTTCCTCCAGACTGAACAATAACGGATCAAGACTTTCCACTTCTTCAATTCCATCATCTGCCAACAGGTATGGATTCCCACCCCATGGTCTAAAATTATAATTCAATTTACCCAACGTGAATGGTACCGCGCTTGGCCCGGGAACATTAGTAATAAAATTATTATATTCGGTTTGAAGATCGACGGGGAACGAAGGAACCAAGTCACTGGTCATATAATGAACTAGTGGATCATTAGCTTCCAAAACAGTGTATCCCACAGCGTACCGTGTCGGGGCATAAGGAGCTTGCACACTTGCTTCATAATTGGATCCGTAATATATCCCGCCATCAAACTCAATAGGAACAACAGAACCCCATGGATAAAAGAACGCATCAAAATCAGCGATTTGCACCCCAACGGAAGAACTGTATGTGGCAGCCTCCGGGTCGCCCTGCCATGTGCCATCTTCTGCCGAGACATTTTCAAACCCTCGAGAAATTTGAATCTGATTATAAATTCCCCAAGGTAATGCAGGGTATTTGGCATTCAGGTTCATATTCCAAATGCCTTGCGGACTCTGAGAGCTCCCCTCACCGTTTGTATCGTCGTTAAAAATTTCATTATTGATATTCTGGCTCCCAGCCATTTCGAGATTCACATAATCAATCACATGGCTAGTTCCCCTGGCATCCTGGTCAAGGATGTACACCTGTAATTGGTTTGTCGTTACCAATCCCCATTGTGGCACATAAAACTGCTGTTCCGCTGGTAAGTTGGTCTCAAAAATCGTCGTCATGCCAAGAGTGCCAAAATAATTAGTTGGCACCAGACAAGGCGCGGGAAATCCAAGCGGGAGCGCACCTGGCGTCCCGCCAGCATAAGGCGTGCGATATACTGAATTCGATAAAGATGTAAAACCGGTAAAATTTACAGGCACATAAAATGAATTCGCGTTCGGTTGGCCTCCTGCCCATAGCCCAGTCCCCGGCCAACCTTCCAGTGATATTGAGTTTGATGTAAAAAAGCCTAACGGAGAGTAGGGCAAAGTTGGCACCACGTCACTGGTATCGCTATTAGTAATGTAATTCAATGAAAACACACGATAACTCACCGTCACATTATCGGTAAAATTATTCGTGTAAGGATTCCAAAAATCCAATCCTCCAGAATTATGCAAGCTCATCAGATACATTTGATTCGTCCCGGTGATAGGGAGAACTTGATACATGGTGGCGCCATTGATATTCCGCGTGAACTGCAACCGCCGCGTCATCCCCACAATATTCTCTTCCACATACTCATTAAAATTCGGAAACCCTTTCCGGGCCGCAATGATCCACGGCACGTTGTAAATATTCGTCAATACAAAGGCAGGCAGGTTCGGCGTGAATGCCAGTGCCACTGCATCAATTGGCGGCGCGAGTTGCGAAGGGTCAGTGATGCATGGCACATTCGTATATCCAGCCAGCCAGACGTCATTCGACGCGTCCACGCTGAAAACTGGACGATATACCGCGGGAAAATAATTCGTTGAAGTGACGTCATAGATGTTTGCCGTCACCTGCAAGAGCCGATGCACCGCCGGTGTATATTGGTTGGTCGGATAGACCTGGATCTGGCCGAGGCTCAATCCCATCTCCGAAAACAAAAGCCGCGAGGCAACCGTGGTAAAGAAGCAATCAGGACCGGCAGCACTGAACGGCGTAGCCTTTGCCGGCATTCCTGCCAGCAATGCCAGGCATAAGCCAACCCACCCGGGCCACATTCTGAACATCTTCATCGATAGCATATTATATCTCACTCCACCCCATTGTTAAATCAATTTCGCGGACACTAGACATACCTTCACTGAGGTTTCGGCAAGTGGGCGATGTTCTTTACAACGAACACCGGCTTTGATTCTATAAAAACAAAATGAAATTTGGACTGACCATTCCTTTTCTGTTTCTTTTGATCCTGACCGGATGGCAGGCGATTGGCCAGACGAACGGCCCAAGCGGGATTTCAGCCCTTCCACACCAAATCCGTTATGCGGTGATTGGCGATTCTTATTCCAATGGCGAGGGTAATTCGCCCGACGCGGCATGGCCTGCACAATTGACGCGGCATTTAGCAGCTAGCGGCATGAACGTGGCGCTGGTGGCCAATCCCTCGCGCACCGGTTGGACAACGCAACAGGCCATCGATGACGAGTTGCCGCTTTGGCGCGCGGCCCGTCCGGATTTTGCGTCCCTACAGATCGGCGTCAACGATTGGGTGCAGGGCGTTGATGCAAAAACCTTTCAGCAAAGGCTGGTCGTGCTGCTGGATGCGATGCAACAGGTTTTGCCGGACACCAATCGCCTTTTCCTCGTGACGATCCCCGATTTTTCCGTGACGCCGACGGGCGCAATATTTTCCCATGGACGGGACATCACCAGCGGCCTTGCTCAATTCAACGACATCATCAAACAGGAAGCGGCCCGGCGCGGACTGGCCGTCGTGGACATTTTCGCGTTAAGCCAAAAGATGGGCGGTGATCCGACTTTGATCACCCCTGACGGTTTGCATCCCTCGGCAAAAGAATGCCGCTTGTGGCAGGAAGTGATTTTTCCGGTGGCGCAAAAATTATTGGCCAAATCTGCCAGATTGAAATAGCAGGAAGAAAAATAGTTCTTCCCCAATCAATTCGCCGGCACCGGGTAGGACTTCGTCAAACCTCCAACAATGCCGGGCCAACCGCCGCAATTAGATGATTTTGTTCCCGTCGCCAGGCCGGTGGCATACGCCGTCGAAACGGAAGTCCCCTGCATGAGAAAAGGCTGGTTTCCCATATAAACAACACTGCCGCCGGGTAAGGCCATATCCACATAATTTCCGTAATCGGCATACGAAGCCAGTCGAGTGGCGCTCTGCAACGCCGTCACCGCGTTCACGCCGGGATCAGCCGCGGGATATTGGGGCGTCGAAACACCGTCGTTGCCCGCCGCCGCAAAAATTGGGATGCCGGCGGCAATCGTTTGCTGAATCACGCTATCCAACACCAAGCTGTCCCCCGAACTGCCCAGGCTCATATTCAAGATATTCGCGCCGTTGTTGATCGCCGCCTGGACACCCAGGGCAACATCCCAACTGGTCGTCGTCGGGTTCGAGCCGTAAACATCCACGGGCAAAATCCTGGCTGAAGTGCCGCCGCCGCCCGACGTCCCGATCGCGCGCAAAATCGTCTGGGCCATCCCGGTCGCATGGGTGAGCGTTGTGGTGTCCGCTGTCGCCGCCGAGGTGGTATCGCCTGTCACAGAAATAGGTTTTAAGATGAAGCCGTCCAATGAATTGCCAAGCGATTGGATGGGTGTGTCAATCAAACCCACCACGACGTCACAGGGGTCGTTGGGTGTTTGCGGATCCAGCGTCAGGGAAACAGGGCCTTGCGGTGGAGATTGGCCGCTCAAACTCTGTGCTGCCGGCGGCGGGTCATACACATAATTGTAATCCACCGCCTGCACGTCGCTATTATTCTGCAATTGCCCCAGCGCCGCCTCCGTGGCCGCCGCGTCCGCGAACTGCAACTGGTAGATCCCCATCTTGTCGTTGCGCCCGATGACCTTGGCGCCGACCAATTTCGCGATGGCATCGATATTCGCGCCGGGCTTGAGCTTTATCAGCAATTGGTTCGCCACGTGATGCACAAGCGGCTTCGTGGCCTTGACCAATTGCGTGGCTTTCTGGATAACGGTGCTGAAGACGTATAACTCCGCCGGCCCATTGGTTTGAGGTGATAACGTGAAGTTGAGATCGCCAAACAGCATCCGCAACGCCTCGTTTGATGAAAGACCTTTGAAGCCAGCCGACACGGCCTTCGTCGTGCCCGGCTCCACATACACCCGCCAACCCGTGTCCGCCGCAATCTGCCCCAACAATGGCAGCAACGCTTCGCCCTGTACATCCGCATCCACCGTGCCTGAGGCCCGGTGCCAGGTGATTGAATTGGTGCTGGCCGCGTTCGCACTCATGCCGACCGCCAGCACAAGGCAAAAAACGATTTGTTGGATGCGCACCATAGCTATTGGAAGGCTTTGCGGCCTAAACGTTCATTTTCCGCTGACCGTTTTCACCCATGCCTGGTTGTCCAGATACCAGCGGATCGTCTCGCGGATGCCGCCCTCAAATTTGTGCGCGGGCACCCAACCAAGCTCGCGCTGGATCTTACCCGCGTCAATGGCGTAACGCCGGTCATGTCCCAACCGGTCTTTCACATAGGTGATCAACTTGCGCGAATTCCCGCCCGCTTGCGGCGCGAATTCATCGATCGTGTCGCAGATGAGCTGCACGATGTCAATGTTCGCCCATTCGTTGTGGCCGCCGATATTATATGTCTCGCCAATTTTCCCGCGCATCAATACCGTCCATAGCGCTTCCGCATGGTCGCGCACATACAGCCAGTCGCGCACATTCTTGCCATCGCCATACACCGGAATGGACTTGCGTGCCAGCACGCTCTGGATGACCACGGGAATTAGTTTCTCGGGAAACTGGTATGGTCCATAATTGTTCGAACAATTCGTGATGACTGTTGCCAGTCCGTACGTGTGATGATAAGCCCGCACGAGCATATCGGATGACGCTTTGCTCGCGGAATACGGCGAATTTGGCGCGTATGGCGTCGTCTCCGTGAAAAGGCCCGTCGGCCCCAGTGAGCCATAGACTTCATCGGTCGAAACATGATGGAACCGGCGTTCTCCTTTCGATTCCGCCCAGCAGGAACGGCACGCTTCCAACAGATTGAATGTGCCCACGACGTTCGTATGAATGAAATCGCCCGGCCCGGTAATAGAACGATCCACATGCGATTCCGCCGCCAGGTGCATCACGTGCGTGATATCATGTTGTTTGACCACTCGCAGCACCTGGCCCTTGTCGCGCAAGTCCACTTTTTCAAAAACGTATTTGCTATGTTTCGAGACCTTTTCGAGATTCGCCAGGTGCCCGGCATACGTCAGGCAATCGAGGTTGATAAGCCGCGAAATCTCCGGCCGATCGATCACGTGATGGATCACGTTCGAGCCAATGAATCCCGCGCCACCTGTGATGAGTAAATTCATTTTTAACAACAAAGATACAAAGGAACCAAGTTTAAGACAGAACTTCTTGCGGTGAACGCTTCTTGGTTGTTCATAATTCGCGTTTCCAGTTTTTGAGTGAGTCTTCCAGGGCCTCCGCCACCGTTCGCACTTTCACGCCCGCCGCGAGCAATTTCGATACATCCATCACGCAGTTCGACCGCGGCGTCTTGGCCGCCACTTTGTAAAACTCCTCGTCACTGGCCCAAAACTCAAACTTCTTTGCCGGCTTCAAATATTTTTCGACCAAGCCGATCACCTGCCGCGTGGTGACAAACCCCTGGTTCGTGACATTGTAGATGCCGGCTGGCGCCCGCTTTTCCCACAAGTCCAGGCACGCGCGCACAAAATCCGCACGATGCGAGATGGAGTTCACATTATCATATACCTTGGCATAGCGCTGCACTTTGCTCAGGTAATTCCGCGCGTTGTCAAATTCGTCGAACGGAATGCGCAAGCGCCAGATGTAGCTTTGGCCGACACCGGCAATAGCTTCTTCGCCCAATGCTTTGCTGCCACTATAAAAACTGCATGGCTGATCGCGGAATGAAAAATTCGGCGTGTCTGTCTCGGTGAATCCCTGGACCTTGTCCGGTGATTTCTCGACCAGAGCGCGCATTTCCGGCTTTGTCATGTCCTTTTCCACGCGCATTTTGCCGCCTTGAACGATCTTGGCCCCGCTGAATATGCAACCGCTCGAGACATGGCCCCATGGGATGTTCAGTGTCGCACATGCGTGCGCGATCGTCTGCGGCAGTAACGAGTTGCCCGCCAGCGTGTCCGCCTTGGCCAACTCACATGCATCCACGTTCGGTTTGCCCGTGTACCCGGCGGAATTGATGACAAACTCCGGCTTCTTGGCCTTCAGGAATTCGAGTAATGCGTCGAACCGCGTGTAGTCCACCTGCTTGCGCGACAGCGAAACAAATTCGCGCTTCCGCTGCTGTAATTCACGCGTGAATGCTTCGCCGATGTATCCCGATGCGCCAAGAAGTAAAATCATAAAAATGCCAGGCGACAGGTGAAGAATGGCGTACCGATCGAAAGAGTGCTAGAACTGGTCGTTCGGTGCGTAAATCGTAAATCGTAAATCGTAAATCGTAAATTCATAGTCGTTTGGCTTCGGCCACCACTTCATCCACCAGGTACGCGCGATACTCGCAGTTAGGCATCCTGGTGATCTGTTCCTCCAATTGTTCCAATGACAAAAATCCGCTGCGGAACGCCGCCTCTTCCGGGCACCCGATCTTGATGCCCTGCCGCGTCTCGATCGTCTGCACGTATGCGCTCGCGTTGTGCAGGCTGCTGCTCGTTCCCGCGTCCAACCACGCAAACCCGCGCGTCAACCGCTCCACGCGCAATTGTTTGAGACGCATGTATGCCACGTTCACGTCGGTGATCTCCAATTCACCACGCGCCGACGGCTTCAAATTCTTCGCGATGTCCACCACCTGGTTGTCGTAAATATAAAGCCCCGGCACCGCGTAATTGCTTTTAGGCGATTTCGGCTTTTCCTCGATGGAAATCGCCTGGCCATTGGCATCAAATTCCACCACACCGTAACGCTCCGGATCGTGGACGTGGTATCCAAAGATCGTTGCGCCGGATTTGAATTCACGGAAAGAGCGAAAAAAACCGTCACCGCCGTAAAAAATGTTATCACCCAAAATCAGTGTCACCTTGTCCTTGCCCACAAAACTGTCCGCAATGATGAACGCCTGCGCGATACCCGCCGGTTTGGCCTGTTCCCGATATTCGATGCTCACCCCGAACCGCGAGCCGTCCCCGAGCAATTGCTTGAAGCGCGGCAGGTCGTGCGGCGTCGAAATCAGGCAAAGCTCGCGGATGCCGCCCTCGATCAACGTCGTGAGCGGATAATACACCATCGGCTTGTCATAGACCGGCTGGAGCTGCTTGCTGGCGACCAGCGTCAGCGGGTAAAGCCGCGAACCTGCGCCACCGGCGAGAATAATGCCTTTCATTTTCCCACAGCCTAAAAATATTCCGTCCAAATGGAAAGACGAACTTCGGGGATTACTTCAAATTTTAAACTTATCAGTAAACTTCCTCATGCGTTCCTATGTTGATCAACACCAATACCTCTGCGCGTGTTTTTGGGTGCTTTTGCCTGGCAAAAACAATGCGGCAGTCATAAGCAACGGAACAAGCATGAAATCCCTCAAGTTGTCCGCTTAGATGATGTGTCTTTAATCGCGAATCTTCGGGATCTTCACCCATACGGGTTAAAACCACTTCAATCTGTGACTGCAACGCGGGATTTTTTTTTGACCAGACGACGGAACGCTCGTTCAAAACGGGGCGTGAGAACAAGTTCACGCATGGCTCATTTGCCGTTGCGTAACCGGGTAATGATACTTTCGGCAGATTGGCTTTTGAGTTTGCCAGCGCGAAACGCTTTAGCCGCGCGCTTTCCCTCGGAAGCCGTTTCTTCCCGCCATGCTTGAATACGGCGTTGGTGCAGAAGACTTTCCAACATTTCCTGTTCTTCAACGGGCAATGCTTCAGCTTCGGTCAAAACGCGATCCAATGTCATGGACATAACTTATCGCAATTCAGTGGCAGCAAGTCAACTCGCCGCCGCCGCGCCCGTCGCCGCCGCCGTCTGCTTGAAACTCAGCTTGTCGCCGTCGCGGGTCACCTGCACCGGCTCACCTTCGTGGAGGCTGCCTTTGAGGATCTCTTCGGCCATCGGATCTTCAAGAAAACGCTCCACGGAACGGCGCATCGGGCGCGCGCCAAAATCGGGATTGTACCCCTTCTCCACCAGGAATTCCTTCGCCTTTTCATCCAGGTTGAGCGTGATGTTCTTGTTCCGCAAACGATCCATGACCTTGTTGATCTCCAGATCCAGAATCTGGATGAGGTCCGGCTTCGTGAACGACCGGAACACGATCGCATCGTCGAGGCGGTTCAAAAATTCCGGGCGGAACGTCCGTTTCGATTCGTCCATGATGCGTTCACGCATCTTCTCATAGGTGGCCTCGTCCGTGATCGGCGAAAAACCCATCGTGCTCTGGCGTTTGATGGTGTCCGAGCCGACGTTCGAGGTCATCAGGATGATGGTATTGCGGAAATTCACCACGCGACCGACGTTGTCCGTCAACTTTCCATCTTCCAAAATCTGCAACAGGATATTCCAGACGTCCGGGTGCGCCTTCTCAATCTCATCGAACAGCACCACCGAGTACGGATTGCGCCGCACTTTCTCGGTCAATTGACCGCCTTCTTCGTAGCCGACATAGCCGGGCGGCGAACCAATCATGCGCGACACGTTGAATTTCTCCATGTACTCGCTCATGTCCAAATGGATGAGCGCTTTGCTGTCGCCAAACATCTGTTCCGCCAGTGTCTTGGCGAGCAAGGTCTTGCCCACGCCGGTCGGGCCGAGCAACAGAAACGTGCCGATGGGACGGCGCGGGTCTTTCAGGTCCGCGCGGGAACGCCGCAACGCCTTGCAAAGGGCCGAGACGGCTTCCCGCTGGCCGATGACCACCTTTTCCATCTCGGTCTCCACGTTGAGCAATCGCGCCATTTCGTCCTGCCCCATGCGCTTGAGCGGCACACCAGTCCACTTGGCGACCACGTGCAAAATATCTTCCTCGCCCACGACTACACGCTTCTCTTCACGATGCGTGCGCCATTCCTTCAAAAGATTTTCCAACTTCTCTTTCGCGTGCTTTTCCTTGTCGCGCATGGCGGCGGCGCCTTCGAAATCCTGGTTCTTGATCGCGCGCTCCTTCTGCGCTTTGATTTCCTCGATCTCCGCCTCCATCGTTTTGGATTCCGGCGGACGGGTCATCGTGCCGATGCGCGCGCGCGAGCCGGCTTCGTCCAAAACATCGATCGCCTTGTCCGGCAAAAACCGGTCGGTGATGTAACGGTCGGAAAGCTTCACCGCCGACTCCACGGCGTCATCCGTGAATTCAGCCTTGTGATGCTGCTCGTACTTGTGGCGCAGGCCCTTCAAAATCTCGATCGCGTCCTCGATGGACGGCGCTTCCACCTTCACCGCCTGGAAACGGCGTTCGAGCGCCGCGTCCTTTTCGATGTACTTGCGATATTCATTCAACGTGGTCGCACCGATGCATTGCATCTCGCCGCGAGAAAGCGCGGGCTTGATGATATTGCTGGCGTCCATCGTGCCTTCGGCGCTGCCCGCGCCCACAATGGTGTGCAACTCGTCAATGAAAAGGATGACGTTCTTCGCGCGGCGGATCTCGTCCATCACCGCTTTGATGCGCTCCTCAAACTGGCCGCGATATTTCGTGCCCGCAACCATCAACGCCAGGTCAAGGGTGATCACCCGCTTCGTCAAAAGGATTTCGGGAACGTTGCCCTTGGCAATCTCTTGCGCCAGACCTTCCACAATGGCCGTTTTGCCCACGCCGGCTTCGCCCAACAGGACGGGGTTGTTCTTCGTGCGGCGGCAGAGAATTTGGATAACGCGCTCGATCTCGTTCTTGCGGCCGATCACGGGGTCCATCTCGCCCTTGCGCGCGATTTCGGTCAGGTCACGCCCAAACGCCTTCAACGCGGGTGTCTTGACCTCGCCCTTCTTCTCTCCGCCACCCGCCGGCGCTTTTTCGCCTGGTTCAGGCGGCGCACCACCGCCGGCAGCAGCTTCTTCACCCGCAAAATTCGGGTCCAACTCCTTCAAAATTTCCTGCCGCGTCTGCTCGATGTCCACGTCCAGGTCGCGCAGCACTTGTGCCGCGATGCCGTCGCCCTCGCGCAACAGGCCGAGTAAAATATGTTCGGTGCCGACGTAAGTGTGGTTGAGCGCCTTGGCCTCTTTGGCCGCCAGCGCCAGGACTTTCTTCACGCGCGGCGTGTAGGGGATGTTCCCCATCATCTTTTGGTCGGGGCCGCTGCCGGTCTTTTTCTCGACCGCCATGCGCACAGTCTCCAGGTCGAGGCCCATCTTTTGCAGCACATTGACGGCGACACCCTGCCCCAATTTGATCAGCCCGAGCAGCAGATGCTCGGTGCCGAGATAATTGTGGTTGAAACGGTCGGCTTCCTTCCGCGCCAGCGCCAGCACCTGCTGGGCGCGCGGAGTGAAATTGCTCATGGACTCTTCACTCATACCTGTAAAATATAATGCAACGAGTTTCGGGTTTTGTCCAACGGAGTTTGAAAAGTTTCTGAAAAATATTCAAAGCAAATAATTCGCCTCACGAAGCTCCTCCGAGGCGCAGAATTCATTCAATAACCTTCCTTTCATCCACGATGTCCGCAACCTATTCCCTCTCCCACGGGGGAGAGGGCTTTTCCCAAGTCATCTCGTTTCAAAATTGAAAGCCTGAATCGGTCGAGAAGTCGTTCCAAAAATCTAAAAATATTCACGAGCTATTCCTTCTCCAGGTGGAGAACGTTAGGATGAGGACGGGCTTTAAAAGCGCTCTTCTTTTCAGATCCAACCCCAAAAGCCTTCAGGGCAAAACATCCCATAACGATGTTAATTCGCCGCCGATGGCGGGGGCTTGACGATCGGGCGGTTCACGTTCTTCAACCGCTCGCGCACCATGTCGGCGCGGATGAGGTCGCGCTCTTCCGCCGTCAATTTGTCCGAATATTGCTTCTGCAGATGCGCCGGCTGTGTCGTCAAAAACAGTTCCTCCACCAATGCCCGGTCCACCGCCGGGAACAATTCCAGGTCCAGCCCCAGTCGCAACAGCGACAGCAGGTTCATCGCTTCTTTCGACGAAATGCTGTGTGCGTTTGCCAAAATACCGTACGCGCGTCCGATGTGGTTATAGACCGTCTTCGATTTCTTTTCCAAAAGGACCTGGCGCGAGTTCTCCTCGTGCTCAATGATTTGCATCAAAACTTTCTCCAGCCGCTCAACGATCATCGGCTCGTTCTCACCGAGCGTCATCTGGTTGGAAACCTGGAAAACGTTGCCCAGCGCCTCGGTCCCCTCGCCATAAAGCCCGCGCACCGCCAGGCCGAGCCGGTTCACTGACTGGATGATCGGATTGATCTGCTCGTGCAATACCAGTCCAGGCAGATGCAACATGGCGCTTCCCCGGATGCCCGTGCCCAGGTTGGTCGGGCACGCCGTCAGGTAACCCAAATCACCGTCAAAAGCAAAATCCAACTTCTTCTCTAAAGCCGAATCCAAAGCGTCGATCGCCGCCCAGGCCTGCTTTAATTGCAGTCCCGGCCGCAACGCCTGCATCCGCAGATGGTCTTCCTCGTTGATCATCACGGAAAAAGTCTCCTCCCGGTTCAACACCAGCCCGCTACCCGCGCTTTTCGCGGCATGTTCGCGGCTGATCAGATGGCGCTCCACCAGCACTTGTTTATCCAGCGTCCCAAGATTGTCCATCGCTTCGGAAAACGAATCTTTCATCTCAGCCAGGCTCTCCACCGCCGGGCGGATCGTCTCCAAAATCTTCACCCGCTCCGGCTTTTTCGCCCAACCAGGAAACGCCGCGTCCTTCAGGTTGCGCGCCAGCCTCACCCGGCTCGACATCACAATGCTGTCATTCGGCCCGTGACGCCGGGCTGTCTCTGCCGGTGGCGATAAAAATGCGTGCAGGTCTTTCATCGTGTCAAATTCTTCGGCGCCGGGATACGCTCGCCGATCTGCTTGATCTCATCGCGCAATTGCGCGGCTTCTTCGAAATTCTCCGATTCGATCGCCCTCATCAATTTCTTCTGCAACGATTTCAACTTGTCGGCATTGTCCCGCGTGGCCTTCAACGCCTCCGGCGCTTTGCCCACGTGCCGCGTGCCTTTGTGCATCGTCTTGAGCAGGCCCGCCAGCCCCTCGGAAAACGTCTTGTAACAATCCGGGCAGCCCAACCGGCCCGATTTCTTGAAATCCGCCTGCGTGAATCCGCACCGCGGACATTTCAATTCCATGCCGCTCGCTGACTGATCGATCTCCTGGGACGCGCCCAGGCCCATCATCAGGTCCGCGCTGGCGACCAATAAAGCCGATGGATCATCGATCCCCTTGGCTTTGGCGCAGGCATCGCACAGGTCCACGTCCACCTTCTTGTTTTCCGATGAGATGTTGGAAAGAAAAATCGTTGCCGGTTTTTCTTTGCAAATGGAACACATTTTCGGAGCGCTCATATATATTTATATCGGCTCGCCGGACGTTTTCGTCAAGGAACGATAATCGTCCACCAATTTTTTCGTCGTTCTACCGGGCTTGCCCGCGCCGATCACCCGGCCGTCAATCTTGATGACCGGCATGATTTCCGCGCCGGTGCCCGTCAGAAAACATTCGTCCGCGTTGAACAAATCATAACGCGTCAGGTTCGGCTCCGACACCTTGAGGCCGGCCTCCTGCGCCAACTCGATCACAGTCTGCCGTGTGATCCCATACAACGCCCCCGCCGAAAGCGGCGGCGTGAACAATTCCCCGTTCTTGATGATGAACAGATTGTCCGCTGTGCACTCGGACACAAATCCTTCCGAGTTCAACATCACCGCTTCTTCCACCCCGGCATTGTTCGCTTCGATTTTTGCCAGGATGTTGTTCAGGTAATTCAAAGATTTGATCGCCGGATTCACCGCACTGTGCAGGTTTCGCACCGTCGGCACCGTGACGATCTCCATCCCGCGCGCATACAGTTCCGCCGGGTACACCTGGATCTTGTCCGCGATGATGATCACGGACGGCTTTTTGCAGTTGCGCGGATTCAAACCCAGGTTGCCCACGCCGCGCGTCACCACCAGGCGGACATATCCATCACGGATTTTGTTCGCCCGGCACGAATCCAAAACGGCTTTCGCCACCTGGTCAGGTGACAAAGGGATTTGCAACAGGATCGCCTTGGCTGAACAAAATAACCGCGCAACGTGTTCCCTGAGCTTGAACACCCTGCCATTGTAGGCCCGGATCCCTTCAAACACACCGTCGCCGTAAAGCAAACCGTGGTCGAACACCGAGATCTTCGCGTCCCGCTCGCTGTAAAACTTGCCATCAATAAAAATTTTCATGAAGCCTCGTAGCCTAGAAGAAAAAAGATACCGACGCAAAACTAAAAAACCGATTTCCTGCCTGCCGAAGAATCATTCATGTCGCAACGCCTGCAACGGGTCGAGCCTCGCCGCCCGTTGCGCGGGCAGCAACCCGGCCACCAACCCGATGACTGTGGCGAAGGAGATGGCGCATAGCGCCAGTGGCACTGTCACCAGGAAGAACTGCCCGTGCGTTGGCAAATCCTTATATCGCAAGTAGAGCAGGATGATCTGATTCAGTCCCAGCCCCAGCAGCCATCCTATCAATAACCCGGCCACTCCCCCGATGAAGCCGATGAAGCCCGCCTCCAGCATGAACATCCGCCGGATTTCACTGCTGGACGCGCCCATCGCCTTGAGAATGCCGATCTCACGCGTGCGCTCGTAGATGGCCATGACCATCGTGTTCGCGATGCCAATGGCCGCCACCAGCAATGCTATGCTCCCGATGAGCGTGAACATCATCGCGATCACGCTCACGACCCGGTCGGCCACGGTCATAAAAATCTGGAGCGATTCCACCCGGAAACCATCCTGTTGCAATTGCGTGGACAATTCGTTGGCGCGACTCACATCCTTCGCGCGGATCGTTACCGAGTCATAGCCCTGCTGCTCCAGCGTGTTGGTGGAGTTAAACCACCAACTCTTCATGGCAATGCGATCATTTGCCGAGATCTGGACAACCGCCGATCGCTCCTGGGAAATGCCCACGACACGCAAATTGAAATCCTGTGTCTCACCGCGCGGCGCCCGCAACTCAATATCCAATGTCTTCCCCACCACGCCTGCCAGCCCGTTGCTGGCGACTCCCGTGGCGAACGCCGCCCCCTGGCTGATGATCATGCCGCCGCTGTCGGGAAGATCCAGTGTGCCCGCGACCGGCTTCGGTACTTCCTGAAAAAGCTCTCCCGGCCTGAAACCGCCACCCATGCGGACGGTTCTATTTGTTCCGTTCCATTTCAATGTCATGTCCACCGAATCAGGCAGGTTAACTTCCGGCGTAACCTTAGTGATGCCGGGCATGGCAGCCCAGTTTTTGACATCTTCCGGCGTGATCACTTTTCTGCGGTTCGCCGCGGCGCCCGCATTAAAGCCTTCGCGCCGGAAACCTTTTGGATACACTGTCAAACGGTCGAGACCGTAGCTGGCGAACTGGGCATTGATCTGTTCCTTCACCCCCGACGCCAGCGACACCATCACCACAATCGTCACCGTGCCGACCACGACGCCCAGTGCCGAGAGCGTCGAACGCAGCTTGCGCCGGCCAACGTTCGATAGAGCGGTGCGGACCTGGTCATTAAGGGTCATGCCAGTGTTGTGTTACAAAATTTCATTCCAACAGTCGGCAATGGCGGAATTTAAAAAAATCGGTTCGCGTCCAAACATTATTCCCTCTCCGCTCCCATCCGATGGGAGGGGAGAGGGTCAGGGAGAGGTGAGGGTTTTGGTTCATTATAAATAAATGCTGGTCATCCCAGAGCAGAACCTTTCTTTTTCTCAATGCGCTGGATACTGCCATCGCGCAAATGAACAATCCGGTCGGCGCGTACGGCCACTTCCGGGTCATGCGTCACCATGATCAAAGTCAGTCCGTTGGTTTTGAGCAGGGAACAAAGCAAGTCCAGCACTGTCGCGCCCGTCTTCGAATCGAGATTTCCCGTTGGCTCATCCGCCAGCAACAAGGAAGGACGATTCGCAAGCGCCCGGGCGATTGCCACCCGTTGTTTCTCGCCGCCGGACAATTCATTGGGCTTGTGCGGCGCTCTTTGCGCCAGCCCCACACTTTCGAGCAGGGCTGTTGCGCGGGTGCGGCGTTCCGCGCGCGGCACTTCGGCCAATACCATCGGCGACTCCACATTCTCCAACGCGGTGAGCGTGGGCAACAGATTGAAACTTTGAAAAATAAATCCAACGCGCTGCCGGCGATACCGCACCAGTTCCTTTTCAGAAGCTTTGCCCAGCGACAAGCCATCCACCTGGATTTCGCCCCCGCTTGGATGGTCCAATCCGCCAACAAGATTCAACAACGTCGATTTACCCGAACCCGATGGTCCCACCAGCGCCGTGAATTCCCCCTTCGGAATCACAAGATCAACCCCCGCCAGCGCGGCGACAGGATTTTTGCCGACGCTGTAGCTCCGGCTCAATCCGCGCATTTGGATCAATGGGTTGTCCATCAGTGATTGCCCTAAGAATCCCGAAATAGAAGAGCGCCGTCAATCTTTGCCCCCAAGCTAAAAAAGAAATCTTAAGTATTCCAATCCGCAGAGCTAAATCGTCAATCTTAAATCGTAAATTTATCCGTTCCAATGCCCTGGATTATTACGATGGTGAGGAATAAGTGGCGGCGCTCGTATATCGCAAATCGAAAATTATTTAGCCATTCCGTTATAGTTATAACGGCTGTTCCATTCCGCCTGCCGCCGTGCGCATCCGCACTTCTTTCCAAATAATGCCAACCCGGCAACAAGTCCTTGCGTCATAAGCCCGACGCCTGGAGTCTCCAACAACCGCTTCGCCGTGTCCCCTACCCCTGCCTCGCCTTGAATCCTTTGCGATGCAATCGCCCTGGCCCATCCCGGCCAATCGTTATACGGAATTTTCTTCGGCGTTGAATGTTGAATGTTAAATGTTGAATGTTCAGCATTTTCCGCTTGAGCCTCGTGCCCCGCGCCCCGAGCCGGTAAAATGACCACTCTCATCACTTGGTTTCCACGCTTTCGATAACTGGTGTCTTCGCACTCACGTTGGCCGCTGCCGCTGCCTTCACCGCGGGTTTATTCGCCGTCATCGTCATCGTATCGTGTTGCAAGACAGTCAATGTCGCCGCATCCAGTTTGGCCACACAAGCGGGACATTTATCAATGGAAGTCACTAAAGCCCGATTCGTCGGCAACGGCGTTACTTGCCCCGTGGTGGGATTACGCGCCAGTTGTGATGACAGGATCGGTTCGGGCGCATCGGCATAAACGCCAAAAACGCGGACCCAGCCGCTTTGTTTCGTTGTGTTCACCGCACCGCAGGTGCAGGTTGGATAGGATACATTCATAGTTTTCAGTTTCAGTTTTGGTTTCGAGTTAAATCTTCGTTCCCTTCGTTTTCTTCTGTAAAATTTTTATCTTTCTCTGTTTTTGTGTCTCCACGTCTTTGCTTTTAAAATCCGTGTTCATCTGTGTCCATCCGTGGTTAAGAACAACCTGGATAATCATAATCAAACTCCTCGCACCCCGCATTCGCGCAAAACGTCTCATGCCATTGCGCTCCATTCGTCACCGCATTGGGAAAACCATTCGCGCCGATGGCAATATCCAATCCAGCGGGTCCCGGCGGCAGTTGGCCATCTGCATGCGTGGCCGGGGAAATAAATCCGAGCGATTCCGCATCACCGGGCGGTGAGGGAGGCGCTTCATTCCGCCCATATCCATAATCTGATGGCACTGAAAGCAGGCATTCCACCTGCGGCGCATGAGCGTAATAAGCCGTATAAGTCTCACCATCAAATGTGTTCGCGCGGCAGGTCCCATCATCCTCATTCCAGGACAAATTATAAGTCCCCGGCGTGTTGAACCCTCCCGTCAACTCCTCCCCGATCGCGAAGGGCTTGTGCGGCCCCTGCCATAAAATGTCCGTCATCATCGCCACCGGCATCCCCTGCCAAAGGCTTCCATAGCGTTCGTCCAGGACAAAACCAGTTGGCATCTGCGTCCAGGCCGCATTCGCAAAATTCTCCTCATCAAACCCAAAATAGGCCACGCGTGGCGAACACGGATTATACGGCAAACATTCCTGCGTCTGCGCGAATGAGGCAAATCCGTAATTCTCCCCGGACGGCTCCAACACCTGCGTCCCGCAATCCATCATGCCATTCAGACGCCTGTATTCCCGGTTGTTCCGCCAATCCCATAGCCATTGCAGCGTCACAAAATCTCCCTTCGGCATCGCGTCATCCATGTACCATTTCGCAGGATTTCCATGGATCATCACATAAACCGCATTCACCACTGCTGTACTCGTCGTGAAATGCAAATCATCCACTCGCGTGCAACTTTGCGTCGCCAGCAAATTCATCGACGCATCATAGAAGTCGCACGATTCTGTCGGCGATGCGATCGCCATCCCAAAATACGGCTGCGCCCCGCCGAACTGATAAGTCGGCGTCCACGATCCGCTGCCAGGCGTATGACCCAAAGAATCCACAACCGCCTTGATCGAGACGCGGCCCAGGATCGCTGGAGCATTCGGATACCGTAATTTTCCAAAGCAGTAGTTTGTGTCTCCGCTCGCGCTCGCCCATCCCGTCGGCAAATTCATCGTCCTGGTGAAAGTGATTTTCCCTGTGCCAGAGTTATAAGTAATTGTTCCAAACCCACTGACCGCCGCCCCACCCCAAATCCCGCTTGTATCCGGCACGCTCGATGCCGCCTGGATGTTGTTTGACGACCACACATACGGTGTCAGCGTCGTGCCATCAAAGTCATAGCACCCATAAACCTCGCTCTCATCGAAGATAAATTTGTCCGCTCCCGCCGGCCGCGCGAAATTCTGTGACGGCCACAGGTCGATGATTTCCGCATACTTCACCGCCGTCAAAACCGATGGCGCAATGCCGTCCGGAGGCAGGGCTATGCCGTCACATCCAGTCTGCGCTTGAACCTGTCCGCCATATCGCACGCTGGCAAATGGCAATTGCAGCAACGAATCCTCATTGTTTGTCCACTTGGTCGCGTTCAGCGGAATTTGCGCTCCACTGTTGTCATTCTGCGTTCCCACGTCCTGGCCCGAAACAAAATCGCATCCACCCACCGCAAACGAACCATCACCCTCATCCGCGCAGCAATACCTTTTATCACGTTGCGCAAAATCGAAATAATTCTCGTATCCCGCCGGCAATGGCGCCCCCAGTACCGCCCCGTCATAAGTCGGCGTCTGTGTGATATAAAGATTGATGCCATATACTCCCGCGCTTGTCGGCGTCCCGCTTAGCGTTGCGGTTGTTTCATCTAAAGTCAGCCCTGGTGGCAACGAACCGCCCCAGGATAAACTCCCTCCATTCGTCGCCGCTAAATCAAAAACCTGCTCCGGTGTGATTGGTATTCCGATTTCGTCAGGAGTGATGGTGATTGGATAAGGCAGCGTGAAATTTGCCCCATTCGGATCGCCGCCCATGATTTGCTGGCACGATGATGTTTCCCAATCCGGACTGCCGATCCCCGCACCATCCAGGTCCAGCGGATTGGTGAAGTCCGAAATGATGCCGCCGGAATAACCGAATGGATTTACATTCCCCTGATTCTCATTCCGGCACATCACCGGCAACATCGTCAAATAGGGGTCAGTCCTGAACGGATATTCCAAATCATCCGCCAGGTCCCATTCCTGAAGCAAGTTCCGGGCATCCGTCACCACCTTCGATCCCAGGTTCGGATTTGAATAGGTCACCGTCACTGTTTCAGTATCCAATAAAACATAATATGACGGGTCTGATGGCGATACATCGGGGATGATGTAAGTCTGGTATGTCCACGTCATGCCCGTGTCACTCAGTTCATAAGTGAACGAATCGCTGTAATCAGGGTTGTCGCCATTTGAAGGCGATGAAAACGTAAAAGTATCCCCGTCCCTCCTGGCCTCAATCGTCAATGACCCCTCATCAAAAGTGATCGTCCAATCCGTCCCGCTTAAAGTCGTGGTAATAAATGGTGAGGACGAACATGCAATTTCTGTTGCAAAAAAAGTATTAACAATAAAAGCAATCGCGTTCGCTATCCCCGTGGTCACTTCCGCTGGAGAAACGCCAAGTAACGTGCCGATATATCCAGTGAGAAACCAATTTGCAAAACCGTTGTTCGGCGATGCTGAAAAATTCGACGGCGTAATGATTCCCGAATTGGCATCAACCGTCAGATCGTAAGACAAACTCTGGTCCGGGTCCATGGTCGCGCTGCCGGAAATCAATTCTTCATGGAACGCATACGAGATCGAAACCGTCAGATATTTTGTCGATTCTGGCGCTGCCTTATAAGACTCCCATTCCGAAGATTCCGGCAATGGAGGAGAGGGATCGCATCCGCATCCATCATACGAATCCGCCTGCCCTTCGGCCATCGGCCCAAAAGTTCCATGCCAAAATCGTTTTGCCAAAACACCTTTCCAACCGGTCTTATGGCAAACCGCCAGGTTCACCGTGCCGGACGGTTCGAACGTATTTGTCGGATATGGAATCGGCCAATAACCGGTAGCATCGTCCTCACCGCATTCGCCATCGCACGGACTGCAATCCCCTGTCCCCGGCAACACGCATCGCTCCAAAGAAGGATAGCTCCAACCACCCGGAATCGTCGTGATCGTCGTGTTCTTGTAGAGCGGGACCAGGTCATCGCCCACGCGAGCATTTCGCGCCTTGACGATGCAGTCTTGCGTCGCCCCGCCGCATGGAAGTCTATATGGAAGATGCTGCCCCATTATCGGTAGGGCGCGCACTCCGCTGCGCGCCGGTGGGACGAGACTCCGTCGATCCCTGATTTCAAAATCGTAAATCGCATATCGTAAATCATAAATTCTACGTGCATACCGTCACCTCTTGTATGAACGCCCAGAAAACCTGCGTTCCATCCAGATCTCCCCGCAATGGCGAACCCGTCGGCACGCCCGTCGCGCCGGGATAAGGCCATTGGGGAACATTATATTTGGTCACTCCACCAGCTACCACCCGCGCCGGCACAGTTTGGATGGCCTGCCAAATTCCTGCCGGCGATGTCGTCACTGTTCCCGAAACCAGGTCAACGATTCCTGTCGTCACCAGTGAATTTTGTGGCGAGATATAAACGCAAGTCCATTGCGGGACCGCTACGGACGGATTCAATTCTTTGGGCGATTGCCATTGCGACCCGCCACTCCCCGAAATCCGCTTCCATACGCTCGTTGTATTCGATCCGCTCTGTGTGCATATATATAGCGCCAGGTTTTGGATGTCGAAATACATGTCCGGCGCCGAAGCCTGGAGCGGCGCGTAGTTCCAGTCCGCCGCAAAATAAAAAGCCGTCCGGTTATTCCCGTTGATCTGGCCGCTTCCCGGCAATGTGGCCGACGATGGCGCGCCGCTCCCCCAAAACGTCCGTGATTGGGAATTTGAATCCGATGCCGCCACCGAAATGATGGATGGAAAACCGTTCAAATTTGCCGGCTGCGGTCGAAATTTTACCTGTGGCGCGTTTCCCATATTCCCATTTATGATTTGCGATTTACGATTGATGATTTAACTGACAGAAATGTTAGAGTTCCAATTTTCCTCCCGATATCCCCCGTATTTGAAATTGTTTGCCTTTGCGTCATCGTCTCTCTGTGTCTTTGCGTTAAAAACATAAACGTCAATTCGCCTCAATTCGCCTCACAACTTTTCCGCATCCATCTCATAAATTGTTAGCTATTGAGCGCGTCATTCGCCGTCAAATCCGCCGGGTCCAGGCTCATCGAAGGCCAGTTGGCCACAGGATTGTTGTTGGTATCGGTCACGCCAAAACTGAATCCGTTCACCGCATCCATTTGCGTGTTATTCACGTCACCGCTGCCGTCAGTCGTCGGTGAATTGACATTGTGCTGGCTCAACGCCGGGTGCGTCTCTGATGCCGCATCCGTCATTTCGTCCGTCGGCAAAATGTCCTGGCTGCTTCGTTGCGGCAGGTTGCCGAAATTGAAAACCTGGATGTACGTGTAGCGTGCCGCGCGCAACCGGTCGGCGATCTGCTGAGCGCTGATCGTCTTGTTCGGCCCCACCTCCAATGAATAATAGATCGCCCCGCTGCGCACCTTCGCGCTGATGCTCTGGATGAGCGCCGCCATGGCTGCGTGCTGCGGCAACGTGTTGTTCAGGTTCAATGCGTATCCCATCACGACCTGCCCGCTGTACGTCGTCTCCAGCAACGGCACCGTTCCCTCCCAAAGCCCGTCCGGCGGATTCAAGTCCTCGTAGATCTCCTGCGCCATGCCATCAAAATTGCTGATCACATCCCCATCGCTCGAATACGTGGAGTACACGAAATAAACCCCGGCCGGAAAGTTCAGGTTCGTCACCAGCCCCCGGCGATTCTTCGTGTGGAATGACACCGTTGAACCCGGACGGTTTGCGTCCAGCATGCGTTGATAGGAAAATCGCACGATCAAATTGTCCCGCGCGACCTGCCCGCCCATCTGCACGCAGTAACCACCCTGGATGATGAGATTGGGCAAGGCGCTCTGCCGATGCGAATCCACAACCTGCAAGTTCGCAAACTCATTACTGGCATTCGGGTTCACATTCGGGTCCATCTCTGGAAAGACCGTCCGCCAGAAATTCACATCTCCCATGTCGATAGTGATCGTCTGGATTTTTTTCTGGTGCGTCGTGCAGTTTATGGCGCGCAACGGCACCGTCGTGATGATGGCCTTGAACGAATTCTCCGGAGCCGGCGGGAAATTGCCCGGCGTCCAGCCCGGCGGAGCCGGATAAATGTCCCACGCCTGTGCGATGGTCTGCACCCCGTTCACGCTTACCGGCTGCTCGTAGGCGATCTGCACGTAGGGACACTTGAGATCGTAGCGCTCGCGCAATTTGAAGCCTTCGATGTTGGTCAACGGGTTAAATCGAGAGACGCCCGGTGAGGGCACCGGGCCTACAAGTGAGCGAGTAAGCGTCGGCAGGTTTTTCCGCTGCATGCAATTGAACACCGGTTGCGTCCCGCTGTAATCGAACCACACCACCGCGTCATAATCCTGTATCTGATACTGGATGGCCTCCGCGCAGGTGATGTTCAGCACGTCCTTGGGATGTACCGCCACATTCAGGATATTACCCAGGTTATAACCCAGCCATGCACCCTGCGAGATGGCGAAATCCAAAACCATCTCAATCATCGTCTGCGATTGGAACAATTGGATCGTCTCGATCCACGATGGTGATGGCGATGACGGCGTGGCCGGCGTGAAGGTATAGACCGGGAACAGGTTCAGTGTGAAATGCGTGTAATAACTCGCCGTGAAAGTGGGGTTATTGCTCGAGTCCAGCGCGGTGAGTACCTGCAGCGAAAATTGGTACACCAGATTTTGCAGATACCACCACGGCCCCATCAATGTCAGTTGCGATTGGTCGCTCGTGCCGCTCTTGCTGCGCACATCCTCGCTCACATAACCCATGAACACATTCAAATCATCGATCTGGATCAACACTTTGGACCGAAACGTGAATGGCGACGCTGCGGAAAGCGCACCCGCCGGAAATTGCAATGTGGCGCTGTCCTTCAGCCCGCCCACCTTGAAGTCCCAGTTATCCGCGATACCCCATTGCGCGAACGTCTTTGTCACCGGTTGGGCATATTGCGGCGCGGTGGTGAAATTCACCGCATCCGCGTTCACACACTCCCACAATGTCAATGATTGTACCGGCATACGTTAAAGCCCGTGATTATATTGATGCTGGCTTTGGATCGTTTGTATTTCCGACCGGATTTCAGCCGTGGATTCCTGAACTTTTGCGTTCAATTGTTCCAATCCCTGAAGAACGGTTTGGTGATAAGTCTGGAACGACTGTTGCATAGATTGAATGGTAGTGGTTATCGCCGCCGTGTCGATTTGGATGCCTGACGAGGGAAGCGCACCGAATTTTGCCGAGGAGTTCACTTCGGCCAGCTTTTGCTCTGCCAAATCTGCGGCCTGCTTTAGTTGGACCACCAAGTTTTTCGCGCCTTCGAGGTCGGACCATGTTTTGTCTGCTTTCGCTTTATCAGCTTCTTCACCCGGCAATTTTTGTTTAGCTTTCAGATAGCCCGAATTTTCCTCTTCAGCTTGTTTTCTTAAATTGTCTTGAAGAGAAAAATCATTGGCCCAGGCCCCCGTGTCAACATCATGGGTTCTTTTATCCGCCTCCACCTTTTCCTTGGCATCGACGATTTGCTGCTGGAGATCATTATGCGCCAGAATGATGCCTTCATCCCTTTTTGCCGCGGCTTCGGCGTTTTGCTTGTTTTTTATGATGTCAGTGGCCGAACCATGGCTGTCGAAAATTTCTTGAGCATGCAATAATTCACTATGACGTTGTCTTACTTCTTGCTTTGCCTTGTCACCGGCTGTCAGATCATTTCTAGACTCTATCTGCTCTCGCGAGGCGGCCTGTAATGCGGAACTGGCCTGCAACTCGGCAGCTAATCCATGCCCTTGTGCATTCGCTTCAGCCACAGCCTTTGTAGTATCAATGAATTGTTTATCGGTGTCCGCCTGGGGATTATTGATTTGTTTGATCTTGTCATTGATTTGCTGGACAGTGGCCACGAGATCGTTCGTTTTGTTTTGCGTGTCATCCACTTTCTTAAAAATGGCGTCCACAACAGCAATTCCTATCTTTGCTGTACCGCCTGCTGCGCCGGGCAAAGCATCCGCGATAGCCGAGACGATTTCATGATCAGCCATAAATCCTCTTCCTTCCCTTAATTCTACTTATTACCCATTCCATTTAGGCAATTTACCAAAAATGGCCAAATCGTAATGTTGCCCGGAAACAAAATCGGTAATAAATCGAAGAAAAAACGACCTATTTTAATCCCTTCGCGGGCGTTTAGCTGCCTATGAGATTTTTTATTTGCTAAAACGCGGGGGTTTTGAAACATTTCGCTCATTAGCCACGGGCACTGACATCGTTATCATGGCTACTCAAAGAGAAATGGGCAAACTACTGAGTATTACATATGAAACTTTCACTGGTCATTCTATCAATTTCACTGGTCTATCCGGTGTGTTTTGGACAAGCGACGAACATTGACGCGCTTTTTGGCATAAAACTCGGCCAAGCGTTGCCGGCATCCTGCACAAATTCGGATACTCTTTACAGGCAACCCGATGAATGGGGATTCCAGATGGCTGCCCGACTCGTTCCTCCTGCGCCTAATTCTGCATTCACGAATTTTACCTGCTACGTCAAACTGACTCCAACCAATCGTCTTGTGTGTGAAATCGACATTTACGAGGAAGGCATGGATTCAACTACTTATGACGGAATCCTGGGTGTCCTGCGACATCACTATGGTCCTGAGAACAGCAACATGTCGGGCAATGTGAACGGTAAGGAGGCCAGGGTTTGGCTAATGAACCACAGGCGTTTGATCCTCACCTATGATCCTTCCGATTCAACTCAGAAAACCTTCCTTATGTGCCAGGATGATTTGCTTCTTTCCCATCCCAATCATGTTACCGACACGAACGGGTTATAAAATAAGACACACAATCTGGTTAAACCCTAAACATCTTCAAAATCACCAATTCGTCAGGTACGTTTTCTCCACGTCATACCAGATATTTGTCGGCCCATTATTGTAAATATACGCATTGTAAGTGACCGGCGCGGATGTGATGAAATTGGTGTAGTACATCCACACATAATTGCTCTGAGTAAAGGTAACGGGATAATTATTAACTGCCCACGCAGTGAACCCCGGAGTCGCCGCATTGGTAGTGTACCACCCGCCAATGTTCAAAAGTTGCGTCCCGTTATTGGTGGCATACAAGAGCGCGGCCCACATGTAATTTGTGCCCGGCTGGTTCTTAAAGTCCCGCACGTTAAATACAGTCTTGCCGTACTGTCCATCACCTTCACCCGTCTGGATATAAATCATGCCCCCTTTGGTTACATCCAAATAAGAAGATTGAGGAGCATACAACCAACAACCCACGGAGGTATTTGTCATCAACGGTAAAACTCCGTATGGCACCGGGCCCCCGGCCAATTGGCCTGCATTCAAATTCGTCAATGCGCTCCCATTGTATGTCGGCGTCAATTGCCCCGTCACCGGGTTCGTCGTCACCATCGGCCCACTCGTAGCCACGAGCACCTGCGCCAGATTGAATAAGCCCCCGCCGTTCCCCGGCAACGCAGTGATCGGCCCTGCTGATTTCGAATAACTCGTGCCCGCATCCACGAAAACACTCCCATTAAGCTGGTTTTGGATATCTTCATCCTGTCCGAACACTTGCGAATCATAAATCGTGACTACTGAGCCATTCGTCGTTGTCTGGATTCCATTGCGCCCGATAAAAGCGGAGTTCGAGCACACCAACTGGCAATCATGCAACTCCACCGGCTCCAATCCGGTTTTCAAGCAATTCGCATCCGTGCTCGATGACACATTGCCGGTCACAATATTGAATTTTGTGCCCCAAAAGACCAACAACTGCCCCGCTACTTGCGACACATTCGCCGCGTCCCAGTCTGAGGTCAAAGACCCGCCATAAAAATTATTCGTCCCGCCGCCGACGTGATAAAAACAGTCTGTCCCGGCCCGCAGATACAGATTTCGGAAGATGGAATTGGTCGTTTGCCCCGTCAAACAGGCGGAATAATAATTGATCGTCTCATTCGTGTCCCACATCGAAAAATTTTCCAGGTCGTCATTGCTGTTTCCAAGAATGAAGACCGGCTGAACGGTGAACAATCCCCCTGCGCCGCTGATGATATTCACATTGTTCGCCGAAACTCCGTAAATCGCTTCGTCAGGTAACAACTGCCATACGTTTGTGCCGAGCTGCCATGTCCCGATCCCGATGATCACCTTGTCAAAACTGGCCGCCGTCAACAGCGCATTCGATAGCGCAAACGGCCCGCTGAAATTCGTCCACGTTCCGTTCTCATGCAGGATGGCCACCTGGCCCGCAAAAATTTGGTTCGTGCCAAGGCCTGAAACGCTCCCCAGTGGCCCAAATGGTGAATTCGTCGCTATCACCGCCGTCCCCGCATTCGTCGCAAAAGCCACGCTCCAGTTCTGCGCCCCATTGGTTGCCGCCTGCGCCGCCCCTGCCCGGTCATAATTCGTCGGAATGAACCCGATTCCAAGCAACCCTGCCAATGATACCGATGGCGCCGCCGTATTGGTCCCAACCAAAACCGACACTGCCACCGGCAAATACTGGTTCATGTTCGGGAGCACCACCGCCGGATTCGTCACCAGCACTGATGCATCCACCGTGCCCGACAGATTTGTCGGCGCCTCGATCGACAAATGAGTGTCCGAGAGGTCCAGCCCGTATGGCCCAAAGACCACGTTGGAGAAAATCGTTTCGCCCGTGCCGCCTGTCCGTTGTGTCACCGGCCGTGAAGCGAAGACGTTCGTGCCATAGATCCGCGCGCCGCTCCAGCCCGGCGATAGCGAGACCGCCTCGTTCGTCAGCACCGTTCCCACGATGTTCACCGTGGACACGCGCACATTGATCACCGGATCAGCGATGACAGTAAAACAGGATGATAGCCCAACGATGAGAACGGCAACTGCCGCCCGTGAAATGTGATTCATAGCTCCCTTTCTTATTGATAAAGCACGGTGATGACCTGCCAATTTGTTAGTCCAAACACGTCTAACGCTGTGGCGTTTAATGAATGTTCTGGAACCAGAATCAAGCCGGTCGTGCTGACATGATTATTTACCGCGCTCCCGCCCCATGAAAAATTGAAGGTCGATCCATTTATATTGATCAGCGGCATTGAATACGTATTGACATTATCTGCGCCGTCCCCGGAGGCAGCGCTCATCAGCACACTGGATAAATCATAAGTGTCGCCGGCCCTGGCATTCATTTCTGCATTATTATTCGTGCAGAGAAGGTAGAACCGGAAATTGCCTATCGGGTAGGAAACAGAATTGGTGAATCCATTCGTGTTCACGCCCGTCAAAGAATTCGTGAACCAGGTCGCGCTCAATCTTGAAAAATAAACATTCGTCAGCGCGCTCGCATTATATGTCGGCTGCAATTGTCCCGTCACCGGGTTCGTCGTCGCCATTGGCCCGCCAGTCCCAACTGATGCCTGCGCCAAATTGGTCAACCCAATGCCGTTTCCGTAAAACCCTGAATTCGTGACCACCACATTCGTGATGATTGTCCCCGGCGCCACATTCGAGGCATCCATCGCGCATGTTGCATCCACCGCTGATCCCGCATTCGTCGCATAAGTGACATTCCCCGCCAGATTGCCGATGAATTGCGATGCCGTTGAAACCTCCGACGTGATGTTTCGGTCGAAATAAATGTTGCCGTTGCCATTCGCATGAAGACCAAAAAGCGACGCGTCCTCGATATCAAATCCGCTATTCGTGTTCAACTCCAACAATTGTCCCTGCGCGCCGTTCAATTCGACCAGGTTCGTCATGACCACCGCTGATTCCTGCCCGCTTTGCAGTGACACGCTGAAGTTGCCCGCCGCCGTCTGAATTAGGACATTTCGCGACACGCCATTCGCATTGGTCACAATATTCCCTCCAAACGCCCCATTCGTGGCCTGGATTGTGTAGATCGCATAAGTTGCATTGGTGGCATTTGCGATTGCACCGGTTCCATTGAACGTGCCGCTGAAAATTCCTGACGCCGTCAAATTCGTCGCGCCGCCTTGCGCATTGATCTGCACCACCCCGCCGAGCACCGTCACCGGCGAGCTTCCCGGCGCTGCGCCACTGCCATTGGGGCCGATTGTCCATGGGTACCCAACCGGTGTGGGCGGAACTGGAGAACCTCCCAACACCCACATTGTTTGCCCGCTCGCGTTCAGATAATTCCATTGCCCATTCGACACTACGGAAAAACCAAAAACCGTATTGGTCCAAACCGTCGCCGAAATCTGGTTGAGGATGATATCAATGTTTGCTTGCGTGCCGTTCGTGAAAACCATGGCCCCCGTCCCGGATGTCAATGTCGCGCTGCCTGCGGTGATGTTCGTCATCGCCGTCAGATTGTTCACCGACTCGTTCGCGTTCACCGTCCAGCTCCCATTGCTCAACAGCAACGCTCCCTGCGTAGCCGGCAAACTGGCATAAAAGCTGTTCGTCCGAAATCCGAACGTGCCATTGAACCTGTTCGTCTCGACAACATCGCAATTCGTTCCCACCTGAAAAATCCCTCCGTTGGTGTTGATCACCCGCAACCCCTGGTTGTCGAAGTAATAGGCCATGACTCCGTTCGTAGATCCCGTCTGCGATAAATAATTGGCCGTGTTCGTGACAAAAGTCAGGACCAACTGTTCGTTGCCGCCGACGTTGTTCGTCGTGATACTCCCTCCAGGTCCCATTACGATTTTTTGGCTTAACGTCCCCGGCGTCGTATCGTTCGTATCCACGATTGCCTGGTAACCAAAATTATTCGTGCCCCAAAACACCGCCGCGCCGTTATTCACCTCAGACGACACGCTCACGAGATTCGTGCCCGGCAGCACCGCAAACGTCGCTCCATAACTCAGCCCCTGCCACGTGATCCGGTAATAATTTGGATATAGATAAAAAAGATTCGTCCCGTTGGCATTGGGCGTCAACATCTGGGCCGCGCCACTCACAAAATTCAAGCCGCTGATCGATGTCGCCGTCGGCGGCGGCCACGGCGTGATCGTGATCGCGTTCGTCAACGGCAATCCATTCGTGCTGAACGCCAAAAAATTCACCGCCGAATACAACTGTGGCACAGGATAATATTGCGCCTTTGTAGGAGCCGACGTCAGGAGGCTTAGTCCCAATAAACAGAGCAAGGCAAGGCGTAACCATTTATGATTTACGATATACGATTGACGATTGGCCCGGTGGGGCAAGCGTACCCGCGAGCCTTTCGAACTGAATATTTGAAAAGGCAGCCGGCTGTTGCCGGCTCTGATATCACCCTGGATGTTGGGCGTTGAATGTTGAATGTTGAATGTTTTCATTTCGTGCCTTGATTAAATTTTCGACGTGCCCCTAAACCGCATTTAAAGTTTCCGTCACATATCCATACTGCACCGTGTATTTCACCGTCACGCTTTGCCCCACCCATTTCACGATCTCCACCTTTGGCCGGCTGCAATTCTGGAAAAAATTACTCGTCCCATCGTCAAGCGTCTCCGCCAGGACGCCCTGGGCGATCCCCATATTCACGCCAATGCTTTGCGCATGTGTATTTTTGAAATTAACCGCCGCGTCCAGCGTGCCCAGGTTCCATTCCACCGTCCACGTCAGCGTCGGCGCGTCGTTGAGATGCTCGATCACCAGGCCGTAGGCCGAACCCGCGATCGGACGCCGCTCCACCTGTGGATTGCTCTGGGGCAACCCGCCGCTGATGATATTCCCCGCCGCATCATCACCCAACGTGACGGGCGCATCATTCCCTCCCGGATAAAATGTGTAACTAACTGCTGGCATTATCTATTCCTTGTAGCGGCGTCTCGGAAGAGCGCCGCTGACTTTCATTCGATGTTGGATGTTGAATGTTGAATGTTCCCATTTTTCCCCTCAACTGCCCTTGACCGGATTATTCTCAAACCAACCAACCAGATGCTCGATCCGTTCTACCGCTGTGACCACCGGCCCGCGGATCGCCGCCACCAATGGGCAATTCCTGAAGTGCGGGTCCGCCAGCAGCACCTTCGCCACCTCTTCCGCCACTGCCAGCGCTGCCTTCAATTTTTCGATCTCTTCCCCGGCGCCAGTCGTCGTCAATGGCGCCGCCGTTGTTGTTTGTATGTTTGTATCCATAATTAATTCCCCTTCATCCTCATTTCCTTATCGTCGGTAGGGCGAGGCTCCAGCCGAGCCGTTTTACTCATTCGATGTTGGACGTTGAATGTTGAATGTTGAATGTTTCCATATTAACACTTTGCGTCTTTGTCTCTCTGCGCCTTTGCGTTAAGAAAAAGCCAATCGTGTGGTACTCGCTCCCGTCATCGCCGTCACCAACTGCAATTCCCCGTGCCGGTTCATCTTGTTGTCGAAATGAAACGCCAGTTGCCGCACCGCCGCGCTGTACAGCGTCACGCTCATCCCGCTCGCCGTCACCACCGCGTTGTTCGTGTTCCCGCTCCGGCGCGACCCGATCACGTAATTTAACGCCGAGAGCAGGTCCGATGTCGCCGGTTGCTGCGGCAGGAATGACAACATGCCGCGATAACCCGCCACCTTGTGATCGATCGTCACGTTGCCTTGCAGGATTGGGTTGGTCTTGAACTCGTGCGTCAACTTAAAGCCTTTTTCCGCGAACACATTCGCCCAATCCGTGAGCGAACCCCACGCCAGCGTCGCCAACTGCTCCTGGTGCGTCGTTGGATAATCCGATTGCGACCACGCTGTTGTGTTCGCCACCAGGAACGCGTTGCTGTCTGTGAGCGCATGGCCATCGCCCAGGAACGCCGTCATCTTTGCCTTCCCATAGACCGATTCGCCCATGCCGCAAAACACCGCCGGCATCTGCGTGATGATGCAGCGCGTGATGTCAAAACCGTTTCCGTCCGCGCCCCAGATATTCACCGTGCGATTCGTCGCCCCGATCAGCGGTGCGCCAGCCGTCGTATAATTATAAAATGCGCTGGGCAACAACACGCTTCGATACGCGCTGTTCCAGACTGATTTCGGCGTGAACTCGATCTCCCACCAGCCATCTACGAGCACATCATCCTGCTCGCCCAATACCGCCGATGGTATCGCGCGCCATTTTGGCTTGGGCGTGAGCACCACGTCTCCCTCTGTGTAGATGACCCCGTTCGGGTCGTTGATCTTGCACGGGCCGCCGACCGTGATTTGTCCTTCCGTTAATGATGGCATAATGTTTTATCCCTTGTTTGTTGTTTAAATCATTCTCATCCTCGCGCCTCTTTGCGCTCTTTAAATTCTCTTGCGGCTAATTTTTCGCGCATTTCGTGTCTTTCGTGATCAAAAAATCTTTGCGGCTAAGAAACCACCACTACTGCCGTCTGGCTCGGCAACAACCCAACCTGAAATGCCGCCGCCATAATGATTGTGTTCGCACTCGATACGAATGGCGCCGTGTATAACGTCGCTGCCTGTTCCCCACTCAACGTCCCGTCTGTTTTAGGCGATGGGTAGCTGAACCCATCCGTCGTGTAATAGATTGCCGAACCGTCCGTCACCGTGATGGTCACATTGTTACTGTTATCCACTGAAATGTTCGGTGTCGCCGCGCGCGCCGGCTGCGCCCGCTCCTGGCGCACATAGACACTCACCTTCATCCCAATGATCCCTTCGTGAGACTTGTCCGGCACGATCGCCGACGTCTCCGGAATCAATCCGCTTGAGCGCCATAACCGCCAGTTCCACAAAAAATCCAGCAACTGGTCCGCCACATCCTCGCAGATCTGGAACGTCCCTCCGCCAAAGGACCCCGATGCCGCTGTAAAATTGATGTTCCGTTCTTCATAGACGCACACCGAAAACACCCGCTGCCGCTGCAACCCATTCGGATTCGGCCAACGCACCGATGGAATTTCCACCAATAATCCCACCCCTTGCTGCCCGGTCGGCCCTGGTGTCATCCAGATGGAACTCATCTTCACCTCGGCCGTCGCCAAAAAATCCCGCGCCAGCACGATGTTGAAGGCATTGAACAGTGAGCAGCTTTGCAGGCCGCGATATATGCCTTGCTGAATGGCCATCAGATCATTCACTTAAATCCTCCTCCTAATCTTGATTTAAAAGCCCTAATTCCTAAACCATAATGACTAAATAATACCCAATGCCCAATCCTCACTGCTATTGCGTCATTCGTCATTTGGATTTCTTTAGTCATTAGTGCTTAGTAATTAGTCATTCGCTTTTGTTTCTCTTGAGACAAAACTGGAATTCATTTGTGTCCACCCGCTTTAAATAAACCCTGAAAATTTCTTGCGTGTCGTCTGCCTCTTTTGCCTTCGCGCCACCTGCACCCCATCCACCGGCGCAGCCGTCGTATCCACGATCGGCGGCAATTCCGTACGCGGACGGTTTGGCTCGTTGCTCGAAACCTCCTTCATCATCGCCGCTGCCTGCTCATACGCTTCCCGACGCTCCTTAGTTTTGAGCGCCGCCATTGCTGGAAATGAATTGAGCCAACGCCAACGTGCGACTGCCACTGCCTCCTCCTGCAACCCATCCGGGATCGTCTGGCCCGTCATATCCAACTGATTGCCCCCGGCCTTGATCTGGCTTCGCATCTTCGCCACCACTCGCGCCAGGACCGCCGCCAATTCTGTCGTCGCCCCCTGGATGCCCTGCAATGCCGCCTGCTCCGCCGCCGTGAACTCGTTCAGCACATCACTCGTTGATATTGTGTTCCAAGCCATAGATTTCAATTCCTCCTCACCCTCATCGTTATTTCAAAAGCCCTAATTCCTAAACCATAATGTCTAAATAATGCCCAATGACGAATCATCAACCGGTTGCACCATTTGTTATTTGGAATTATTTAGTCATTAGCGCTTAGTCATTAGTCATTGGGAGTGAGGCCTTCTCAAGGGTCCTCACTCCCATCCCCGTTTCCCCACCCTCAACTATGGATAGACCCCAATGAACGTATTCGTCGGATCAATCGTGCATGAATAAGTCCCGGAGCCATTTGTGATATACAGCAACTGCCCCAGGCTCACGTTGTCCACCGCCGATGCCTGGATGTTGGTCCACCATAATACCTCTGTTGCGCCATTCGCCGCCACGGCCACGGGCGTCAACGGCGTCAACCAGTTGGTCACATACCCGTTGGCGCTGTTGTAGTTGACCGCATGGACGCTTGCGAACTGGAATACAAAGACCGTGTTCGCTGTGTCCGATGCATTCCCGCCCGTGATGCCTGCGTTCAACGTGAACCCGCGCCCGCGCCAGATCTGGAATGGCTGGCAGGACACCGTATTCGCCCGCGACGCCGCAATCGTCATCACGCCGTTGGTGATCGCCATGTAGTTGGTCGTCCCCACCAGCGCATTCGTCAGCGGATAGATCGCCAGCGGCACAGATGTCGGCGCCCCTTGTGTAGTTGTAGGAGCCGACGTAAGGAGGCTCAAAACAATTGCGCCCAATGCGCAAGGTAGGGCGAGGCTCCTGCCGAGCCGTTTTACCCATTGGATGTTGGGCGTTGAATGTTCAATGTTGAATGTTTTCATATTTCGTATTTTTCGTGTCTTTCATGGTTCATCAACTATTCGCAATCACCAACTGCCTTATCCCTCCTGCATACGTGATAACGATCTTCTCGTAGAACTCCACCGAGATCGCCACCAGTTTCGCGCTCAACTGATGCACGTACACCCGGAACAATCCTCCGCCCTGCTCCGCGTCGAACATGGAGACGAAGCGTTTGATGTTGGATGGATCCTCCGTGTCCACGTTATCTTGCGCAAAGAACGTATAAACATTCGCGCCCAGGATTTCCGATTTCGCGCTCGCACTGCTCTGGTAACGCTCGCGCGAGACTTTTACCCGGTCCACTTGCAACGCCGCCGCTAACGCCGCTTCCGCGCCAGCCGGGTTGTAACCCATGTAACCCGCCGGATTGTTCTGCGCCCCGTACGCCTGGTTGCGATACAGGAACGCTGAGTCTCCGAAGAGCACGCGGTTATTCCGCACACCAGTGATGGTCGTCTGCGTCACCAGGTCATTGTTCACGTCCATGTCGGGATTCACCGGCACCACGTTCGGATTCACTGGTTGCGCGGCCCACGTGAGGTTCACCTGCACTGCCGAGGCCGACAACGCCGCGATCGCCCGCCGAAAGCTGTTGCGATACAACCGCCGGGTCAGCTTGGCAACGGCGTTCTGCTGCCACGCGGGCACCACGCCCGCGCCCATCCCGGTCTCGAACACGTTGTCCAGGTCGATGATCAATGTCAGGCCGCGGTTATACGTCTTGTCGGTGACATCCGTGCCGGTGTACTTGACTGCCTTGAAATCCGCGCCGATCGCCCGCTGATCGTCCACCGTTTCCGAGAGGAACTCCTCCGCATTCGTCGCCTGCTTCCATTCAAACCGCCGGCCCACCGGCACCGCCGGCGCCACAAATTGCAGCGTGTCCTCAATATTGTTTGGGTCGCGCCAGCCGGTGCTGAAGTTTGTCAACGGCTCGCTGTAGTATGTTTCCAGGAACGTGCCTGCGTTGCAGAACTGTGCCGCGATGTCACGCCGGCTGTTCAGCCACTCCGTCAACCGCTGGTCGTATGATCCTGGATGATAACTCGCTTCGTTCGCGAAGAAGACCTGTCCCGGACGATACCCGCGGCCCGGGTCTGTACCCGCGATTGGTTCCTGCCCGTCGATCGCGTTCGCAAACTCCGGCAATGTGATCCGTCCAAATTTTCCGAACGGTTTTTCGGAGGGCGAAGCTCCGCGACGCCCTGTTTGATTCATTGTTTTCATTTTTATTTCTGTTTTCGTTTAAATTTTTATTCCTTACGTTTAACTAAACGCAACTTCGCGTAATTTCGCGTAACTTTGCGTAAGCCTTTCGCTCTAATACGTCTTCTGCACTGGAAAGCACGGCACGAACTCGAAGTTATCTCCCGCCGCGACAGTTCCGCCGCCGTCGTCATCCATCGGCACCACCGCCTTGCCGACCACCCAAAACGTGCCTGCACTCGCCGCTGGGCACGTGGCCCGGCCCGTGCCATCCTTTGAAACGCAGATGCGCGTGTTATTTGTCACCGTGCCGTCGCTCACCGCCCGTGTCGTGCCGCCGAATGCGCCCAGCAACTTCACCGAGATCGGCACATCCAGCGCATTGGTGTCCGCCAGGTCGTCCGACGGCCCGAGCGGCTCGTTCGTGCCCTGCGCCAATTGGCAATAATCGTTCGTCGTCGTCCCTTGCTCATAGAACAAGTAACGCACCGTCGTCGCCGCCACCGGCAGATACGATTTCTTCCCATGCTCATGCGTCCCCTCCCCCACGTTACAAAATTCGATGTTGGGAGTTGAATGTTGAGCGTTGAATGTTCGGCCCCATAACAGCGGAAGCAAACAGGTTTGCCGCCACATCCAATGTTTCAGTTTATTTTTCATATTCTTCGTTTCCTTTGTTTTCTTTGTGTTGATTTTATCCGTGTAAATCAGTGTTCATCCGTGGTTTAATTTTTCGCTTTTCCTGGCGTCCGTATTTCCACATGCGGCACATCGAACAACACCGGATGCCGCTCGCGCGCCAGGTTCAGGATCCGCTTGCTGTGACGCACCGGATCCAACCGCTGTTCCGCCGCGATCTCCGACAACAACTCATTCACGAACTGCTGCCGCTGGCGAGGATTCGCCAGGTCTATCTGGTCCCGGCGCTGCCCGCGCGAAATAGTGACGCTTGTCGTTTTGATTTTGGCCGCCAGTTCACGGATCGCCGTGACCTCATTGGCGAATTGCGCCTCCAGCCGTTTGCCCCAGGTAATTTTCTCCGCATCTGTGATCCGCCCGCTCATGATCGCGCGGTCGATCTCATCCGCGATGCGCTCCACCCGTTCGTTGGCGAACTGCTTTCTCGCTTCGTCCCGTTCGGATGTCATCGTTGTGATTTTCCCTTCGATTTGTTCCAACGCCGTTTCCATCCGGGCATCATCCGCCTCATTGGCGAACTCGATCCCCAGCAATGTGCATAGTTTGAGTAATTGTGTTTTCATTTTCGTTGTTGTTGTTGTTTGTGGAGCGCGGGCGTCTCGCCCGCTGTTTCGTGCGTCCTCGCGCGAAACCTTCTTTTCGTCATTCAAATTAGAATTCCCTGTCGTAGCTTGCCTAACTTTCAATTTCCCGTCGGCGCTCGCATCCTGTTCCCTCTCCGCTCCCATTCTGATGGGAGGGGAGAGGGTTAGGGTGAGGTGAGGGTTTGGTTCTTCTGCCAACGTGTCGTCTTCATTGAAGAACTCCACCGGCAGATGCGGCGACGCCGTCAGCCCTGCGCTCGCGATTTTTGTGGGAACAAAAACCGGAACCCGCCGGCCCTCCGCCACCGCTTCACCATCCGGGGTTGCCTCTACCAGCCTGCCCGAGAACCCCCTTACCCTTTGCCCGTTCACCAGCTTTCGCCCCTCTACCAGTTCCATCCCCTCGCTCGTGAACACCGGCAACCCATATACCCCTCGTTCTCGCACCTCCATGTCGGCGAAGACGCCCTTCGGCTCTTTGTCCGGATAACGGCTCTCCAATCCCGGCATGTCAGGGTGACCCACGTAGATATTGCAACCCCGGATGAATTTCTTAAGCCCCGCGCGTGAATTATGAAATTGCGCCACCATCCCCTCGGCGGATTCCCTGGTGATGCGCTGGATGGCCCGTTGCCGCTTCAATTTCCCATCCGCCGTCGGCAATAATGCTTCGCTCGGATAATCCCCAAACGGCGCGATCATCGCCCAGCCATCCGACTCAATCGTCAATTCGTTTACAAAGAAGATCGTAGGAGTCGAGGTGACGAGACTCTGATTTCCAGACTCATTGCAAAATGCGGCTGTGGACTGTGGACTCTGGACCGGCCTGGTAGGGCGAAGCTCCTGCTGAGCCGCCTCCTTTACCCCACCCTTTTCGCCCTTCAAAATGTCCATGCCCGCGAGTAAAACACGAAAATCTGGCTCCGTAATGTTCCCCGGAAACAAAATCGTACTAAAAAGTGAATTTTTTTGCCTTTGGGGGATGAATGATAAGCGCCAGAGGACAGGCGCACTCCACAAGCTGGCGCAAAATTCGGTTTGGCCCCCCCGCCAACGCTTGCGTCCTGGAGTGCGGTGGCTGTGACACCGCTTTCATTTTTTGCATGGTTAAAGCCTTACGGGGTGGAAAGAAGATAAAAGCGCCCTGAATTCATAGCCGCCGCATTAGTATCTGTGAATTGCCAGATCCCACCACCCACATTGGTATAAATCGACTGCCATACGACAGGAGGCGTCAGATTCGTGGCCATATAAAGACGGCTCTCGAAATTTGTGCTCGTCGCCAGGCTTAATATCACGTCTCCGTTGGCGTCTAAAGAAACAGCCGGCGTCGCCGCCACTGCCGTCAATGTCGCCACACTACTCGTAGCATTGCCATATATGTTGGAGATGACCACTTGATATTGTGTATTAGTCACGAACTCCTCGATCGCCAACTGGCTGTTTGTTGCCTCATCAATCGGCACACCGTTGGACAACCATTGATATGAAAACGGTACTGTGCCGAATGCTGTCGCATTCAAGGTCGCGCCATTGCCGATCACAATTGATTGACTGGTGGGTGCCTCAAGAAATTCCGGTGGAAGGTCCAGGCGATAAACGACACCGTTACCGCCGCTACCGCCATTACCAGTGGTGCCATAGAAATTGCCATCCGGTCCCAGCGTCAAGCCGGCCGCGGGACCATCACCATTAGTACCGTTGAAATTGGCCAGCGTAGTTAATAGCCCGTTGGTTGTTATTTTGAATACTGTTCCATCATCGTTGCTGCCGCCACCACTGGTGGTGCCATAAAGATTGCCATCCGGTCCCAACGCCAAATTGCCTTCCGAGCCAGTTCCATTTGTGCCGTCGAAAGTAAATATCGATGTCAGCACCCCATTGGTCGTCACCATAAATATTGTGCCATTGGATACACTGCCACCTTCCGCCTCGGTAGTGCCGTAGAAGTTGTTATCCGGACCCAATGTCAGGCCGGCGTTTGGGCCGATCTCGCCATTGGCATTGAAGACAGCCAATCGTGTGAAAACCCCGTTAGTTGTCATACGGAACACCGTGCCGTAACCAGCACCGGAACCGGGGCCGCCGCCTTCACTGGTAGTGCCGTATAGATTGCCATCCGGCCCAACCGTCAGAGACCCATCGGGCAAAGCTCCATTCACATTGGTGAACGTGACCAGGGTCGTCAATGTCCCGTTCGTCATCATTTGAAATACGGTGCCATCCCCCCTCCCACCCACAATACGGGATAGCGGACCGCCAAACTTGGTAGTCCCATAAAAATTACCGTCTGGCCCCAACGTCAAGGCGGCCTCAGGTCCAGACCCGTTAACCGAGTCGAATTCAACCAACGTTGTCAATATACCATTGGTCGTCACCCGAAAAATCGTGCCATCATTGTTGTTGCCTCCTGCGGCAGCGACACCATACAAACTTCCATCCGGGCCCAAGGTCAAACCTGCATATGGATTAGCCCCATTCGTACCGGCAAACGATACCAGCGTGGTCAGGACATCGTTCGTTGTTAATTCAAATACCGTACCATCATTATTACTGCCGCCGAAGATTGAAGTACTATACCAATTGCCGTCCGGTCCCATCGTCAATTCTCCCAGGGGCCTTTCCGGCCCGTTAGTAAAGTTGTTAAAGGAACAAATCGGCGTGATGGACTGGCCCCGCGCTATCAATCCGGTCAAACCCAATAAGAAAATCACCATGTAGTGTTTCATACGTCACATCCCAACCCTTTGCTAATTTCAATCCATACTAACCACTGGTCAAGTGATAATTCTCCATGCCGACTGCATTCCTTTGGGGGATGAATTATAAGCGCCAGAGGACTGGCGCACTCCACAAGCTGGCGCAAAACTCGGTTTGGCCCGCGCAAACGCTTGCGTCCTGGAGTGCGGTCCCGATTAATCGGGACCGCTTTAAAATCGAATCGGAAAAGCGGTGAAATCCAGAGAAATCCTTCTTCAATCCATGATAGGTTTACCATCGGCGGCGACATTTGACAAAGCTAACAAAATAGCTAAAACTGAGTCATTAAACTGAAAAGCAATATGCAGAAGTGCGATGATAAATACTTCTTCTTAGCCATGGGTTAGGCGGCTGCAAATGTGAACACGCAACTTCAAAATTGGCATCTGAAATGGAGAATGACAGATCGCTTTCTTCCAACAGCGGTGATTATTGGACTGTTATGCCTTACTGCGATCTCTGATAAGGCAGCCATAGCATTTGTTTCATATAATACGCTGACGAACATCTTGAACAGCCCAATGTCCGCCACTGCAAGCGTATATAATGCAGAGGATAGTCAGGGAAACGAGATGACATGCGCCAAAGTTATAGATTTGACAGGTCAGGCAGCAAAATATGCCGCGGTATATTATTCACCATACGCGGTAAGCGGTGGCTACAGATATAAGGTCAATCTGGCGACATCCAGTGACCTCACCCATTGGCAGTTTGTCAGGACGCTTGCTGATAATGCGGACATGCCAGACATCAAACAAGTGAGCAACGGAAGCTGGCTTATTTTGACGCATGAGCAGTGGATTAACGGAGGAACAGATGGCCCGTCTACGGCTCCTTGTCAGATAGCTTTCGACTTATTTTATGATACAACCGATTTGTTGAACGGAACCATCAGAGCGACTTGGCTGGCACCGTCGTATGTATCGGATTTGAATGGAACGCCAAACATATATGAGGCAAATCTGGCGCTTTATACCAATTATTGGGCTGCCGATATGGTGGTTGGTTTTCATTATTGGAATGGGACTCAGGATGAGAACGGCTACGCCACAGTTCAGAAGTTTGCTTTGCCGTTAGGCGGCACCTACTGGGACCCCACCAATGCCTTGGTGTATAATCAGGATTTCGCTAACGCCGGGGTAAATGATCTTGGCCTCAGAGACAACTTCAGTATTTCGAGCGGCACATATAACGTGCAGGAGGGGAACCTAGGGACTCCGGGGGGCACTTGGGATGAATGGAGAGTGTTTCTCTATACTTATGGGGATACCAACATTTGGCCAACCGGGGACGGAACCGTCTTACAACTATCACCGCAAACACCGAACGGTAGCTTTTCGTTTGGCGCTCCATGCGTTAGCATTGTTACGAGTCCGGTTGGCAATGGAAATGCAATGTTCGTCCATTATTTCATATTCGCACAGGGAGCCGGGGCGGGCGAAGCCGGTGATTTGATTTATTATTATAATTTAAGCGTGCCAGGGTTGGTGACGAAAATATCTGGCGACACATTGACTTTGTCTTGGCCATCGGATTATGCGACTTGGCATCTTGAGGTACAGACCAATTCTCTTGGGACGAACTGGGCAGCAATCCCAAACACTGGTGGAAGCGATTCCTACACGAACACGATTAGCTCGACGACGCAGAGTGTTTTTTACCGGTTGGCTTACCCATAAGACGCATTACGATTGATGAAGTGATTCATTTACGCAGATTCGTCGCCTAACACCTCACTGGAACCAACAAAATGAATGCAGAAGACAAATTGAAGAAAGCAGACAAGGGTTTGAAAGCAGCCATGCTCCTTTGTTTGTTTATGGGAGTTATTTTTCTTGGCTTTACGTTGCGGACTTTTCTTAAGCACCAGCTTCTAACAGATACGGAATATAACAAGCCAGTACCGTTTGAGGCTTATCGGTCATTGCTTCATGGTCTGCGTGCAGTTACTTATTGGGTATTTCCTTGCATTGGCATCGGTTATCTTGTGGTCGGATATGCGATTTGGGATTATCGGCGCAAGCGTTAGCTTTTGGAGCACGCTGAGAAACGGAGACAATTATGATTCAAGGATTGCGAACAGTGATTTATCACGTCACCGATTTGACGAAGGCGAAAGCCTGGTATAATCAGGTGCTGGAGCTGGAGCCGTATTTCGACCAGCCCTTTTACGTGGGTTACTCGGTCGGAGGTTTTGAGCTTGGCCTCATTCCAGATGGCAAGCCCGGTCCCGGCGGCACGGTTGCTTATTGGGGCGTGCCAGATGCGGCCGCGGCTGTCAAGCGATTGGAGACATTGGGCGCATCAATCAACGAGCCGCTGCAAGATGTTGGTGGAGGCATCCGTGTGGCAGCCGTTGCAGATCCGTTCGGTAATACGTTCGGGCTGATCGAAAATCCAAACTTTTCTGTCGAGAAGGTGAGATGATGCCGCCCGCGTCGTTCAACTTTGGATCGTTAGACGACGTTCGAGCATGAAAATTACCATCATCATAGTTTTGGCCGTTCTCGTCCTGCTTGCCGCCGCTGGCTTTTATATCAAGCGCCAGCTAAATGGCATGACCGAAGACGTGAAGTTCATCGCTATCATGTCGAATCTAAATCAGGCAGCAGACGACCTTCGGAAGAGCGGCACGTTCACCAACGGTGTTCCGAACCTTTGCGACATTTACCAATTCACAAATAACATCACGATTGGTCAGACGCAGCAGCAGTGCGTGCTTGCGGCAAAGTCTCCGAGCTTTGAAGACGGTGGTTTTATGGCCGTTACGACGAATGATACATTGGTTTGGATCGACCAAAGCGGCAAGGCTTCAGCACTCAATGGCGCAGAGGCAGATACACAATGATGTCGCCTAACACATCACTGGAACCAACGCCATCTGCAACCTCCGAGCGATGAATTATAAGCGCCAGAGGACAGGCGCACTCCAAAAGCTGGCGCAAAATTCGGTTGGGCCTGTACGAACGCTTGCGTTTTCGATTATAGGAGGCGTTACAAAAATATGCCGCTCCTGGACGGAGCTTTAAATTTGTTTTGGATTTTTACTACAAACATGCCGCGCCTACGGCGCTACAACAGGGACTGGCGCAAAACCCGGTTTGGCCTGCGCAAACGCTTGCGTCTTGGAGTGCGGCAGTCCTCTGCCGCTTTCATTTTTCGCGTGGTAATAGCCCAGGCATTTTTACACCGAGTACCTCTTGAGTTTATGGGCGGTTTAAGTTATACAACGATTATCAAGCCAGCGGTGCCGCTCGCCGGTCGGCGTGGCTCAGTACTTGGTCATTAGGCATCTTGTATGAAGCGTGCATTGACATGTCCATATTGCCAGTCACAGATAGAAGTGACGTGGAGGCGCTACTGGTATTCAGGCTCGATGCTCTATCGTTGCCCATCATGCGCGAAAGCTTCTCGTATCGCGACGAGCCCAGGATGGATTCAATACACGTCTTGGTTGGTTCAGCTTTTGCCGCTTGCCGCGATATTTCTTACACATAGCATTTATGCGATTGTGGCGGCTGTTCCTGCTTATTGGCTCATTTTTGTTTTGGATAAGAAGCTGGACGAACGATATGGAGTGCTCAAAGCAAAGGCGTGACTGGCACGAAACTGACACCCGTCGACGTAGCTCCTGTCTTCGCCCGGAAGCTACGACAAGACAGGCAGTTTTGGATTGTTAGGCGACTTCGAGTATGATGCGAAAAACTGGTTACATTTTGTTAATATTGGGATTCCTTCGACTTGCGTGGGTTTCTCTTGCCATTGATGCTTTGCCTCGGCCTATTTCCGAGAAGTATGACGAGCGTTTTCATTTAACCAACAGCTTTTCAGGAGAGCAGTTGCATAAGAATGTCGTCGGAGCTATTGGGGATTATCACAGACTCATTCCAAGCATTATTCTACCCGCCACATTGATGCTCGCCGGCGGCATTTTGCTTGGCCAAGCTTTCAGGCGAGACATCAAACGCAAGGCGCCAATTATTCAAGATGAGAGACCAGTCACCTAACCCCGCTGGAGTAACAAATGAAGGCAGAATGATGAAGTTGATGCCCGTCGGCGAGTTTATAGCGCAAATTCACCGTTTTCCGCGATGAGCCTTCCGACGGGGATTTTTATTTTGCCGTGAAAAAGCTTTCCCCGGCGGCGAACCCGCGTGGCGTCCTTTCGAGAACTGTTTCGTTTCAGCGAGGCGGAAGTCCACTTGTTTCTTAAAGCTGTCCAGCCGGGCAACCTGCACCTGGACTTTATCGCCAAGCCGGATCATTTTGCGCGCGCGACGGCCAATCAAATGGCTGCGCTGCGCGTCGAACACGTAAAAATCATCTTCGAGCAAGGAAAGATGGACGAGTCCGCTCATCGCCAGGCCGGGCACGTCCACAAAGAAACCGAAGTTGCGCACATCGGTCACCAGCGCGGGATAAACCACCGCATCGCCGGAGAGCAATTGCGCCTTCAGAAACGCATACAACTTCACATCCCTGCTATCGCGCTCGGCGTCGGCGGAATTTCGTTCCGTGCCGGAAATGTGTTCCGCCGTTTCTTTCAGTGAATGAAGCGCGCCATGACTTTTCTCGAACAACGCGCGGTGCGCCACCAAATCGGCGTAGCGCCGGATGGGCGACGTGAAATGCGTGTATTTCTTTTTGGCCAGACCGTAGTGACCGAGCGGTTCGACGGCGTAACGCGCGCGCATGAGCGAACGCAAAAAACCGATCTTGAGCGCCGGGCCGATGGAAATGGTGCCCAGCTTTTGCAACAATTTCTGGACCTCAATGCGCTTCGACAAATTTCCCGCCGCGACATGGTGGCTCAAGACCTCCTCGCGATATTCGTTGAGCCGTCGCGCGTCCGGCTCTTCATGCACGCGATAGATCGCCGGAACATTTTGCGCCATCAACCGTCCCGCCACCGCTTCATTGGCCAGCAGCATGTATTCCTCGACCAACTGGTGCGAAAGGTCGTTCTCGATCTTTTCAATCCGCAAGATTTTGCCCTCTTCGTCCAGCCGGATCTTCATTTCTGGAAAATCCAGTTCCAGTGAACCGGCCTTGAACCGTGACCGGCGAATCCGTTGGGCCAATGAACTCGCGTCGCGCAACATTGTTTCAATCGCGTTGGTTGGCGGTTTTTGCAAAATCGCAAACACATCCTTGTAAGTGAAGCGCCGTCGCGAATGGATGACCGCCGCGTAAAATTTTGCGCTCAACACATCGCCATCGTCTGACAATAGAAATTCCACGCACTTCGTCAGGCGATCCACCTCCGGTTTGAGCGAGCACAGTTCGTTGCTCAAGGCTTCAGGCAACATCGGGATCACGCGGTCCACCAGGTAAGTCGAGTTGCCGCGCCGGCGCGCTTCGTCGTCCAGGGCCGTGCCTGGTTTGACATAATGCGAGACGTCCGCGATATGGACCCATAATTTCCATTGCCCCCCGGAAAGCGGTTGCAGACAAATCGCATCGTCAAAATCTTTGGCGTCGTCCGGGTCGATCGTGACGACCTGATCGCGCCGACAGTCCTGGCGCCCGGCCATTTCATTTTGCGAAACCGTTGCGCCAATTGCGCGCGCCTCGTCGAGAACACTTTTTGGAAAATGCAGCGGCAGGTTGTATTGGCGCAGCACCGAGAGCATATCCACGCCTTCCTCGTCCGGCGCGCCGAGCACTTCGATGATTTCGCCGTCGGGATTGGCATTGCGCGATTCCCATTCCTTCAACTCGACGACCACTTTGTCACCGACGCGGGCCGGCCGGCCAACGTCCGTTGGCGGGCGCACATAAATATCGTGCGGCATTCGCGGATCATCGGGCACGACAAAAAGCGAGACGCGACCGCGCTGCAGGGTGCCGACCATCTGCGTGCGCTTGCGTTCGAGAACGCGGATCACCTCACCCGTTTCCTGTCCGCCGATATCGCTGCGGAAACTTTTGGGCCGCGCATCGCGGCGCACGAGCACATGGTCTTCGTGCAAGGCCGTCAGCGTGGCATTTTCCGGGATCATGATCTCCTTCAGGCTCGCATCGTCCGGCCGCAAAAAACCTTTTCCCGCGCGGTTGATGCTTAGGCGTCCCGGCACCAGGTCGGCTTGCTGCGGCTGGATATAGCGGTTGCCCTTGATGCGCGCGATGCTCCCGCGGTGTTCAAGTTTCCGCAAAACAAGCTGCAACTCCTGCTGCCGATTTGGCGAGAGGCGGAGCAGCCGCAATAATTCGGGCACGTTCGCAGGGACATAATCCCGATGCCGCAATAATCTTAAAATTTCCACTTCCATAAAATAATCACCTTACTGCATTCATTTTGTTGGATCCAGCGCGGTGTTAGGCGGTATGTCTTCGTCCTCTCAAATATTGCCAAGAAAGTATGCTCACCATAAGCATCCAAAGTGCAAGTAATGCTGCCAGTCTAGCTCTTGTCTCATCAATGCTCCAACGAAACAAAATGTCAAATTGGTCGTTGCCTGATACCCAGGTGACAGGGACGATGTGAAATGGGCAACTATGTCCGATGACATCCGCTGCTGTGAAATTGTAAGGCATCAGTCCGCCGATGCTCACAGACGTGATCAAATAATAGCCTGCGATTAACGCCGCGATGGTCACGAGAAAAAGCTTGAATGAAAATGATGCTCGCATGATGCCTAACGGACAAAAGCTGCCAGCCACGCCGCCGGGCGTCAACTTCATCATTCTTCATTCTGCCTTCTACATTCATTTATTGGCTCCAGTGGTGTGTCAGGCTGTGTCATTTGGTCTGCTTACTCTCAAATCTCTCGCCGACGATGTCGTAAATCTGGCGCACTGGCTTGGGAAGTGTGCCGCTATCATAGCTGCGCGTCACCCAATTTGTGCCGTCTCGAAAACTGACAATAACCAGCCTCTCAATCGGTGGGGAAACGCTCGCTGCTGGAAGGTCGTGAATCGCTGAGCGCAATGCCGTGAGGTTTGTCTCTGATAGTTGCTTCTGGCGATCCGCCTGAATCGCCCAATTATAAACGTCCCGCCAGTCATACTCCTGCCCGCCGTCAGTGACCGAATACTCAATCGCAAATGCCCCGCCATGTGGGAATGCTGAAATCGCTAAAAGATTCGTGTGCTGAAGATTCCATGCCGCGTTGGTGTGGAAGCTCAAATATGCCTTGAAAGATTCGGTCTGCGGATAACTGGAGAAATCCGGGGGCGCAACCTTATCAGCGGCGCGAGCCAGCTCAAAAGCCAACACAAATAAAATGGCAAGTATGTAGCGCATGGCCAAGCAGCCTGACAATAAGTATGCCGCAAAATGAGGTATATCTTTTTTTAAAACGACCCTATTTCGTTCTTTCCTCCTTGTCAACAAGGTCTGTTCGTCCCAATCCCCTACGGGCGCATCTCAGTTTTTGAGCGCTTCTGATTGCCAGGGCTTATGTTCCGCAGGAACATCTGATAATAGCCCGCAGTTTCAACTGCGGGTACCGTGATGGAATGAGAAAAGTCCCGCAGGGACGGTTGAAAATCCAGTCGTCCCTCCGGGACTTGAAACGTGTGCCTCCCGTTCCCCGGCGTTGAAACGCCGGGCTATTCTCAAAAAGTCCCTGCGGGACTTCAGATTCGATCCCCCGTATGCTAAAAACTGAGATGCGCCCATCCCATACCAATTCATCTATATCGCTCGTCATGGTTGATAGATCGCCAATTTGAGTCTCGTTACCTCGTCCACCTTTCCGTCATAATAAGTCGCTTAAAGCTGGTTTAATTCGAGATTCCGGCGCAGACTCTGGGATGATGAAAACCAAGCTGAGGAAACCTAGCCGGATGAAAGCATTGGAAGCTGGTCAAGTCTGGCGCATGGCGGAAGCCAATCTGGAAGTAGGGATGGTGGGTAAATTGCTCGTGCATTACAAATTGGGCAGGCCTAACGCCGTCCGGATCCAAAACTCGGTTGGCGGCATGACGACGATCATGAAATTTCTGAAAAAAAACAAGGCCATCCTGGTGAAAGCAAAAACAAATTAGTTAGAGCAGTTCGCGTTGGCTACAGTATTTTTTAAGACGCTCTATCCCCTTCGAATTCATGGATGGGTTTGAGTTATATCGTTACGGCGAACGGACGCGGTAAAAGCGCCTGGGAGAACTGGCGGAAGCGCTGTCGATGAAATTAAATGTTCCGGCGGGGTTTTCCGTCGCCCTCCCCAATAATACCCAGTCCGTGAAGGGCGCCGTCACATTGGTCGAAACAAAAATTTCGTTGGTCGAACCGGCAAGGCTGGTGAAGCCGAGTTGAAAAGTCCCATTGATCAGCCACGTCGCATTGGTGATGACGATGGCAGCGGCGTTGACGCTGGTGAGGCTGAAGGTTTCCGCGGACGCATAGACGGCCGAGCCATTGTAGCCCCCGGCAGCCAGCACCCGGCCATCGTTCAGCAGGACGGCGGCAAATTGCGCGCGATTCGTCTGCATGGAGGAAGTGGTGCCCCAGATCCCGGTCGTGGGATCATAAATCTCCGCGTTGGCGGTGGCGCCTGAATTGTCCACCCCGCCGGCAATGAGCACCATGCCATTCGGCAACAGGCTGGCGATGTGGTTTGCGTGCAGATGGGCCATGTTGCCCGCGCTGCTCCACGTGCCACTCACCGGGTCATACAGCTCTGCCGAGGACTGTATTTGAAAATTGTTGTCGAAACCGCCGGCCACCAACACCTTGCCGTTGTTAAGCAAAGTCGCCGTGGCGCCCACCCGCGCCGTCGTCATGGCCCCGGTGTTTGACCACATGCCAGTCGCCGGATAATAAAGATAAGCGACGGGCAAACGATTCCCTGCTGCGTCCCCCCCGTTGGCTACCAGCACAAGTCCATTGGTAAGCAGCGTGGCTGTATGGGACGCGCGGCTATCAGCCATCGCGGCGGCTGGAGACCAGCTTTGGGTCGTCGGATCGTAAAGTTCCACACTGGCGGTAAGGTCGCCGTTATTGTCGTTGCCGCCCGCGACCAGCACCTCTCCGTTGGTTAATACTGTGATGGTTCCCGTCCAATGCCCCTCAGACATCGGATTCGCTGTAAACCATTGTCCGAGGGATTCATTGTAACGGTCCACGCTGTCGAGATTGCCCCCGCCGCAAGTGAGCAGGTTGCCGTCTTTTAAGGTGACCACCAGGGGGGTGATGCGGAGGGTCGGCGCATTGGCCGTTTCCGACCACGCTCCCGTGGCGGGATTGAACAGTTGCACCGTATCCAATTCTGAATTGGGCAGACCGCTCGAGGAACCTTCATAGGCAAACGCCATTCCATTGGTAAGCAGCACCAGATTCTCACCGTAGGTGGCGGCAACCATGTTGCTCGTCAGGGTCCATGTCCCCGGGATGAATGGCGGCGGCGGCGGCGGCGGTGTGAAAACAACCTCGTCCACAAATCCGGCGTCATCGGGGGAGGAACCGCTGCCGGTGGTTGCGGTCCAGGTCAGGACGTTCGTGCCCGTGGGAAGCTGAAAACTGGCCTGGCTCCACGATGTCTGGGCGGTGATGTCGTCCATGTAACTTCCGTTGTTGTCGAATTCCAAATCAAACTCGTCAGCCTCACCCAGCGTTTCCCAATAGAACGTAACTGTGCCGGGACCCACGATGGTTGTTTGCAGGATGGATGACTCTCCGTCCTGTAATATTCCGCTTTGTGCCGCCGAAACGCCGTCGTAGGAATTGGTGACTTCGCCAAACCACTCGGCGTCACCGTAGCTGATCCAGGTCAGGTTGGTTGCATCCAGGGCCTCGCAGAGAGTGACGGCCCGCGCGGTGGAAACGGACAACCCCATCGCTAGAATGCATGCGACCTTGATGAACGCACCGCGGTAAGGATAAAGAATTCGCATATTCAAAGAAAATTCATGACAAATTAATTGCCGGTTGCCTTATGAGTTGCCCGCGGCCAGCGCGGGCGGTTTTGCCGATTTTCCTCCTGGTCAAAAGTTTTGCAAGACTTTTCGCGGACTTTTTCCGCATCTCGACGACCCGGTGGCTGTGCCCGGCCAAATTTCCTGCCTTCATCGAGCCAAATCCTTGTGCTTTGCCCGCGCAGACGCCACGCGCGCCCCAGGAGCCGGCGCAATTCGCCGGGCACCCGCGCTGGAATCGCCAGCTTTGCGACCGCGCCATTCCCCTAAGCGCCACTCTCAAATGAGGCTTGGACTTTAGTGCCGCCATCAACGAGAATGGTTGCGCACCCGCCCCACAAGCCGGGTACGCGAATTATTTCCGGCAAAAATTTATGATCAAGAAACCAACAGTCACCGCCCAGCCCGCGGCCGGCGAAAGCGAACAGCAGCGTTTTGAGCGCATCCTGTCTCGCGATCAGTTCAAACCCCTGAAGGCGATATTGGATAATCTCGCCGCCGTTTTTGTGACGATGCAAAAAGCGATCATTACCACCAACTCCTACCGAAATTTTCTCGACCAACTGGGCTATCGCATGGTGCTTGTCAAACAGATCCACGAACAGGACTGTTATTCGCGCCTGGGACCGGCTGGCGGCATCCGCGCCGTGCTGCCGGTTCACGACACCGCCACCTACAGCACCATGGTCACCCTGGTGAACTTCGATTCCACCGTGTCCACCACGGCCAATTCCGTTGATTTCTACGACGAACAACTCGCCCAATTCAAGATTTTGTTGATGAACAAATCCGGTGACGGGCCGTAAACTGTGACCGTCGCAGGGAAGCGCCTGGCTATTCGGGCCGGCAAATACTTGAGCGCAAAGTTTCGAGAATCAGGGCAAAGACAATGAGTCCGGCGCGGAGCGCAACCCGCTTGCTTAATCCGGCTCCTCCCGAAATAACCGGCGATTTACATTGCTTTGTGGCCGTCGCCCCTTGATCTCCGGCATCGCGCAAACGCTTGCGTCCTGGACTGCGGTGGCCGTGACCCCGCTTTAATTTTTCGTGCCTTTGGTGTCTTTCGTGGTCAAAATTCTTCCACTCACACCGCCAGCACTTCCCGGCAGGCTGACTGTAATTTCTTGAGGCTCCCTTTCGATTTCGCCTCGATGTAGCACCGGATCAACGGCTCCGTGCCGCTCGCGCGGAACGCCACCCATTCCCTGCCCGGCAGCAAAAATTTGTATCCGTCCGTCGTGATAAATTTCTCCACCGGGAACGAACCAATGCTCTTCAATCCTGAACCGAGCTTCGCCAGCAATTCATCCTTCTTCTCCGGCGCGAACGATACATTGATCCGGTCCGTATAAAAATCTCCGATGGTTTTCGAAAGCTCTTTGAGGATCTGGCCGAGCGATTTCTTCTCCGTCGCCACCAGTTCCGCCATCAACAGGCACGCCAGGATGCCGTCTTTCTCCGGCACATGACCCTTGACGCTCAACCCGCCGGACTCTTCACCACCCACGATGATCGGTTCGCTCTCCATCAACGCCCCGATGTATTTGAAGCCCACCGGCGTCTCGTGCACTTTCACGCCCAGCATCTCCGCCACGGCATCCACCTGGTGGCTCGTCGGCACCGTGCGCACCACCGCGCCTGTCCAGCCGCGGTTCTTCTTCAAATGATACAGCGTCAGCGCCAATATCTGGTTCGGCGTCAGCCAGGTCCCGTCCTTGTCCACGATGCCGAACCGATCCGCGTCGCCGTCCAGGCCCAACCCGATCTGCGCCTTGCCGCTGCGCACAAATTTGCTCACGTCGCGCATGTTCTCCTCGTTCGGCTCCGGATGATGCCCGCCAAACAACGGATTCATCTCGTTATGGAACATCGTGATCTTCGCGCCAACGCCCTCCAACAGTTTGTCCAGGTATCCGTGGCCCGTGCCGTACGAAATATCCACCGCCACCTTCAGCTTCGCTTTCTTCAATGCGGAAAAGTCGATGAGCTTGCGCAACTGTTTGAAATAATCCGGCTGCGGATTGATCGTCTCACATTCGTAAGTACCGATGACGGAACCTTTGAACGAAAAATTCTCCAATTGCAGCTTTACGATGTTCGCTTCGATCTGGTTCGTGACCTCCGGCGTGGCCGGCGCGCCGTTCCAGGTCGAAAATTTCAATCCCTGGTACTCCGGCGGATTATGACTGGCCGTAAAATTGATTCCGCCAATCGCCTTGCGCTCCCGGATCGTATGCGCGATCACCGGCGTGGGCGTGTCCCGGTCGCAGAGCAATGGCTCGATGTCATTGGCCGCGAGCACTTCGGCCGCCGCCAGCGCAAATTCGCGCCCCAGGAACCGGGTATCGCGCCCTAAAATAACCACCGGCTCGCGGAAATGAAGCGGGGACTGCTCGTTGCGAAGCTCCGTGTTCAGGTAGTGCGCAATGCCCTGCGTCGCCAGCCGCACGTTATCGAAAGTAAAGTCGCGCGCGATGATTTCGCGCCACCCGGAAGTGCCGAATTTGATTTTGGCCATAATATTGGATGTTGGAGTTCACCAATCACAGAGCAAATCTTGTTACTCTTCTCCCCTCGCGTCGAAAATTGGACGCGCATCAGGGCCATGATCCATTTTACGGAAAGGCACAACCGGCGGCTTCCTCCCTCTCCCCTCAACGGGGAGAGGGATTGAGGGTGAGGGGTGAGAAAACAATGAGACTCACTCCTTGCTGTCTCAACGCCGTTGGATGCTCCCTGCCGTTCATGGCGATGTCCCCGGACGCCGCAGCGCGGCATCTCTACCTGCTCAAGATTTCCAGTCGAACGCCTTCTTCTGCACCGCGTAGATGTATCCCGCGAGCAGAACGACGACGAAAGAAATCATGGAACCGAAAATCATGTTTCGCGTGGCATGGTCCGCCAGCATCTGGCGATACACCACCGCCCACGGATACAGGAACACCACCTCGATATCGAACAGGATGAACAACATCGCCACCAGGTAAAATTTCACCGAGAACCGCGCGGTGCCATCGCCGATGGGGTCTTTGCCGCATTCGTACGCGGTGTCTTTGGCGCGATTATGCCGGCCCTTGTGCCCGATCATCACGGACAGGAACAAAACCCCGACAGCGAAGCCAATGGCCGCCACCAGGATCATGAGAACCGGGATATACTGCGCAATCTGCGAATCCTGCAAATTTTCCATGCGCGAAAATGTAAAGCCAACATGGGAAAAATCAATTAAATTTTCCATGGTGGGGCGGGATTCGGGCGCATCTTGACACTGTCTCGATTGTGGCATCAGCCTCGAAGGCTTTCGGTGGAGAAACGAGGATGAGGGGTCAGGCCAGGCCAGGGCTTCTTTCCGGCATTTCTTTAAGCGCCCGGCGGAATCCATGGGCTTGCCGCTCCACCAATCCAGGCATGTCCTCTCGCTGTTCCTTCTCCTGGAGGAGAAGGTTAGGATGAGGTCGGGCTTTAAAAACGTTCTTCCTTTCAAATCCAATCTGCTTCCAGTCCCTCTCTGTTCC